>NZ_JAHUWL010000024.1:0-58343 GCF_019219045.1 Pseudomonas sp. PDM25
CGGCAGACAGCTTGCCTATGTGATCAAACGCATACAGCTCCAGCTTTCGCAGCCAGCCGTTACGCCATTTTTCCGACCACGTCGCGCCGTGAGCATCACGGTATTCCGTTGCGAGTGTTTCAAACTTCAGTTGTTTGGCCTCTCTAGCTCGTTGAGCCTCGTTCTGGGCGTCACGTTCAGCATCGCGTGCTGCTAGTGGATCGATCCCATCGGTTAAGTACCGGCGTTTGGCGCTAGCCTCAATACGTGCATTTTTGAGGCTGACATCTGGATACGAGCCTAAGCCCATCTCTCTACGACGGCCTGCGAGTTGGAAGCGGAGTAACCAGGATTTGCGCCCCGTTGGTTTTACGACCAATCGCAGTCCATCACCATCTTCATAGGTGCCGGGTTCGGTCAGGTTTTCGACTTGTTTCGGATTCAGCTTACCCATTGGATTTCCCCTTTGATCCTGCTGTCCCCCCATTTATCCCCCCACATCATCGTCGGATGAAGTCAGGCAGCGTTGAACGCTATTGGACAGGTGAATGAGTTAAGGCCAGAAATAGCTAGGTTATCAGAACTTTTTGTGGATTTTATTGGATTGTTTAGGATAATAAAATGTATGGTCAGCCCATCTCCTGCAACCTCATGGGCTGTTTTCGGTAAAGCTGGCTTGCGCTAATGTATTCGGGCTCGTCGTGAGTGTTGCGTCAACAACGCTCGGCCCTCGATGAGTAGCCGCTCCCGACTGTCCTGAAAAAACCCTCAGCCTCTAAAGCTGATTTTATTGCCAGGTTCTCAGTCGGGCCGTTTGCCGTTTACTGTCATCAGTCAGTGACGTCGCAAAAGCCGGTGGTAAAGCTGTACGTTCAAACGTTCGGATGTGGGTCGTACTGGCCGCCTTTGGCCAGTACCGCCCACACGATTCGCGCCAGTTTGTTCGCCAGCGCGCACGCGACGACATTGGAGTGTCGACGCGTCAGAAGCTCCCGAACCCAAGGCCCAATGGCGTCTTCCCGCTTATCGATATGCTGCATGATGGATCGCGCGCCCTGCACCAGCAGTTGGCGGATGTGCTTGTCGCCGCGCTTGCTGATCCCCAGAAGCACTGTTTTTCCGCCCGTCGAATATTGCCTCGGCACCAGCCCTAGCGAAGCGGCAAAATCGCGTCCACTTCGATAGTTCGACGCATCGCCTACATCGGCCAATACCGCACTGGCGGTGATGGGGCCGATGCCAGGAATACTCTGCAAACGACTTCCGGCATCGTCTTCTTTCAACTGTTGCTTTAGATCGGACTCGATGTCCTTGATTTCATCATTCAGCAGTTGAATTTGATGATGGAGGCGCATCACCACGCCCTTCAGACGCAATGGAACCGGGTGTTGTGGGTCGTCCAGCAGCGCCGGCACGCGGTGCAATGCAGTTGCGCCAATGGGCAGGCTGATGCCGAATTCCAGTAAAAAGCCATGAATCTGGTTGGTCGCGACGGTGCGATGGCCAATCAAGGAATCTCGGACACGATGCAGGGCTGAAAGCGTTTGCTGCTCTGCGGTTTTGATCGAGCAGAAGCGCATCGCGGGGCGGCTCGCCGCCTCGCAAATCGCTTCGGCATCAATGAAGTCGTTTTTGTTGCCTTTGACGAACGGTTTGACGTACTGCGGGGCGATCAGCTTCACCTCGTGGCCCAATGCACCGATCTGTCGAGCCAGCCAGTGGGCGCCGCCGCACGACTCCATCACCACCGTGCAGGACGGTAACTGGGCCAATGTGCTGAGCAATTGGCCGCGGTTGGTTTTCTTGCGCAACACCTGATGACCTTTGGCGTCCTGGCCATGCAGGTGGAAACTGTGTTTGCCAATGTCGATACCGAGAAGCGTCATCGTATTCATGAGAGATCCTCCGCCGAAAACGAGAAAAGCCCTGCAAGCGTAAACCTGCAGGACTTCTCGGTCAGGCTGACCATCTCATTAAACCCGGCCATGCGCCGGCTTTTCTATTTTGGCTGCCGCAAAAAAACTCGTCGCAGCAATCTCCGTATAAGGGGGCTAAAATCGCTAAGACACACGAGCGTCACGCCTATTTTTCTGTTGCGAGAACCCTACAATGAGTAAAGACCTGACTGAAGAGGAGATGCGCCAAGCGCTCTTTGGCAGTAGCCAGAACAGTCATCCGTCACAGAGCGAAAAACCGGCGCCGGTTGTCACTCCAACGGCAAAGCCAGTTCAGAAAGCCAAAGCTTCCGCAAAGCCACACTCCCCCAAATTAAGGGTCACACTGCACGTGTCGAGAGAGTTTGAAGGCGAAATTGACGTGTTCGTCCATGACGCGAACACCCTCAGTACCTTCGTTGCTGAGCAAGAGGCCAAGAACGAGGCCAAAAAAAAGAAGTACAAGTATTTTGAAGTGGTGTCGACAAAACCCATCTAGTCGTCTTTCCGCTCACTCGCGCCCCCCTTTGTCAGAGGCACACCCTAGGCGCGTTCGGGCTCACTCTCGACTTTGAAGTTAATACGCCCATGGCACACATAACCAATGATCAAAATTGCACTCTACAAAGACGCAGTACCTGAGGCCTTAGCTGAGCAAATCATCCGTATGGCGGTTCTGTATACGTCAGAATTGGGAACAGATGCCTGCCCACCTGAGCATCCTCTTTATGTGATCTCCCAGATCTATCTGGGATTTGAAGTTCACGCGTACCTTAATGCGATTGGCCATCCAGGTGGTGGACATGGAGAGCTGCTCGTCGCCTTCGATGATGAGCAGCCAGGAGCACCTCTTGGTTTTGTTCTGTACATGCCAATCACAAACTCAGTGGATTCCTGTGGAGTAAATTACGGGGCTGTCCTCGAGGAATTCCGCGGCCGTGGAATTTTCACGGCTCTGATGCGAAAAATGCTTTCTCGATATCCGTTAGCTTCTCTTTCTTGCTTCGTGGAAAGTGTGCCTCTGTATGAGCGACTTGGATTCAGAGTTGAGGTCGCGCGTAGCACCCAGGTACAGATGACAACCGACCCAAACCCTGGCGACCAGACTATGACCGTCATAGACCTGTCGCGACTCCAGGGACATCCGGTAGTTATTCAAGCGCACGAAGATGCTGTTGCTAAGCATGGCCATGCAGCGATTGAGCGGGCAAATAATGAGGCAAGCGAACGCGTTGATTCACTTTTCAAAAAAGCCGAGACCTACGTTAGAGACCGTCTGCTGAACTCACTGACCGCCTAGGGTTCGCGCACCTGCTAGACGCTCCTCAAGCGCCCTGGCTAAGGGCGTACCACATTGCACGAGAATATCTACAACGGCTGCCAGATCCGCACTCTCTAGCGCCTCGGGCGAAACTGGAGGCAAAAGAAAGGCCTTATCAATCCAGTTACATATCCGCCGACCAATCGCATGTCCGATCCAAAACTCGGAATTGGCCCCCTGTTCACGCCACCATGCTCGAACTGATGTTGACAGGTAGGCCATTTGGCTAACCTGAGGCGACACCTCCAAAAATCCTAAAAACGCCTGAGTGACGAAGGTAGAACCGGGCGCTTGCTCCACCAGCTGAGTGAGCAATGGCAAAAGTAAATTCGCTTGCTCCACCTTGGCAGCCGGGACATAACAGATTGGCCCTTTACCTAGTCTGTGGTGCCCCATAAACATCGAGGCAACCACACCGGCAAGTTGCATGGCTATCCCCATTGATCGAGATGAAGCAACGTGATGCCAAGACCTCGTATCAATCAACCTTCGATAAAGGGATTCACGAATTGAGACTGCTGCAAGGTCCGTTACCAAGCCCTTATCCAACCATAAGTGATCCAACGTATGGAGTTGTGATTCGGCTGCATCAAAGAAGCGCTCCTCTGGAAGAGCTTCGAGATATCCATATACAAACTCTTCTACTCCAGCCCCCCCATCAATAACCCCTACGGCAAGCGCGGCAGAGAAAAAGGCATCATTCCACTCGTACACGAGCTCACTCGGTTCTTCGTCCGCGTCGATGTCGACACCATTCGCGTTGGCGGTCCATGGCCAACAATGGCGTACCAACTCTGCGAGCATATCTGGACGAGCTTCATGCCAAAGCTCATTTGCCAGAGAGATCCATGGAGCCGCCTCCGCGGCGTCCAACGCGAATGCAGGTGATAGTTGAATCGAACGAATGCGTTTATGACGTACCTTACCCACACTGATTGAGTGCTTCTCCTTGGGTGGATTTGGGTCAGGTAAAACAGACCAGCTTGGCTCGGGGCCTTCCCCTATCAGCCATCGATGCTCAGCCGTCACAGCACTTTTCAACCTATCTTGTTCAGCCCTTTTACGAGCCGCTGTCATTTCCTGCTCGCGTACACGATAGTCCTCGATACCATCAAAATCGTCGTCATGGTGTCGCACGGCATATACTGAAGACCCAAGACCTAAGCGAATGAACGACTGCGTTAGTTTGGGATCCAGGACCCGTGGCGCCACCGACTCAACAAGCATCAGTGATGCCATCCCCGTCTGTCGTCTAGCTGCCAACTGAAGCAGCCACTGCAAACTGTCACTGACTGGATTTTCTCGGTACACCCCGAGTAAACCCACAGCCGCGATACCAGAAGTGTTGTATTGCAACTGTGGCACGTGCGCTCTTTCTGCGGGTTCAACCATTGCGATGTTTATCAAGATGTTCACCGCCCAATCTCGATGAGCATCCCTCAGTTTTTTATCGCCATCCCTCATCACCAAGGCCGCAACGATGACGCGAGTTCTTTCATCCCACTCTTGGTCATCGCCGTCTAAAATTTCGTTCGGCGGCAGATACTCATATCTCGCCCATTTAACACAGCGCTCAAGAAGCACTTGCGAGCTTTTGGTTCCGAGTAGGGCCTTCATCATTTCGAAACGAATTGTCGCTTCGTCATAACTGATTTGCGCCTTCGATTGGATCTCCGCGGTAAGCCTGGCCTCGTGTTCTGGAGGTATGTACTGGTACTGCCTTTGGCCAGATCCATCCGCTTTACACGCACCCACCTGATAATTCGCCACATCAAGTCGATTAAGTGCACACATCGCAGCAAATCGTGCGTCCGTCATGCTTGCGTTGTCGGAGTCCGGAAGGCCAATTCGAGCTACATCTGTTTGCAAAGAATGACGCATAACTTCTCGAATCTCAGCTGGCCCGTGAACACCATAGTCTTCAAGCACTGAGTCGATTGTCGTACGGCGAGAAGGTCGACGGACCAAATCCTCAAGTCTAGCTCCGCCCTTAGGTTCCGGATGAACCCATGAATCTAAATGCATATCCCCCGCTACGATATCTTGCGCAAAGCGCTCACGATCCATTGCCAGTAATGACGCTGAAGCAGCAAATGGCCAGAGACTCGCTCTGGTTTTTGGCCAATGGGAAAGCATGACATCGACCGCCACCAGTATGACTGCGGTAGGAGAACCGTCAGGTCCCAAAATATCGTCGATGACCAGGTCCACCGATTCATCACGTTCAATCCGAATATGCGACCACGCTTCCAAGGCCATAAGGGCGGATGCGGCAACATAGGTCCCATCAGAACGCGACCACAGATAGGACTGGCACCAAGGAAATACACGCGATCCATTAAGCAGGGGGATCTCAATATGGTTTTCACCTGGATCCCGACCGAACGTTTTCCGATATATCGCGCGAGAAACGACACCGCGAATCAGTCTTAAACCGTGTTCTCTATTTGCTAGCAGCAAACTTAAAAACGGTGCCCGAGCAGGAGACGCTGGAAAATATTCGTTATCCCATCCAGAAAAAGCTCTCTCGCTGAAAGGATGTAGGTCATCAGCGTCCTTGTCCTTTTCGGTCAATATCTTCAGGAACAAATCGGCCAAAGCCTCTGGTGCAGCGATGGCGGCAGTTCCAATGAACGGGATCAAACGGCGGAAAACAACGTGCCGATATGGGTGATCGCTCAACTCACGAAAGTAGGATTCGACATCTTGAGGACAAAGCTTGCACCACATGAGAAAGCTACTCCGAAGATCGTTCTCCTGAGCAGTTGTCATTGATAGTGCGATGGTTCCTTTCGGAGAGGCATCACTGAAGGGATTCGCCCTCGAATGATGCTTTGCTTCGACCAAGACCAACCACTCGTAAAGCCGGTGTACGAGCAACGGCGACAAGTCGTCATATCCTGCTAGCGCAGTACACCAACGACTATAGAGGTCAGTAAATAGGGGAACGGCAGCTGGAGGCAGTCGATCCCCAAGCGCAAGCGACCAAACGATAAGATTTAGCCAGGCCGGCCCGCGAGGAAGAACAAAATCATCTGTTAATTTGCTGACGTCAGCACCGGCCTTAGCAAAAAGAGGCGCTGCAGATTGGGAGTCGATCGTGATAGCCGCCCGCACCAAATCTGAAAGCGCTTCAGCTTTATTTGCAGCCAGTGTAGGTGCGCATCGGTTCAAGACCTCATCAGACAATTCCGAGCGAACAAGCGATAACAAGACAGCACGCCTCCACGAACCGTGACAGCCTGGTGCGCTCACTCGCTCGAGCAAAACCCGCCAGGCGGTATCACCGGATTCGAACTCAGCATGTAGCCGAGCAGCGAACTCCACCCCCCGAACAAGGCGCACAGGAACGGGGAGATTCAGAGGCAGGTTAGAGAATCGATCTGGCTCATCATGTAACAGGCAACCGAGAGCCCAATCACGCAGAACGTCGTGCGTGGGCTCTACGCGAACCGCGCTAACGATGCGAAGGGAGCCACTTGCGACAAGGGTTTCGATTGCCTTAGAAGATGAGGCTCTGGAATCCAGAGGGCCCGAGGTAGCCAATGAATGCTCTGCCAAGTAATACAATAGACGACACCGATCTGTGCGATCTGCGGAGTCCGCAGAGTCTCCAGTGATCCACCATTGCCACGCCATCTTCGCTTCGCTGAAAGCAGTTGTGGATTCCGCCGTTCCCGCTCGAGCCAGCCGATCCAAACGATAGGGATTTCGTACTAATTTCTCAGCTGGGTGGCCATGGCGCAGCAGTGAGGCAAGCGCAGGATCAGCCATCCTTAGAATTTTGACCTCATCGTTGCTCAGCTCATTTACGGTCAATGGACCAGTTTCACCAAGCTCTTCAATCGCCTTCGCTGGCAGCCACTCGCGCGCATCTGAATCAAAATCTGACCGCGCAGTGACCACTACTTTAACGCCTGAAACTTGTGCTGCTGCACGTATCAAATCAACGACGGTCGCTTTTTGTCCTGAATCCTCAAAACGATCTATAGCGTCGATAAACAGCATCCCACCGCCGTCCCCAGCCAAATCGACCAGGAATTCACGTGCAGACACCTCACACCCAAGTGTTGTTGCCATGGCTGGCCAACCACCGCCAGGTACACGGTTCGGTGCGACAACAACAACACGGGACTCAACGCCGATACGCATAGCGAGATCTTTGAGTACGCCTGATTTGCCAACACCACCGGCGCCCCGTATTTCAAGATACCTACCGCGTTCAAGCGCTGACAGCGCTTCCATGACCGATCCAGTACGGTCGATCGCCACACCATGAACATCCGTTCTAATGGTATCTAATGCATTCTCAACGATCTCGTATAGACGCTCACGAGCGACATACAACTGACGAGATCCAGCAAGACGGTACCCTAGGGCGCTTCCAAGACGCGTTCGTAGGGACTGTGATTCCAAATCCCCGCCAGCGGCGTCAACCTCCAGTGCAATTTGCTTAAGGGAGTCCCAAAGGTCGCCAGCTCGATGAATATCTTGAGGTGAAAGCTGCAACGCACATCGTTCACGAGCCAACAATTCACAGATTGAACCCGCCTGCTCCAGGTCAAAGACCAACACCTGAAAGCGTGAAAGAAGAAACCAAACATCCTCATCTTCGTGCGATGCGCCAGCAGTCTCCATATGGCCACGAAACGCATTCACGAAATCCCTCATCGCCTGATGTGCTGCACCAGACTGATTTAATCGGATGAAGAAATCCTTTGAGCTCTGATAGTTGCGAGCCCACTTAAGGACCTCTTGGATATGTTGCTCAATTTTGGTTGAGGTGCGCGCAACCGCCACGGCAAGCTCATAGCGCGTGGATTTGAACTCGGGTTTGATCGCAGACCGACATGCCAGAGCCACCACATCTGCAAAGGTCTTGTCGCCTGCAGTGAAAACGAGGGTGCGTTTAGCCTGCAGCTCGAGAGTTGCTACGTTGCCTTGGCGGTCGCGCCCCGTGATGATGACGTCGTCCATCGGATGGCCTAGTGCGGCACGCTGGAAGGCAACACGGCTAACTACGACGCCCGGCAACCCGCGGGCCTCACCGCCCGAAAGCAGCGGTAGAAGATACTGCGCACCTACATGAGCCTCAAGAACAGCTCCTGAGGGTCCCGCCGCAGCTGGGCTTGCGACCGCACCCTTATCTGCAGCCCGACGTGGCTTACGTGAATTTCCACCTTTTGGTGAACTTGGTGTTTTGGCGGATTGCTTTGTCTGTTTTGACGAAGGACCAGAGGGGGGGCTTTCAGACATTGGTATGTTCGCCTGTCACGGTTCAGTCGCCTAGCGCCTGGTGACAGCTCCATATGGCACGCGACAGGGTAAAGATGGAGATTATCTCGCCTCGGGTGAAAGTGTATACCCGCAACGCTTAGCAGATCCTTCCCCTGTCTCGTTACCACTCCTAGCGACCGCCCAGTTGTATTAGGTGCTTGGTGCGAAGCGGGCCAACACTTTCGGTACCCCAGACCGGAACATCCGGACGAGTCCAATGGAATCGACTGCCAGGCCCTCGTTGCCCTCTTCAAAATCGATACCGATTTCTGAACCTTGAGCAACCCAACTTTTGAGTGGACCGCAGACGGATTGGACAATGAACACGGCCCCTTCCCTTTCACATGCTGCCTGTAGGTAGCAGTCAACGTGCCATCGGCCTCGAACACCGCAAACCATCGCCATATGTACGACGGTACCGTTCACCAGGATATAACCCTGCGATTCGTATCGCGGAAATGCGGCCGTATCAATGCAAAATGACCAGCACGTTCCGTTCATCTGGTCAGGAAATTGCCGCTGTCTGAGTGCACGAAAAATTGAGTTCGCCTTGTTGTCGAAAGGGATGACTTGCCTTCCCCACAACTCAGCAAGTCGACGCCTGAACATGTCTCTCTTAAGAGTCGTATCAGCGTATGAAGCCGCCCAGATCGCGAAGCCAAACACTGAGGCCAGAAGTCCAGCGAGGAATGAGAACCCTACCACCATCTCCAGTAGGTTGGTGCCAGTCCTTAAGCTCCGCAGCAAGGTGAAAGCGACACCAGATCCAACAAGCAGTAGCCCGCCGGGCAGTAGATGATTAGCTAGACGTACAAGGGCGATCTTCATTTACGCCTCCTTTGTTCCGGTAGTTTTGAATCCAACGAGCACCGGCCTGGTAGCCCACTGTTAGGTCCATGCTTCCGGCAGCGAGCCGAAGAAGCTCTGTCGTGGTTTCAGTAGCCTCGGGACCGTCGATAAACTGAGCAACCTTGGTCCATTTGGCAGCTTCTCTTAAATCATCAAGTGCCCTTGAGCTTGAAATAATGGTAACCACAAGGTCTGCAGCTGATTTTGGGACGCCACGCATTGCAGCCGCGGATAGAAAGGAACGAGCACGATCCAAATCCCTTGCCAGCATTCCGTTGCCAAAGAGATACATCCGTCCCACCCTGCTAGCCGCTATGGGATCACCCGAGCAAGCCAGTGCTTTAAGCTCCGCCAATGACACTCCTGCACCGTCTTCATCTCCTTGTGAAAGCGAAGAGGCGATGTGCGCCTCCAGCTCTATCGCAGAAGGTGGGGTTGATTCAGCAGCGGCTACATTGACCACCAGCGCCAGCAAGATAATCACAGACCTCATCGGCATCCCAACTCTATTTAGACTGCATAAATCTAAAGGATCAGGAAAAGGTTCTGTGGCGGATCCGCCCCCAAAAATTGGACAAACTAACCTGGATCAACCCGGCCCGTTTCGCCATCAATTGTTACAGGCGACTGAGGAGACTTCATGAAAGGTTCGAATGTGGTTGAGCTGGATACTGAACCACACATATTGGCGCCGGCCGGTTCGCTCAATCTTCTTATACGGCCCAACACTCCGACCAAGACACTGGGCAAAATCTGCAATAGCAGAGTACTGAGCGATGCAATGCAACAAATCATCGTCACGGCTTCAGTTGCCATATCCAGCCCAATGCATCCCCAGGCAAATATTTTTGCTTGGAGCAACCTGAATATCGGCGCTGCAGGCACCGACGCTGGTACCTCAACCTGAGAAATCAGCCCAAAAGCTGTGAGCACCAGCAGTACGCAGACTCCACCCCTAAGTGCCAATTTTAAGTCGGAAACCGACGGTACCGCGTGCAAGCCGATTACAAGCGCCAAAAGTCCCGTTACGCATCCAGCCCACTCCCCACTTACGAACGCGCCTACCGTGGCACTCCAGGCCGCATTGATACCCAATTCATATGGGGTCGATGCGTTCGTAAATGGCAAATCAATTTCAGAGGATGTCGTAGGTAACAGAAACGAAATTATCGAATAACCCATCACAACGGGAGCGATACCCTGTACCAGCAGCCCAACCATGTGGACCAAAGAATTTGGCTTGTAGGCGAACTGGACGTACCCCAGGAGCCCCGTATGAGGGTCAGGCGAATACAGTTTCACCTTCAGTACTCTCATCCCGAAGACAACACAGGCAATAAAATGGGATAGCTCATGCAAAGGGGTACCGATCAGCCCTGTCACCGCATGCAGATGAAATGACCTCTTTACCAGCACCTTCGTGGAAACTCGCTGAAGGCAAATCACCCCTGCAGGAATCAAGAGGAGCAGCAGGAACTGCACCCCAAGCCAGATCAAAATTTGCTGTTCAGCCAATCCGAGTCACCCATGATGTGAAATTTCCAAGATCCTAGGCTGAGTTTTGGAGGACCATCGCTCTTTCCGTCCCGCAAAGAGGGTCGGTCTACCGCATGTAGCGTTTTTCCTCTTGGTAGATTGGGGTCAATTACCCGAGGGATATCACGTAGCCATGGCATTCAGTTGGACAGACGAGCAAGAGGCAATTTTCGCCTGCAAAGAAATCCGTTTGCGTGTCCGTGCGTTCGCCGGCGCTTCGAAAACGACCTCTTTGGTTGAATACACCAAAAGGCACTCAAGGCGTCGTTTTCTGTACCTATCCTACAATCGAAGCATTGCTGATGAGGCAACAGGAAAATTCCCGAGGAATGTAGACTGTTTTTCAACGCACCAAGTGGCATACAAAGCAGTGGCGGCGAAATACAAACACAAACTTGGTGAGAACTTACGGCCATCCGACGTAAAACGTGTTTTGAATCTTGATGACTGGAACCTAGTCCGCGCTGCAATTGGAACAGTCACCAACTTCCTCAACAGTACTATCGAGGTTATTCATGAAGACCACCTGCCCCAACTGAATGGCCGCCCCGTCTCTCAGATGTCTCCATCTTTTGTCGACGCAGTATTTCAATGCTCACAAGAGCTATGGAATCGAATGTTAGATCCGGATGATTTAGATATACCGATGCTCCACGACGGATATTTAAAGCTCTATTTCCTCAGCAAGCCTGACTTGAGCCTCAAGTACGATGCTGTTCTTGCGGATGAAGCTCAAGATCTCAATGGCATTACTCTTGGATTAGCCAAATCTCAGTCATGCCAGGTAATTCTCGTTGGTGACACGCACCAACAATTGTACTCGTTCAGAGGTAGTGACAATGCCCTCTCGGATCCTGATCTAGACACAGCAGTCGATTTGTATCTGACGAAATCATTTCGCTTTGGCCCTGCCGTTGCAACGATCGCTAACATCCTTCTGAGCTACAAGGGCGAAACCAACAAGGTGGTTGGTGCAGGATATCCGACCAAGGTCAAAGCAGTCCTAGATAGCGATGCTGTGCGTCCAGCCCTTCTGCACCGAACAGTGATGGGCGTCATAATGTCAGCGCTTGAATTAACATCAAAAAACAAAAAGATTTTTTGGGTTGGGAAAATAGACTCCTACAAAATCTCAGACATCGAGGATCTTTATTGGTTAAGCGAAGGTAATACGAGCAAAATCAAGTCCAAGAGGTTATTGAAAGAGTTTAAGAACTGGGACGACTACGTATCGATTGCGGAGGCCAGCAAGGACCGCGATATGGCGCGAGCAATAAAAATTGTCACTTCTTACGATCATCTGGACGAGGCTTTAGCTCAAATTCGGAAGCTCACAGTAAAAGACGAACGATCTGCAGACGTAATACTTTCGACGGCACATAGATCCAAAGGTTTGGAGTTCGACTATGTCAGCCTGGAGGAGGACTTCCCCGACCCCCTTGACCCGGAGATGTCCGAAAGCTCACGCGATGATGAAATCAACTTGCTTTACGTTGCTGCCACTCGCGCGAAGATTTGTTTAGCCGTCAACTCCATAATCATAGGCATGATGCGGGATTATGAGAGACGACGGAAAATCAGTATTCAAATGGCCGGTAACTGACTCAGGTATCGTGGGATTTAAGATTGGCGGGGACAGATCCAAGTCGAGATCGCAGACTGTGCAAGTCACATCCCCTGCCAAGACTTCTAACGGTGCAGAGGACCTCAATTTGAGCGTCAAGCTTCGCTAGGCATAAACCGCGACCGTGTGCGACCAAGCGATAACCATGGATAGAGAGAAGCTCCTGTAAATCCTCCCAGCTGGTCGATTCAGCAATCAGCTCAATAACGCCGGCTTTTGCCTCATCAGTCAACTCTCCTTCGAGTGGAGGGATGACACTCAGATCCTCGCGCGGGTCGATACTCATCAGGTTCTGCGGGAGGATCCTGACTGGCGATCGACATGAAACTGCAGCGACTATTTCGTACAGACCATGGATCGCGAAAAGCGCACAGCACCCCAAAAGTCCATAACCAATCCATTCTGTAGCATTCGCTGCATCACCGGACATGCGCGCTGGGGCGTATCGCACCAGGATCTGAAATGACGCGGCTCCAAGAGCGATAGGGAAAAGTACGCCACCTACAACGCTTGGAGAAGATAAAATCGAAGAGGACGACAAACCAGGTCTCCTGTTACGGATTGAGGTACAGCCCCCTCCACAGGGGCTGTACCAAAGGATTACTTGGAGACAAGATTGGCGCCATTCGCCGGCTGTGAACCTGGTGCAGTGGGGGCGGCGGGGAGTTTGGCATCCACCGTGGGAGCAGCATCAGCACGGGAGCCATATCCAAGAATTTTCTGCGAGACGACATCGCCACCATCAATCGGCTGACCTTGTTCTTTCTGAGCCTGGGCCTGAGCTTCCGCTTTCTCCCCGACCATCATTTTCTTCATGATCGAAATGAACGCGCTGATTGGCTGCGCCCCTGATACGAATTCTTTCTCGCCGGTGAGATTGTCAATGATGACGGTGGCCGGCGTGCCTGTCGCGCCAATTTTCTCGCCCATACGCATGTGCTCGGCGATGCGGTCTTTGTAATTGTCGCTGCTCATGCACTGGGCAAATTTGACTTTGTCGCCGCCAAGCCATTTGACGATGTCGGACATGTCTTTCACACCACCACCATTGCCTGCAGATTTCTCGAAGATCTGGTCGAGGAAAACCCAGAACCCACGGTTACCTTTCTGTTCGGCGAAACATTCAGCTGCTTTAGCATCGTCAGTGGCAGCTGGGTTGTGAAAGCTCAAAGGTAGATGACGCCACTGCCAATTGACTGCACCATTGGAGCGATCAACGATCTCCTTGAGGTTTGGGTGAAGTTTCTTACAGAAAGGACACTCCATGTCGGAAAACTCGGCCAGAGTGAATCGTGCTTTCAACTCACCGTATACGCGCGCGTCATTCGGCACCTCGTCCGCGGCAGCTGAGAACTTCGCGAATTGCGATTTCGAGTACTCCTCGATCTCCGCCTTTTCACGCATGGAGGCCGCGGTTTCCATCTTGCTGGTCATGTATTGCTCCCCCCAGACGTTGAGTGCTGCGTAGCTGACAGCCTGGCTGAGAGCAACTGCGGTTAGAACAGTTGGAATAAACGTTTTGAGGCGAAGAGTCATGGCGATTCCTGAAGTGGTAGCACTGCAGGAAACATTAAGAGGATTGTCTAGCTGGAAGGGGCCAATCAGCCCCTCATTTTGGGCGCAATCACCGACTTGAGATAAGCCGCAAAGCAGGTGCTATTTGGAGGATAGGCGCATGGAATTGGATAGCCTGTCGTGCGTGGTTTGGCTCTGAAATTAACTGGCCATTCATTGCCAATAAACACGCGAGAACCGGCCCTCTTCCACCGTCAAGAGATGCTCCCTCGGCCTTATAGCGGGCGACTAACTCATGCAGTGACGCATTGTTCCACTTGTTGCCGGGGAGTTCCTGATATCGAGCGCTAAGCAGAGTAAGTCGATCATCAAACGTTGTGTAGTGATCCAGTTGTTCCAGCAGCTCATAGAAGGCGGTTCCATAGCTACTGAGGGTCGAAGCCAGAGCCCCCATCCTCACCCGATAGTAGGAAGCTTGGTCCTGGTAGGAGCGGTAAAGGAAGATGTCATTTCGGCTCAGCCCCCTCCCGCCGCCTTTAGCATCAAGGATCCCAAGGTTGCGTTCACATTCACGAAGACGGCTCTCCTCGCGACCAAAACGCGACAGTACGGATCGAGCTTCCTTTCGCTTCAAGAAAAACAAGCTGCGAAGTGATTTATAGGTTTTCAAGGGCTGCATCTCATTTTCCTTTGCGGTGGGTCCAACCTAACACCTGGATGACCTATGGCTCAGTCAATCAGTCCCAGCCATAGGTGCAGTCCGGCCATGCGCAATTGGTTGTCTTAGGCAATTCGCTGTGACTGATGGCGAGCAAGACGCTCCTGGCGCTCTTGTTCCTCTACCGATAAACGAGCTTCCGGTAGGAGTAGCATTCGGGCTAAGCCAATCTCAGCTCCTGAAATCTCACAGAACCCGAACAAGTCGTCCTGGGAAATTCGCCGTGCAGCTTCCTGAAGGGCTTTAATACGCTGGGTGTCGCGCTGAATCTCTACAGCTACACGTTGCCGAAGTTCTTCAAGCGTTGCAGTGTCGGTAGGATCGGAAAACGACTCGACACGCTCGAGCTCTGGCTTCTTCGCCTCAATTCGGGCTCGAATCGCCTCTACCAATTGCCCAACAAGTGACGCAAAGAAAATACGTTGGTCTTTGTTCATGTAACTCGACGCCGGCATCGCCAGCAATTCACTCTTAGTCACGTTTGCCTCCAGCAGTTATTTGAATCTCCATCATCCATGCAGAGTCAGAACTGCAAGTACCCTCCTCACCTGGCCTTTCGGCCTCCCTCTCACTCACTGATAGCGCTCGAAGAAAGTTTCTTTTGAGTCTGTTTCACACCATATGGGAAGAACTGCCCCCCACCTCACCTCAGTGGTCTATCCGTTTCTTTTCTGAGGTCGTAAACCCAAAGCCCTAAATGCATTTCTGAGGGCAAAAAAAAGCCGGCGACTAAGCCGGCTTTTCTGTTGGCCATTTACTGAAGGCTATGCACATCCCTCAGCGTTGATACGATCGCGGCTGTCTGAGGTGCCGTCACAGAGTAATTAGCCTCAATGGCGTCAGCGAACTGATCGAAACTGAAGTGGTGAACGGTTGGTGTGCCGTCCTTTAGCAAATGGCCGTAGCTACGCATGGCCAGGGTCACAAGCTGAGCCTGTTCATTTGTTGCGCGGTATGTGTCCACACCGAGTACTTGGCGGCATGCAATTAGAGGCTTCATGGTTACTCCATAATCAGGAGCGAGACCACACCCAAACGGGAGTAGCCCCGCTCGGGTCATTTAAGGTTTACGAGATTGCTCGGCAAAATCCGAGGTTCAGTTTTTATTGCGATCCAGGCCCTTACCTACTCGAGCAATGCCCCAGAGGATCGCCAGAGCGGCAAGTACGAGGAAGGCCACCAGCGACCAGAAAAACTGCGGATCGTATTGGTATGAGCCACCGAACATGGCGATGATGTAGAGCAAAATTTCCATAAGGACTCCAAGAGTTGGAGACCCATGCCCCAGAAGGGGAATGAGGTCCCCTGGTGGGTTGAAAGATTGCTTGAATTAGCAGAGCTCAGGTCAAGCTGTACCTGCCCCGAAGGGATCAGCCAAAGGCCGAGTGAGAGATGATGGTACACAAAGGCTGGGGCCAATCCAATACCGGCCCCACTCCAGAAATAGCTCTGCAATCAGTAGGCGGCAACTGGCCCGCTTTTCTGATCGGGAAGGTAAAAAGCAGTACCCTCTGGGAGACTTCTCGAAAGAG
The DNA here is from genome assembly GCF_019219045.1 of Pseudomonas sp. PDM25. Lineage (NCBI taxonomy): Bacteria > Pseudomonadati > Pseudomonadota > Gammaproteobacteria > Pseudomonadales > Pseudomonadaceae > Pseudomonas > Pseudomonas sp. PDM25. The sequence continues at coordinate 16,286 of NZ_JAHUWL010000024.1, forward strand.
CCGAGGCTACTTCAGCGGCCGATACATTGCCGTTATCCAAGAACAGGACCTTGTCCATGACTGAGGTCGTTTCACTGTTGATTGGAATGGCAACAATACGAGCCGCGTATCCTCCCCGATCGGCCGGGGCATACCCATCAGAGGCAAGTACCCCGCGGCGCCCCAAGAAAACCTTGGCTGTCTTGACACCAGCTTCGGTCTCTATTGATCCCGTGCGGAACTGACCATTTTGGACATTGATGGTTTTCGTTACGTTGGTGACTGCAGACGCAAACATCGCATTCATTTTCTTCGAACAATTTGAAACGGCGTCCGTAACACTAGCCGTTTGATCTGCATGCTCGAAGCACACAAGAAATCCGAGGTTTACGCGAGGATCATACTTTGGAGAACCGGCTACCAAACTGAGGGCCATGCCAGCGGCCCCCATATTTCCGCCAATGGCATTCAAGCCAATTGCCTCGATGTCCTTACCAGTTCGACCAGCTGGTGTGGCGACCGATGAGATGTATTTTTTCGTTTGTTCGGCCGTCGCCGTGTGGAGCTGATTTGCTGTGTATGACCCAGCTGGTGCAACTTTAAGCGAGGGCATTCCCAACACACTGAACACCTTATCCACCGGAGTAGCATCTGTGCGGAACTGCAAAGGCGTGGCATTTGCGTGCTTGAGTGCTACCACATCAGAGTCACGAAACTCATATTCAACACCAGCCACAGGCGCGGAACCCACACCTTCAGACTGGGCCTTGCTTACACGGTCGTGCATAGCGCAACCCGCCGTTGATGCGATAACCACCGCAAGCGCCATTCCAAGGTAATTCATCAATCCCCTCTCCTCTAGGTTTCAATCCGAATGATGCTCAAATCATTCCATAGTGCGTTCTAACTGCAAGGTTACATCGGCATCCTTTTAGATGGTAATTGGCACCGTTTTGCATCTCGAATAGCGCCCTTAATGTGCATTGATGGAGGCATGCTCAATGGGAAGCACATTCAGTAACATGCAACGCCACAAAGGGAATGGAAATGAAGGTCATTCGAACCGATCGCTTGTCAAAATTGCTCAGCCCAGATCGCCTTGCTTTGTTGGTTTACGGGTTGTACGCCGCTGGCTTTATTGTGGGGATTACTGCCGTCGTAGGTGCTGTCATAGCCCACATGAACCTTCGATGCCAGGATGAGGTTTGGCGAACTCATTTCCGCCGCCAGGTGAAGGTTTGTTGGTGGAGCATTGGCTGGCTTTTGCTGGGAGGTATAACAATCAAATTTGGAGTTGGTTACCTAGTCTTGCTGGCCTGGTTCACGTGGGTCTGCTTCCAGATTGGCACTGGATTGAACAAGCTCAGGAAAAACCTTCCGGCATAAAAAAACCCCGATCACTCGGGGTTTTTTTTTGCGCAATAGAACACGTTTAAATGGTTTGCTCTGTTACGACTCCACGCGTAGCACTCCCACTGCGTTTTGCAGCTGGATGACCAAGCTCAATCCACATGCATTGGTACCCACTGCTGAACCGCTGACATACGGGAACGATTCGCGCTGGAGCGTTGTAAAGCTTTGCGTCCGGATCTTCCACTCGTGAATTGCCGGCGCAGCCGCAAAGTGCAAGAGACAAAAGCAATAAAAACGTTATTTTCATGAGGGGCTCCGAAAGTTAACGGGCTCCTCCCCTTGACGGGGTATGAGCCCGCAAGGGTGTCGAGATGCTGCACCGCAGCTGGTTCGGCCTGCTGGCCATTGAATAACGAGCACATGCTCGCCAAACAAATCAAAAAATTCAGTTCTGAGCCGAATGGCTCACCGCTAATCCCCGAGTCATAGCGCTCGCACGGATCATCAGGCACACCTGAATGATCCACCCTTGGGTATTCCCCTCTGCCTTCAACGTCATAGATCCGTCGGAGAAAACGGCTTTGAAGGAGCCTTCAGCATTGCGGATCTGGCGGTGGGAGATTGAACCCTCGACCATTTCCTGGAGCTCCGCTTTTAGACCTGCCACCGCAGCGGCCGTTTGGACGGTGCCATACACCCCGTAGCCAATAAAGAATCGAAGATCAACCCGGTTCGTATCCGCGCTGTCTGTCTGAATGGTCAGATCGGATCGTCGTACCTCGCATGCCAGGTACCGCGTATTACTCCCCTCACCGACGCTAAAGGATTTCGTACTTTGAGGCTGATGATGCTGATGAGCAGCCTTAAAAAACCGCCGAATTGGATTGAGCAATTCCATTGCCGAATCAGCAAAGTCTGGCCAACTAGTCTCATTAACGTGATTACTACTGAACATTCATTCTCATCCAGGAGGTGGCAAGACCAGTTAGCTCCACTAGGGAAAGATGCTCAGTTTCGCCGCGGTTTTGACTGAGCCATGTTAAAAACTCTGGAATCTGGGTGCCCCCCGATTTAGAAGAGTGCTGGGGCAACATAGGAGCTATGGAAGTCGACCTCAAAAAAGGTTCAACCGCAGCCCTTACAAGCTTGGTGTATAGGTCACTTTTCGGTGCGAGCTCAGGCTGCAATGAAAGGACGTTTCGAATCAATTGGGTTACCTGGTCAAGGTCGGCAGCACCATTAGCCTCATTTGATTCGCCGGCTAGACTTAAATCGATGTTGTGGCTGGTTAGGGCCTCCAGGCTATGTAAAGCAGCGACAATCAGCTCTGCATAGGCAGCTCCGACTACCGTGTTGCGGCATCGCATTATAGGTTCAGTACCTGCAAATAACGCTGGTGCGCCACCACTCAGTTCTCCAACAACCAAGTTCAGGGTAGGCACCATTTTCATCATTTCGCGAAGCGAATTATGACTCTGAATCATGGTGGATCTCCTCGTTCGTACGTCCATTGAACAGGAGAATTCCAAGATGCAAGAAGACATGACATGCCGAGTCACGACGCTTAGTACAGGAGGAGCTAATCTGACATTTGATGAACGTGCACTGGGGAGTGTTTGCTCCCTTTGCTGGTCAACCGCACAACGCTCTCATGGCTGATTGTCCGTCGCCGGCGCACAACCCCTATCCACCACTGGAGACCTCCCATGTCCCTAATCAATGAATACCGCAGCACGGAAAAACACATTAAGGAGTTGCAACATCGCTTGAACGAACTTTCCAGCGATGAGCGTCTGCAAGCGGAGCTCGAATTCGAAAGAAAACTTAGGGACCTGATGGAACAGCACAATAAAAGTCTACGTGACATCATCCTGTTGCTTGACCCACAGGCTTTGAAGCGCTCTGGCGCTAAGCCTGTCGCACAGCGGCGACAGCGTGTCGTGAAGGTCTACAAAAACCCACACACAGGCGAAATGGTACAAACCAAAGGCGGCAATCACAAAACTCTCAAAAGCTGGAAGGAAAAGCACGGCGCTGGCGAAGTCGAAAAGTGGCTTCAAGTCTAGAGCACGGACCTGCATTGAGGCCCACTGCGGGCCTTAATTTTGCCCAAGTGTCAGACTTCACGGGTAGAAAGGGTCACATGTTGCTAATCAGCATTTGGGATGGCATTATTCAGCCTCTTCTTCTGGTGCCTGTTCACCAGTACGGCGTAAGCCTAGCTGCTTGCAGCAATTCTTAATGCTTCACCCTTCCAGAATTTAGTCCAATCTCCAGTTCACCTGCGAGATCAGACGCCACTTGATTTTAGACGTCCAGAAGGCTGCCACTGTCCATAAAGCTGGGGTTCACACTTTTGTGTGAATCCTGTTCAGAAGATTCTTCTTCTGGACGGCGAGGTCAGCAGTCGGTGCCTCGGATGATCCTATCCAAAAAACAACTGCAGTCGCAGATGGTACGAGAGTCGGTTACATGGAAAGCGAAAGCCTACCAAAGGACCGATTCGCCTCCACCCTGCACTGCAGGGTTTTCCAGGAAACTGGCATATCAGGCTAAGACAAATCCTCACTTCGGTGACGGAGAGAAAACCCGACCTCTTGAGGTCGGGTTTTTTTTTGGGTGAAATCCCTTCCGTCCCCACGCCGTGTAAAAGGTTGCCATGCGAATCGCATTTGACACATCCTTCAACCACACAACCGACGTGAAAAAACATCGTGGCAGAAAATCAAAAGACTGGTTCATCTACATGCAGGGCAGAATTTTCTCCTGAAACAAAAATAGCTTTAGCAGCTGATGCTGGGCATACCTGTAGCTACGAACTTTGCCTAGAACCCACAACAATGGCCGTTACCAAGAAAAAAAAAGATGGCACGCCTACTGACCAGCTTAGGCCTGGGGGAATCGGAGTCGCAGCTCACATATATGGTGCCACTCAAACTGGATGCCCTAGACCTTCGAACAAAACACCAGACGAACTAAGCGACATCACAAACGGGATTTGGGTATGCCATTCCCATGGGACGTTAATAGACCAACATGAAAAGGCCTACACTGCTGAGTATTTGATGCTATGCAAAAAAGTACGCACCTTCGCTCATACATTTAGCATGACATCCGCTGACATACGTAGCGTCTTAAAGCTAGTACCTCGACGAACTTACGAAAAAATTGTTTGGAAGTATTCCTCAGATCTAATTAGCTCGACTAAAGAGATCGAGCGCGATGTTATGGCCGAAGCAGGAAGACAACTATCTCTAGACACTCTCACCTCGTATTCCCAGATCCCGTCGCCACCACCAAAATTTAAGCAGACATCACTGAGTATCTTTGCCAGTGAGGACGCTAAAACACCGTCAACTGTGAATGTTGAGACGAGCAAGAAAGCATCTAATTCTACCATAGCAGAGTTAATCAAAAGCTGGACTCGCGACGAAGAGCTCATTACTGATAAAAACATCTCTATAATAATCGAAGATCTTTATGCCGTTATCTCAGCGAAAAATTCTGACACCGGAATTATTGCCGCTGAGCGCGTATCAGTCTCAGGAAGAATGTTTATTACGGTAATTCAAGCTAGCGACCTGACAGGCATGCCACATTACCATGCGTTCGCATGGATGAGAGGCTCCTCTCCAGTTGCATTTAATTGGAATTTAGTATTTGGCGTTAAAGGCGAAAGCACTTCAACAATCAAACGAAACAAAGATTACGCGAAGCTAATTACGTATTCCGACTCGTCAATACGCGATGCAAGACAGGCTGAGGCACTTCTTGCAAAACTTGTTGAGGGGTGGAAGCCAATTGGATTTTTTGGACTTCACAACTTAAACTTCAGACGCGAGACCTTTCAAAATTCTTACTTTGAAATCAATCAAATTCCAAACCTTGACATTCTAAAGAAAATGCATAGGAACGCTGTAAGAACTCTGTATCCATTGACTATACTTGATAAGTTTGGCCACTTATTTGACGTGTCCGATGCATTTTACGACGAGAATTTAACCGATGACATGATCGACACTGCTTTTGAAGAACTAAATATCGCTTCGGAAGGTGACACACTACCATCAAAATTCTGTTCGAAGCCATGCGTCGAAACTGACACCTGGACTTTATGCTTGATTTTCAGAACTTATATAAATGGTTTTTTCTTGGGATTTAAAAGAATACCAAAAAATTCGAGATTTGATTTCTACTGAAGAGATTATGCGCACGAATGAAGCACCACATTAAAAAACCGGCGGACCAAAATCCGCCGTCGTATTAATTATTCTTGACTCTTTACACAAATTAAATCTTTTGAAGCCACAGTAATCAAGCTGCAATAGAACAGCCAACCACAGATGCTCATCAGTAATAGGACGACCCCCAGCCAATTTGACGTGGCATCAAGCATACGGGCTGAGGCCTGCAGACAGACACCACCAAGAACCAGTAAACGCATAGGACCCAAGCAAAATTTTTCGCTTTTAGTCAGCGATGACTGAATTTTGGAGGCCTCATACCACGTTATACGGCGCGAAACCACCGCAGCAATGAGGAAAGGCTCCAAGCGGCCGCCCATGACCACGAAGAGGGGCATCAGCCCTAACTGCTGCTCAACCGCAGTTGTATACAAAATGACAAGCAGCGTGCGCTTCTCCGGATCGAGCAGCTCCATCGGAAAAGCGATTCTGGGCAAGACACCACTCTTCCAAGCTATCGCATCTGCACCAATCATCGCCACGAGCGCGATGAGGTTTAAAACTCCCCCAATAACGAGGGCCAAGGGCGTTGCAATTTTGAAAAATCTTCGCCATGGAGATCTTGGGCCAACGCTGCTTCGGACAACGGCACCTCCTGGTAGGATTCCGGACTTCCAAGCACATAGCGCTATAAGGACAAATACAAGCGGACTAGCCAAACTAAACAGATGGAATGCTGCCTTGCCAACCACCAGTAGCAAAGTGATCGCCATTACTGCAGCAAAAAACGTCAGTGAAAAAAAATAGGGCAGCACCCGAACCGCAACCGGAATTGCTTCGGCGATCCAGCCTGGCCATCTGCCAAAAGTAACTGCTGGTCCAGCCAATTGAGATTGATCAATGATTGCCAAAAATCGGTTTCCTTCACGAAGCCCAGCGACTGCCGGTGCGTTACTCAGCCCCCAGGTCTTGATCCTAGGCATGGCATAACTATCGGAGGCTACAACGGACTCTTTAATTTGCAAGGTGATTTCGACAGCTCTAGCGGACCTTGCATTATTAGATATTGAGGCACCTTAAGGATTCTGATCGTCAGGAATTCAATCATGCAATCGAACAATACGCCTCAACCCTACACCGTACTCGAGCTCACACCACAGACTCTCTTTGACATCTACGGCACCTACTGCCATGCATTCGAGCAGACCGTTCTGACCGCGATGCGACGCCTCCTTCAGGATCAGTACACAGGCGGTGCTTACGAGCTTCGCAAGTATCTAAACGGAGCTGTCGCGCTGGTTCTCCCTGCGCTCGATCAGGTCAGCGCATCCTACGGCATGGCGGAAGAAACAATCACCCTCGAGGGCGCATCGATCGCCGCAAACCTGATTGCCTTAGGTCAGCTAATGGTTGTAGCTGATGAACGCGAGGATGAATCCAACAAACTGATCCAGTACAACCAATTCTATGGCCTAAAGGACGCTTTGAAGGGGCAGGTCAACTTCATCATCGACACCACCCAACCTGATGGCTACCGCAGCCTAACGGAAGGAGAACAAGCCACACTTAAACTTGCTGCCCAGCGCCATCCTGACGAAGAGGCAATCCGTAATTTGATCGACTAACTGGGAACTCGATTGCCCTTCCTTGGTACCAATCAGGGACCCCAGGTAGGTTGCTCGGCGTAGCCTCAAGCAGGTCAAATCGCTTGAGGTCACTATCGTGCTGACAAGGCAAACAATAGCAACCGGCCTGGGGATCGGATCGCTTTTACTCATCGGCTTCAGTGCAGCGGTCAGCAACGGTTTTCTGGCTGCCGCAATTCCTACGGAACTGATCGGTCTATCGGGGCAAAAGAAAGGATGCGCTGCAAATCTGGAATCAATGTCCCAGATGTCGCTCGCAGAGATTCATCCACCTGACAGAACTCTGATCCACGACGCGAACGCCGGCGCGTACTGCAATGAAGTATTACCCAGACATAACACGCTATAAAAAAAGCCCGCCCCTGATAAAGGGACGGGCTTTTTTTCTGTGCACGGGTCGGCTCCTTTAGGAGGCAATCACCAATAATTGAGATTCACCCAGGTGCTCCTTCGAGTGTTGCAGCCTGGTAAGCCGAGTTTCCTCGGACATGAACAGCCACTGAGTACCGACGGCATCAGCCAACGCACCAATCGCGTCAACCAATCCCCAGTAGCTTAATGAAACCGAAGTACCTGCAAAAATAGACGCAAACTCTCGCAACTTAACCATGAAGGCCACCGGATTTTTTGAATCCAGAAATCGAGTTAGAACTGCGTTAGTTCCTGCTTGCAACATCGTGCCGTGCAGATCGACAAACTGGCGACCGGCCTCAACACAGGCGGTCAACAGGTGGTCGACTTCTTCTTGATGCTCACGAACGAATTGCGAGGATTGTTCGGTTTGGTCGGGTAGTTTTCTCATGGGTTCACTCCAAAAAAATGGAGGACCCATCCCCAAAGGGGAAGAGATCCCCCAAGGGTTAAAAAAGGTGCTGCAAGGTGCAGCTTTAAAGCCCAGCGAACAGACGCCAGGACAGAAACACAATTAAATCATTACTTTTCCTCAGGTGGAATAGCCTTGTCCACCGTGGCGTCCGCTGTAGCGCTACACAGAGGTTTTCCATCGTCGTCTGACACTCGCACCAGGCGAGGCGCCTTTTCCCCTTCCATGACGCTCCAGAGACACCCAAGGCGATCCTGCAAGATAGCCCCACGGCCGATTGGCATAGAAATACTCTCTAACCGCTCCAACATCTGCTGCGATTTGATATCGACTTCGCTCGCATTGCTCGCCAATGGCAACCCATACACGGCAAGCAAAAGAAACTTTTGCACTGCGCTACGCAATGCTGCACCAGTGCCAATCATTCTGGGTCTCCCCTTTCATTTTCAGTTGAACAAGCATCGTTTTGGTTGGTGTGACCCACGCCAGCGCGTCTTCCCTAAGGCGTAACTTTGTCGCGCTAGGCTTCCAAAATATTTCGTCGATGCCCAACACAACTTTTGTCGCAACCGATGCAACGAAATCCTGTGGGAAGTGAGTTGGGCTCTGCGAGGCCGCGACGAGCATGAGACCGAACTTTCGCGCCTCTTTTGCGATCGTGTTGATGATGTTGTCTTCGCTTTCATCCGCGAACACATGCGCCTCGTCCAGAATGATTACGTCTCGAATCCGATCCTGTGGCCCGCGTTCGACGGCCGCCAGGAAGATCTCCTCCAAACGAAACAGAACAAATAATTTTCTTTCAGTCATCGAGAGCGCCTGAAGGTGATAGCGCCAGACAGGATTTGATTCGTGGAATGGAGGTTGTACGGATTTGAAAATACCGATGGCATCCAGATTCTGAAGCCGATCGACCACTGACTTCAGTACATCTGTACTGTCGTACTTCATTAGCGATGTCAGCTCTCTGCCGGTGGTGATCGCCTCAACGTAAGTCGTGAATGAATCAATAGCCTTCGCCTTGGCCTTATCCAGGTCGACCTTCGCTGCTTCATCTTCGAAATTGGCTTCACCTTTACGTAACGCTTGAATGGCCTTTTTCCGATAGGCCGCTGCTGATCGGTTCGCAACCTCCAGGTAGCTAACTGCTTCAGCACTTGTTCCCAAAAACGACTGCTGGTGAATATTCTGAGCCATCCGGAGCACGTCTTTGATGCATGGATGTGTCCGCGCCATGAGCTTAGGTGGCCATCTCGTGATAGCGCCTTGGTACTGATCTTGCGCAACGTACCACGAATACAATGGCCCACCGCTCCAGCGAGCCCCGAGGGCCTTTGCCTCATCCTTCTCAGCTTTCGGGACATCAATGAACAACCTATCTTCGTGGCCGTCGGTCATGATGACCGCGGTCTCCTCCTCGACCACCCAGGTCGAAGGATCATCCTGTTTGAATCCGTACTGGGCATATACGTCGAGCAGAAGATTACGAAGACAAGCCTCCTGCTTCGTTCCCATAGCCCTCATGCTTCGCTCTATTGTCGAAATGAAAGCTTGAACGCGCTTGCGAATACCACCGAAGTGAGGATCGGGATTCACTCGTAATGGATTTAACCCCCAGTTCGAACGCTCACTGAAGCGAACCTCTGAGGCGCCTGGTATTTCAAGGTCCCCGTGAATATCAAACACGTGAATACGCGGAACGGATGAGCCAGACGTTTGGAGCATGTGCGAGATCATTTTCCGGAGTAGAAAAGTCTTACCTGCACCACTCATTCCGACCAGTAGCGTATGGCCGTTAACCAGTTTATCCGAGTCCCAAATGACCTGGACTTGATTATGCTTTTTTAGCTCAAGGGCATTGAGGCCGAACCGTATCTGCATCTGATGAGTGCCTTATAAATCCCGCGACCTGGTCAAGCAGGCCTGTATGAGGCAACTCTATTCAGCTCTCGCCATCGTTTGGGGTGTGTCTGCCCCTTGGAACGGGCCCAAATACAATCCTACGCCGCGGAGACCAACTTCAGCCCTTGTTTCTGCCTCGCAATCCGGATCAGCGACTGCTTCAAGGGTTCACCGCTCGAGGACGACAACGAAATTGACTCACGCAGGTCGTTTGAAGATCGCTCCATGGTTGGGGATGGTGTTCTCAGCACCTCTGTCGCGGAGGCTTGAATCAAGTCGCGAAATGCGGCAGTGGTCAACTCATACTGTGGATCAAGCAACACCTGATCGCTCCATTCGACATCAAGACAGAGTTTGATTGCTAAGGCTTGCTGCCAGTCGTCCATGAGTGACATTACTGCGAACGGATGCACCAGCAAGCTTTCGCCGGCGGTAATCCATAAGGCATCGTTACCTAAGCGACTCAAGGCCGCGATGAGACATTCCTCTACCTCGTGTTGCGAGATAGAAATGATTTCCATCGTTATAGAAGTCGCGATTAGTTCGATGTAGGGGCTAACGTTCAGTAGTGGCATTCGTCTCTCCTTTGCACCTCTCAACACTACAACCCATGCCTTAAATGCAACGTTTTGCCGCCACGTTCACCGCGAACTAGCCACCTGAGTCTGCAGCAGCTTTGGCTGCATCGAGAAGAGCTGGTGCGAGTGCCCCAACGTCACGTCGATCAAGCACAACCTCAACGAGCGACTTTCCATCGGATACCTTGAGTGATATCCCGCCATCAATATGAGCTACAGCAACAATACCCTGAGTTTTGCTGACGCTATGCGAAACGATCTGAACCTCGTGAAATGTGTCCTGGGCAGCGCTAACGTTTCGATTTGCGGTGGGGAGCAAAAGAAAGGAACGGGTTTCTGTTGGCAAAGAATCGAATGCAACCTCATAAACACCGAACCGCTCGCGAATTTTCCAACCCAGGTTCTCACCGTGCATGATGATGAATGTGACGTCGTTGCCCATGCCTGGTAGCCCTGTCAAATCTCGCATGGGTAACCAGAGCCCTTCTGAAAGATCGAGTTGGTACTCCATTTTTCGATCAGTCCATCGACGCCCAACTTTGCGACGCGAAGGGATGGCCACACCTTTGTCATCGTATCTTTCCGGCCAGATTGTTTGGGGAGCGATACCTAAGCATGTAGCCACCAACGCTTGAAGCGAAGGTGACCGAGCACTTCCCAGGTTATCCAGAGCTGATCGCGGAACACCAATGTGTGAAGCGAGAGTACCCAAAACAAACCCACGATTTCGAAGCTCAGATTTAACCCAAGCGAGCCTGGAAGGCTCCTCTGCAGGGATCGACGAAATATCGACCGCCATTAAAGATTTTTCTTCCACCATGGTGATGAAGAGCGGCTTCGGCTCCTCTGTCTCGGGCAGCGCAAACAAGCCGGGCATAAGTTCTTCAACTTGCGCCTGCATTTCTTGAGACCAAGACACATCGTATCGCTCAGGGAAAAGAATCTTCTCTGAGACGCCGAGGGCTTTGCCGATTTCCGCTTGAGCTGCGGGATAATGCTTTTTGCCGGCTGAGGCGATCCCCGTAACACCACTTTGCTTGGAAAGCGAGGTCAGCGAATACCCCTGTTTTTTCAGCGCCACCTTAATTGCATGCCACCTGAACGCGAGGGGAATCTCAGGATATTTTTCGGTCGTCATACCAAACACCTTTGGAGTTTGGATTGACGCTCTCATGGTTTCTCGAACATGCAAGGCAGCCACCAACAGACAAGTTACCGTCTCTTTAAGCCTCCTGCTTTAACGGGGAATTCCTAGCCCGGAAAAGATACAGGACGTTCAGAGTCGATGAAAGCAAGTCTAGGACGCTGATTTACCCTCGACTCGTTCTCTTTTTCCGCGCCAAATGCTCATCACCAAAACACCGACAAGGCAAAGAGAAATGAATCCTGCGACCCCTGCGTACATCAATCGTTGATTAAGAAATGCCTGGCCAGCGTCAAAACCAGACACACAAATCAGTATCGCGATAATGCCCATGCTCGGAGAGTACCGACCACGCGTGTTTCGCAAATTCCTGAATCGGGCGCCGGCGCCGTTCAGTTGCGAGCGAGCCGCTCCAACCTGATCTCTTAAGTTCTCCAGGCTTCTGTCGTCCATGCCCGTTACGGACAGCGGAATTAGATACAAGGCATCTGCGATATGGCTTATTTGGCGCTGACGGCCAACCGGCTGCGACCGAATAAAGGCAAGGCCCTCATGAAGGACCTGCAAAGCCTCTTCCCGCAGAAATGCGCGCTCATCATCCACTGAAATCGAATTCAATATGATGCCAGCGCTGAATACTTCAGGGTCTTTTAGGTCGTGGCGTCGAAGTACTTCGACCAATTTCTCTTGGTCGACGCTGCAGTACCGAACAAGGTACCCACCAGATCGGCCAGGCGCCACAAAGCCTCCAAGTACCTCATGACTCGACTGATGGCTGGGATGAGCAGTACCACTTGGATAAATGGCTTTGAGACCTAGAACGCTAAGATCATTGAACAGTGATTCTATGTGCACAGTTTTCGCTCCATGGTTTCCCGCTAGCATCTCAACTCCGAGGCTCACGATGCTGGTGATCTGGCACTGAATATGGAGCAGATCTGGTCAGACTTGCAGTTTTGATTTCCCGATGAAAATCGTGACAAATCAGAGCTTGAGCCAGACCATGAACACACCAGACCACCCGTGGCAGATTGCGTACCACTCAGGAATGACTAGCTTTTCAGACTTTCGAGCAATAGCTCAACTAGGTATGCCAGTAGGCGTGGTAGCGACCCTTTTGACGCTGGCCCAACTACACCTCGCCATTCCAAGACATCTAGACCAGGGGGGAATGGCGTTTGTCGACAGCGGCGCCTTCACAGCCTTCCAGAAGAAGCAGGAATTGGACTGGGGCAAAGTCATTCGCGCCTACGAGACGATTGCGACCAACACCATTCAACCTGCCAATCTGAGCGTCGTAGCGCCAGACGTAATTGGTGACCAGGTGGAGACGAGAAGGCTCTGGGTGCTTTACGCAGACTCAATACGGAAATGGGTTGGTATGGGCGTTCGAGTCATTATTCCGCTTCAGGTTGGCGAAATGAGCGGCGGTGAGCTTTTTGAAGAAGCTTGCGCGATCCTGGGTACGCGAAAACTCGCCTGCGGCATTCCATCCAATGCCGCGGCAATGAGCCATGCAGATTGCGCGACGATACGAAATAGTGATTTTCACATCCTCGGTCGAGTGCGAATGACTGATGAGTTACGACTAAAAGTTTCCGCCATTCTGGCTTCGAATCCGGGAGCCAACCTCACCTCTGATGCGAACTGGCTTAGGGCTAGAACTGCAAAAATCTGCAGGATCCGAGCACATTTACCTGCTTTCAGTGGTGACTTCGAAAGCCGAAGAATGCGTGCAGTTCAAGCTCTCCTAGCGACTGAAGGGTACCCGCAAACAAGGCCTGCCTTACCCCTTAATCAGGCGACCTGCTAATTCCCATCATGGGACCCACACCCATCATCTATTTATATTTCAAAGAGTTGGACTGGCTCCCCTACCAGTCCTTTATATTCCAATGCTCGTGCAATTCCAGCTGGAGTTGGGTATCGCATCCAAATAACAGATTCGCCTGCATGAAGCCTGTGTGTCATACCGGTTGCCTTATAGACCCCGTCCAGGCCTAAAAGACGCTGCTCCGCATCGGTAATTGACATGAGCGGCTTAGACGGCTCGATCCTTACTGAAAGATGCTCGCTCCCCTCTTCAGCGTCCTCCAGTCGCCCAAGCGTTGGAGCCACTTCGAAAAAACCAGAGACGCCTTGAATTGCGCACTGGCTCAATGAGACACAAACACCCACCAATACCGTTAAAAAATTTCTCATAAGCTCCCTGCTAGATCCGCTGAAACGTGAATGTAAAGACCAATCACAGCGCTCCTACACACTCCTTGTGGGTGGGTCTTTTTTGGCTGGCGGATTTATTGCGTTCACGAGCGGCCTGTCTACGCATCTCGACGATAGCCAAGTAACCCGCAGCCGCGCACATAGCTAACCCGGCCCCCAGCAAAACAAATACGATTGATACGCTCACAAATGACCCGCGAGTCGTTTGCAATGACCCGATGCTCAGTGCTGAGCTAAAGCCCAACGTCGTTGCGGCAGCGAGCCAAGACAGATAACAAATCAAAAGGACCAGCTTGATAAAGCTCGGAGACCATCGATAAATTGCGATGCTGGAAATAACAACCAGAACAATCGCTACCGCATCGAGCATAAGAGGCCAATGACCAGCTGGTAGAGAGGCAAATAACAATCCGGCATTCAGCGATGCCCCGGTGATGAGTGTGATGAGCCGCATAGCTTCCTCGAGTCTCGTAGAGAAACTCAATGATCGGCTTGCACAAGCAGGAAGGGAGTTTAATTGGACCCAGAAGTGAGCCCGGACAGGCATGAAACGAACTGACTATGGAGTAAGGTCGTTAATCAATATACAGCCTCCTCCCTTTGCTGGCACCGGTGTGGGCTCCGGTATCGATAACTGGACTATCAGCTTTCGGCTTAGGCGACTCAGCAAGGGGCTGCAGTGGTGCAGGTTGGCGAATCGTCCTGTCAGGGGGATTTATCAAGCGCTGCTGCTCTTCTCGCAACCTCGTCACGGTTGCCTCCTGCATGGTTGACCCATCGATAAGGCGTCTGCGCGATGCGCGCACCTCGAAGACTCCAACGAGAACAACGCCAAGACAAACAAATATCAAACCCGCCACCCCGATATTTAAGATAATCGAGGCACTTGCTACACCGGCTTTGTCTTCTTCAGTGGGGCGCGCCACCGCAATGCTTTTGATACCGGACCGGCGAACCGTATGCCCATCAAAGCGTGCGCCAAAGAGTATTTCTAAAGTTCCACCCTTTTCTCGCATTTCCAGGATTCGTGCATCCTTTCCTGCAAGCAATTGAATAGCTTTTTCAGCTGGATAGGCTTCACCGGTAACCATTCCACCCAAGAACGAGTTGAGACCTTCGGTATCAGGCACCCGACACCAACTGGTACCCCGGTACCGACCAGGGCAAATTTCAATTTGTGTCTTGCCATCCACAATTACCTTTCGCCACTGATCGCGGCTAAGCAAAATTGATTCTTTAATCCCTAGTGACCCATTGAATCCACTGCTACTCGCTCCGTCATTGATAAGTGCGCCATCATTTTCGTCGCCGGAAGGTAGAGCGAACACATGCCCTCCCACACCAAGGACAAGTAGCAGTACAAGAGAAAATCGGCTTGTGAACTTCATGACGCCCCCTCGCCCTTTTGGATCGATTGAGTGAAACGCCCCATCCTGTAAATTTTCTCTTTTTCGAACTTTATTGCCTCCTCCCGGCAATCGAAGGGGCCGAATGTCGTGTTATCAATGCGCACATTCCATTGACACGACCATCGTCTGGTCCAGCCGGCAACCATAGAGGTGTCAGAGAAAAATCTTCTCAGCACCGTAAATACCATCTGTAGGAGCAACGCTCTCGGAACAACGTGTGACACACGCTCCTTGCGGAACGTGTCGACCTGCAGGCCGACAAGGCATACCTCGTCAGCAAATCCGACAATAACGCCGTCACGGATTACGATCCTGCGCTTATGGGGGAGAGATTTATTCAAGAGGTGATCTCTGTTGAAAGAACCTAGCAGCCGATCTGGAGGGTGCCGCAGCCAGGCAGCGGAGTGACCCCGAACTGCCAGACCGCCGCCAAGTGGACGTCAGTAAGTCACTGTCTGGGTTTGCGACTCTGACGTCACAAAGTCGTACTCCGGCTTTTTCTCTACCTCATTCACCTCACTGCCCTCCGGCCGAATACGCTTTTCAAGATCTTCACACGCACGACCTTGAAACCCCTGAAAATCAGCACTCACATTTCCGCCTTTGACGTTCACGACAACACGCTTCACCACACCACCTCCTCGGCCACAACCTCAAGAGATCCATCGGTCTGAGCCACGATTGACACCTTGTAATTTTCCGCTTCCAGTTGCTTGGCGTAGTGATAGGCCAAGTAACGGTCCACAATTTGCGAACTCACGGAGTTGGTCCAGGCACCGGACGAACCGTAGTTCTCGACAAACTGATTGAAAACACCATTTTCAAGATTGAACCCCAGGCGATGCTGGGAGTTTGCTGGATCAACCAGTACCAATTGGTATCGTTCGGAAGTGAGCCCTACGCCAATTCGGTAGAGTTGCTCGTTTTGGTAGAGGTTACCCAGGCCTGATAAGGCCTTCATAAGAACATCGATGTCGGTGTAGGACACAGCGACTTTAGCTCTGACAATATGACTCACTGCAATCTCCTAATATCAATCGACGGTCAGTTGGCGTCCGTTGTGTAGCGGCTCGCTTTGATCCTGGGTGTTGGCTCTGTAGAAGCCCTGATCGCCCAATTTACGAATCGCGTCGATATCTGCCTTTCTCGTCTCGCTGGCAGGACTGATGTCTCCCAAAGCATCAAGGAGGTTTCCTTGGTTTAGCTGAGCATCCATCGACAACGCGAGGTATTGAGCATCGACCACCGCCTGCTCAATTTCAGCACCGGTGTAGCCAGTGCTTGCAGTCAACAATTCGTCCATCTTGAAGTTGGAAACGGTGACACCTGCTTTCTTCAAATGAATCTGGAAGATTGCTACGCGTTCATCCTTGCTGGGTAGATCGATAAAAAAGCTGCGATCCCAGCGTCCAGCACGCATTAGCTCAGGCGGTAAGGCACTGATCCTGTTGGCGGAAGCGACAATGAAGACTTTGCTCTTTCGCTCTTGAAGCCAATAAAGGAAAGCACCTAGCAAACGACGCGATACCTCGTTGTCTCCTTCGCCTTGTGCAAACGCTTTGTCGATTTCATCCATGAGAACGGTAACGGGCGCAATCTGGTCGATTGTCTGAAGCGCACGCATGAATTTGGCCTCAGTCTCGCCCTGGTACTTCGAGTAGAAGCGGTTCATGTCTAGACGAACAAGAGTTGTTCCGAACACACCTGCAGCTGCCTTGGCCATCAGCGTTTTACCACCACCAGGAACACCCGCCAGTAGCACCCCCTTTAATGGCAAGTCCTTATCCCAACCTGCCTTACGGATGTTGAGGAATGACTTCAGTGGCTCGAGCCCACCAACAGTTTGAATGTCGATCGGTTCCAAAACATCCAGACCCACATCACGCAGAATATGGCCCTTCTCACGCCGAACCTCTGAAAGATAGTCAAGCGCTTTGTGTTTGCGATAAGCCGAAAGGATGAACACGTTACGCATTTGAGTGTGGCTCAAGCCCATGGCGTGGTTCGCAATAACAACCCGCTCACGCTCATCAAAAATAGTAGGCACTTGGGCAGATTTACCAATCGATCGCTCAACGTCTCGCTCGGCGCTCATCAGAACTTCAATAATTTCGGCCTGATCCATGGCTGGTAGATCGATGTGATAAACGAACTCTTCGGCCAAGGAGTCGCGGCCGGCAATAACGTAGGTAATGCCGTGTTGCTCAAGAGCGGCAAGTGAAGCTTTCAAACTGGGTAGGGTTTCTGCATTTAGACGCTGACGGTCAAAAAAATACTGGTCAAAAATAACGGCACCACGGCTGTCTTTGGGTGCTTCGCCAGCGACCTTGGCGATATAACCTGGGTCCGGGACCTGTTTAAAAGGCATTGCTAAGAAATGCTTTTTCAGGTCAGTTGCTGCTGCAGAGATGACTTGAGCGGCCCTGGCCAACTCAAAGGTTTCGATTGCAACGACCGGAAATGCCAGCTTCAGTGGCGTATTTATACGGTCGTTTAAAGCTTCATTCTTGGACATGGCAATCCCTTACGATTTCGGCAAATTCATGGAATTAGTGTTTCACGAAGGAGCGCGCTGACCCTGCCCTATTGGGACCACGAACTGGGGCAAATAGGCTCAGCAAGCACCGCATTCGAGTGGAGACATGGCCGGTATCTGGAGCCGGCCAGGAGGAGCTCCCACGATCTATCTTCCGGAGTTTTGCGGAGATGCAAGGTCTTGATCAGAAAAATGATCCGTCAATCAAGATGTAGTTTTCGGCTGCCAGTTTCCCCACTTTCTGAACCAGGCACCGATGCCGGCTGTTCCACAGTCGTGGGGGCAAGGACAGAACGGTGATCTTCTGTACCTGCTTTTGGAGCCTGCAGCACAGGCGGCGTTACGAGTGGGGCTCTCGGTGCCACTTCGTTGATCGGTCTAGACGAAGTTCCAGTGTTCATCGCTCTCACGATTTGAAGAATTACCATGAGGATCATTAACCCGAAGGTGTAAGGCATTATCTTGAACACCAGATCCATCATGTCATCGAGGTTATCAGCAGCGCTGTTAAAGTTGCCGGCCGCATGAGAGCACTGAGGCAGGATGAGCAAGCTAAGGCAGCTAAGCGTCAGCAGCGTTTGAAGGGATACATTGCGCATTTGATTCATTGATCTTCTCCTGGTGGGGATGATGCAATTCTCCCCAGACCAGGAGCAATTCAGCTCCGGATCCGCCCCCCAAAACGGGGCCAATCTCTGGTAAAGCGCCACAAAAAAGCCGCCCCAAGGACGGCTTCAATAACCAGTAGTTTAACTAAGTGGATGCTGCTACTTCAGCTGCTACTAGACCTCGCCTGTATTCCTTCAGAATGGGTTTGAGCAACGCCGCAGCTTCGATCGCGTCGTTCGCAACACGCTCATTTCGAGCCACCCAATACCCAAACACAGATGCCTTGCCCAGCGGATTTGTTGGTGTTTCTCGTCCTCGAATGAGCGCCTCGAGATCCCAGCCAAGTGTGTAAGTGCCATAGGTGTGCTTATCAACGTCGACCCAAAAGCTTGCAGAGTCGATTTTGAACATCATCGTCAGCACCTGAAGTGTGAGCGCCGCGAGCGGGTCACTTTCGGATTCTGAGGCCATTCGCTTCATCACCGGGCCCAATTTACGCAACTGCGCGATACGAACCCTTTTGCCCCAAGATATGAGATTTGGCGAACGGGAAACCAGTTTGGGGAGATCGACCTTATAGAAACCGGGCTCAGATTGTTCAAACCACACTCGAATCACACCAGCGCATTCTGGGCAGAGCGAGTTCGCAGCGTATCGATTTTCCTCGGCCTGCCCTTTGCGACCCGTATAGTGAAAAACGTGCATACCCACATGCCCACAGATTCGCTGAGCAGGGGAATGGTGATGGTTCTTTGCCATTGAATCGTCCTCGACAATTAATGACCTCATCATCCGCACGATCTTGAAAGTGCAAGCCCTGAAAGAATCTTTTTACCCCTGAGCCCACCCTGTCAGTAGGACCAGTCGGATAACTCTCTGTTATGCGGGCGCGTAAATCGCGCCTCCCTCTACCTACTGCCGCTGCCCTGCGTAGGCTGGGCTTGGGTGTACCTGGGCGTTTTCCGTTCTATTTTGGAGAGGCGCTTAGACGCCATTGTCAGGCCTTAACTTGAAGGGGATCTGGTCGAACGAAATCTCTACTACCAGACCTGACGCACGGAGACTTTGTACTTGCTCATGAGGTAGATCAGCCCGGCACTTGTATGCGCTTTGCCAACCCGAGGTCCAGCCGTAGCCTTCGAGCGAATCTGGGTCTGCTTTGCAGGCTGACACTAGCTGTCCGTCGCGGTATGCAGCCCAGCCGTCGCTGTGATTTTGTTCAAACGCCCGTACCGTTGGCCCAGCCTCTTTCTGGAGCTTGCGGATAGCACCCGCGTACGTTTCGTATATTTCCCGGATGCCAACCGGGTCATACCAGCCGTAGGTAGAGGTGGCATCACAACGAACACGATTTAGTTCCAGCCAGTCCCATTGCTCGATCTGGACTCCCCGTGCATCGCTCCAGCCGACAAAGGTGCGTTTGAAGCCCCGTTCCTTTAGCTGTTCCTGAATAGTGGAGGACAGGTCGACGGAGGGATGTTTGATGCCGCAGCACTCTGTTGAGAATGAGAAGGGTGCGTACATCGGATCGAGCGGCCTAAGCCGTTTTTGGAACGCTTGATACTCGCGGTGAGTTTCGACCAATACTGGCGCTTTTCGAATCAGGTTGAGCATGGAATTAATGCCGAGCCCCTCGTAAACATTAATGATCGCCTCCCGTACCGACGGAGCTAGGCGAATGGTTTCTTCTGCGATTAGGGCATTGAGACCGTCAGCATAGACTTGGTTGTCGAGCCAAGACTCAGCCAGCCATTGCTCTTTGTGTGCTTGAGCTTCAGCATAAGAAACATACTTCACAGTAACCTTACGCACAGAGCCAAGCAGCTCGAAAGCACCAGGATCTTCCTTACGCCACTGGTTTTCACCCTCTACAGTTGGTCGATCCCAACGCATCGTACGCACGCCATCCTGAACGATGCAGACCATGTAGCTGTCCGGTGTTCTCAGCTTTTTGGCAATTTTCAAGGCATCCGCAACATCAGAGGCAGGTACAGTTTTGTCCTCGCCCTCATTGGTGCGAACGGTTACTTCAATTTTATGCACATCTGGTGTCATCCCGTAGGCTCCTCATCACTTAGATCGCTGTCCTTCGGTGCTGCGTAGTGGGCTACCTTGCAGGCCATTGCGCTTTAAATAGTCCAGGGCTTCGACGGGAGGTCGCTATCCGGCGCAGCTTTGCCGAGTCGGTGGGCTAGTTGCCGGACTAGATCGGATAAGTCGTCCACCACGCGGTTCAGTTCATCCTGGTCGCTCACAGTTACCTTTCCTACTCGCCTTCAAGGTCGCTCAGGGGGACACCCTCGGAACGCAATTTGGCTTCCGTCAAATCGTTGCGGCGTTCCATCTGCTCGACAATTTGAGAACCTACATAAGCTATTGCGATGGCAACTACGATCAGACCGCCCATGATCTGGAAGCCCGCACCAATTGTCGTAATGTCTGTCATGTTTCGTGCTCGATCCCGATGTCCAAAAGTGGCCAGTTTCTACGTCTTCGGCCCAGCGGTTTGACGGCTGGGCTTTGGTGTACCTGGGCGACTTTTCCCGGAACTATTCAGCTTGCGGCCGGAGTAAGTAAACAGCGTGGCACTCGCGGCAATCCACACCGAAAGCTGTGATTGGTGAAATCTTGAAAAAACCATCGACATTTACCAAAGGCCAGCCATCTGCCTTGTGTTCGTTTCTCTCGCCACACCATGGGCATGGGGTCGTAATGCTTGTAGTGCGCGGTGAAACTACAGGGGCAATCTCTGCTGGAAGTGAGGACGTTTCCTCAACTTCAAAACGATGCTGACAAGTACGGCATTCATACAGATGAACATTGTCAGGCAACTTCTCTGCGCCCTGGGGCTGCTCTGACACAGCGAAACCGAATGCGCCGCTTCGGCATGCTGGATTAGTGCAGAACGCCTGAAGGTGCGCGCCGTAGTTATCTCTATTACCCGTGATGCGATCCAGTTTCATGTGTTGTTTCCTGCTCGATCCCGAGGGCTGAAAGTGCCCTGTTCCTACTGACAAGGCCCGCACGGAGGCGGGCTTGTGGGTACGGCGACCTTTCCTACGATTCGTCGCGACGGTTGCGACCATCATTCAACACAACGATGACCATGCCTGGAATTGCGAACATCCCCCCCCACAACAACGCTGTCGAAAGCTCGGCCTTAGTTAGATGATGGCCAGGATAAAGACGCTGGGCTTGATCCCAACTCGACGGAGGTATTTTCCCCCATTGCCGCATTACGCAAGCCCAGAATGGACACCGCTTCGGGGACGAATAGCTAGGCGAGGGCCAACTCATAAGCTCGCCGGATCGTTGCTTGGTCTACTGACAGATAGGGCTTGCTGTGGTCCAGCTTCGATGGCCCAGGATGGTCTGCACCGTCTCTACGTCGCTGGTTGCAGCAAGCACCCTAGCAGCCAGCGAGCGACTCCCGCTATGCGAGCTGCCGAGCTTGATGCCTGCCTGTCGGTAGAGCCTGCTGATCGTCTGCTGGAGCGCATCACAAGCTCGATACACCTCGGGGACGCTCTCAAGCTCGCGCCGCTTGAACGCTAGCTCGAAGGCCTGTCCCTTGTGGGTCATCACCAGCCTCGAATCGAGACGCAGGCCTCGATACTCTGCCTCGGAACTGATTCCCCAACCGACATGAAGTGACGTACAGACAGCTGTAACCTCTCAAGCCCGCTAATACAGTCGTTTTTGTTGCAACAATTTCCATGATCTCGGATTTATTTCAAATCCGAGACCCGCCCCTATTTCTACTGCCTTGTCGGTGTCCAGAGCCCCAATAGCTTGAGAAGCGCTCGCACGGCGCCGTCAGCCTTCTGGTCACTTGAACTAGGAGAGGTAACATCACGGTATGTGGAACAAAGCGACGAATCCCGCCGAAGCAACCTGAGCACTGTCTGATTAGCATCAGGTGTTTCTTGCTTGAGGTCGTATCCATGCCGCTCGGAAATGTACCTCGCCAATGCAGCGCTGCGAGAACGACCTGCCTGACAGTTCACGACGATATCGAGCCCGGTCGAGGCTAATCGATCCACCAATGACCTTACTGAGTCAGCCTGAGGCGGCAAAAGGTAGTCCTGAAATGAAACAGGAAACTTTGCGCCAAACATGAGCATCCGCGTCTCGTCGTACTCTCCATCAATGAAATACTCGAAAGCTACGCTAGCCCACCGCGATTGGACGATTTGGGCCTGATCGTCCTCACCGTCTGAAATCGAAACCAGATGCGTCGGCGCCATTGGACAATGCGTTTCTACATCTCTTCGCCCCATGAATCGAACTGTAGGCATTTTGGCTCTCCCCCTAGGTTGGTACGAGAATCATGTGGGCTAGCACCATTTGGATGTTCGCAATCCGGCCCACTTTTCGGGCGAGTTGACGAGACTTGCATATTCAGGTCTTCGTGCAGGATTCGTTTGCATCCATTACGAAAGGTTCGAGAACATGAGTTTGCAAATCTCCTCCCCACTTCCGGCCAAAGCAGCGGCCGACATCAACAAAGAGCAGTGGCATCAGGCATACCAAAGTGCGCGTATTGAGATACGCCGCAACCCCGAACCTGACGCCACAAACCGCGGTATCAAATGGACGGCCTTGCTCATCATCAGTAATGGGCGGGCTCAATCCATTGATCCGCTGACCGCTCCCATTTCGCAACGACTTGCGGCATCACGAGTGGCTAACCAGTGTGCCGTCTCAAGCCTCAGCAGGGTATCCAATGGACGTTGCGCCGGCGGCGACCAGGCGGACAATGTTGAAACCATCCTCCAGGGTTAGGGGATATCAATTCGCGTCATGTTCTGCCAGATGAAAGGCACTTCCTGAACGGCACAGAACTCACTCCACTTATCAATGAGTATCAACTCCATGCCCGTACGACACGCGATAGTTCACCTGATCGAAAAGAAACCAGACGGCTCCCCGGCAATCCTGCACTCATCAAGCACTGAGTTGACCGAATCAAGTGCTCTTGACCATTTGATGTCTGACCTGAACGAAAACTACAACTCCAAACAGGGGAAGGCTTGGGGATTTTTCCATCCAGAGTCTGGAGCACATCCGCTGAGTGGCTGGCTCAAAGAATACCTCGGTGAGGGCAGGACCTTCACTGAGCTCAGCCTGATCGCTGTGGAGCATTTGCAGCAGCTGATGGAAGAAAGCAACCTCACGTCCGGTGGATATGTTGTATTCGCACACTATCAACAGGGGATGACTGAGTATCTGACGATCGCGCTTGTTCACCACAGTGAAGGCGTTGCGGTCAGTGAAAGCCTCGAAGTCATCCCGTCTCGGCACCTCGATCTTAGCCAGCTACACCTGGCAGCGCGGATCAACCTTTCTGAATGGCAGAACAACAAGAACTCGAAACAGTACATTTCGTTCATAAAAGGGAAGAACGGAAAGAAACTGTCTGACTACTTCCGCGATTTTATTGGGTGCCAGGAGGGCGTCGACGGGCCAGGTGAAACCCGGACTCTTCTCAAAGCTTTCAGCGACTTCGTAGAGAGCGAGGACCTGCCGGAGGAAACCTCTAGATCGATGACAAATACCCTGGTCGACTACGCGGCGAGCCAGTCTAAAATGGGAGAACCCATTGGCTTGGAAGAATTGTCCGAGTTGATTGATTTAGATCGTCCAAAGGCTTTTTACGATCACATACGAAACAAGGACTACGGCCTGTCGCCAGAAATTCCTGCCGACAAAAAAACGCTCAACCAATTCCGGCGTTTCACAGGTCGCGCCGAGGGTCTGTCCATCAGCTTTGAAGCTCATTTGCTGGGTAACAAAGTGGTTTATGACGAGGCCAGCGGTAAGCTGACGATTACTGGGCTGCCTACCCAACTCAAGGACCAAATCAAACGCCAGTCGATGTAATCCGAGACACTCCCCCATATGCGGTCTTTACGACCGCATTTCGAAATGCCCGCCTATCAGTGGCCTTATCAACCCTAAAAGATTTTCATGCGCTCACAGCTGCGTCAGTTCCCTGCCCCAAGGCTCATTTACGCTTCCTTGCGTGAAAGCAGCCACAGAAATCGGAGCCCATTTCAAGGGGCGAATTGCCCCCACGATCCCTGTGGCACTTGGTAATTTCGGATTTAATCAAATTACTCTGTATTGCACCGGGGCAATAAATGGATAGATATCACGAGCTTGTCAGGACATTATTCGGATCCCGATCCTATCGATCATTGTTGAATGCAGCTCAACTGATGGCTCTGGGGTGGATCACGCTCCTTACCTTATCTTCGCCCATCGCATTAGCTGATAGCGGCGGCAACATGACCTACACCTATCGTCAGTCGCTCCCATGCCCTGCGGGCCAGGTAGGTCAGAATAACTGGATCTGTAAACAAGGTGGTCCTTACCCTGGGGAGGCCTGTAACAGCAAATATGGCCTTCGATCGCCCACCGACCCTGTCTGGGGAAAGTACTGGTCCATCGAATCCAGCACCTGTGTGGCAGCGGCATATCCAGTATCCACACAAACAGAAACACAATGGTTGACGTGCCCAGCGACTACTCCCGCCGGCAGTATTAACCAAACTCGAACCTACGAAGTATGGTCCGATGGTAGCCTGCGTAACTACTCGGGATGGACAGTCAACAACGCCTGCTACGCCGTCTATCAATCGACCCAGACCGAAACTCAGTGGCTCACCTGCCCAGCGAATACACCTAGCGGCAGCATCAACCAAACTCGGACTTACCAGGTTTGGTCGGATGGCAGTCTCCGTAATTATTCGGGCTTCACGGTAAATAATAGTTGCTACAACGCAACACCTACAGTCAGCAACGTCGCGTTCAGTACTGATGAAGACGTCACGGGTAACTTTTCGCTAAGCGTCTCTGATGATGGACCCGGCGGATACACCTTCCAGATCGTTTCAGCGCCAGCGAATGGCACTGCAACCATCAGTGGAAACACGCTCAAATTCGTACCGAACCCCGATTGGAACGGTACCACCACGCTCACCTACCGTGTCATGGACGGTGCAGGCGCGTGGTCAGGGATCGCAACAGTGACTATCACCGTCCGCCCGGTCAACGATGCACCTGTAGCATATGCAAAGACTATGGTCACTGACGAAGACACAACTGGGACCGTGACGCTCTCGGCAACAGACATTGACTCCCCTGTTCCAACGGTCTTTCAGATCGTCACAACATCTCCCTATGGGACTGCGTCCATTTCTGGTTCTTCACTTAGTTTTGCTCCTAATCTGAACTGGAATGGGATCACCACAGTGACATATCGCGCCCAAGACACTGCTGGTGCATGGTCAGCTCCGGTCACAATAACGATCACCGTGAACCCCGTTAACGACGTGCCCACGCTGACAGGCACTACGTTGACCATTAAAACCAAGGAGTCGACCCCTATAACCGTTCGAACGGCAGTTTCTCACTGAGGACGAGCGTTACAAATTTCGCTGATAGAAGAACCTTTTAAATGACCTCCTGCCCACACGGCGTTGCCTCCTGTGGGCAGGTACCATTCCAGACCTTGCATATCGACAATTCATGAAACGATCTTCCCAAACTTGCATTGGGAATGAGACATGTCTGAGAACTCCTCCTCCCCGGCCACTGCAATGGCCGCGGTTGAACCCACCATTGAACGCATCGAACGATTCCAGTCGCTACAAGCCGGCCAATACTGGCGAGCGAAAGAGGCCATCCATGAAATGGCTATCGAGGAGCGAGATGTTCACCTTCTTCAATCGATTCGCTGGGTCGATAACTCTCCCCACACAATCATCATTCGGGCTCACCCATCCAAATACGACACCCAGGTTCGAGTTGAAATACCCAACGCTGAAGGAAACATCACCAGTCGCTACATCACCTGCAAAGAGCATCCATTCCTGCTCGCAGACTTCCTCGCAAAATTCGAATTCGAGCCCGACCACCAGCAAGTCAGAGCTGATGAGATCAAGCGCATTCAGGGTCGAGTGACAGAGCTCCAAAACGACCTAATGGAAGCTCAAGCTGATCCACAGATCCTTAATGATATCGTCGAAGAGCGCATGGCAGCAGATCGCGACAAAGAGACCTCGAGCGAGTCCGCCAGCGAACAGACCATGCTGATTTCGGCCAGCGAGGAGCGGTCGCTGGCCGGTGTAGCTACCGGTAGCGTCGCTGCCGCGAT
This sequence comes from Pseudomonas sp. PDM25, assembly GCF_019219045.1. Classification (NCBI taxonomy): domain Bacteria; kingdom Pseudomonadati; phylum Pseudomonadota; class Gammaproteobacteria; order Pseudomonadales; family Pseudomonadaceae; genus Pseudomonas; species Pseudomonas sp. PDM25. The sequence goes on from NZ_JAHUWL010000024.1 coordinate 42,833, forward strand.
CGGCAGTGGAATTACTCCTGAAAAAATCCAAGCGTTAAAATCGGTGGCCGCTCGTGAGCACAAGGTAGCGACCATTAAATCAGATTGGATTCAGGCCAAGACCACCGCGATTGCAGCCACCGTTAAGGCGATGACGCCCTACTTTCAAGAAACTGCGGCCGCGGCTCTTGCTCAAACAGAAGATGTGCGCACCTACGTGGCCAGCCTAATAGAAGGGATCGAGTCATTGGATCTCTACACAGGAAAAGATGTTTCTGTGCAGACGATTAGTACTGGTAGGTCCGCTGACAGTCATATCCCCCTCAGCATCGTGCAGCGCAAGTTGATGATGGACGAGGAGCTGGCCATCTATGTCGATCTGGACGAATGGTTTGACTTCAGCAACGAAGATCTCTTCTTTAAGGCGCTGACCGAACACGAAGAGCTGGTGAAGCAGGTTTTTCCCACCGAACGCTGCATTCTGGTCATGGCCACCAGTCGGCGAGCCATCGATTATGGCAACGCGGCGACGAACCTTAGTCGCAACCTGGAAAACCGGAAGGTGTTCCTCCTGGTGCGGGATGGCGAGAACCTCCATAGGGTCTGGTCACCCATTGAGTCCCATCTGGGCGCCAGCCGGCTCTTCCCATCCAAGGACGACCAGAACAACATTTTCAAGGGTGTTGACGGGTCCGATATCAAATTCCAAGACGTGGCATACACATCGCACCTCAAGGCTCATGAAAACTTCGCCCTGCACTACAAACGTTTCCTGCTAATGATCTGTGGCCTGGATCATCGTCTAGGGCTGTTTGGTAAGTTCTATGACGGAGAGCAGTCTCTAGAGTTCATGACACAGCCCTTTCAAGACCGGTGGCTCAAGTTCATCCACGACGACGATGGCGCGGGTATGCTTCCAACGCAGAAACGTAAGCCCTTGCATACATGGATCAGCGAGAAAAACGCTTATCTCAAGTCAGGCTCCCGCGTGTTATGCAACTGGAAGACAGTGATGAATCCCCATACTGCACCGGGCGCATGCAGGAAAGAGGATCACCGCCATAGTGGTTTCTCTTTCAGGTTCCAGCCAACCGAGCGGATAGGCCTACGCGTTGCCGCTCGAGGGGGAGACTCTCTGCACGTGTTTGTAAACGTGCAGGGATATGGTCGAAGAAAGGAGCGTGAATTCAGCACCAAGGTCACGCTCAGCGCATTCCGACCTGGCTACTGGAGTCATGCAGAGCTGCCCTTCCTCGTACTGGATGCCGTTACACCCGAGGAGCTTCATTGGTACATCCATGATCGAGATACCCGCGAAGATCATGTCGAATATGTCCGATTCTTCAAGCATGCACTGAAGCACCTAGAAGTCGAGAGAGTACGGGAGGCAGCTACCCGACACAAAATGCGCATGGCGTTGCTGGAAGGAGGATTGGCGACCGCAGTTGAGGCTTCAATCATCGTTGACCAAGCTGTGGTGGCATGGAGATCCGTGAATCGAGGTAAGGAACTGCCAACCTTCGAGGGAGCCAAAATGGGCCCTGTTTGGAAAACCCTACTCGATCAGATGTACCTTCTCGCCGGCGCCGGAAAGGAAATGGCCAGCACTGTTCGAAGTCACTACGAGGCACTCGAATATGAGGTTCTACGAATTACTGTCACTGGCACCAGCAAATGCCATGTTTACCTGAGTCCGAAACCGGAGGAGCAGGACAATCGCTTGGAGCGGCACGCGTGGGTCCATCGTATCGTGTTGGAGCAGGATCACGAAAAACTCATTGAGAGGGATCGCAGCTGGGAAGCTTTACGCTCCCAGGACGCCTCGGAGACCGAGCTCTACCAGTCTGACAGCGTTAAAAATTGGCTGGCAAAATCTGTATTCGAATCATTTGAGGCGAAGCAACGACTGATGACCGTCTGCGAGGATTACTCAAGCGTTCTGGCGATGCTGCAAGGTAAACAAGCAATCAGTGCTGATCAGCACTGGGACCTCTTCGAGCAATGGATTGATGTCAGGGAGAAACTCTCGACTAGCCAGGTCGTAGATCCAAGCATTTCGGTCCCCTTTGGCCTGAAGTATCAGCGTGACCAAAATGTGAGCTTCTTCTGTGTGACCACGTCGGCTGCTTACGCCCTCCTTCACCGCCTCGCCCCCAACGAGCACGTGAAAGATAGGATGAAAGCCAAATTCCTCAGCACGTACAAACACGCTCATCAGGCGCTGTCATGCTATCGCGATGCCATAAACGAGGATGCATCGTGGTACCTCGGCTACCGGGATGTAACGCCAAAGCGAAACGAATCAATCTTGACTGGCCGTCTATACAAAGGAGACTTTTCACCTTCAATATCCGTTAACAATTTGCTCACCTATCACTTCAGTTCCTGGGCCGAAGGCGATGGCAAAGAGTCAAAATACTGGATTGCGGGCAACGCAGTATTTCCTGGTGCTCGTGAGTCTCTTGATGATTGTCTTGGATTGTCACTTCCAGAAAATTTTGATCCGGTGAACCTTGTCGAGGTCACGGCAGAGGATAACGGCAAGCCAGTGAAGAACGGCCATTGGTTCGACGTTGCCCCGGTCAAAATCTCAGTGCAAATGCGTGATGCCAGCCCGATTAAGGCATCACAATTTTCGTATCTGCGTATGCAGTTCGCCTCACCAGCGGAAGCCCACGAACACATTCGCGCTAGAGCCCGCACTCTTGGCCGAAAGGCCATTCCTGAGGCCGAGGTCAAAGACGTTCTACTGTCACCAGATGGGGTCGAACGGTGGTTCACAGTCGAAGCGAAAAACTAGACCTACTTTTGGGGTGTTGTCGAAACGCTCTAGAAGTACGATCCGGTCAGTCAAACCACTGTGATATAGGAGACCGCTGCATGAACGTTGAGAACGCCGATACAAACGAACAAACGAACAAACGAACAAACGATGAGGGAGCGCTCAGTGACATTACTAGGCAAAATTGTCCAGGAGATCGCCAGTTCAGAAATTCAAGATGAGAGGCATGCCAAGCTGCAGCAGGCGAAAGGTATGGCCAGGGCATATCGTGAACTTCAAGTCGTGCCCGCAAAGCTGACCTTTTCGTTCGAAGGCCACGTCGAAAGGGTTTACCGCCGCCTGGATGCACCGCAGCACGTGCCAGCATCTGAGCTCGAATGGTAACAGTGCTCGGGGGCCGACAGCCCCTTGCGCTTTTGGTATCACCGGTATCGTGATCGGTGATTACCAAACGCAAGAGCTTCCAATGGAAAACCTGAACGAACTGAAAATACTCGATTTCCGCACTGCCCGAACCGGGACCTTGGTTCGGCGCAGTGCGCACTTTCTTCAAGACCGTTGCGGGCGAGCAAAGACCCAACTCGGGGTTATAACTGGATTCACAGTCTTCGAGGATAAAAAGAAAGCTCCCATCGTCTGGCCCGTTGTCTTCTGGGAGGGGAATGCATCTGAAAGCACCACGCATCCCGCGCTCATCTCACCGTTCCGCGCTCACACTCTGCCCACTATCAGCATGTTCGAATAATCTGCTACCTCATTGCCTATACGCTGAACACTCCCCCTCCTGTAGGTCGCGCACCTCAACTTCGTGCAGTACGACAGGCAAATCTATGCCCTCCAGTGGGCCCAATGTGGTGCCTAGGATTCTTTTTGGAAAGCATCATTGGACCATCTACTAAACATTGAGGTCTGCGATGTCTACCAAAGAAACGGAACACCAGGTGCTTGGCGAATTGGTTGCCGACCTGATCAAAGAGCGAAGAGCAACCCGCCGTATGCGCTACATCAAATACGGACTTTTTGCCGTCATCGCTGTTGCCCTGGATATCGCAGTGTTCTCCTCAGCCACCGGACAATTCGGCGGCGATGATTCAAAAGACAAAGAAATCACTGCCGCAGTTAACGTTTACGGTGAAATTTCTGAAGGAGGGCAAGCAAGCGCCGAGGTGATCAAGAAAGGCCTACGCCAGGCGCTTGAGGATAAACGCACGAAGGCGGTTGTCCTGCGAATCAACTCGCCAGGTGGCAGCCCAGTGCAGGCCGGGGAGGTTTACGACGAAATCAAACGTCAACGCGAGCTACACAAGGACACCAAGATCTACGCTGTCATCAGCGATCTGGGGGCCTCTGGCGCCTATTACATCGCAAGCGCTGCAGATGAGATCTACGCTAACAAATCCAGTTTGGTCGGCTCGATTGGTGTGACTGCGGCTTCGTTCGGCTACGTTGATCTGATGCGTACACTGGGGGTGGAGCGCCGTGCTTACACGTCTGGCGAACATAAGGCCTTCCTCGATCCGTTCCAACCTCAAAATCAAGAAGAGGCCGCATTCTGGTCGAACGTGCTGAAGACCACGCATGCACAATTCATCAAGGCGGTGGTGGACGGCCGCGGACCGAAGCTCAAAGTCAGCGAACACCCTGAGCTCTTCTCTGGTCTCATCTGGTCGGGCGAACAAGCTCTGCAGCTTGGTCTTGTCGATCGCTTAGCTGACGTGGACTACGTTGCTCGTGAAGTGGTTGGAGCAAGCCATGTTGTCGATTTCACTGCCAAAGAAAATCCGTTCGATCGTTTCGCAAAAAAAATCGGCGCTTCAGTAGCTGAGCACGTTTCGATGACCATGGGATTCAGCGGTCCCAACCTTCGGTAAATACTCCTGGTCGAACAAGAGCCGGCGCTTACGCCGGCTTTTTCGTTTACGCCCCTACCCCATAGTCACCCTGCTGAAAAAGTTCTGCTTTTCCCTCCAAAGCTCTCGCCGATGAACAAGCGACGGGTTGCGCTTTTGTGAATCTCCGGATGATCGGCGGTATGTCCATTCGCCTTCCCTCATCAGATCACCGGTAGAGACCATGAGCGCTTTCAACAAAACCTTTCCCACCATTGATTACAAGACCCAGTACCAGCTTGGCCTTAATGAGTCGGATTACTGGCTGATCGTAGATCTCTTCTGCGGTGGAGGCGGCGGTTCTACCGGTCTGGAAATGGGGTTGGGGCGCCGGGTAGATATCTGCGTCAACCATGACGAGGCGGCCATCTCGCTCCACACTGCCAACCATCCATACGCAACTCACTACCAAACCGATGTATGGGGTGTTGACCCAGTAATGGCCTGCGGAGGAAGGACTGTTGGCTGGCTCCACGCTTCGCCTGACTGTACTCATTTCTCTCAAGCTGCAGGTGGCCAACCTAGATCCAAGGAGATACGCGATTTGCCATGGGTAGTCGTGAAGTGGGCAGGCAAAGTGAGGCCGTTGGTCGTCAGCGCAGAAAACGTGAAACAGATTTTGGGTTGGACCAATCTAGTTGCCAAGCGCTGCGCTGAAACAGGCCGTGTTGTTAAACTTGATGGTTCAATTGCAGCACCGGGAGAAGTGGTTCCTCGGAAAGAGCAGTACCTGATTCCCGATAGTGGTAAACCCACTGGTAACGCCCTACATCGGCGTAAGCAACGCCGCAAATATCGCCGTCACGGGTCCCCAGTTAATCGCACCTGGAATAACTTTGTGCGAAGCCTGAAAGCACTGGGTTACAACGTTGATTGGCGGGTTTCCCGTGCCTGTGATGATGGGGCCCCTACCATTCGCGAGCGCATGTTCCTAATCGCACGATGTGATGGTCATCCAATTGAATGGCCCGAGGCATCTCACGCAAAGCATCCGAAAAAAGGACAGTTGCCCTATCGCACCGCCGCAGAATGCATCGATTGGAGCAATCTAGGCCTAAGCATCTGGGGGCGTAAGCGCCCTCTGGTGAAGTCCACCAATGTCCGGATCGCCACCGGCATCGAACGCTTCGTTGTAAATGGACGGCCTTTCATTCTCCCTGCTACCCATCAGGGAAGCGTGCGACTTCACGATATTGACGAACCTATGCGGACTGTCACTGGCGCAAACCGCGGGGAGTTGATGGTTGGTACTCCGATTATTGCCCCATTCATCACAGAGCATGCCAACGCATCTCAGCAAAGAAGCATGTCCGCAGAGGAACCCCTTCGGACAATCTGTGCCCAGGTCAAAGGGGGGCACTTCTCTGTCGTGGCCCCTATCCTGGTACAGGCAAATGGCGGCAAAAACACCACGCCTGCTCACCCCGTTGTCGCGCCATTCAGCACCATTACCGGCTCCGGCAGCCAACAGCAGTTGGTAACGGCAAAGCTGGACAGCCACGACCTCCAAAACCAACAGTTCAACAATGATCAGATCAACACTGCGCTGCGCGTCGCTGACTTCATGCTTGAGCATGGTACGCGGAGACCTGAATCAACAGCTCTTACCGTTGAAGAGAGGCTCGAGTTGGTTACGGTTTTCGTCGACGGCGTCCGGTACCTGATCGTAGATGTATGCCTACGAATGCTCGATGCTCGCGAGCTATACCGCGCGCAGGGCTTCCCTGAAAACTACATCATCGACCGCGGCCATGATGGTCGGAAGCTGAACAAAACTCAGATGTGTAAGATGGTCGGCAATAGCGTGTCACCATTGCAGTTGGCAAGGATCGCAAGATGTAACGATCCATGGAAAGCACGTCAGCATGCGATGCTTGCTGCTTAAACAGGAGATTCACATGAACGAGGTTCTAGAGCTAAGCAGAGAGGAACTCCTAGCCCTTTCAGTGCGGTTTCGAGAGGCCGTCGAAAAGATTCTGGGAGAGCTATCTCGAGTCCCCAGCAATCTTGATCGCTTTCCAAGAGGCTGCTGCGGTCAAATTTCATGGATGCTTGGACAAATCCTCAATGACAGGTTTGATGACCGAGTACTTTACGTAAGCGCAAATCATTGTGAAGGAAACGGAAGTCACGGCTGGCTACGATGTGGAAACATCGCGATCGACGTGACCGGTGATCAGTTCACCGGCCGGCCAGCTGTCTTTGTTGATGCCCCAGACGCTTGGTTCGACCAGTGGGAAATCGATGAGCCTTTAGTTGGTCCAGCGTCATACGAAATGGGCCACGACCTGGATTCCGACAGGGTTTACGAAAGTGTCTGTGCCCTCCTAAATAATTAGAAACTTGCATTTACTGCTTCAAGTTCACCATCGGTAAATCAGACCTGCACTGCATAAGCCGGTCGCTGTGCCCACCCGTGAGGCGGGGTGTCTGTTAGTAGGCCGCAGGCACCCTTTTTAATCGTGGCGAAGCCTGAGCCATCTCCCCAGCCGGTTCCTAGGCTGTTCTTAATCGTCCACCCGTTGGGTGTGTATCCAACCACGCATACCGAATGTAGCTTCGGTTCACCAAGCGACATGTCCGGGGAGTACGTCGACCCTCGATTAGTGGTGAAGTCGAAGAAGTCATCCCACACGTACATGTCCGTTACGATCGGACCTTTCGTAATCGTGGATCGGGCGTCTGATGTCGTTATCAACGCGAAATCACGTAGGGTCGAGTGAATGTCGATCGTCGAACAGGACTGAGGTGGGAACGGCGCTGCATCAGATAGTGAGATCGCATAGCCAAACTCCTGCAGGAGCTTCAGCAACCGCCGAGGTTCGATTCCGTTATCGCAGATCTCGTCGCCATTATCTGTGTCGCGATTAACCACGCAGGTGTGCATATGTTGCGCAGAGACATTCGGTGCTTTTCCTCCAATAGCGAGTACTGTCGCGATTTCTATCGCCGCGGCCGCGGCGAAGCTCGTGCAGCAGTTGCATGTTCCTTGATACTTGGCAGGAGGTACCTCCACGTGATCGCGCCAATCGAACTCTAATGGAAGCCTCTCAAGGTCGAAGAGATCAAAGATTCTCCTAAAGTAATGCCACTTCGAAGGCCTGTATGGCTCTGACGGCGGCCTGGGGAATGACGCATATGCCGAACGAAGCAGCGGTGCTTGCTCTCGGAGCTCTTCTTCCTGCTTCTGGCTGGGGTAGGTGAGTGTCCTCATGGAAGCGCGGCCGTCTGAGCTTTCACCTGAGCGACTGTAGCGTTTAGCAGTGCCGTCTGTGCGTTGATCAACGAGGTCTGCGCCCCGAGTGTACTAGTCTGATCCACAACCTGTGAGTTGGCTTGGGCAATCGCGAGTACAGCTTGCGCCTGCAGTACAGATGCCTGGGCCGTGGTACTGCCCGCTTGCTGCTGAAGACCCTGGATAGAGGCGTTCTGCTGCGCAGCCGAATTTGCGATCTGCGCATTGATCAGACCCGTTCGGGCCGTAAGGGTACCGGTCTCTCCCTGCAATCCTGAGGTCTGTTGCGCCGTCTTCAGCGCAATCTCAGCATTTAACTGATCGATGTCCGCTTTTGTCTTTGCAAGCTCTGCGACTCGCAGAGATGCAGGAAGCGCTGCCAGTTGCGTTGCCGCCTCCTTTGTCGCCCCAGTAAGAGCCGATGCGGCAGCCACTTTCTGGGTGGTTTGAAGCACGGTCGGGACGCCATTGGGATCGAGGGTGACACTGGCGCTTTCGGATCGGAACAGACCACCAGCGATCGGAAGCGCATACATAGGTCCAACTTGAAGAACTGCAAAATCAGTTGCGGTTTGGTTCTTAGCCAATACCTGACCCGCAATGAACCTTTCAGGGCATGGCGCTCCTGTGCAAGTCACAAGCTTGGCGGCACGGGACAACCGGATCGGCAGGCCTAGCTCCAGATCGGCAGCAGGTACTGCAGACGGTATGATCCAACCATCAACTTCAGGTTGGGTGTACAGAGCAAGGTATACGTTTAACCGCAGTGCGGCATTCTCTCCATCGACGCCCGAAATGATCCAAGAATCAAGTACGCCCTGATCGATGCTAAATTTGTCAGAACGGAATTCGGTGGACCTATGCGGCCAGGTTACTGTTTGAATGTTCGTAGAGACCTTCAAGGCGCCATCGAAAGTATCTTGTTTCTGCGACAGGTCCTGTTTCGCCATTTGTTGATCAGAAAGCGCCTGGATAAGCTTGGCCTTAAGGTTCTTGTCGTTCTTATCCGTACCCACTTGAGCGGTCAGGAGAGCGACATCGGCGGTCTTTTGCGCCAAAGCCGCGGTAGCTTCGTCTACCACCCTCTTGAGTGTGGGTTGTCCGGCCGGATAGAGCGTATCAACGGCCGTCCGAAGCTTAGTGGTGCAAATCTGCGCCCTAACTGGTGATTTGCCGCCACTTGCGCCCGCCGCGGCGAATCCAATGGCCACCTGCGCTGCAGTTCCAATTACATTCCCGATGATCGCTGGTGCAGCGCCAGCCGTCTCTGCGTTCAGTGCGGTATTAAAGCCCTGTGTAGAGACAGTGGATTTGATGTCGCTGGTCGAGAACCAACCATTCGAAGTTAGCAGGTAGCGCTGGTCTTCATCCGGCGCATTAGTGGCAGACGCTAGCGTCTCAACCTTGCTTTCGATTTCGGGACCGCATTTGGTTATGTGCCGGGTAATCGTAACGGTAAAGCGCGTCATTACCAGATTCCAGGGGGTACCCTGCATCTGATTGTTGGAATCGAGGGGAGGCGCTTTGGAGACCGTGATTCCCGCGCACCCGGCGCAGAGTAAAGCAGCACACGCTGTGCCAAGAAACGCCTGAACTTGATTCGCCATATCCTGCTCTCCCTAATGACGACGGTTTAAGCTGCGTCGTGTGGACCTGGATAATTTTCGCGAGCGAGTCCCATTGCAGCTCACCCTTCAGGTGCTAATCAGAGAAAGGTTTGGACTCGCGTTGCTCGCGTCGCAAAGTACGAGTAATTCCGCAAAACAAAAAGTTGTACGTACTCAAAGGAGATCTGAAACAGAACCGCTTTACGCCGAGAGGAAGCTGCTTTAGACAATCCAGCGCACAAAAGAACCGGGCTTCCTGTACTCCGAAAATATGGCGCACGGCCATCACAAGCAAAGCCAACATTTCTGTTCTCGTCAAATGGGTATGGGAATGTTCGGTAGGGGGGGGTTCTGTCAGTAAAGCTGCCCCCTCATTGGGGCAGAACTGAAACGTAGAGTGAAGGACAAGGAATACTTCGAGCTATTCGAGCTACGTAAGGAGGGGCTTAAACACATATTCTCTGGTGGCATGCGGGGCACGCCACACCATAGGTGACAATGTCTGAATGAACACACCATCGGCATTGATGGCTGGCCATCATGAAGCCTGGTGACCAGCCACAGCTATGTGCCCGCTCCTATTTTAAGTGCGCTGAGCCGGTCAACTGAACCGAGTCCCGAAAACTAGCAAGCTCTTTGCGCTGTGCATCCAATCGTGCTTTCACTTCATGAATCTGAAACAGCGTGATAGGGCTCATCAGTAAAGCCACCCCCGGCAGAGTGCTTGGAAACGGAGAAGCTACAGCGGCCTTAAAGCGAGCTCGTTCCGGCGCATACCAGGAGGCATAAATATCGCCTTCGTCCCAACCCTTGCCCGTTTTGCTATAGATGGACTTCGAACTCCCCACCGGAACGTCCAGCATCTTGCGGCACTCCAGTGACTGGTATACGTAGCAGCCAAGTCGTGCATCGCCTGTCAGAAGGCCTTGTCGAAAGGCAGCGACTTCAGATGTCGCCAACACAGCGCAGCATGCAAAAAAAACGCATAGACCGCCCAAAACGATGTTTCGATTAACCACCTGCAAGAGCGCGAACGCGAGAAGGAGACCACCGAACAGCGTCCCGTGATACTGCAAGCCGAGGCGCTGCGACAGAAAAGAAACATCCAGCATCTCAGCATCGGATACAGGTACTTGCACTGCGAGACTGATCGCGGAAATGACGCAAATGATGAGATAGAGAATAACCAGCATTAGCAGACCGGCAATAGCCATACCGGCCTTCGATTCGGCCTGTGGTGGTTTTGAAGTCACATTAGTGGGCGACTGGACAGTAGCGCTCATTCGCAGTTCCTAGTGGTGGAAAGGAGCATTCATTTTCTACCCATGAGCTTCAAAGTAATGTTGAGTTTGCCCCGCGTTTCGGTACGGATATTTAACCGCTTCGGGTTGTCCGTCGGGCGCGACGTGCAGCTTTACGAGCGCCCTTCGTTTTTGATTTGCCGCCACGCTTTCCAGGCAGTCTCATACTGAGAATCTGACCTACAAGACTGCCAGCAGCGGCAGTGGATCGAATCAAAGAGTCGGCAATCTTTCCATTGATGCTCATGCGACCTGAGCCTCTTCGTTCCCTGCCGCATTTTCACGAGCATTTTGAGCGGCCTTCTCTTCCGCTTTCTTAGCCTTCTCCTCAGCTGCTTTTTCTTTTTTCTCGATCTCGTCGAGCAGGCCCTGCAGTAGCGCCCGATTTTCCTCACTCAATTGCTCGAACGCCGGATCCTTCGAAATATTCTTTGCAGCCTCGTATAAGGGTTTTGATTGGCTCTTGACGACCTTGTCCAGTCGACCACCTGGTATGTCGGCCTTGGTCACCTTTTTCTTGCCCTTCTTGACTGAGGTCGCCAAGCCTTCCTGCAAAATCTTCACAGCATCACCGCGATGTTTGCGCATTACTTCTAGCGCCAAGCCAACAGAGACTTCGCCCTTCTGAAGCATTTCAATAATGGAAAGAGGCGCGGCAACCACTTCGAGTAGTTGCTCGACGTAGACAGGACCAAAATGAAGCCGCTCACCGATTCGCTCTGGCGACCACCCATAACTGAGCAGACGCTTTGCAACCAAGGCAGTTTCGAAGGTGCTAAGGCGACGACCTTCGTTGTTGGCCACCAGACCAGCAACAATGTCCTCGAGGCCGATCCCCTTTGTGGGAAGGGTTACAACAGGAAAGTTCGTAATCGGCGCCCCTTCGCTCAATGCGAGCTTAAGAGCCTCGATACGGCAGTGACCATCGCTGACGTAAGCAACGGAGCCTCCCTCTTCCTCAACGATGAAGACCTCAATCGGCTTACTCGACTTGAAGCCGATTTGCTTCATGTTGTCGGCGAGCTCCCGAATGTGCTGGTCGAGACCAGCATCTCTGACTCGAACGTTGAGTCCCTCCATTACACGAAGCTTGCTGAGCTCAGATACCGCCGGCATCCACAAATCACGCGACTTGGCGCCCATGCCCTTCTCCATCGCGCCCTTGATAGAGCCGAAGAGGAAGTCGACACGCAGTTCGCTAGGAGGGATATCGGCCTGGGTGAGCTCGAAAGATTGCTGGGGCATTTGAGTCTGAGTCATGGCTGGTCTCTCATTCCTAAGATTTTGGATGTGGGCGTCATCGCCTCTCATGTGATCCATAGTAAGGAAGCTCTTGATAATGCAACCCTGCATTGAGCCGCAGTTTGGGCTCAATCCACACAGTTTCAGTGCAGACAGCGCTGTTGATACTTGTGGACTGAAGGCATCAGACGCATCACAAGACAATTACTGGCAGGTCGCCGAAGGTGCTTCGTTTCAAGAGCTGACTAAGAGGTATGCCCCCCCTTGGAGCTGAATAAAAGATTCTTTTGAGTGAGGAGATCGCCCCTTTTGCAGGTACGGACCAACTATTTGCATGGCGCGCTTTTTGAGAGAATCAGTTCCTCATTTTTTCGCCACAGAGCGCCCCTTCCCATGCTCTACATGCTTTCCTGCTTGGTAATTACCTTGTCCTGCCTTATCGGACTGTTCAGCCATATGAACAGGTTGATTGAGCACGTCCAAAGTAATGAGACCTCTCGTCCATCCCCCCTAACGACGCTTATCCTAGGCCTGATGCTTTTCGCAACGAGCGCACCGATAGCACTGACAATCCTCTCCGACCAAACGATGACTTTGGATGCAAGTTACGGACGGCTATCTGTGCAGCTTTTGGCAATGGGCGGCGCCGCGGCAGTCGGCTGGGGGGTGTGGAAACTCTATTTTGCCTACAAAGTTCAGAGTGCAGGCTTCTGGAATGCCGGGCACATCATTTTGCTGATGACTGCTGGCGGCGTTTGCATGATATCGGCGGCTGAACATTTATCGTTCTATCGCAGTAGCTCAGATGGTTGGGCAAACCTTGAGCTCATCAAGGAGATTTCTCCGATTTCAGACATGAAAAACTGCAACGCCTCGATCGTCCTGGTACGAAACAGCGATAGCGGAGCAATAGAATATCGGTGCCCAACGATCATGATTGTTAACCGTCATTCCTCACAACCATTTGTCCCCTGGCCGGACTACACCGAAGGGAGCAGCCAGCAACTCGGTGATGCAATTCGAGACATCAAATCCCAAGCGACTGTGCCAGACCAATAGAACTCCACCCGAAGCTGCAATGACCTTAAAATCACAGCCCGCCTCTGGGATTTTCAATGGTCCGACCCAGTCATCTACTGCTGCTAGAGCTACCTTTAATTGTCCGGATCGGACATCAGCGGGTCACCTAAAGATTTTTGGATGGAGGCCGATAACAAAAATGGTTTTATCTAACCAACCATAAAATTAGGGCATTTATTTAAAAAAACCCGGCTTGAGCGGGGTTGCATATAGCAAGACTGGATTTAAATTAGTTTCAAAAGCAGCGCCTAACAAGCTGCGAAGCTAAGAACGACCATAAAGGAGCTACATGGATGAAAAACAAAGTAACGATCGCCTTGGCACTTTTCCTTAGTGTTGCAGCATGCGGTGCTTCCGCAGGAACTGGAGGCAATGGCAGCGGTAACCCAAAAAATGACGCAGGGCACCCAACCAAGGAACCTGTCGCCCATTATATTTGGAAAGAAGGGAAGCTCGTACCAAACCCTGAGCGGTCAGGAGACGCGGTTAAGCCAGTCGAACAACAATCGGCCAGCATTGATGTTCAGAAACCTTAAAATTCTTCAATGTGATGAAAGCAGCTTCGGCTGCTTTTTTCATTACCTGAATAAAGATTCTTGAGCGTTAGACGACAGTGTTTTGATGGTTTGTGATTGGGCTGTGCGAGATGTTGAAGGAGTAAGCGATGCAGAATAAGCGCCACCCTCTGTTGATTCACGGGCAGATATACTCCCCAGAAGATCAATGGCAAGAAGCGTTCGCACCTCACTTGGAAGCGCTGAGCGTTGCCGAGGGGATTGTTGAAGCGCTTTGCCTATGCCTTGGAGACCACCACCAGGCGCCGAGCATAATGATCAAGCAACGGTCAGATCGCTCCGGCTATGCGTACATTCGTGCTCCAGGCACTGGCAATCAACATGCCCCAAGTTGCGTCTTTCATTCTCCGCATCAAAATCTCAACGGCCTTATTAGCTATAACTCAAGCGCAATGAAAGAAACGCTTGAGGGAACTATTTGCATCAATCTCAGAAAAAAACTTAAACAATCTACTGATACGACTCATCAGTTGATTGATGATGCCGAACAAACAAAATTAAGGACTTTCGGTTTAAAGGGTGTCCTCCACCTTTTATGGTCAGAGTCACGGCTCAATTTATGGTTCGACCATGTTAAATGCCAACGTCGTCTTGGCATGGTAAATTTAGCGATTAGGCAGGTTACGGGTCGGATTTTCAGCCAAGACACCCCACTTGATAGGAATTTACTTTTACACGCTCCAATAGGCAGCCAGCAAGAACAACTCAACAACGACGTAATCAACTCGTCACTTGCAATCAACAGCAAGACTTTACTGCTTGCGCCACTAAGGCCATACACCCCTAACAAATACGAATCTAAAGTCTCAAAACTTCCAGTAGTTGGAAACTTCGGTTTCTCAGCGATTTTTATTGGTACGCACCACTGGGAGCACTTCGTTAAAGAGTATCCAAACGAAATCAAGCTTTGGAAAGAAGGACACACCGTGATTGCGCTTGCGCGCCTTGCAACGAAAAACAACGGGACTTTCAATATCGCGCAGGTTCGAGATCTAGCATTGATGGCTGTAAGCGAAGCCTGGATACCGATCACCTCACGTTCCGATCTGGCAAGGGAGTCAGCTCTCAGAGCTGAGCGCGTGAGTTTTATAAAACCATTACGGTACGACGCTCCTCTCGACCTAGAAATACCGGATTTCCTTATCGCTGACGGAGACAGGTACCAGCCGGTGAAAATATCCAGCTAGCGCAAATAAAAAACCCGGTCCTAAGCCGGCTTTTTAATTGTCCGAAATAATCCTATCCCATCCAAGATAACGCCTGATAGCCTAGATATTACGGGGCTTTAGCTATTCCCCTGTCCGATGGCGCTCAACGCCATTTGACCTCATCCGACGATGAAGTGGGGGGACAGGTGGGGGGACAAAAAGGACGACAGGGGAAATCCAATGGGTAAGCTGAATCCGAAACAAGTCGAAAATCTGACAGAAGCCGGCACCTATGAAGATGGTGACGGCCTTCGCTTGGTCGTCAAACCTACCGGGCGTAAATCCTGGCTGCTTCGCTTCCAACTGGCAGGACGTCGTAGAGAGATGGGCTTGGGCTCATTCCCAGAAGTCAGTCTCAAGAAGGCCAGACAAGATGCCAGCACTAAACGCACCCAATTGAGTGACGGCATAGACCCATTAGCCGCTCGTGACATAGAGCGTGCCGCTCAACGGGAAGCCCAGCGTGCAAGTGAAGCCAAACAACTAAAGTTTGAAACACTCGCAACGGAATACCGTGATGCTCACGGCGCGACGTGGTCGGAAAAATGGCGTAACGGCTGGCTGCGAAAGCTGGAGCTGTATGCGTTTGATCACATAGGCAAGCTGTCTGCCG
>NZ_JAHUWL010000025.1:0-38716 GCF_019219045.1 Pseudomonas sp. PDM25
GACCTTGCGTATTCCTTTCCAGTCTAATGTCCTGGCACGCCTCCCAGAAGGCTCGCAGGTGCTCACTGTATTGGTATGGAAAGTCCTCCTGGAAGAGACTCAGCATCTGTCGAATGTATTTGAAGTATCGGGACAGCACAATGGCTTCATCCGAACAATCCGGCGATGTTCAAGCGCTCGGATTCCAGGCTTGTTGAGGAACACCGAAAGCACTAGGTCAAACTGCGAGACCCTGATGTCCAGTTCGACCAGAGCGGCGAGGCCATCGATGGATTTTCGGAAGTCGACGGGCTTGGGGCGGAGATAGACTTTTTGACCTTTGTGTTGGGACGCATCAAGAGGCCCAGGATCCGGAAAGGAATCGGGAGCGCAGCATTGGGAATCAGGTGGTGACTTTGAATGTGGGGTTTATAGAACGCTTACCTTCTGCCTAACCATATATTGCTCAAACTAAATCAGTAAAATTACGGCAGAAACAGGATTCAATATTGGCTGATAACTCTTGAGTAATAGCTCGCCATTATTTAAGAGTAAAGTCGAGAATGGATCGTCATTGCGTTGTTAACGCTATCAAGTATTGTGGTTCAGAAAAAATCCCCGTCGAACGCTACGACGATCAGCATGATTTGTACGTAACAGGTGATGACCATCGTTGCTGAGGAACACCAGGTTCGCACACTGCCCTACTTGATTCGTTCAATCTTCGAGAGGCTATCTTCATTTATATATCGATGGCATTGAAAAGTTGACCACGGGAAGCGTACCTCCATTGCGGCCTGAACCCACTGTCACACATCTTCATGTTTGCCCGCTCCGTCTTTAGAGAGATCAGTGTATAGCACAATTTTCATAATCGCCCACTCGAAACCAACAGCACAACAGCACAACAGCACCTCATTCGTTCGCCCGAAACATCAGGCCTTGACCTTTAAGACCCGTGTAATCAGACCGCCAAGTACTGCTCCCAAGAGGGGGGAGAGCCACCCAGAACAGCTACAGTTGATCAACCGCCCAGCCCCCCCCTTGAAACAGTGCGTATTACGCACAGAGTTAACCGATGTGTTCTTCACTGGAATCGAAATCAGGTGAATCAGCGTCAGCCCCAGGCCGATCGCAATAGGGTGTAAACCAGAAAGTTCCAGACGAGACACCACCGATGGTCATAACAAAGAAGGTCGTCAACACCAGTTCGATGAGCGCGCATGCCAGCAGCGAGTACCCACTCAGCGAGTGAGCAGCATAGCCGTTCGAGGCAAACCCCGACGATGTCACATCGAAGCCTGCAGCACCATTCGCGATCATATACAGGACACCAGCCGCCAATACCGCGCCGAGCACCTGACTAGCAATGCATGGAATCAGATCTTTACCCGTAAATAAACCGCCAACCCACTACCCCAAGGTCACCGCTGGGTTGAAATGACCACCCGAGATATGGCCGAGTGCGTATGCAATTATCAGCAGCGTAAGCCCGAATGCCAGTGCAATGCCTGCGAACCCAATCCCAAACGGGGGAAACCCGGCAGCGAGTACCGCGCTACCGCACCCGCCAAATAGTAGCCGAAACGTACCGAACATTTCTGCCATCAAACTTTTCAACATGCCAACCACCACTCGATAAGTGCTTCTGTATTCCTACGCCGGCAAGCCTCATGACTCGATAAACGCCCGCTTCGAAACATGACCATTATGCGCCGTCATCAGTCTCCCCCCGCCACCTGCCCTGCACGCCGAACACGCCCTATCAAATCCGCTTTTCCTCGGTCGTGCTCAGCCATAAGCATCCTCGCGACCGCGCGAAAGGCCGGTAATGTAATCCAGTCATTGGACACGTTGGACGCGGTCGGCTCAGACGCCAGGCGCACGATCGTGACCTCGGCTTTGGGATCGACATACAGCGCCTGGCCAAAGATCCCGCGCGCTTCGAACGCACCATCCTGATCGTTCGAGATCCACCACATATCGCGATAACTCCAGCCATCGAGCGTTGTGGCGCCGGCCTGCGCAAACTTTTCCCGATCGCCACCTCGGCGAATGTCGGCCACTACGCGAGCGGGAATGACTTGTCTACCATTGAAGCGCCCGTCGCTCCTCATCGCTTCTCCAAACCGACCAAGGTCACGCAACGTCGCATTCAGTCCGCCACCACCACACTCGGTTCCCTGACTGTCTACGTCGAAATAGGCGTCCTCTTCCGCGCCAAGTGGCTTCCAGATTTTTGTCGACAACAATTGCGCCAGCGACTGTCCTGTCGTCCGCTTGAGCACCCACGCCAGAACCTCGGCATTCACGGTTTTGTAGGAGAACGTGACACCGTGCTCACCGTCCGTTTTTAGCATTTTGATAAAGTCGTAGAGATTGCCAGGCTCGGCACTATCATTGAGACGCGGCATAAAGCCTGCGGCGCGCAAATACCCCCAAATATCCGCACTAGGATCGCTGTAGTTTTCGGAGTAACGAACAGCAACGGTCATATCCATCAATTCGCGGATCGTAGCTCGATCATAAGCGGTACCGACCAACTCCGGAATGTAATGCGTTACCAACTCATCAGCATTCAACGAACCATCATCCACCAACATAGCCGCCATTGTGCCGACAAATGATTTGGTAACGGACATCAGCGCGTGGGGCGTTTGACGACTCAATACGCCCGCGTACTGCTCATAGATGATTTCCCCCTTGTGTAGAACGAGAAGGCCATCCGCATCCGTGAGCGACATTAGCTCGGAGAACTTGTGCGGAGCACCATTACTGTCGGTAAAGTTAAGAGACGCCAGCGCAGAGCCCTCCTGTAACGCGAGATGCAAAGGTGATGCCGGGCCATCGCCACGCCATACGCTCAGGGTAGGCAATAGCCTGCGCATGTTGGAAAAACTCCATCGAGTGAACGGGTACATAAGTCCATTCACCAACGAGACCGTTTTGTCCGCACTCGGCGGCGAACCTTCCATCAAGCCCGCCGCCAGAGGGTGCGACGACACAATTGTAGACTGCTGCGCCGCCGCAGTGGGGACGGGGGCGGCCCAAGTCACTCCCGACGCCAGCGACGCCCCCAAAAGCACGGCTCGCCCAACGCGACTTAAAGTCATTAATGCTGCGCTGGCCAACCAAGCGCTTATTGAGGTCTCTTTCCGATCTCGTTGCACCCGCGAACGCAACTTCACTGTAGATTTCCCAGTGAAAGTGCCACGTTATACTTGTGAGGCTCGATCCTCTCCTGACTGCATCCTTGCGCTACCAACCGCGCTTCGCTCTGCGCGCCAGGTATACAAGCATCCTCCCCTGTGGCGAGGTTCACGACCAACGATTGGCTCTTACACCCAAGACAGTAGCTTGTTACTGAGAGGTCTCCGCGAAAACGCCCATCCACAACGCACACTCCCGAACGAATCGCAGACTTTCCCACAACAATAGAGAGCCTTTCAAGGTTAAGAAGACCGTTGCACTTTGCACTGAAGACTTCACTGTTTATTCGAACACTCTTATAAAAATTCAGTTTAACACCGTGAAAACCGGGTTCTGCTGCAGACAATACCGACATATCGGCTCCTTTTAATTTATTTAAAACACGAGTTATCGATATCCAAGTAGCACAAACCGGCCTTGGATTACGTCGACAGTCAGCCCGCTGCATAAGCAGCAACCAGCACAAAGAACTTTGAATGCTGTCTTCTACTACCTAGCAAAAGCGCCTTAGGTGCGTCTTTACAGTGCCTCTTTCGGTGGCGCAGCAGATACGCATATGCGTCTCGCCACTCTGCTGATTGCTGGTAGCAACCGATCAGCCCATTCACACTTACCGTCTGACCGAGTGTATCTTGCTTCAATCGATGTAAGATCTGCTCCACACTCATTCCATATTTGAACAAAACTTAAAGGGATGCCTCAACCAAATAATTCGAAAAATATCCAAATGGGCGTACAGCTGTCCAATGCACAGTTAAACGATATTTATGCGCTAGACTACTCAATCCATCAAGTTTAATAATTTATGCCGATACGCCAACCTGACATAGCCCGTGATAATTCGCAAATGACAGAGATTGAAGCTCCTGCAGTCTCGCGAGATAAAACTTTACACACCCTGCTTCGAAAACGAACCCTACTTATCGCTGACAAATTCATGCCGATCAGATCCAAACACTTTTGCAAAATTATTACAAATAACTACGCCCTGCTCCTAATTCGGACCATCCCATCGATCTATAAGAATAACTCGTATAGTTGTAGTTCTCATGCAAAACGAGAGGGGATGATGAATATTTGGCTGTAGGGCTGAACTGCTCAGGTAACCTTGAGCGCTCAATTGCATCCGGCAAGCCTGCCCAATTGCATGCCCCTGCGCAGCGGCCGCACTACGCACTATTTGTATAGGCGTGCAGCACGCTGACCTGGTCCTTTGCCTCATGGGGCACGCGACTTACTAGTCCTGGCATTTGCCCAGACCTTTACGCGACCTGGCGTTCCTAATTCATGGCATTACGAAACGAATCATTGACCAAACAGAAGCTGGGTGTATTTCTTCGACACCGTTCCACTACGCTTACCGTCCACACCGAAATATCGATCCTCTCGGCACACTCGCTCCTTTACATCGCAGAATATTCCATTGGCATAGGTGAACTCGGTCAAATTGAAATCGCCCTGTGAGAACAGTTTGGTCGCAACCTTCGTGCCGAGATTCTTCTCGGTGAGCTCTCGGGAAACACCTTCATCGCTAGCACATAAATAACTGTCACAAAGTACCCCTGACTGAGGAGACCTAAGTGCAGCCCGCTCTCCGGCATCCACGGGGATCGCCGCACCCATCAGTTGCAGGGTTATAAAAAACGAAAGGAAGTATTTATTCATAATTTCTCCTGGAAGAAGGCTACTGTTGCAATATGGGCATAACCTTAACGGTAGTAGCCAATGGCTTTAATCAACCCGGTCACGGAGAAAATCTAGGCAGACCACGGAGCTATCAGCTCCCTGACATTATGGGCTGTAAGAACGCTTGGATGTTCTGTCGCTGTTCAAAGCCGCCAACGCAATAAGGACTGGCAGCACACCACTGCCCCCGCCGCCGGTCCCGGGACTGCTTCCACAGCGTCAGACTGACCACGCCGCCATCGCTTGCATCCCCTGCGGGGCCATACCCCCTCCGACATGAACAATCGCGAGCCCGTCCTGGATTCCGGCGGCACCTCTCCAAATGCCTTACCCGGAATAAACCTAGAGATCTCCCTCGCACAGTAAAATTGATAAATCCAACCAAATTACTGCTGCTCAGCGAGCCCGATTGTGAATGTATTTTGTTTGTTTACCCAAAACTCGGCTGCAAAAACCGCTTCAGTCATCGCCCGATCAAAACTAGGCCATGGTCCATTAAGCGCCAATACAACCGTCTTCCCCGACATTTCCTCACAGAGGACCACAGCACTTTCAGGATTGGCGTTAGATTTTTTCCAATTAAATTTGATAATGAGAGTGTGATTTTTGTAGTAATGCCTGATCGGCCGCCGCTTATCTACATTCAACATAATTACTCCTTATAACTACAGATCTCTATGCCTTATACGCGACGATGGAACCCTTGCTGTGTATAAGAACTTCATGTTCGACCGATCTAAGCGCACTTAGCGCACCGAAGCAATTCTTGTTGGCTAAGGCCATCATGAAACACCTTCTCCACTCTCGTCACCACTCGCCGCGACTCAATTTGTTGTTCATAGAGTCTCGCACTACAGATCATGAGTAGCCACAGTGTAGTGGTCTAATGAAATCTATGGTCACCCCCATTTTTGCAATGCTGATTAACGGGTGAAGTGGTTGGCTTGCTTAAATCTATCCGGCGTCTGCATGAGGCATGCCCCGCGCCATGATGAGAGTCGCGCCTGGCAATCCTGAAAACCGGAGCGGCTTCTAAAGCCGTTTCATAAGTCAGGTTCTTCGCCAGGCCGGTGTGCCGTTCACGTCATCCATTTTTCAGCTATCGCAAAACCTGAAGGTGCCTCGTGGTACTGCAACAACAGTAGGGTCAGGCCGCCATGGCGTCTGACCCTGCTTCAAACACTATATGGTGAGCAGATATTGCCCAGGCAATTCGCGCCAGTTTATTGGCCAGAGCGCACGCCACGACTTTGAAGTGTCGTCGCTGAAGCAATGAGCGCACCCAATCAGCCAGTGCCTCTTTTTGACTATCGAGCCTTTGCAAATAAACCCTGGCGCACTGTACCAACAGGCATCTGAGGCTCTTGTCTCCTCGCCTGCTGATCCCCTTCAAGTTAGACCTGCCACCCGCTGTACTGTCTGGGAACGAGCCCTATGGATGCGGCGAAGTCACGACTGCATCCGAATTGCATGCCGTCTCCCATTTCGACAGCCAGCAGGCAGGCGGTGATCGGGCCGACGCCGGGCATACTCAGCAAACGACTGCCCAGATCATCGCCAGCCAGTTGGCCAGCCATCTCTTTATCCAGCAGCGTGATTTGCTCATCCAGATAGCCGAAGTGTGCGTGCAACCGCTGCAACAATGTGCTGAGCCGTATCGGCAACTCATGCTCGGCCAGAACGCTAGGCAGACGTTTTATGACCGTCCGCCCCAGAGGCAGGCTGATGCCGAACTCCAGCAGGAAGCCATGGAGTTGATTGATTGTTTTGGTGCGGTCACGCACCAGAGACTCACGCATGCGATGCAGTACTGAGAGCGTTTGCTGGGCCTCGGTTTTAGGCGAGACAAATCGCATCGAAGGGCGAGAGGAGGCTTCGCAGATCGCCTCGGCGTCAACGAAATCATTTTTGTTACTTTTAACAAAGGGCCGAACAAACTGCGGGGATATCAGTTTGGTTACATGTCCCATGGTAGCCAGTTCGCGGGCAACGAAATGGGAACCAGCGCAGGCTTACATCACGACAGTACAAGTGGGGCAGTTGCCGAAAAACGCATCATCTGCACGCGCGAGAGCTTCTTGCGAAACATCTCTCGACCCGATACGTCCTGGCCGTGCAAGTGGAAAGTGTGTTTGCCGAGATCGATACCGACCAGTACCAATTCGCTCATGATGATGGCCTCCAAAATAAAACACCCTGCGAAAGCGTAGCCCTCGCAGGGTGTGGGGGTGACCATCTCATTACCGGACACCCTTTTAGGCGAGAATGTTCGCCAGGCCGAGATGTCAGATGACCAAATAACGCCGTTCCTTTTCAGCTGAATTCAAACGCGAGGCTGCCGACCTCGTGCTTAAGCAAAACTACAGCTACATCGAAGAAAGTCGCTCACTCGGCGTCGGCGAGTCGGCACTGCGCCGTTGAGTCGACCAGGTTTAGCAGGAGCGCAAAGGTGTTACCCCCGCAGAGCAAAGCATTGACCCCGGAACAGCAGAAAATCGGGGAACTGGAAGCCCGGATCGTCCGCCTTGAACTGGAAAAATCGATATTGAAAATGGTTACCGCGCTCTTGATGCCGGAAGATCACGAGCGTACGCACTGATCAATCAGCTGAGCGTCCATGAGCCGGTTGATTGGCTGTGCAAGTTGTTTGACGTTACTCGCTCGTGCTACTACGCCCAGCGCCTGCGGCGCCGCACGCCCGATGTTGAACGGCTTCGATTGCGTAGTCGCGTCAGTGAGTTGTTCTTGCAAAGTCGCAGCTCTGCGGGCAGTCGCAGCATCCTGTCGTTGATGCGTGAAGACGGTGAGCAACTCGGTTGGTTCAAAGTGCGCAGTTTGATGCGTGAGCTTGATCTCGTCAGCAAACAGCCAGGTTCTCATGCCTATAAACGAGCGACGGTCAAACGGTTGGATATCCCGAACATCTTGAATCGGGAGTTCGATGTTCCGGCGCCCAACCAGGTGTGGTGCGGCGACACCACCTACACTTGGGCCCAGAGGAAATGGCGCTATCTGGCTGTCGTGCCGGATCTTTGCGCGCGCAGGATAGTAGGCTGGGCGTTGTCAGAAAAGCCAGACCCTAAGTCATGAATGGGGCAAGATATAAACCCAACGGGGCTGCGCTGGTAGAGCGGCTCACAAACCGTATTGAGCTGTTACCCACCATAAGCTGACGAAGCGCTCTCCAGTCCAACCACCTTAATTAATTCAACCTGCATAACCAAAAGCCTTGGGCTAATGCGGTTATGGCGATACGACAGCCCTCCTCAGACTCATGTTGCAGCTCAACAGATGCATACAAGACTGTCGGTGTCGTGAATAAACGAACCTGAGATAAAGCTTGATCGTATGATCAGCACACCCGTCAATTTGAGATTAAGGAAATTTTTTCAGTAACCGGATATTGAGAGCACCTGATGCTTTTTATATATGGTGGGCCCACACGGACTTGAACCGTGGACCAATCGATTATGAGTCGACTGCTCTGACCAACTGAGCTATAGGCCCCAAGGAAGCGCTGGAGTATAGCGACTGTGATGCGCCAATGCTACGCGCCATTCTTACGCCCTCCCGCATAGCCCACCCTACTCGCCGGAACAGGGCAAAACACTCCCCCAGCTCATGCTCATAGAGCCCTACACAGGTTTCATTATCCCCTACTACAACCAAACGCACGGCATCGCTGACCGTACTCCTTGGTCTCAGCCTTGCTGAGGTAACTCACCCGATGGAAGTATCGATCCATCTCCCCCGAATCATCCTGAGAGAGGTGAAATGTGGCATTTGCAGGGATATGCACCAAGCCATCAGCTCCCTCACAAGTACTGACCCACACATAAGAACGACGGGATTCTTCGACCCCAGATCGAACATTTGCATTGACGCTTTGTCAGCGCAGCTCATCCCTTTAGCGAGTACGAGCTTCTATCTCCGTTATTGCAGTATATGATTTTTTTCATATCGTCCTCAGCATATAGATCAATGAAGTCAGTTGCCAGTACGCCATAAAACTCAACGGCGGGATATTGTTGACTTTGCTTACCGATTACATAGGCCATTAATTGAGCCCGCATGGCTGCAGCAATATAAACATTTGTATCGGATGCGTCCTTACCATCATGCGCATTTAGCCCATTCAAATAAAAACGGAGATCGTCCATCTTGTAAGCACTCGCGGCCATGTCCAGTTGCTGCTTAACTAAATCCCATTTTTTTCTTGGATCGCTTTGATTATCTACATCTTGTTTTATTATCTCACCCCATTGAATCCCAGGCAGTGTCGCCAGATTCGAGATGATAGTAATTTTTCCTCTTGCCTTACCCATTGTACCAGGGCCATGACACGTATCAAGAAAAAGCATAGAGCGCTGATAGTGCTGATATCTCCCATTAAATATGGACATAAATTCAGGATTTGAAACAGTTGAATATTCTTGCTTTATCCTCATAAATATAGTCTCACTAGGATATGCCGCTAGAAAACCTAAGCACTCGCTCATTACATCATCGAAATTCATCTCTTCATATATGCTGCCATGATGTATGAGGAAGACTCCGCCACTGACGCAACATCTTATATCAAGGTAACGAACCCCCATATTTAGCTGTGTCGTCAAGCTATAATGCTGGCACCTTCCAATGCCGGCCTTTTCATGGAAAGCACACGAATTGTGCGTACCCAGTATAGTCATCATTGAAAGGTTCATCCCGTCACCTATTCTGGACATCCACTTATTAAGTGGTGTTGACCAACCTATCGGACCATAAAACTCTGACATGACAGCTCCCACTAATTACGAAACTAAACTTCTAGTTACTAGAAACGGCCTCTAACAAAAAACGAGCCATTGATTTTTTTTAACGAATCAGCAAATGACATACACCCTACTTTATGCCCCAACTCTCATGAGTGCGCCCCTCGCTGCGTCTCATATGCTTGACCTTCATTTTGGCACCCAATCGGGCTTTAGTGATCGGCGAGGCAGTGACGCACACGCTGATCGAGACACTGATCAATGCTACATATTTGAGCGTTGCGAAGGGATGCTCAAATACGTAGCATAATCTCCGGCGCGTTGCTCAGCGGGTTCTGTATTCCCTCCAGCACGGCTTCATGCTCCCAGCGCCGGATTCGCCGTTCCGTGCTCGGGTGCATTGCGATTTCAACGCGCAGCCCTGGTAATTCGAACTCCAGTAACGAAGTAACTTCAGGCCTTTTTCAACGTAGGAATAGTGCCAGATCAACGCCTCTCCAGGCGGGTAAATGTATTCGTTTTTTGCCGCGTCATAGATGAAAGCATCGTTATTGAAACGCCCGTCAGCCTTGGCTGCTGATGTCATCGGCTTGGGCACGTAGGCGGTGATGCCTGCATCGTGACAAGCCAGGATTTGTTCGCGTTTGAAGTAACCTCGGTCAGCGACTAGCGACAACGTACAAGTGCGATATATCGCTTCTATAGCTGATGGTGCAATACCGGATTTGGCCATAAGACAAAATAAACATCTCCTAAATAGCCCCCCCCAAAAAAAAAGAAGTCAGGTACAGCCGAAAACACGTACGCTTTTTGGTTGTACCGCCATAGGTGCAAGGCGCTGCCAGATTGGCTTGCTTTCCAAATAATGTGAGCTGCGTCACTGGGTCACAACAAACTCTCAATAGCCTCTGGTAGTTTGCCCTGTCTGCTGGCACGCTCTCGAAATCGTGTCACCCCATCAACGCATCCTCGCGACTCCGCAGTGCCGTTTTATGCCAGGAAACCCTGAGGGCAAGGCCATCGCCTGCCACCTGTTGGGACATGCCCATGAAAAGCGCCTCGACTCTTTCATCATCGTTTACGTACATGCAGCCTCATACGACTGGTAAGATGCGTCGTGTTGCAGTGGCTTCCTCTCTGGGCAACGCTCTGGAGATATACGACTTTACGGTCTACAGTTTTTTCGCCGTTATCATCGGTCAGTTATTTTTCCCTGCCGACTCATCGCTGGCGTCCTTGATGATGTCATTGTCGACCTTTGCCATGGGCTTTCTCATCAGGCCACTGGGCGCCGTGTTGATTGGCCGATTCGCAGATCGATATGGACGCAAACAGGCTTTGTCCCTGACCATCGCCTTGATGACGATAGGTACAGGAATTATCGCGTTTACACCGACTTACTCCAGCATTGGGGGCTTCGCGATGGCGCTGCTAATTCTGGGGCGCTTGCTCCAGGGGTTCTCGGCGGGTGGCGAAGTGGGCGCGGCTTCGGCCTTTTTGATGGAGTCCGGACGCACCGATAATCGATGCTTTATGGTTTGCTGGCAGGGTGCAAGCCAAGGAGCTGCAGCGCTGCTGGGGGCGCTGTCCGGGCTGGTGCTAACCACGATGTTGTCGGAACAAGCGCTACACAGTTGGGGGTGGCGAGTCCCCTTCATCATTGGATTGTTAATTGGCCCCGTAGGGTGGTACATCCGCAAACATTTGGATGAAACGCACGAAAATCGCGATAACCCCACGTTGTTTCGCCATTTCGTGCGCTCCCATGCTCGTACCTTGGGTCTGGGCATTTTGATCATGGCGAGTTCAACCGTGACGTTCTACATGACAGTGTTCTACATGCCTACGTACCTGATCCGAACGTTACATTACCCCAGCGGCGTTGCTTTTTCTCTGGTGGTGTTTGCTTGCCTATTGCTCATTGTCATCCCGCCCCTGGCTTCGCATTTCGCTGATCGGCTACCACGGCGTAAACCGCTATTGTATTGGTCGTGCGGCTTACAGGCGATGCTGGCTTATCCTGCTTTTATGCTGCTAGATCAGCAAAGCACACTGCTCAGTTTGATGGCGGTATCGATACTGATGGTGCCAGTGGCCGTCAGCAGTGGTCCCGGCTTGACGCTGCTGATGGAAGCCTTCTCCCGCAACGAACGAGTGACCGGCGTATCAATCATCTACAGCTTTGGGGTGACCGTGTTTGGAGGTTTTTCTCCTTTGGTGGTGACGTGGCTGATTGTGGAGACGGGCAGCCCACTCGTTCCAGCCTGGTACCTGTGTGCCGCAATTGTTGTGAGTGGCGTAGCACTGCGCCTCTATCCAGAACAGCCAGGGCGCGCCTGAATCAGGC
Organism: Pseudomonas sp. PDM25; assembly: GCF_019219045.1. NCBI lineage: Bacteria > Pseudomonadati > Pseudomonadota > Gammaproteobacteria > Pseudomonadales > Pseudomonadaceae > Pseudomonas > Pseudomonas sp. PDM25. Next base: position 11,977 of record NZ_JAHUWL010000025.1, read on the forward strand.
ACATCTGAGATACAACCTTAAAAAACTTGGCAACGACCGAAGTTGTCAAGCCCCCCCAGAATCAGTAGGCACGCCCCTGACTCCATCGGCGGCTGGTATCGACGGGGCAGAGCACGGCACTCCCCCCGTTCGATCATGGAGCCCTATACAGGGCTCATTATCCCCTGCTACAACCAAACGCACGGCATCGCTGACCGTACTCCTTGGTCTCAGCCTTGCCGAGGTAACTCACCCGATGGAAGTATCGAATCCATCTCCCCCGAATCATCCTGAGAGAGGTGAAATGTGGCGTTTGCAGGGATATCCATTCAGTTTCAAACTTTTGAGCCTGCGATCTATCGGCATGGGACGCACAGCAGAAACAGGTAGGAATCCCCGGGTCAACGAGCAGATAAGTGGTATCGTTTTCATGGCATCCTTACCTAAGTCAGCGTTCGTCGCCGTGCATGAGCCTGACTATCGATCCTACAGCTGTACTGGTAGAACGCTTCACCCCGTCTAAAGCTGTCACCCCCACAAGCTGACGAAGCGCTCTCCAGTGCAACCGCGATTATTTGAGTCGCTCAGACTGTACCGTCTTGAGCCAACAGTTAACGCAACATGACAACCCGCCGCTTCCTCGCGTATCGATCAGGCTGGCCACGCGCTGGTAAACATCAGGCTGGATAAGACCATAGCCGCGATAACACCGGTAAAACCTCGGGACGAGGGCCCTTTCCTGTTCGTGGTGAGACGTATCGCTCCATTGAGGCGCTCCATGACAGACCTTTGCTTTGTCCATAATGACGGGATACTAACAAACTTAAGTACGGTTGGTCGTCGCAGGACAGCATCTTCCACCATTCATTTCCCAACACCGCTCGAGGCCCGCTCACAGCAGTGATGAGCTCGCCCAAGGATCATGTCGACTCTCTCAGACGTAATATCCCCTATTGCACCAGCGATCTACAAACCGTCTCCCGACACCGACTGCCTCCACAGCCATGCTGACCATCAACATAGTGTTTAGTCACGGCCTTGCACAAGTAGCTCGACCGACGAAAGAACTCGTCCTGACCAAGGTAGTTCTGCCGAGTCAGGTGGAACGTGGCCGCTCTGGGGATATGCAATTCGTTAACGAGACGGCTGTACAGGTTCGTACGCTCAGACCCCATACGGCCCACAGAGCGATAAGCATCACAATTGAGCAACACAATGCGGTGGTAATGCGGTAGACCTTCCTGTCCAAGCCCCCTCACCCAGAAGAGCCTGACACAGCTGTCATGGGCCGATCTATTCAGTCTATTAGCACACTGACGATCATGATTGATCTGCGCCTCCAGCGAGGCCCTGAAGCGCGGTATGACCCTATTGGTCATAGCATCGCCAGGTAGGTCCTGGCTATGAGGCAATCTCAAGTCAGACCTGAAGGCAAATACACGGGCGTAGTCATTCAAAGCGTATTGCAGCGCCTGGTACAACTTCTCCAAGTACTGCTCAACGAAGGTGCCTTTGTCCACCATGAGTGCGTAGCCATCTCAGACAGCTAGCCCGCGAGACGCACGTGCTGAGCATCTTTGACCAGGTAGCGCATGGCGTGATGGACATGGGGACGAATCTCCTGGCCAAGAACACGGCACAGCTGATGACGCCGTTTGCGCTGTCGAATTTGTGGCTGGCCCGCCGAAATTTACTGAGCAATACAGGAGAGGTGCGCTGTTATGTGGGGAATAGCCGCCGAGAGGTGCTTGTAGCAACTAAAACGACAGGAGTGAGTGACCTGAGTGTTTTGGACTGACTCGCCACCTATTACTGACTGTTTAGTACTGTTACGTCACCTACAGCATCTACTATCCAATAGTTGTGTGCGCTCCATGAAACTTTGCATGATGACCCAGGTGATAACATTACTCCTTCACCAGCTATACCAGCCATATACAAGCATTCATTAAGAATTAATCTAGCGGTATACGCACTAGCATTTGCATACACAAAATGGTCTCCGGGCTTCATCGCAGCATAAGTGTAAAGTATAACCATATTACTACTAACAGCCTTTGGACTGACCACCCAAGTCGTTCCACTGACAAGGCCTGTAATAGTCGTCCTCTCTTCAGAGACCTCATAATAGGGCGCTGCCGATTGGATGGTCGTTATGCCTTGAATTGATTGGTTCAACAACTTACTGGTCACCAATTCCTGGTCGGCAGGTGGGTACTTCGTTTGATCCTTGGTAATTGTAACGGCGCCATCGACCTCTGGATTCAACTTCGGCAAGTACGTCCCCTTAAGGCCAAGCGGCGTAACTGCCGCTAAATTATCATCGCCCGACCTGACTGCTTCCGGGGTCGCCAACTGCACCCCTCCGATACTATACGTGGTCGCATATTTGAGACAAAGCGAACCACCGTCGTGAGTGTCAAGGCCAAACCCCACCCTGACCGTACCAAAGATATTTCCATCCGCCCGAGGAAGGCTGTCTGCCACCGCCACTGTATCGACCGAAAACACACCGTTATTCGATGTGATGCCTGTTCCTGATCTGGCAGTGCCGTAGTCGCTATCAGAAGCATGGCTGAGCTGCCCTGTCAGCACCGGCGTATTTACTGTCAGGGTGCCATTGGCGGAGATAACAACGTTGTCCCCCTGCTTCACCCCACCAATAACCGACGCCGTCGCCGCTGCGACAGACATCTTGTCATCGCTCATCGACAATCCTACACCCACCTCAATGCCACCCTTTTGCGTTGTGCTCGCTGTTGGTAGCGTATAGGCCGACGATGCGTCTACCGACAATGTGCCATCGGAGGCAATGCTTACGTTATGGCCTTGCTTCACCCCGCCTAAGGTATTGGCACTGGCGACCGGAAGGGTGTATGACGAACCGCCCGTGCCCGTCGTACTAAGCACGCCAGAACCATCGACCGCCAAGCCGTCGCCCACCATCACAAAACCTAATTTTTTGGTCGTGGCAATCGGAACCTCGATGAAGGTGAATTCGCGCGTTCCGGATACTGTAGCGTCACGCTGCAACGTTGCACTTACCGTCACCGGGGTACCCGATGCTTGGAACTTTAAATCAGCAGTATGATCCTCCGGATCGACGCTCACTGACGCCGAATGCTGGCTTGGGTCGTCGTAAACATGGGCCTGACCACCGATCAGAGTAAAGATAATTTTATCGCCGGTTTGATAGACATAAGTCTTGCTGACGATCTTGGCTTGAGCCCAGTCGAAAGAACTATCCCCAACGGGCTGAAAGTCATGCCCGGAAAGCGGCCGAATCTCAACGCCGTCGACCGTATCACTTTGTTGTGCATTTAATTGGGAGTTTCTGTTCTTGGTCATATCGATGCTCTTATCTTGAGAATATGCTCTTGGCAATCTGTTTCTATGATCGTCTGCAACTTGGCAGATTGGGATCAATCATAATCACCTTTATTTCCCATTCACCCCTTCTCTCATCTCACATATATGATTCCAGCATCTCATTACCCCTACTACAACCAAACGCACGGCATCGCTGACCGTACTCCTTGGTCTCAGCCTTGCCGAGGTAACAAACTCGATGGAAGTACCGATCCATTTCCTCTGGATTAGCCTGAGAGAGGTGGAATATATAGCGTTTGCAGGGGTAGCCAACTTAGCGAAAAAAGGAAAGTCGTGTATTGACGCAATTAATGCTGACAATGCTGCACTTTTTTGCGTCAGACCTTTGTCAAGTGGGCTCCTCACAGTATCACTCAATCAGCGTGGACGAATGCGAATTTTCGGAAGCAACGGGCTAAGGGTGTTCATTCCCATTCCTTAGCCCTTCTTTAGCGCCCCTATTCCGATTCGTCTTAACTAGTTGATTAAAAATTGTAAGGGTTGTTTTTTCATCAGTTATCGTTAGAATGTCATTCTCTGCATGATAAACATGTGTGCGTAGCGCACCGCTCGGTGTTATTGGACAACATGCTAGGGAAGAAAAAGACATCAGCACCCAATACGACGTTATCGGAGACAAATACAAAAAATACTCTGAGCTCTCCACGCACAAGCGGGCCGACGCTTATACATTTTTCGGATGGTAGGTGAAATAGATGGGAAAACCGTTCTGTACTTAGCCTGTGGCTTAGGTTCTTATACTAGATAAATCAAACAACGAAATGCCACAAAGGTGAACGGGGTAGATATTTCACCAGAAACGATTCATTTGGCTCGTCTTACAGAAGACAGTGAAAGAAACGATATCGAGTACATTGTCTGCGATTGCGCCACATTGTCAGGTCTTGGCGAATTTGACATTGTCACCGCTGTTTATCTTCTCAATTATACCGAAAGCAGAGATCGCTTGCTAGCGATGCTCAAAGTAATATGTCGCCACTTGATTGTTGGTGGCTCATTTGTTGCTTATACCGTAAATGCTAATACTCTATCTATGAATGCAGGAAATTTCGCGAAATACGGGGTAGAAGTTATATCTGATCAACCAGCAGAGTGTGGCCACAACTGCGAGGCGCTGTTTGTTACTACGCCACCAACCAATTTTAACTATTTTAAGTGGAGCAGGGAAACTCACGATGGGCGATACAGCAGGCTGGGTTCAAGGCGTTTTCATGGCAGCCCTCGGAGGTCTCTCCAGAAGATCTGGCCAACCATGTTGAAGAATATTGGCATTATTTCCATAAGAACTGCCTAACGATAGGCCTACATTGCACAAAATAGTTAGTTCGATTTAATTAACCCTAGTGTAGAATATTTAATATTCGATTACTCACGTACCCATACGCAGGATGTATCGATCAGTAATCGCTGTATGTGACTGGGTAGAGAAAGGAAATCAAAATTGCAAACAACACAGTCTGCTGGTAAAAATGGAATGATCGTTACTGAGTGCGCATTCGATTATAGCTTGGCAAGCCATATTCCTGCCATCGCTACAGGCGAAGTAGCAGCAGTCCGAGTGTCGGGAGTATTAGACCCTGAGGCAACTGGTCATGTCGCACGACAACTTCAGACGCTTGAAGAGAAGTACCAATACCGTAACTTTCCCCATATGAAGACGATTGGTCTTGGTTACTTCGAATCGATCAATCCGGAGCGCGAGGGCTATTATTTCTCAAACGCGAACCGCGTTATGGATATATTACGGAATGTTTTCGCACCAATTCCTCTTCCGACAGATGTCATTCGAGCAAATCTAGACAAATCGTGGCCTGGGGGACTTATGACTCTTCGGCACCCATCCGGAAAGCCAATGCGGCCGTGCCTTGCAAGAATAATCATCCATGGTGCCGAACTTGCCCCTCATGTTGATCGTTGTGATTGGTACAGCCACGCGAAATTTTGAGCCGCCATATGCTCAAATGTCCGGGAATATTTATCTGTCGGTTGGTGACGTTGGTGGCGAGTTGCTCGTGTGGAATTCTCAGCCAGATCCACCTACTGATCCAGATATCTGCGAGTGCAGTGTTGATACAACGATGTTAGGAGTGCAGGACTTGGTGCTTAAACCGAAACCAGGTGAAATGATCCTGATCAACTCGCGCTTTACACACGCAGTCAATAAAGTCGTTGGACTGCGAAGCACCCTTTCGTTCTTTCTTGTTCTCCAAACCCGGGATGGCCCATTGCGGATATACCACTGAGGTTCATCATTCTAAATTGGTTGTCCCGCCAAAAGGGGGTGTCGGGATAGGCGATATTGCACGCTTGTTTTTTAGCGCGCGGAGGGTAAGCGTCTGGCGAATTCATCAACCCCCAGTGATAAGGGCGATATTCTCCACTTAAAAAATACGTGGTCACCATCGCCCTTGAACGGGCCCTTGAAAGACATTGAACGAACCAAACGCGGCAGGACACCGTCGTCCTGGGTGACCGCAAGGCTGCATCCCGAATGATCGTCCAGCGCGATCTCGTAGTTGAAGGCTAGGCTATCAGCCGAGCACTCACTTATAGCCTGAAACGCTAGATGGAGCTGTCGATGGCGGGGGCCTTACCCATCGACAACAGTTGGTCCCGGTACTAGATCCGGCGATGGGCTCTGGGAAGAAAGAACTGGCTCTTCGCCGGATCGCTACACAGCGGAAAACGTGCGGCGGCGATCATATATTTGATCAAATCAGCGTAACTCAACGGGCATGAGCCGTATGCATATTTGAAGGACGTCCTCACGTACCCGCCGCAGGGCGAGTGAAATCGACCAGTTGCTGCTGCATAAGTGGCACCGCTTTAGTCGCGCATGGCGCGATGGCTGGACGTGGAGGAAAAATTAAAGCGTCGGTTCGACTGAAACCCGCTTTAGCAGCAATGGTCGGCTGCCGGAAGCTCGCGCCGGAAAAACCTAATGTCACGCCCACTATTTTTTTACAATTACACCCGCCTTCAAGGCCATTTGCTTTCAGCTCCGTATGATCCTCGTGCGCGGTTGCCAAGTGCACGCAGGTGTGCGTGAGCGTTTCCCAGGCTGATCTGTAAGTGCACCGAGCCAGTGTAGTGAAACGATGACGTATATCATCGCGCGCGGCCTTTCACTGCTCAAAGTAGCTGCGCATAACGAAGCGCTATGCGCAAAAATTCGATTTCATTAGCGCTAAGTATCTGCTCGAAAATTTTATACCTTCGATTTATTCGATGAAGTCTAGCTTGTCGAGACAGCGAGGCCGAGTATTTGAGATGAGACGATGGGCGCTGCTCGTGCAATCTGACGATATTTGAAACAGCCTAAATTATACGAAAGATAGCTAGCTTAGGCCGTTTCAGTCGCAATTCGCTGTTATGGCGAATGCAAAAACCTGCTACAGTAGATTAATTTAAGTATTTGGAGTACATATGAAAAAGTTTATTGTTGTCGCCAGCCTAGTTGCAGCTTTATCGGCATCGTCCATGGTAATGGCGGCAGAGAGCTATGAGGTTTCGTTTAAAAACGAAACCAGCAAGATGATTTATATTAAACGCATGAGCCTTGTTTGTATGAAGTATGCGGGAAGCTCTGAAACTTACGCCGTGGTTCCAGGAGCAACAGCCTCGATGGCTTTGGAGGATAGCAATAATATTGAAGGAGATTGTGTGAATGCGGATAAAGAGGTGAACTGGGCTGTCGCTCATACTGCTGCCAGCGCTAGTTTCGCTAACGTTACGTTTGAACATCATAAGGTAGATGGGTGGCGCACTCAAATTAAACTCTACTCCGGCGCGGAAGGGAGTGCTACCTGTAACGGGACGCCGTGTTCGAACTTGGGCGCACCAGGCGTTAAATTGACGCAACCTTCGCCTATTAAGATTTTTATTAGCAGCACCCGTTGATTTAATAAGCTTTTTAAGTTGCCGAGCTTAATAAGTGAATTGCGTGCGCGACCTGAAAATAGGCAAGCCTGATTATATTTATAATCGCAAGCTTGACTGAAAGCCCTGCATGATTAAACGTGTAAAGATTTTTCGGGGTTTTATCGCAGAATGCTTGATGATTGCGATGTTGGTTTGCCGTCGTGTTAGCGCTCGTTTAGGAGAGGACAATATATCGCAAGCGCTAAAGTAATTCTGGCGAGTCAACGATGCTAACTTATTGGGATGATTTTCATTGTCTCTTTAAGTTGATGTTTTCGTTATAGGTTTGGGATGTGACCTGTCTTCGCACTTTCTCTGCAGGGTTGACACCGGGCAAAGTAATTGATTTTGCGCGCTCGGTTTCATTCGGTAGGGGGGCAGGTCAGATCTTAGATATACGAATGTGAGACTTGAAAAGAGTGGGGGATAGTTAAATATTGATCCCAATTTGGAAAGTTGCGGGCGCTCTCTTATAGAAACAGATTGGATCGTAAGCAAGACTTACACCTATCAATCCGGCGATAGAAATAACTTTACTCTGACTGGAACAGATTCCATGTTTATGATGCCTCTAGCAAGCATTCGGAGTTAGTGAGCGTACGTTCGGAGGAGCATGCTCCTGACTTGAAATTCCAGGCGTCGGGTATCCTGGTAATGGTAAGTGCAACGCTGCAGCGTAACCCTCCAGTATACGCACCACGTGAATTCACCTTCATCAAGGTTTCGTTACTATGACCATATAATTAGGTTTTTGTGATGGAGGGGAGGCGAGAATGCGTACTTGCCGAAATTTAACCCACTAGTTGAGGGGGGTATTATCACGAACAAGCGGCCTATCTCACATGCCAATTAATAACTGGTGGCTGCAAAAAAGGTAAGTCAACAGCAACAGAGTTGGTGCAGTTCGATTTTTGGCGAATTGAACATCATATCATCTAATGATGGTTAAGACTTTTGGTGGAGGCCAATTTTGATTCCATGCAGTACCTGTGTCCCGGAGCGCGGACGTACTTCATAACCAGAGTTCTGGCAAGGCATTTGTAATATGTTCAGGGAGAGACGCACAAGTTATCACTTGTCTGTTTGGCCGGATATTTCAACAGAGTTAACCACACCCTCCTTGTGTGTGGGGGAGCAATTTCTGTGGATTGTTGCTAGAAAACAGATGATAAACTTCGCATCTTTATGTTTACATAGGGAAGCGATTATTTTGGCCAATAAAAAAGGTCTTCACGGGTTACCGGGAAAGACGCTCTTGATCTTCATGAAAAAAATTCGCTATCCCGGTAACCGTACGCCATCCGCTTGATGACCTCTATCCGATTGTTTATTCCTTCCAACTGACCGGTGTGCATCGGCCAGCGAACCCGGCTCACGATGCCCCGTCAGTAACTCTTTAGCCGTTTGGCCCACTGGATCAGAGGGGGTATTTCGCGTTCATGCGCATGGCGCAGCCATTACTTATAGGCCGATCGCCAACCCCAGGCAGTAATCGGCAACCAGAGTGTTTTGAGTTCGGCCTCATCAAATAAACCGTAATTAACGCTTGGTTGGCCGCCAGCAGATCCTCCAGTCAGACCTGTTGTTCTGGCGTCTTCAAGTTCTGCGGATTGCGCAGCAACAGCCATCGCGCCTGCTTGATAACCTTGCGTCCATCGCCATCGCCATCGCCATCGCCACCGCTTCGATGCGAGCGCAACCCTCTGGCCCAGTGGTTTTTGGCAGCCGCCACAGGAAGGGAATCGGGTGGCGTGGGGAATCAGATCGATATGGAGGGCGGCGCCATCAGGTTTGATCGTGACGACAGAAAAGCCCTACCAAAAAGGAAGGAAAGCATTAATATCGCGCATTAAGAACGTCGGTTTGTTAGATGTGTTTGCTCGCACGAACATCATCAATCAAATCGGCGTTCTTGTTTCTGTGTTTCCCGGGATTCCGTGAAGAACCAAAATTAAGGGCATAAATACTAAGGGGGTGAGCTAGATAAACCTTGGCTATGCCGGGACAGGCCGGCATAGATTAGGAGGGTGGTGAAATAGAGTTGCAGCCGGTGCAATGAGAGACGTCCCGCTCAGTCGTCCGTCAGTGGGGCAAACATATCAACCTGACGTCGTACGAACTCGTCCTTTCGGACCGCGATCTTATAAATCCACTGGAGCGACACGGTATACTTGCAGGCAAGGTCGCTATGGTTGGTGCTATTGAGGTCTTCGTAGCGGCGGCACGATTTGGCCTATAGCCCATGGGGAAATAGATGTTCTAGCCACCCCAATGAGCCTCCATACGATCTGCAACTTCCTACGCCACATGTCGGGCACTGGCATCATTCATCGACACCAACTCATTGAACGCAACCGCAATATGCTCAGTGAGATCGATCAGAAGTTCAGGGTCTTTACTTCTGAGCTCGGTCATACATCCTCATGCGCGGCCCCTGTGCTGCGCTTGACACGACGCTGCCATTATTTCAAATGCTCGATCACCCGGCTTGCCTGCGCGTAGCGAAGCCATCGCAACGCGGTTCGTCTTAAGAACAAACAGAGCCGGGGCCTATCCTGACGTTTCGCGCACCGCGCCCAAGCCGTGGAGCGTCGGATCAGCTTGATCAACGGCAGGCGGTTTGGGTTGCAAGGCCCTTTTTTCACTGGGCGCCTCCAGGCCGCGGGTGTGCACCGTCTTTGCGCTCGTTCCGGGATCCTACATGGCGCGCGGGGTGCGTTGCCCGATGAGTTGACTGTAAAAGCGTGGCCAGGTCGCTTTGATATCTGGTCTGGTCTGGTGATACGTGGGTGCTGGATGAGGCCGTGCAATTGGAGGCTGCGCAGGAGGCAGAGCGAGCGTGACGTAACGCCTGGATTTCAGCCTCTGATTATCTGGCCATGCCGGACTACTTCATTACAACTGAGCAGCGCTTAGAGCTGTACGCATGTCGTCATGGTGCGCAATTGGCCCGCTGCTGGTCATTTCCCTGATCAGATCGGCCGGCTTTTATTCCCAGACTGGATCGCGGAGCGGGGGATCCAGGTGATTATCCGATATACGTGACGAGCTACAAATTTTAAATCGGATCTGCTGGGGCAGACGACAATTGCTTGCATTTATGTAAGCGAGCTAAGTCTGTTGTTCGGAAAAAAATGCCTCGGTTGCATTGACTTTATCATAAATTATACTACTGTTTGAGATGCGGGGAGTGCGATCATGAGATGCAAAGTTGGTGTGTGCTCGATGTTGGCTGTGATATTATTGCTTATCTAAATATTTGATTGAGTTTTAACTGTTTCCGCGCGGAGCTACGTGAAAGCTCTCTTGGTTAATTTATTTGCAAAATATTATCGATTAACAAGAATACTGTTCATTGTTTATTGGTGTTCAGCCTGATTTTTTAACCACACATGTAAGGCACTGCAATGTCTATATTACCTATCGCAACAGCAAGCAGTCTCGGCGGCGTCAGGCTGGACGACGATAAAGATATAAAAGCAGAGGCCGGAACCATTAGTACAAAATACAATGGTCTACTGAGTTTTGAACGTTATTCATTTTTGGCGGGAGGGGGCGCAACGGGATATACCAAGTGCCTAACGTTGGGTTACTCTGCACGAACCACCAGTGATGGCGCCATCGCGCTAGGGTTTAAAAGTCAATCATTGGCCTTAGGATCTATTGCTGTGGGGACTAATACCCGGGTGTCGGATGGCGGCGGTTATAGCGTGGCTTTGGGCTTTAATGCATCGGCGAATGGTTCGCACTCCGTTGCACTTGGCTTTGAGGCTGATGCATCCGAAGAATATGTAGTCTCTGTGGGAAGTTCAACAGCTCGTAGGCGTGTTATCTATGTCAAGGATGCGCAGGAGGATTATGATGCTGTAAATCTTGGCCAGCTTAAGCGAGGACTTGCCGAGGCGGGGGGGGGGGGGCTTTCGTTGCAGATGTCTATCCTTCAGGAGCGGATTGTCCTTCTTGAAAGGCAGTTGTGTGACTTGCTCAATCTTGATCTTTGACAGGTGTGTGGGGGGGCGGTTGTTAATGTCTTGAGGGCTTGCCTTCTGATTTGTACTGTGCGGAGCTAAGTTTCTTCGAATTAGATTAAATTTAGACTGTGAAACTTATCTGTCCAGGGTTGGACTTATGAATATCGATCGCGAAAGCAACAAATCTTCCAATATAGCGTTTCATGCTTCGGATCTAGCAGTGAGGGAAGTCGCTGGATCGGTCAGTGGAGAAGGTTGGCGGCAGCTGATGGCCCCGCTGTTTGAAACGAATAAGGCTGATATACCAAATAGTCCTGCGCTTGAGGGGGGGCTGTCTGTCTCTATAATTGGGGATTCGGTTATCGGCGTGTCTTGGTTCAGTGCTCAACATCATGTACGCGACCAGCGGCGAGTGGTTGCTTCTGGGCTAGATCAGTACATTGTACAGTTTTTTCTGAAGGGCGGGGTGAGGGTGGCTTGCGGCGCGGGAGAGATGGATGTAGAGATAGGAGACCTGCTCATTCTAGATTTGAAAAAAGTAGCAAGTATTTTTGCGCCAGCGGGGGGGCGCGCTGTATGGATGATTTTGCCTCATGCTTTACTATACGAAGAAAGCAGTGGGCGCAACTTGCATGGGACGATAGTGCGCTCTTCTCTTCCTTTGGTTAGCTTACTACGCCAGACCCTGCTTAGTTTGCATCGTAACGCGAGCTTCGTCTCTTCCGACGAAGGGCGGGGTGGCGAGGCTGCCGCGATTTCATTGTTGATAGGTGCAATAGCCCCGAGTCGGTTGAGTCCCATCCTAGCTGCGCCAGCGCTATCCGTGGTTTTGCGCCGCTACGTTATTGCGTACATAGATGAATTTCTTCTTGATCCGCAGCTGGGAGTGGAGTATTTGGTCGCCCGTTTCAAGGTGTCGCGGGCTCACCTTTATCGCGCATTCGCCCAAGACGGCGGGGTGATTGCGATGATCCGAGACCGCCGGCTGGATGCTGCCTACCGCGAATTGACTATGGGGAGGGGGGATTCCTCAGGGGTTGTTACCCAAGTTGCACATAAATATTTATTTTCCAGCAGTAACCAATTTTTACGCGCTTTCAGGGCGCGATTTTCCTGTTCGCCGTCTAGTGCATTACATTCAGGTGGGCGATACCATTTGAGGAATTCGGCAGAAGGTATTTTCGGGCATTTTTCAGATCTCCTTAAATCGTAAAGTAATCCTGCTTAATCTGCGCTCAGAAATATTACTGGACAAATAAGTTGCTTATCGTCCTAGTGGTTCGCGCGATTGAGGGAATGGCCTCGGCTTTTTTTGTGCCGACGGAATTTCTTTAAGTTTTGGTAGTGGGGGTCTAGGTTATGTTGGGTCGAAGGCGCGAGATCCTTTAGGCTAAAGTGGAGCGTTGCAGTGGTCAACTAATTCCGAACACCTTAATAGGTGGTTTCGACGCCATTGCCCGTTCGTAATCAGTCGGTGGCAGATATCCTAGTTTTGAGTGCAGCCGGTCGTTGTAAAACCCAACGATATATTCAGTGATGTCACGTATCGCTTCGGCGTGGTTGGCGTAATCGCACCGCCATACCCGCTCCATTTTCAAACTCAGGAAGAAGCGCTCCATTACTGAGTTGTCCCAACAGTTACCTTTTGCGGCTCATACTTTGCTGCATGTTATTTCTTGTCGGCAGCGCCGTGTAGCTCGCGCCTGGCTACCGATCCGAGTGAGCGATCAGACCAGGTGGCGGTTGACACTGGGCAACTGCCAGTTGCACTACGCACCAGCTCGGCAGGCATGTTCGGGGCCATGGACCAACCCACGATCTTGCGTGAGACCAAGTCCAGTACCACGGCCAGGTATAGCCAGCCGCTACGGGTACGTATATAGGCAATGTCCGCCACACAGGCCTTGTTCACCGCCTCGGGTTCGAATTGGCGATTCAACAGATTTCCAGCAATCGACAGGTCGTGGTTGCTATCGGTCGTGTGCACAAACTTGCGCTTCCAGGCTGAACGCAGGCCGTTGGCGCGCACCAAGCGACGAATTCGCTGCGCAGTTGCTGTCGCAGGTTGATTCTCTCGGGCAGCAAGTCGACAGGATGGGCAAGAAGAACGACCGCGACCAAACCATCATCGAGCAATTCACCCACGAAATCGCATGGTTCAAACGTAACAAGTTTGCGAAGCGCAGTAAGCAATTGAGCCCTGCTCAGGGCAGCCTGCTCGACGACTTGCTTGATGTCGACATCGCGGACATCGAAGCCGGGCTGAAAGCGTTGAATCCGCGGGCTGCGCAGGCCGAACCACGCAAGCAACCAAAGCGTGTTCCTTTGCCTGCGCAGTTTCCGCGCACCGTGATTTATCACGAACCCGACCCAAGGCGTGATTCACACTGACGAAACCCCGGTACAGACGCTCGCGCCGGGCGAAAAGAAAACCCGTCGTGCTTATGTCTGGGCCTACTGCACTGCGCCGTTTTCGGCACTTAAAGCAGTGCTTTACGACATCAGCCCGAGCCGTGCGGGTGAGCATGCCCGCAACTTCCTTGGGCAACGGAGCTGCAAGCTGGTTTTCGATGATTTCTCCTGCTACAAAGCAAACTTTCAGCAAGGCATCATCGAAAGCGACTGCATGACCCATGCCCGCCGCAAGTTCTTCGATCTGAATGCGACGAACAAAAGCCAACTGGCCGAACAGGCGCTACATTCAATTGGCGGGTTGTACGAAATCGAACGGCAAGCGCGGGAAAATGACCGATGAGGATCGCTGGCGAATCCGTTAGGAAAAAGCGGCGCCCCTTATCGACGCACTGCATGCCTGGATGCTGGCCAAGCGCGACCTTGTGCCCCAAGGCTCGGCTGTCGCCAAAGCTCTGGATTATAGCCTCAAGCGCTGGGGCCCACTGGCTCGATATATCGAGGGCCGGTGCTGTACCCATAGATAATAATCCGGTGGAAAACCAGATACGGCCGTGGGCACTTGGACGCTCGAACTAATTGTTCGCCGGTTCACTGCGCAGCGGCAAACGAGCAGCGGCAATCATGAGTTTGATCCAGTCGGCGCGCATGAATGGGCATGATGCATATACCTATCTCAAAGATGTGTTGACGCGGCTACCAACACAGCGTGCCAGTGAGATTATCAATTGCTGCCGCATCCGTGGGTGCCGGCCTGAGCACGCAAGGTGACTTCGGCAGACGCTTACTGATGATCTCCTGATCGTGCAGATAATTTCGCTATCCGTTTAAATTTTTTCCAATGAAGGTTGCGAAACTTCGTTTCGTCGGTATCGAAGTAAAGTTGAAGTAACCAAGTGCATCCCTGCGGGATATTCATTTTGTCCAAAAGTCGATTCACCAAATCCGTACTACCTCATGGCCTTGACAGCTGGTTTCAACAAACAGTTCGATCACATTCCGTCAAGCCGAGTCAAAGTTAAATCCGAATAAAATTACTGTTTATACTTTATTTACCTTTTTTTAAACGAGTTTTCCGAGAAGTGAAATGCAAGCTCGCTGATATTCGGCGCAATGTCATTTGATGGCTCAATTGCTATCGCGTCGCTCGGTGAAAAGCCAAATTGGTGGCGAAATGCTTTGAAAAACTGACTTTGGCTGGCGAATCCAAATCTAAAAGCCACTTGCGAAATAAGTTGGCCATCTGAGCGCGCGAGTAAATCACGTGCAGCGTTAAGGCGTCTTTCGCGAATGACTGTCACTACGCCACCATCGTTTTCAAAAGCTCGATAAAGAGTCGCTCTGGAGATACCAAATCGAGTTAGTATAGACTCAACACCCAGGTCGGGCTGCACGAGATGAGCATCAATGTGACGAAATATATTTAATCGCAGCGTGGCCAGTGCGAGACCCCATTCGTCCGGAGGCAGCGGCGTATGATCGCCAAGCCCGGCCTTGACGAGCCTGCTAACAACATTCACCGCCACAACTGAATCAGCATAAGATAAGTCAAGCGAGAGTTTCCAAAGTGCAGTTAAGAAATCGGTTAGCAGTTGATTAATCGACTGCCCTCGACGAAATATCATTCCATGTAAGTCAGCTCGGCCCACTAGCTGCTCAACACGACCTCTTTCTATCATCATCGTTAGGCGAGCACCGGAACTAGTGTGATTATCGCAAATCCTGCCGAGATCAAGAATGTAGATATCGCCTGGACAGAGTTGAACGCGGCGCTCCCCGACATCACCCCGCATATTGCCAGCGATCATCAGTTGGAGAACATAGCCATCTACCCCTGTCCTTTGGATCTTCTGACTCGACCGCGAAAAGCGTTGTGCAGAAAACTCGGTGCGCCCGATAAGCAGCTCACCATTAGACCTACTGAAGAGCTCGCCTTCTATTGTTGCGTGGGGGGAGGCGTGAGGCCTACAGATATCAAATACCGGACGGGTAATCTCCCGCCAATAGTCACTCTGAAGTGACGGCTCTACCATCCTAGAAGAACAAAACACCTCAATAGTCGCCATATCTTATCCGCTCTATAAATGTTAATGTGCCAAAAGTTTTATTTTTTATCAGGTGATATTCGCGAGCATCCGCTCCGGTTGTGTACAGCCATTTGGGAGGTAATGATCTTGAAAATAAATCGCGATATCTCGCATTAATAACAGTTTTGAGTGTTCATAATGCCTCAGGAATAAACACCCACTCCTAGAGTGCCCTGATACTGGGTGTGATATTAGTCTAATCAGGCTTGGCGTAAGGCCAGCGAAGATTTCTAATGTGACGCTGGATTTGCTTGCTGTCACTTAAGATTTTCATCAATGTCACATGGTCAATTTCCTACTCATCTCCAATAACAGTACTAGTGCTCTTGCTCCAATAAAAATGTATCAGAAAAGCTATAGATTGCAAATCCTTACTATAACGATGAGTCGCACTTAGGACTAAATCTCAATAATAGCATGCCGCGCCAGTTGCTGGTGCACTGAGTATTCTTATCAACCATTCTCTCTGCGAGAGTTACACTCGCGCTATACATCGTCTCGTAGTTCGAATACACCGACAAGCGAAGCAAGATCACTGAGCGCACGTCCGTGTTGGCCCTGAAGAAATGATATCCTGGGCGCGACTGGGAAAAAGAGTGGTAAGTAACACGGCTCTGACCCAAAAATTTGCTCGCAGTCGTTCCACGATATTGATTGAGGACTTGTTGAGTCGTTGTATCAACACTCATACTTGGAAACCAAAATAGCAAAAAAACTGCCTTTCCGATTGGATGAGCATGCAGCCTAAACGAAAACTTGTGAGATTCGCCTTGGCGTTTTTGCCAATACTCTGGCCGGTTTCATTCTCAAAGTGGTGCGCTTTCTCGGCTGGCCTAATTTGACGCCGGAGAATTCTCATCGGCTTCAGCGGAAGTTTACCAATCGTTGGGTGTCCCAGGTGGTTCACACCTTCGTAAGGTGAATTTCTTTTTTACGTCATACATTCGATTCCGGCGTTGGAATGCAGCATTCTCTAACAGCCCGCTTCAGCGGATCCTACTCCAACATACCCCACCAGATCCATGGAATCCACTAATTCTGATTACGATGTGAAGGTTTCTCGCACTGATATGGCACAGGTCACCCTAATGTAGCTGATGGTATCCAAAGGTCGCTCGAGTTGGCGCTCATCCCGCGTTCGAGAGCGCCTTTGATCGAACCGAGCACGAAATCGAGTGAGTACTTGCTGGCCGGGATGTCGGAGTCTTTGAAGGTGGCGACGTGTTCGGTCATGTTCTCATTCCTATGAGGGATCTGGTTCGGCGGTTGTGCCTTTCATGATTCGAGAGTACTCACCATCGCGAAACTGCAAGGCCTCAATCGGGCTACAAATCCGGGTCAAACCTGCTTGTGGGGATCACCTGGCTCCCGCCGAGTGGTTGCGAGGGATGTAGCCAGTCGAAAAGAATCTTTTTGCGGGGAGTTGGAACACAGATGACGCCGGGGCTTCATGCGACCCATCAGACCGATAAGCTTGGATGGGATCGTTTCATCCCAACTCAACCCGGGGTTGGTACCGTATTTAGGCGTGAATGGAGGCTTGCCGGATCGGTGCTTGTGGGAAAGTCTGCCTAACCGAAAAGCGCGCGTTCAATAAGGGGGAAGGATGAGCACGCATATACGCTACCAACAGCGAGCGCAACGCAAAAGGGTGGCATTGAGGTGGGTGTAGGATTGTCGATGAGCGATGACAAGATGTCTGTCGCAGCGGCGACGGCGTCGGTCATTGGTGGGGTGAAACAGGGCGGGATAACGTTGTTATCTCCGCCAATGGCACCCTGACAGTAAATACGCCGGTGCTGACAGGGCAGCTCAGCCATGCTTCTGATAGCGACTACGGCACTGCCAGATCAGGAACAGGCATCACATCGAATAACGGTGTGTTTTCGGTCGATACAGTGGCGGTGGCAGACAGCCTTCCTCGGGCGGATGGAAATATCTTTGGTACGGTCAGGGTGGGGTATGGCCTTGACACTCACGACGGTGGTTCGCTTTGTCTCAAATATGCGACCACGTATAGTATCGGAGGGGTGCAGTTGGCGACCCCGGAAGCAGTCAGGTCGGGCGATGATAATTTAGCGGCAGTTACGCCGCTTGGCCTTAAGGCTGCGTACTTGCCGAAGTTGAATCCAGAGGTCGATGGCGCCGTTACAATTACCAAGGATCAAACGAAGTACCCACCTGCCGACCAGGAATTGGTGACCAGTAAGTTGTTGAACCAATCAATTCAAGGCATAACGACCGATCCAATCGGCAGCGCCCTATTATGAGGTCTCTGAAGAGGGGACGACTATTACAGGTCTTGTCAGTGGAACGACTTGGGTGGTCAGTCCAAAGGCTGTTAGTAGTAATATGGTTATACTTTACACTTATGCTGCGATGAAGCCCGGAGACCATTTTGTGTATGCAAATGCTAGTGCGTATACAGCTAGATTAATTCTTAATGAATGCTTGTATATGGCTGGTATAGCTGGTGAAGGAGTAATGTTATCACCTGGGTCATCATGCAAAGTTTCATGGAGCGCACACAACTATTGGATAGTAGATGCTGTAGGTGACGTAACAGTACTAAACAGTCAGTAATAGGTGGCGAGTCAATCCAAAACACTCAGGTCACTCACTCCTGTCGTTTTAGTTGCTACAAGCACCTCGCGGCGGCTATTCCCCACATAACAGCGCACCTCTCCTGTATTGCTCAGTAAATTTCGGCGGGCCAGCCATAGATTCGACAGCGCAAACGGCGTCATCAGCTGTGCCGTGTTCTTGGCCAGGAGATTCGTCCCCATGTCCACTACGCCATGCGCTACCTGGTCAAAGATGCTCAGCACGTGCGCCTCAAGCCCATGGGGGTGAAGTGTTTGCGCAAAGGTACGTTGCGCAGGCTATCTGTCTGAGATGGCTACCCACTCATGATGGACAAAGGCCTCTTCGTTGAGCAGTATTTAGAGAAGTTGTACCAGGCGCTGCAATACGCTTTAAATGACTACGCCCGTGTATTTGCCTTCAGGTTTGACCTAAGACGCCCTCATGGGAATGAACTACCTGGCGATACTATGACCAATAGGGTCATACCGTACTTCAGGGTCTCGCTGGAGGCGCAGATCAATCTGATCGTCAGTGTACTGGTAGATTGAGTCGATCGGCCCATGACAGCTGTGTCAGGATCTTCTGGGTGAGGGAGCTTGGACAGGAAGGTCTACCGCATTACCACCGCATTGTGTTGCTCAATTGTGATGCTTATCGCTCTGTGGGCCGTATTGGGTCTGAGCGTGCGAACCTGTACAGCCGTCTCGTTAACCAATTGCATATCCCCAGAGCGGCCACGTTCCACCTGACTCGGCAGAACTACCTTGGTCAGGACGAGTTCTTTCGTCGGTCGAGCTACTTGTGCAAGGCCGTGACTAAACACTATGTTGATGGTCAACGTGGATGTGGCGGCAGTCGTTGTCGAGAGGCGGTTTGTAGCGGTCGGCAGATGAGCATAGGCACGGTGTGTCAAGTTGCGGGCTACAATTTATAATTAAAAAATTATGGGTAATATATCCGTTGGATGGCGTCGGGAATATCTCCAATCAATATAGCCGAACCACCTATGGCCTCACCTTTTATCACGCCGCGAAGACCGCTTAGGACGGACTTCGCGTACGCCCCTACCATCTCGTCATTGGCTCCGTAAAGTACAACTGGTCTCATCAATGCTTTTGCAAGCTTGCTGCCAAGGGTCGGAGAGGAAGTATGGCAGGCAAGAATGTGTAGTGGCATATCAGTCTTTTCAAAGAGTTTTAGTCCGTAATCACTGTCCAAGTTTTTTAATGCGTCAATCGTATCTAAATATTCTCTTGCTCCAGACTTGCTGATATATTCCATTTTTCCAGGCCATGAATGGGCATATAGTCCTGGCTCGCCGGTTCCGTTGAAATTATCTGTATATCCCCCCACTCTATTCATCAGATCACTTAGGCTATATTCATCTTTTGTTTTTCCTAGCTCCCTCAGTGTTTCGGTATCAGGACGGAATAGTTTGAAATTTGCATGACCGAGCTCGCCTTGTGAGGGATACGGTTTTCCGTATTTGGCTATGTTCGCGGCTTCTTCGCCACCGCGAATTGCCTTGCTGCCAACCTTCGCTGCCTTTCGGGCTGCGATCGATTCCCCTTCTGTCGCCACGATCACGCCCTCTTCGGCCACTGACGCCATGCCGTCGGTGAGCAAGTCAGCGGCCAGCATTCCGGCGTTGATGAGCGCGCCGAAGATGCCAAAATGGCCGGTGGGGTCGGTGTTGTTAATCGGATCCCCTTCGCAATACGCATACGGATTAATCCCGCCCGCCCCAAACGGACTCATGTTGTCCGGCGAGGTAAAGCGCCTTAGCGCTGGGCTATATAAGCGGTAGCCATTGCCAAGGTGATACCCACCCAGCACCGGGTCGATACGTTCGCCGTTAAAGCCCAGTACGCTGCTGACGTAATCGGCAGCGCGTTGTTCGAGTTCATCGTCCATGCTGTGCATCCTTTCGCGTTATTGTATTAGCAGGTCAAAACTACCAATTTACCCATTGTTCAGGTTGCATAAAACGATGCCGACGGTCAACTCGGTTGTTGAGCAAAGGATGTTGGGAGACGCCTTGAGACAATGGATTAAATATATGAGACGTCGCGGGGTGTCTTTCTCGCGGTTTAATCTAATCTATTTAAATGCGCTGTTGCGCTAACTATTGCTGAATTCGGTCGTAGCAAAGGAAGTAACACCAGTCGCGCTCTTAAGGGGGTAATGCAGTCCCCTCCCAGCGATCCGCTCTTAGTTTTTAAATCGTTGGCGACAGTAAGTAAATAGCCGTCATCCACATCCTTTTCAATGAGCAGAACCATGTTGATTCTCGACCTGCAGCTAGGCGAAACCATCCGCATCAACAACGACATCAGAGTCACCGTGGCGATCGATTGCGGCAAGCAAGTCCGGGTCGGAATAGAGGCACCTGAATCGGTGGCTGTCCACCGCGAAGAGATCTATCAACGCATTCAGGCTAAAAAACTGGAACAACTCTAATGACGCAGAGTGTCATTGATGAACTACGACAAGACCGGCACTTTCTTGTTGAGGGCATTAGCCGTTTGATTGACGCTAGCCCCAAGTGGAATAAAGAAGATCGGGCGCGAGGAGAGGCAACCTTTATCAACCTGATCCACCAAGGCATCGTTATTGAAGCGAAAATCGACACGATCAATGCGCTGGAGGGGTCGTCTGAATAACCCCGTAACAGTGTTACGCTTCGGTGCGTTAATTTGATTAATTGTGCAGTGAATTAATCACTGCTCAACTTTGCATTGGGTGACTGTGGACCTTATTCAGATAATTTGCCAATTAAAAAGGGGTGTATTCGTACTCCACTCGTCGTGGTCGAGGCGGGTGTTGCTGCACAATCCCAGACGTTTTTAACGTCGGATAGAAATATTGTTGACGACTCAACATGTCGTTCGCTTGAGATGCTGCATACCGATGAACGGCGTCCTGATTGGCAAATTGTCAGACTGGTTGGGTTAATAAAAAATTGAAGCGCTTTACCGCTGTTATCGAGTCGCTTCTGGTACTACAGCAGCAAGCGATATAGGTCCGTTGAGGGCTATTATTACGCCCTGCGATTCAATAGCACTGTTGGTTTGGTGTCTTATAAAAACTTGGCCAGATTACTTTCCAATAGCCTTTAAATTCTTATTTCAGAGCCGAAACCAGCTAAATGAAGACGTTTTTAATTAGTTTCGTATCCATAACTCTGGTCGCACTCGCGGGATCAACGCTGGTGTTTGCTGACACGACACGCGTTTTTAGTCAGGCAGTGATTTTCTCGCCAACTCCTGGGGTTGTATGCGATAGAAAGTCAAGTTTTTGTGTCGATGCAAAAGGTATTTCACCTGCGCTGACAGAAGCTTACTTGGATTTTACAGCGATTGTAACACTTGCAAATAAGATGGGAGATGGTACCGATTTAAATAAGGAGTCGTACTTCTTTAGCAATGGAATATATTGTAGCTCTAGAGAGAAGCAGTGTTATGCAGGCCGCTTAAACCCCCAGAAAAGTAGGCGTGAGGTAGCTGAATTGTCGTTTAATATATTTGGCGGGGTGCCTTAAGCGATGTGCAGTCACTCAAGTGTCCGGCTGGTTGGAAATATGGCCTGCAATCTCAAAGGTCAGTTTGGTTCGCCGTGCGTGAAAGTGAAGTTCGTCAGCCAGTATGACCAGGTGCCGAATTCGCCTCAGACCAATTAAGTCGTCCAACACATTAATCACCGCTCAAGTATGCATTGGACGATTGTACATGATTTCCGATACTTTGCCGCCCCAAGAAGAGCACGCAGCTGTTCGGCCTGGATGTGCCTTACCTTCATTAGTACTCGCACTTCAATGCTTCAGGTACCGATGATGGGCGTTTTCGCTTCGCGGGCTAAACCGTGTTTGACGGTTTTCTTCTATCGCCCTGATCACCTTTTTTTCTGCTTAAGGATAAGCGCATGTTCGCGCCAGCCAATACTGCGCACTTCGCGTTGCTAACTCCCTCGGTTCGTCACGACTTCAAGGTGCTGGCCTTTGATGGGCTTGAGACCATCAGCAGTTTGTACGCGATCGAGGTTGAACTGGTCAGCGAAAACCCTGACTTCGATCTGGAAAGTTTGCTCAGCCAGCCGGCGTTTCTCCAGTTTGGTCTGAATGGGGAAGGTATTCACGGGCGTATCGAAGATGTGCTCATGGGTGAAGCGGGTAAGCGCCTGACCCGTTATCACCTGACCTTGGTGCCTGCTCTGCACTATTTGCAATTCAGCGACCACCAGCGGATCTTCCAGCACCTGACGGTGCCGCACATCATCGCTCAGGTGCTTAACCGCTGCGGTATTCAGGCCGATGCCTATACACATGAAAAATACAAATTCAATGTCCGATACTACCGCGCCACCCGACTACCACCGATGCCTACCCGCCGAATTTCACAGCCAAGCGGATGCTTTTATCCACTATCTGCACGAGCTCCCCAATAAATCACCGGTCGAGTGCCCTGCGTGCGGTCATCCACGCTTTAGACTGGACCCCGGTCAAAATCTGCGCCTGCCTTTTTACCGCTGCGTCGCGTGCAACAAGGGGTTTAATTGTCTGTCGAAATCCCCGTTTTCGGGGTACGGGCTGATGCACCTGTGGGCGACCTATGCTCAGTACCTGTTAGCCGGTTGGCCGACGCAAGGTATTGCCAAAGCGATGGGCATCTCCCCCAGTACCACGTGGCGCTGGATCAAGCCCTGCCGCGCCGTGATGGCCAAAGAATTTCCAGCGCTGTATCGCTGGTGGTCAGCACGGCAAGATCGAGCCAGCCTGGAACCACCGCCACATATTGCCGCCCAAGCCCAGGCGTTTCTCAGTGGGCTAGAGCTATTGTTGACGACTCAACAGGCAGTGTGCGCGAAGTGTGGTTCGCCTGATATGCAGCGTACCGATGAGCGGCGCCCTGATTTTCGCTGCACCAGCTGCGGGAGCAAGATGAGTTTACTGCGAGGCACGTTGCTGTCCCGAGTGGGGTATCCGGAACACTGGCTGGGGTTTGCTCAAGGGCTGATCAATGGCGAAAGCCTGGTGGATTTGCAGCGACGTGCAGGGCTTTGCGGGCAAGCGTGTAAGCGTTGGCAGGTGCGGTTTACCCAGATGCTAGAGCAGCAGGGGCACACCGAGCTCATCCACTGGATTACCTGGCTGCGTAGTCGCCGAGTCAAGGAGGTGAATGATTTTGTACGTGACGGCGGGCAGATGGAGGTGGTCGCCGGCTCTCGTTATTCCGCTGGATCGAAACGGGTACTTGCCCTTCCACCCCATCACCCCTCGAAACGGAAGCGGAAGTCCATTTCTTAAGCCGCTTTCAGAAGAATGCATTGTGCCGTTACCTATATTCGATCACCGGCAATGGCAGCACTCCGGCAGGTGGCGTGCTGGTGATTGAGGTGGGCACCTGTGGAAGCAAGCGATTGAATACGAAAATATTGGATAGAGCCATCTAGAAATCAAGTGAACTGAATATTCACTGTCTCTACCGAAGTTTTATTACCTACGTCGTCAAAGGCTCACGAATGATCAATAAACGGCTGCGCTTTCTCATTGTTGATGAGAGTCACATCAATTGCAGGCTGATAGAAAAATACTTAAACCATTTGGGTTATTATGGTGTGGCCACTGCGCAGAGTTTTAGTGAGATGCTCCTTTTGGTACAATTTGGCTACATTCCATTTGATTTGGTGATCTTCAATGCGGCGGTTGTTAGTCGGGAATTTGATTTGTCTGCGCTTCTTCGCCTTGGTCGTCATGTGCGCCACTCATTAGCCTATAACCAAGAAGTCCTCTCGTCATCAAGCACTGATACTCAAACTTCAATGAACTTCGACTTTGCTAAGCTACCTGATGAGGAATGCATCAAGGAGCTACTGGAAGGTATAGAGCACGGGGGCAGCCATTTAAACACCACCGCTCCGCTTCCTGCGCCAAATGGTTTGGTTTAGTCTAAGGCGTGAGCGCAAAGCTCGACTACACGCCCATGCGAGATGGCGAGACATGGAATGTAGCGAGGGCGCGTTTCTGCGCCGATATTTACGATTAGGGCCGTGTGATGTGTTTTTGTTTAAGGCTTTGATACAAGGCCAATGCATCAATCCGAGTGATTGGCCAGGCGAACGTGTACGTTGTGCATCGATGGGTATTTTCCGGGCGGGTCTTTAAGGAAACTCTGAAAAAGACTTCCAAATCTGGTGAGATACGGCTGTCCCACGAAATGAACGGTTGAGCCCCAATGAAGCAAAATGTCTTTCCTGATGCCGAGTACGCAGGCAAACGTAAGCAGACCCGCCGTGAGCGTTTCCTGATTGAGATGGGTCAGGTCGTGCCCTGGAAAGGCCTGATTGTTGATCGAGCCGCATCATCCGAAGGGTGAAGGCGGTCGTCCAGCGCCAAATAGCCGTTGATGACCTGCAAAATCCCACCGGCCAGCTCATGTTTTTCCAACAGCCGGCGGAAGTTGAGGATCGTGGTTTCCGGAATCCGATACAAATGCCGCCCGGCAAACTGGCGCAGAATCGTGATTTCGTAGAGAGACTCTTCCATCGCCGGATCGCTGTTGCCGAACCAGTTTTGCATCAGATGAACCCGCAGCATGGCCATCAACGGATCCAAACTGGCACTTGATCACCCTAAACAGATGCTCGACCTTGGCTCGTATGTGAGCTTTGCAGTACTCGATCTTGCGCTTGGCTCTTGTAGAGCACGCCGCGTTTATTCAGCTTGGAATAAGTGCTGCGGCGCGTCATGGGTTACGGCTTACCCTATATACCTGTAGTATGATGGAAAATATGTAGTTTTAACAGCTTCAGCTAAGTCGTTAAGCAAAGTGACTGAACCATCGCCTCTGCCTAATATCTCAGTGCGCATGCCGCTTAGTAAACTTTTTGCATTGGACGCTACCACCTCATTATCGGTTCCGTAAAGAACAATCGGTCTCCCTAATGCGTCAGCAAGCTTAATGCCAAGGTCTGGAGAAGAAGTGCCGCAGGCAAAAATGTGTAATGGTGTATCGGTTTGTTGAAAAAGATTCAGTTTGTATTCGCTATCCAGATATTGTAATGCGTCAAGTTTATCTAGGCCCTTCACTGCTTTAGATCCATCAACAATTCGTAGTTTTCCAGTGTTTCCATGGGCAACTAATCCCGGCTCACCAGTTCCGTTGAAGTTTTCTGTATATCCCCCCACGTTATTCATCAGATGAGTCAGGCTCTTAAGACCCTTTGCTCTTTCTCGATCCTCCATCGTTTCGGTGTCAGGTCGGAATAGTTTGAAATTTGCATGACCGAGTTCGCCTTGGGAGGGATACGGTTTTCCGTATTTGGCTATGTTCGCGGCTTCTTCGCCACCGCGAATTGCCTTGCTGCCAACCTTCGCTGCCTTTCGGGCTGCGATCGATTCCCCTTCTGTCGCCACGATCACGCCCTCTTCGGCCACTGACGCCATGCCGTCGGTGAGCAAGTCAGCGGCCAGCATTCCGGCGTTGATGAGCGCGCCGAAGATGCCAAAATGGCCGGTGGGGTCGGTGTTGTTAATCGGATCCCCTTCGCAATACGCATACGGATTAATCCCGCCCGCCCCAAACGGACTCATGTTGTCCGGCGAGGTAAAGCGCCTGAGCGCTGGGTTATATAAGCGGTAGCCATTGCCAAGGTGATACCCACCCAGCACCGGGTCGATACGTTCGCCGTTAAAGCCCAGTACGCTGCTGACGTAATCGGCAGCGCGTTGTTCGAGTTCATCGTCCATGCTGTGCATCCTTTCGCGTTATTGTATTAGCAGGTCAAAACTACCAATCTACCCATTGTTCAGGTTGCATAAAACGATGCCGGCGGTCAACTCGGTTGTTGAGCAAACGATGTTGAGAGACGCCTTGAGACAATGAATTATATGAGACATCGCGGGGTGTCTTTCTCGTAGTTTAATCTAATCTATTTAAATGCGCTGTTGTGCTAACTATTGCTGGATTCGGTCGTAGCAAAGGAAATAACACCAGTCGCGCTCTTAAGGGGGCAATGCAGTCCCCTCCCAGCGATCCGCTCTTGGTTTCTAAATCGTTGGCGACAGTAAGTAAATAGCCGTCATTCACATCCTTTTCAATGAGCAGAACCATGTTGATTCTCGACCTGCAGTTAGGCGAAACCATCCGCATCAACAACGACATCAGAGTCACTGTCGCGGCGGATTGCGGCAAGCAAGTCGGCGTCGGAATAGAGGCACCTGAATCGGTGGCTGTCCACCGCGAAGAGATCTATCAACGCATTCAGGCTGGAAAACTGGAACAACTCTAATGACGCAGAGTGTCATTGATGAACTACGACAAGACCGGCACTTTCTTGTTGAGGGCATTAGCCGTTTGATTGACGCTAGCCCCAAGTGGAATAAAGAAGATCGGGCGC
>NZ_JAHUWL010000026.1:0-37221 GCF_019219045.1 Pseudomonas sp. PDM25
GCTGGGAGGCGAGCAAAATTAAGCATCTGTTATATTTTTGCGTGGAACGGAATATATGAGTCGTCATTTTGGCGTCGGGCCCGAGCGATATGCATTTAATAAATTTTTCGCGGTGCTTGCATCGATCGGGACTCTTGGGTTTTCATTAGGTGCTATGGCGCAGTGTTCAGTAGGGTCCGGTTCGCACTATACTCAGATCGTCAAGGATGCTGATTTGAACGATTGTGATACGGTAGATATTCAATCTAACTTGACTGATTTAAGAGTCGGCTGGGATTTGCGCAAAGTTGGTGTTTATACCTCTGGCAAGGATGTATCCGTTTTTAGTAAGTGGGATAGCGCTATTTCCATGCAGGGTGGGGGATCAGCTCCATTATCGCTGGATGCAAAAGGAAATTTAACGGCTCGAGCAGTGTTGGAAGCCCGTGCCACGCCTGGGGCTATCACAGCGGGTCTATTACTTGTGCGGAGGGGCGCGCAGGATGTGACCTTTACGCTTGAGCCAGGCGCGGTCTTGAATGTCGAGTCATCGGCGTTAGGGCTCGAATCGACGAAGACCACGGTTATTGGCGGGATCATGGCACAGGGGGGGGCAAAGGTCATATTGAATGGCGCTGCGACTATCTCGGCTACAGGAGGGGCGAGTGAAAAAATTGAAAGGGGGGCTGCTGGTGTAGCTTTTGACTCGGGCAGTTTGTTTACATCCGCAGGTGGGCTGGGGATCTCAGCTTATAATGCTGATGGTATCTATTTGTCTGGGGCAAATGCCTCGGTTAGTGGGTTGGTTAAAATAACACAGGCGGGAGGGGAGGATAGTGATGAGTTCGGCGGGGCCGGAGTGAGGGCTGAGACGGACTCTGATGTGAATCTTGAAGGTGATATGGATAGTAGCATTAAGGGGCATCGTTTCGGGGTTTTAATAAACACACACTCTGTTGGCAGCTTGAGCGGCTTTTCGGTGGTGTCGGATGGGTATCAAAGTGGAGCTGTTACTGTTGAGTCTCGCTC
The DNA here is from genome assembly GCF_019219045.1 of Pseudomonas sp. PDM25. Classification (NCBI taxonomy): domain Bacteria; kingdom Pseudomonadati; phylum Pseudomonadota; class Gammaproteobacteria; order Pseudomonadales; family Pseudomonadaceae; genus Pseudomonas; species Pseudomonas sp. PDM25. The sequence goes on from NZ_JAHUWL010000026.1 coordinate 1,009, forward strand.
GACTCTCGTTGGTAATAAGTTGTCAGTAGAAATGCCCGCCGTGGAGGGATACGCAGTCTATGTCGCCGGGTCTGGCTCCAGTGCCACTCTTTCGGATACGGTCGTAAGTGCGTCTGGGTTCGGGGCGTTTGGTCTTTATATGCTCAATGGTGGCGAATTGACGTTTGGCGCTCCTGGGTCTGGTGTTAGCTCGGTGCGTACTAGTGGTGAAAAATCCGTGGGTGTTTATGTGGATGGGCGTGACAGCAGTCTTGTAATGTCCAATACAGACGTAAGTACAGAAGGTGCAAACTCAATAGCTATGAAGTTTGCCTCGCTGGGTGGTAGAGCACAGGTAACGGATTCGTTCGTGAGCACGACAGGCCTGGGGGCAGCGGCGATCAGCGTCCAGGCAGGAGCGCTGACATTGCAAAGGACGTCGATCACTACTCGGGGTGACAATTCGGTTGGTGTGGATGTTTCAGGAGGGCAAGTAACCATTGGTCCGGGCGTAATGGTCAATACGTACGGAGGCGGTGCGGATGGCCTGTTTGTGTCTGATAGCAGCGCTCTGGCGAGCATCGATCGCGATACTCGTATCGCCACTCATGGTGAAAATGCAAGTGCTTTTAGCTTGGTCGGTGCAGGCAACACTTATACGTTCGATGTCGGCAGCATGCAGCTTGCAAATTTGGTTGCCGAACGAGGTTCGTTGATTCGTGCGGCCGATGGCGCTACGGTGGAGGTGACGCAAGCCAATCCGTTCTCAACTTCAGTAGCGACTGTTGTCGGCGGCGTCCCTTCGTCTTGGGGGGCGATCGCGGGTGACGGCGGTACGGTCCAACTTGATGGCGGCGTTAGCACCAACGGTAATGCCCTGATGGCGAGTGCTGGCGGTACGCTGATGTTTAAGGGTGCTTCGTCGGGTGCTAATTCTATCGTTCAGTTGGACGCTGGGACGTTGGGGGTAGCAGGTACGCTTAATGCCACCCAGCATGACTCCACACTTACGTTAGGGGCGTTGAGCGGCGGCGGAGCGTTGAACATGGGATCCGCAGTGACCCAACTCCATTTAGGAAGCGATCAGACAGCATTAGCCGGCACTTTTATTTTTGGCGGCAGCACCACCGGCTCGGTTGATCTTTACAAGTACGGCGGCAATATCCAGGTTCTACAAGGCGATGCGGCCTGGAGTGGGATTAGGAACGGCTACCTCAATGGTGGTGTGTTGCAAGTGAGGGGTATTGCTGATCCGAGTTCGTTCACAAGAACGTTTTACATCAACGATGGCTGGTTAGATTTATCGGGCACCTCGGGGGGCTTTGACCCGGCGGCCCCTGACAACGCGGCGGACTGGAGCAATATCCATATTGAGTACGCGGGCGGGGTTGGAGGGGTGATTGGGACCAACGACAAGATCGCTATTGCAGATGGAGCTGTTGGGTATCAAATTGGGGGCGATGCGACGCGCAATGGTGCGGGTATATACGTCGTCAAGAACGGGGGCGGAGTCTCGATAGTGACTGCGGATAACACCTATTTAGGCAATACGCAGATTAATGATGGCACTTTGCAAGTTAGTCGTGACGCAAACCTTGGCGATACGGCCGTAGAGCGCGAGGTGCGCTTGCAAGGCGGCAACTTGCAGATATCCAAAGGCGCGAGCGACTTTCAATCCCTGCGTGCAGTCCAAGTGCTCGACACTGGCAGTGTCATCGTCGATGCGGATGTGATGGCAACATTGGGATCGATCGTCACCTATGCCGATGATGCAAATGGTGGGCTGACGGCTGGCGGAAATTCGACATTCACCAAGGATGGTGCGGGCGCCTTGACCGTAGGTGGACTCAGTTTGGCCGGTGGGCTGGTAATGGCTGGAGGAAGTTTGACCGCTGGCGGTGGCGAGATTTTCAACGGTAACGGTGGGGCTGCCATTGCCGCGGCCGGGGGCACTTCGCTTTCGGTGGCGCATACGTCGGTCGAGGGCGGTACCACAGGGGTCTATCGCTCAACGTCCGCAGGAATGAGTACGTTTAATGTGGACGCCTCCTCGCTCAAAGGCGACATCGCCTCCAATGTCGCTGGCGCTGTGGTAAATGTCGGCTTGTCAGGAGGTACTGAATTGGTCGGTGTGATATCTCAGTCCGGCGGCGGTCAGGTCAATGCAACTGTGGCGGATGCCAGTACGGTCTGGAACCTCACTGGCGACTCTAGCGTACAACAATTGACGAACAGGGGGCTGATTGAGTTTGCATCGTCAGCTATCAATGACGTGGTTCAGTATAAGACCTTATTCGTGAAGGGGGACTATGTAGGGGGGGGGGCAGTCGGCCTGAACACCGAGTTGAATGCCGGCGGCAATACTCAAGCATCCAATACCGATAGAGTGCTGATCAGTGGTAATGCCATTGGAACCACTATGCTGCATATCACCACCACTGGTACTGCGGTGAATACTAACAAAGCAGGCGATAACAAATTCCACGCAAACGAGGGTATTTCGGTTGCGCAGATCGGTGGCAATGGATCAGAGAATTCATTCAAGCTAGATACTACTTATGTTACGAGTCCGGGCAGCCTCTATCAGTATCGTCTGTTCGGCTACGGTCCTTCAGGGGCTTATGGTGATGCTGATGCTTCGCAGAGCCGCCTGAGCGGCGGCACTACATGGGACTATCGGTTGCAGACTGCGTATGAAGACGACAAAGGGAAAATCATCCCGGGCGCTCCCACCGATGCTCCTCCAGGTACTCGACCCTTGGTCTTGCCACAGACCAGCTCCTATCTGATTGCGCCGCTGGTACTGCAGCGTTATAGCGCCATGTTGATGAGCGGTCTACACGCACGACTTGGAGATATGTCATCGTCAAGTGATGAGCTTGGTGGAGAGGCATTTGCCCGTACCCTCGGCGAGAGTGGCAATTATACGTCAAGTCGTAGTTTTCAACAGTATGGGTTCGACTTCGATCAAAGCAGTCAGGCGTTGCAGTTCGGTGGGAATTTTCTCCGTTACACCGCGACTAACGGCGATACCTATCGAATGGGGCTGGCCGCGACCATCGGCTCTATCCATGCGACACCTCGTACAACGGCGGCGACTAGCAGTGATCTCTCGGTTCAGGCAAGTACCTTAGCGTTGACCGGGACATGGTTGTCGGCGCAGGGCTGGTATGCGGATGGTGTGCTTGGAGCAAGCTTTTATCGCACTAGCGTTGATGGTGTCAGTCCCTCAGTAGGGCGGTTGCATGGGACGGGCTTGGATTTATCGGTGGAGTCGGGTCGTCGGTTCACATTGAATTCGGGCATGGAAGTGGAGCCACACCTTCAGTTCATGGGGCAAGCCATGCACTATCGCGACCGGGTGGACGCCGATGGTACCAAGATTGCACTAGGTAACACCCAAGCCTGGACGACGGGAGCGGGTGTAAGGGTTAGCTATCCGATCTATAGCAAAGGAAACACCGTTAAGCCTTACGCGGATGCGGGGGCGGATTATACTTGGATTAGTGCTGGTAAACCAAGGTTGGCTGGTCAGGAGTTCACCACCGCCAATGTTGGCGGTGGTTTGAAACTTGCTCTGGGAGTCAGTGCGCAACTAAGTGAACGTTTGCAAGTATACGGTGAAGCGAATGGTCAGGCTCGGCCGAGCAACAGTTATGGCAACTCTGCTGTTGGCGGAAATTTAGGGTTGCGTTACGATTTTTAATATCACTTGGACACGATGGCAAGTTATCGTGACGGCGACAAGCCCGCTTGCTCAGCGTTTATTTTTAAAAAAAGGTTACCGTGCACAATGTTGTGTTGGTAATAAATTGTTATTTAATAAAAGGAGTAAATATTATGTTTTCAAAGCAAAATAAACTACCGTCGGATAGCCAAAGCATGACTTATGACTCTCCTAAGGGCGGAATAGGGTATTGGGGGGAGATTCTTAAAGTTACTGTAAGGCTTACCTCTTTAGATAAAGAGTTAGCCGAGGGTGATTATGTTAAGTTTCAATTGGATTCATTGAGTTCTATAGTGTCTCCAAATGGGATTAGGGCCCTTAACCAATCTGAGGAAAATGGCAAAATTAAGGTGGGGGCTGCCGATATTGGTAATAAAGACGCTCTCGTAAGTATTGAGGTTTATGTAAGTGGTAAGGTTAATGCAAACATCGACTTCAATGCGACTTTGTATTCCGTCGATGATAACGTAATACTTCATCAGAGTTCAGCGCCCGGAGTAATAATCACGGGAGCAGAGCCTAATACCGAATATGAATCCCCTAACATGGTTCTGGTTGCGAACACAGTTGGGGAACAGCCTTTCACACCTACTACTAGTCCGACGCAGAATTATTTTCGTGTTAGCTATCGGCCGATGACCCTTACACAGGAAGAAATCAAGGACCGAAAATTCGTCGCTCATTTGAGACTCACGCAGAATAGTACTCAAAAGTTGGCGCCGGACGTTATGGGTGCCTTGAAAGAGCTTCTAATTTACGATAAGGATAATGCCATATATGATATCAAACTAGGTGAAGAGACTACTAAGCTTATTCAAAGCGACGATCAAGGTAAATTTGATTTGCGTATCTGTGCGGGTACAAAGCCTGTTTTCGGTAAAGTCCATCTTGAGTTACCTGGTGCGGAGGGGGACGCCTCCGGAGCTTTGTTGGTTACTAATCTTGCTAATCCGGACTCCGGGCTCTCTGCGCCGATATTCGCGAGTAACTATGTTGATGTGGCTACTCAAAATTCGGTTACCGGAACTATTGAGCTTGGCGGCATTAGTCCTTCCCAAAATACGGTTTATTACGTAGTGTCGTCGTACGCCGACCCTATTACACATAAAGTTAAGTCTACATATATAACCGAGCTTTCGTATATGAGTGCCTTCTCTTGGTACGCTGGTGGTAATCAATTCGCAGTGACAGGAAGTCAATTGTTTGCTCCGCCCGCGGTCGGCGAAAGAAGTGATGCGATGCTCAACCATGTTTCATATATCGAGATAACTACTCAAAACGTGATGAACCAATCTGCACCGGCTAGATTGAATGTGTGGCGTTCAAAGCTAACCACACCCCCTGTTGAACCGCCGCCTTACAATTCGAATATTCCAGCGCCTATTTATGTTGGCTCTACTCCCGAATTTCCGGATCGGGTTACACCGTCAATGTGCGTGGATGGATTGCAAATTCGGGTAGACTGGACATTTAGTAGCGTGAAGCCCGAGGAGCAGACATATATTAACTATCAGGTAAGTCTACAGGGGTGGTCTAGTGAGACTAACAAGTCTCAGGAGAACAGTATTCTCCGTAATTACCTAGTTACGAAGGAAGACGTTTCAAGAGGCTTCTGCATCTTGCAATTAGAACCGTCCGATACGGCGGGTTATCGGGATAATCCAGCTAACGGTGACTTGGGTAAAATCACTACGTGGTATTATTTTGGGACTGCAGCCTCTAAGACTTCCGAAAACACCTCCCCAGCTGCGATCGACGACTTTTACAGTATTAGTGTAGGCTCGCGTTAAACGCTGATCAGAATTCCTGTCCGCCTCTTATGGCGGGCAGGATTAAGGGGGGGGGAATGACAGAACGTGAACTGGATGCGCCGTTAATACCCAAGGCGGACAACGGAGTACTGGATCTTGGCGGAACTCAAGAAAACGTAATTGAAGTTATCATCAAGCCCTACGATGAAATTAACAAGGGCGACAAAATAACGGTTCGATTTGATGGATTAGGCGGGCAGGGCACTTTTTTACGATACGCCTATGTCACGGATGCAGATCTTTTTTTTGCTGGGAAGGATATTCAGATTCGACCACTGTCGGTTTTCAGCAATGGTCCATTCAACGTCACCTACACAGTGGAGAGCAGAGCGGCCAACATATCTTCATCCAAGCCTTTGGGCATCACCATTAATAATGCGCCTGACGCGGAGGTGAATGTGCAATATCATCAAGCTACATATAGCGGGTTTTATCTCGAGGGCTTGATCGACTCATGGATCGTGCCATTTGATTACGCGATTTCCAAAAATTCCGATGTGTTGATATCCCCGTTAAGTACCCAAGCAGAACAAGGAAATCCGACGTTGATACTGTCGAAGCGTACTCAGGCAAGCGGAACGTCGAGTGCGGTGGGAACTCTAGCGTATACCTTAGGGAAGTGGGCATTTATAATCTCAGATTCACCGATAACGCTGAAAAAAGGGGACGAGTTGTCGCTGGCAATGATCAGCGATGGTAATCTCGATTTGGCGGTGACGGTATGATATATACCCAGCGAGGAGATTACCGATGAGCGTAAATCGTTTCTATGCCGGGGCCACACTTCAGGTGATACCTGACACTGTTGACAATACTTATGCGTTCTATCTTTGGCAGGTTGTTACCTTCACTGCGACGCTGACCTTACCTGGCGGAGTAGCCGATGGGCAAGTCGTAATTTTCCAGAGTGTTGGTTCCAATGGCAAATTTGAGATTTACGGTTCGCATAACTCTGATACTACTTTTAATGAGGAAAATTTGGCATGGCAAGTTGTAGCTCGAAGTAAAGACGCAGACCGGTCGGTCGCGACCGCGACGATTCGGGCTCTTTATTCCTCAACTGCCTCGAAAGCGGATACACCTGATATATTCAGCGCTAATGCCCCCAGCGTAATGTTGCAAAGTAGCGACGCCTACACGGTTGTCGCTCCTAGCGTAAGTATGTTTGAAAACTTCGATCCATATCATTTATTGCCTGCGTCAAGTGTCAAAGAGACGCCCTTGAGTTCTGGAGGGAATTACTTTATTTGCAGCGTGTATGTCTCTGACCCGAACACAGGTTCAGGCTTGAAAAATATTTGCTTACGTCTGTCTACCCAGGCGGACCACTCGTTTTCAGGAGTGGCGTTTTATCCAGCATTGAGTTCAACGGCTGTAGATGCGCTGACTATTCATCAGGATAGTATACGTCATTGGGTGGATTTGCTTACTGATGAGGACGGCGTCGCTAATGTTTATGTGTGCGCATCAAAAACGTCAGGTACTTATGCGGGTATCATACACGGTAAATGTGGCGTTGTCGAAGATATAATAGCCATGTTCGTAATTCCAGACTTCAAGTCGGACGCGGATCCTAGGCTCGGCGCTCCACTACTGACTTCTCCCGAAGTGCAAGTGCCGGCCGCCGGTATTGACACGATTGCTTGCGTGATACCAGCCTATCTGAGTAATGCTACCAATGACTGGCTATTCGTCCTGTGTAACAAACGAGTTCAGAATGGTGAGGGTTCTAATTTTCCACGAAAGGTAACGGGACAGGTACTCGCGTCGTTCTCGAAATTCGGGCTACACAACGAAACATTTGACGACGATAATTTTAACGAGCTGACTTACATCGTGTTGCCGGCCAGGGAGCCCGCGGCGTTAGCGTCGAGGCTTGAGTTTTATGTAGATGGCGATCCAGGTGCTCCTATCGCTAGCTTGCACGATGGAAAAATGAAAGCGCCGGCGATTGTCGAAACGCTCGGGCATGAGGTAATCATCAATGCTTCAACTATCTCTCATGGACTGAACATTCGTGTTCCAGTGGGCAAGGCAAATACGGATGTTTTATGGGATGACGTCCGATATGCGGTCATTGTCACGATCGACGTTTCGGGTTGGATGGCCGGCTTTGACGACCCCATGGCGGTTCGGATTACGAGCCCAAAGGGTCGAGAGATCAGTAAGGTGGATCTAGTCCGAGGGTATGTAGATATTTGGTTCGGGCGCATTGAACTCTGGGGCTTCGGACAATCAGTAAAAGGCGTGATGGGTCGTTGCGACGTGCAGTACAAGCTCTACTCGATTATTCCAGGTCGGTCTGCGAGCTCGCAGATATTGCATTGCCACATCGATACGCTTCCGCCGAGCGGGCTAGGTCCGTATTTTGACTAGTTTGGTTTGTACTATCACCAACGGAGATTGAGAACATGGCAGCCATGGAAATGCTCGAAAAGCCATATTTTTATCAAGTGCCCATTCAGAAGCCGGCATCGGGCCCTTTGGTGCTCGACAAGGGCAACATTGCACCTGGGGTGCCCATCGTTGTTTCAGCGGTGAGTAGTACCACACAGGAGGGTGACACGATCACGCTGTTTTTTAATGGAGTGAAGCTTGGCAAGCCTTTTGTTGTTATAGATCCTAATGAATTAGTCTACGATCTTTTAGTACTGCTCGATGATTGGCCGGAGGGGATTGGCGATACTTATATAACGGTTTCACGCAAAGGAACGGTTGTTGGAAAGTCCCAATCTTTGAATTTAAGGGTGAAAAATGATGCCAAGACAACAGATGTTCAGCGGCGAGAGGGGCTTTTGGTAGGGCTTTATGGGCCTGGAATCGTCGACAGTTGGTTGGTGCCCGGAACCTATTCGTATGAAAAAGGTGCACAAATACTACTTTCGATGTTGCCTATTGGGAAAAATTCTCAAGGAGCAGTACTCAAGTTAATGCGTTGGACTGATTCGTCCTTGGGAGGCGTTTATGACGAGTTGTGCATGTGGACTTATCAAAACGGCTCATGGGCAGGCGGTGTATTTGATCAGGGTTTCAAATTAGTCCGCGGTGATCATCTGTTTTTGTATGTCGTCGGTACTCAGCCTGTGAACCTTACGCTTGAGTATGCAATATGAATTACCTCTCGGCGCCTGTATGGTTTCAAATCGCTTCCATCAGCCCGCGTCCCAATAGGTAGCATCGACCTAACTAAACGACTCCCGATAGGTTTTTATACATCTCACCCTCCCGGCTCTTTGTAATGGGGGATGCGATTTTTCAGCAATTATCTCGCATCAAGGCGAGTAAGGGCTAGGTATTCGCCGCACTGGATCGCCCATGGCTCAGAGGTTTGTCGCGTGATGTCGTCGTCGATTCGACAGTTTCCTTTGTGCAGAACCTCAACTGGACTTTCATGCTTCTGATTTGTGACGTAATGGTTCCCATTAAATATTGTTGCCTCGTTTGTATCAAGGTAAAAACTTGCTGTCAGCATCTCTCCGGGCGTAAATCCGAGAAGAACATCGATGCCGCGACGCCGCAATTGTCTCTTTCAATTAGCAGATTATGTCGCCAAAGAGTCACCGAATTGCGATCCATGAAAAAAAATCTCCGTAAGCGCTCCATGAACCCCACATTTTAAAGGTGCGGATCTATGGCTATCTTGAAATTTGCGGCGTGCAGTTCCACGGCAGCAAGGCCTCGAAGTCTTCTACGCTCGAGGCATGTGGCAGGCGCTCAAGTGCGTGGCGCTGCCACGCATAGGGCGCTCTTGGCCGTTGGCTTTAGCCGTCTCGACCAAACTGTAAAGTTGAGCGCTGGCCGTCGCGCCTTTGGGTATGTCGCTGAACCTCCAACTCTTGCGCCCGATCACGAAGGGCTGGATCGCACGCTCGGCGGCATTGTTGTCGATCGGCAAGTAACCGGCTTCGGTGTAGCGCACCAACTTGCTCCAGTTTCTGGCCAGGTAGCTGATGGCTTTGCCCAGTGCATTTTGCACCGTCACTTGTGGCTGGGTTTTCTCCAGCCAGGCGTGCAACTGCGCCAACACCGGTAGACTGTGGTGCTGTCAACTTTCGTGGCGATGTTCATCGCTGACTTCTTTTAAATCTCGCTCGATACCGTACAGCTTGTTGATCAGATTCAGCGCGATATCCGCGCGCCCGGTCTTACGTTTGGGCTGCACTTTTGCGCCTCAACAAAGTTGCGTCGCGCATGTGCCCAACAGCCCATACGCTCAACACCGGACTGCGCGCCCAAAGCGTTGTAACCGGCGTCATCATCGGTCGTCAGGTAGCCGCGATAGCTTTCGATCAGGCGCGACGGGACCTCCTGCGCCCGGCTGGTCGAGTAGTCAAACAAGATAACGGGCTGATTCGGTGGCCCGCCGGTTTGTACCCACATCCAGGATTGGCTGGTCGGCTCTCGACCCGGTTCTTTTTCACCTGAACCCGCGTTCCCGCGTTTCGTCACAGTGGATGACGCGACTTTCCGGCAGTCGATCCCGCATCAAGTTGAGCAAGGGTTGCAGGTGTTCGCTGCACTGGATCACCCAGCGCGCCAAGGTCTGGCGTGGGATATCGATACCGTGGCGGCCCATCGACGTATTTGGTCGCCAGCAACATCGCCAACACACTGGGCTGGCCATGCTCTTTTCGATCAGCTGCGCCGGCTTGTCGGCGGTAACCGGGGCGGTTTCGCAATCGCGGCAACCGTAGACATTGCGCACATGTTTGATCACGCGGATTTGCATCGGCACGATCTCGCGCTGCTCGCTGATTTCCTCGCCAATGGCATGCTTGCGGCAACCGCAGGCACAGGTCAGCTCATGTTCGGGCAGTTCGTGAATAACCTCGATACGCGGAAGATCGGCGGGCAGAGTTGCGTTTGCGCCGTCGCTTGGTCGGCGCGACGACCTCTTCTTCACCGCTTCGTGGACCAACTCGGCGACGCTTTCAGCTTCATTGAACAAGGCCATTTGCGGGGTCGCAGGATCAGCAGTCTGCTCTGACTTGCGTCCGAAAAGACGCTGACGCAACAGCGCGTTTTCTTCTTCGAGATGAACGATCTTGCCCTTATCCGACTCGGGCTCAAGCAGCAGCTGCTCAAGCAGTTGCTTGAGCAAAACAGGGTCGTCAGGAAGGTCTTTGCATGGAAATCATGCCCTGGATTATATCGAATCAGGCGACGAATCGAGGCGTCAAAACTTGATGCGGACGGTTGCGCCACAAATCAAAATTGTCCAATAGCCAATTGAGCTCTTGAACCGTCAGCACGACGGCTTCATCCGAACAATCCGACGATGTATAGAAGCGCTCGTTTTCCAGCCGCTTCAGCCAAAGGCAAAAGCCGTTGCGCTCCCAATACAAAATCTTCACTCGGTTGCGAGGCTTGTTGAGGAACACGAAAAGCATCGGGTCAAATACCGCGACCTTGATGTTCAGTTCAGCCAGAGCGGCGAGGCCATCGATGGATTTTCGGAAGTCGACAGGTTTGGGATAGAGATAGACTTTTTCGACTTTTGCGTCGGGCCGCAACATAAGGTGCTGGCTCTGGAAAGGAATCGGGAGCACAGCATCGGGGATCAGGTGGTGACTTTGAACGTGGGGTTTATGGAGCGCTTACGCTACATCCAGGTGCTCTACGAAATAGAGCGAGAGGTTCGCGGCGTGGAGCCTGATTTATGTCGCCGAATAAAGCAAGAAAAAGCCGCACCAGCGATGGGTGCGTTGCATAGTACCTGGATGATCACCCCGCGCGAGCACGTGCACGGCGAAGTGGCTATCGCCAAAGATTTCGATTACAGCCTGATCGCTGGACGGCATTGTCACGCTCTCTCGATGACGGTGCTGTCTTCATCGTTAACAACTACGCCGAGCAACGGATCAGGCCGTGGGCTAAGGGCCGCAAGAATTGGCTCGACGCCGGATCGTTGCGCAACGGCCAACGTGCGGTGGCGTTGATGAGCCTGATCCAATCGGCCAGGCTCAATGGACATGATCCATACGCCTATTTGAAGGACGCACTCCAGCGACTGCCAACTCAACTGGGCTGAGATCGCTGAACTGTTGCCGCATAATGGATGTCATTACACAACTGTTATCCCCGCGTGCTTACACCGATGCCTGAACTTGGCAGGTCATCACTTTATAAGCGCCCAATGAAAGAATAGTCAAAACATTGTCGACAACTTCTGACCTTCTCTAATACACTCTCGCAATACCGCACAGAATGCTATTCGCCTTCGATATCAAAGCTAAATATCGCCGCCCCCCCGCTGTCCAAGCCAAAGAAACGCGGCATCCCAGAATAACCGATACCATGGTGCCGTGACTTTCCGATTCGAGTATAAGATTTTATTAAGTTATCAGGAGCATCGAATATACCATCCACAAATCCCGTTATCGAGGCTGCAACCCCCAAATATGTGCTGGTCTTCTCGAGCGGAGTGTCGAGCTTTTTCCTGTCATAATCCCCAGCATAACCATCGGCTACCCCTTCAGTCACCTCGCTCGTAACCGCAGACGTGTAGGATAATGTTTTAACAGTCAATCTTATATTGCCCGTGTTTTTTCTAAAAACATCCAGGCCGGCTTTAAGCCCGTTATTTTTAATATTATGATGAATTTCTTTAGACTCTATGGCTACCCCTGTTAAAGTGTCACCAACGCTGAAAGAAAATGATATTTTGTCCAAGATATGCTGCGCATTGGAGCCCGGGCTACTCGCTTGACTGGCTATCTCTGTTCCCACTGCTATCACAACAGAGACAGCGTGTATAACAGCTAAGGATTCCCCACCAGTAGCCACAGCTGCGGCTACGTCAAATGCCGCAACCCCAACACCGAACACATCATCGACGAAAGTCAATAGCTTAACATGATGGCCGCTAGGATCTATTTTATTAATAGGATCACCTTCGCAATATCCATACGAGTTAATGCCGCCCGCCTGAAAAGGACTCATGCCATCCGGTGAAGTAAACCGTCGCAATGATGGAATGTATGTCCGATAGCCATTGCCAAGATGATAGCCTGCCATGACCGGGTCAATACTCTCGCCGTTAAACCCTAAGACGCTATCTAGTTGGTCGACTGTCATGTGTTTGACGTTATCTTTCATCATGCACCCCAAATCCTTGCTCACCATGCGGACCGTAAATCTGTAAGACTGACTTATCAACGCTTTCCACACTAAGCACCGAGCCGTTGGCATCGATGCCGCTGAGCCATATGCCCGAATTGGCACCAGTGCGAATTTGCGCTATGTTGCCCGCCGGACCAACCAGCAGACGCACACCGTTATTCCCCTCCACTTGGTTAACTAGCCTCGTACCGCAATAATACAAATCTGTATTATCCTGCTTAATCATCCGGTTATTCGCGTCATATCTATACAGACTGTGCCGGGGAGTTTTTCCGGTCTCCGAGTACGTGACACTCTCCAAGTATCCTTCCAGCACCGATCCACTATCACAAAACGTACGTCCCATACCGTCGCTAATCAGCAAGCCATTCGCGTCATAGGTTATCGGTGCAGAAAGCGGATTGGAGTAGCTGGAGTGACTATGAGCGACGTTTGTTAATTGACATGGGTCCGCAGTATTGCCATAAGTGCAAAACATATTGTCCCGGAGGCCGTCTTCAAACTCGCTCTGTATGCACTTAATATTGCTGTAGGCATCATAGGTGATAATCTGCGAGCGTATGCGATTCCCTCGTTCATCTGCGGGCATCTCTTCGCTATTACCGGATACCACGTAATTGACTAGCCGATTGCGAGCATCATAGGTATACACTTCTTTTCGAACCATTTGCTCGTTGCGGTAGAGCAATTTAGTATTTAACTGGTGATTTGTATACCAAGTTTGTCTCAGTTCCCAACTGTTAGCGCTCCGACTGCTAGTTACGCTACGCTTGATTTCGCGACCAAGGCCGTCAAATTCTATCTTCGTGGTCAGAGTCTCGCTACTCACTACATTCATCGTAATCCATTGCTGCAAGCGCCCAAGATCATCGTAGGAGAATACAGCGGTTACATCGCTATTACTGACACTGCATACCCGACCATAGCAGTCATACTCAATGGCCTGCGTTTCTCCCGCGACATCGGTGTAGTGGGTAGTCTTGCCTGTAACGGTATACGCGTAACGAGTCAGTGGCATCGCTGGAGAGAGTTTTTCCGTTGCCAAGCGTCCCGCCAATGTATAAGTATTGGTAGCGGTGGTTTTCGGATTGGGACTCTTGGTGATAGTCGCCGTCAGCAGGGCGCCCACGATTTTATTCGTGCCACCGTGGGCTTTACTATAGGTAAAGATTCGGTTGTGACAGGGATTAGAACTCTTTTCCACTCGGGATAACTTTCCCCCCAGTTCTGCAACGTATTGGTAGTTAAGCGTATTTTTTTTGGGAGAAGTCACGCTGCTCGGCGAGGTCACGCTTCCTGATTGACTACTGTAGGTCGCAGTCCAGCTGCGCCCGCCAGATATTCGCTGGGTGATTCGGCCCAGCTCGTCATATACCTGGGTGCCAATCGAGACCGGAGGGAGTAATTGACCAATGAGAGGCTCGTATTCTGCAATAACTTGAATATCAGTCACCCACGCCAACGGCGAAAGCGCACTATAACTGCGGGTGATCTTTGTTCCCGGACTAGGTGAGCCAAACACTTTCGGCAGTGTGGTTGTAGTGACTCGGCCGAATTCGTCATAGCCGTAGGTGGTTACACGCCCTAATTCGTCAGTATGTTTCCGCAATCGATTTAAACCGTCGTACTCCTGCAGCACCATCGAACTGGGCGTCGCAGAGAGGGGAAAGGGCGAGCTACCATATTTTGCGTCGTAAGTCTCTATTTTTATTGGTCGCCGGTTGCCGTTATACGTTGTGACCGTGGTGTCGCCCCGGACTTTACCGCCTATAGTATACTTCGTGACCGTCATGGCGATAGGGTCGGTATTGCTCCAATGCTTTTGACCATCACTCATCGATTTTAGATTTACCTGTTCCCAACCGTCGTAGTCCATCTCAGTTACTAACGAGTAATACGGTATAGGCTCCTCCAAATGATTGGCGTCTGGGCCGCACACGATGTAGTCCATATTTGTAATTATCGCGGGCCTCAGCTTGGTATCGTAACTGACCGTCTTTAATATATTCCATCGGCCACTTGGATCATCCGCTAGGCTCACCTCCAATCTAACCGGCTTACCGGCAACATTGCACTTGGTACGGATTCTGTTATTGTTCGCATCGACTTCAGTAATAGAAAAAGGCATGCTCTGAGTGTCCTCGATAATATATTCGCAAGTGCGAATACTTTCATAATCAGTGCCTTTTGCTGTTGTTACTGAGATCACGCGCCCTAGAGCATCGTATGCTGCTTCGTTTATAACACCTAACGCATCCGTTGACGCCAACACTTGTGCCGTGAATAGCGACAGCGTTCGAGAGTTCGTAACGCTCTGTGCACATGCAGTTAACGTCTGTACCTCAATTAGTGCTTTGTCCGAAACCTGCCAAGTAGAGGCTAAGCTAGTGAGAAATTTAGCCCCTTCCTCGCCAAACGGGTGATGAGTGTGCTCAGTGTTGAGAAGGCGACCGAAATCATTGGCCGTATCCGTCTTTTCCGCATAGCTGTAGGCCACTTTGGACAGCAATTGGCTGCCGCTGTAAAGTTCTTCACTGCCAATCATTAATGCAGTGGTAATCACTGCCTCGGATTCTAGCGGCGTTTCCAGCCCTAAATAGCTGTACTTCGTAATTTGTGGCGATACGGAATAACCCGCTAGAGTTGCCGGCATCACCGTTTTTGTCTTTATGAACCGCGTAAATCCGTTGGGCTCTGCTGGGCACCCAGACTCACCCCCACTAGAGTAATACTCCCAGACCGTAGCGGCCTGGATGGGCGTTTCGTTCTGTGCGTCATCGATGGATATGATCGATTGAGTTAAGGGATTACCGGATTCATCGAAGGTCGTTGTTGTTCTTTCGCTTCGACTCTTTTTTCCTTGATTCCAAGTAGTGATTCGCACCTTGGGTAGCTGATACTGCGAGGGCTGCTCGTCAAACATCAGACTCTCGTCAATATAATACTCGGTTGCGTGTTCCGTGATGCAATCCTTGCATCGCAACTCCTGAGTGACGAGAAGATGATAATTATTATAAGTCCGAATGGTCTCAGTAATTAATCCAACCTCATCGGTATGGGTTTGCGTAGAACCATAGCGATAATACGACGACGCGTTATACAGATTGTCCCGCCCCGAATCCCAGCTTACCTCTGAGGAATAACCAAGGAAGTTAGTGTCCGTGTATGTATACGCTGTTTGAGACAATAATCCCACACCATCAGTGATACTCATTAGCGTCACGCATGGCAATGGCAACAATCCCGAGCCGTCTGGAAAACGCTGCGCCTGTTCGTCGCCACGGTATTGCACGGCTTCGATCAATCCGCCCGGCAAAGTCAAGGACGTCGCCCACATCCCCCAATTAGCCCCTAACTCCGCCATATCGGTATAGTCAATGGTCCAGTTGAGTGCAGGCTTGTCTTTACCAGGCGCATCACTGGTCACTTGCGTCAGGTGATAGCCATCAGAAAGATATAGAGAAACGGTGTATCCCTCGCTTTGATATGGCAACACACGCATGTCGACCTTAGTGCTTGAATAAGTGATTGATAGCATGTCCTGTATATCATCACTAACACTGGTTAGTACCACGTTGTCGCAATTATCAAAGTCCCACTTCAGCGTAATGGAATACCCAGCGGAGTTAAATATCTGCTGAGGAACACAGACATTGCCCATTCGCGTCAATATTTCGACACCCCCGTCTTTATGAAAGATTGAGTAATTGTCGCCGTCCATGTTGAACCGGAAACTGTCCAGTTTTTTCTGCTGAACCATACCGCTTTCCACCCGGTAGCGCTCCCCAGAACCTAATGACAATAACCCGGACTGGCTATCACCTTCATAAATCGACATCCCGAAAGATACCCCAACACCGAGACCCACGTTAGTGGTACTGATCGGGCTGTAACTCAGCACTAAAGGCAATATAGGACCCATCAGTTTATTCGCCACCAAGTGGCCGGAGTTGATGTTAATCCCATACAAACCCGTTCGGGGATCAACGCGCCCATAAACCGCGCTGACAAAGTTTGTGGCTTGGCTGAAAAACTCTGAAACATCGCTCATACAATTCATCCTAGCTGGCTTTGAGTGTGTTTAAATCGACAATAAAAAGTGTAGCAATATCCTATAGAAAAACTTGCGAATATGCAGTCACATCTTACTGGTTAAGAATAACTCCAAAGGCCATAGATTAATTTTGAGACTGCGCATTTCCGCTTCAAACAACCAATTTCGCCCTCTTAAGTGATGTAAAGTGAACCACAGAATTTATTGTAATAATATTCTACAGTCTTTAATCCACAACAGGTATGAGTCGCCATAAATACTGCGGTGCAGTTGAGATCGTGGCTCCTGTATTGACTGAATTCGCGTCAACATAGTAATAGTTTTTAGACGAATTGGAGGTGTTATTCGCCGCTTGGACAAAATAATTATCCTGAGTGGTAATTAATGCAAACTCCCCCTTAACAGACGACCATACTGGCTTTAGATAAAATGACGACATTGCTGGAGTGGACAGGCTGCTGTCGGTGCCATAAATATAGTAATCATCGCCTTTGCGATGCTCGCCTAGATAGGCAATAAGAATCTGACGATCGTTGAACATGCGAACAGCCAAATGCTGCGAATCTATAGCAAACACTTCAAACCTCATATCGTAGTAACGGGTGCTTGAGGATATAGATTTGCACGTCTGCGCTTCATACTGGCCATGATGATTATGTTCATCTTGAAAAAAGAACATCGTCCCCCCATTAGAATTAACAAGGCTACAAGGTTTGTAGTCGTCATAATTGCCATTGGCGCTCATGTGGAAGGGGATGAATGATGACATATTTATCGTCGCTGGCGTTGCGTCGGTAGCAGCCACATAAGTAGGTAATTCGAAATTAGGATAAAATTTCCCGCTATTGCCATGAGCGTCATAAATATATATGGGGACATTTCCGTAATCAGACTCAAAACTATAGCTATCGATGCAAAACCTAAATATGAGCATTGCTCTAATTCCGTGTTCAACATCTTCGCCAATATTAAGACTCACCCCTTGCGCAGCTAACTTCTGAACGCGACAAGGATTAAAAATCATACTGTTTGGCTCCTTATCTGAAAAAATATAAAGATCCGTGCAATATGCATTTCTTCTACGCCGAGCGCTAGGAAAGTTATCGTTGTAGCTGTACGCGTTTGCTCTGATAGTGCTAAACAACTTAACATTTTTGCCATCTAATTTAATTGTAAAATTCATTTGACGCCACCAGTCAACCTGCCTCGGAACAATAGGGGTCCTTGACCACAGGTCAGAACTCCCATTAGGTATTAGCTCCACGCTCTTAGCATCAACTATGAAGCGGTCAGCACTATAAGATATTTTTTCTAACACATTGACTGAAAGAGAGTTTTTTTCTCCGAGCTGGGCGCTGCTATAACAAGCATCCCCATCAGTCGGTTGAATTTTTACGCCGACCCTCATGGGATTAGCTGGTGGCATGCCTTTACATAATAAATACAGAACCACCATCGGTTTAGCTGAAAAGTCCGCAGTCTTCTGGATGTCGGAAGCATCAGCACAAAACTCATTCGCCATGTCTGTACAAGCAAAACCAGCCGTCCACGCTGAATTTTCATCAGGCGATACTTTATCAAGTGTGGGACAAGCCACTCGAGGGAATATACAAGAAACATCAGAATAATTAATTAAGGACACTGCGCTGCGCAGCACATCCTGACCAATTTGACCATTAATATTATTATTATTATTGCCATCCGTAGAAAATACATCAAATGTCACATAGATTTTCAGCATGTGAAGGCCATTTCCATATAGCGACTGAGGTACGATCCCCGCATCCGTCGTAATAGAGATATTGGCTGTTTTTGTCCACTTCGCTGTGTCTGCGATAGAATTAGAGTAAATTTGCTCTTTCATGACATAATCTCCACATTAATCTAATATTATATTTGTTGAAATATTCAACAGAGAACTTAAGTCCAAAGCGAAATAGAGAGCTTGGCCAAGAGGCAAAGATGCCGTTTTCCATGTGATTTCCTATTCGTAGCTATCAGCTTCGGGACACTGAGTCGTGAAGTTTTACTCGGAAGACGCAATGCACTAATCCAGATTATTTCTAGTGATTAGGAAGCGCTCTTCGTAGCGTCTCGTGTACGTAGTCGTGCCGTATCAAAATATAAAGGCATGACCGAATGCCCCCAACCGCCTCATCTATAAAGCTCTGAGCGGCACTGAATACGTTACCAAAAGTAAGACGCGGGATGGTCAAGTGTAGCTTTTTTTGTAACTTGCGGTGATTAGCTATTGCCACATTTCATCATATATTGCGCCATCTAAGGCAATACAAGGACCCTGCATCGTGCTGAGAATCAGTATCGACGCTCAAGATTGATTATTAACCTCTCGATTAGTCTTTCTACTCAATTGCCTTTCCAACTCTTACGGACAACTAGGGATGGTCTGAAGTAGCCGCCTACCTTTCGGCGACTTAGCCATCGGCGATTTCTAATAATGACAGCCGTTACAAATCGGTCAAATCTGCTGACTAATCATGTTTTTTGCTGCTGCGAGTGCCTCAGAGTAGCAGTTTCCCCCTTTACGGACGCACCTCTCCCACGATGCTCAAATGTCGACGTTCCATCCACAGTTTCGACAAGGCGAACAGCGTCACCATTTGAGCAGTGCTCTTCACCAAGCCCCTGAAGCGCACTTTGGTATAACCAAACTGGCTCTTGATTACCCGAAATGGATGCTCAACCTTGCCGCGAACCTGGGCCTTGGCTTTCTCGATCTTGCGTATCGCTTTGTACAATACGCTGCGTTTGCCATGTTTTTTGTAGGTGCTGCGCCGGGCTACAGCCTGCCAGATGACTTTGCGTCCCGCATGTTCTTCGCGTTTCTCGACGCCGGTATAGCCCGCATCAGCGCTGACCACGTTACATCCGCGACGTTGGCCGCAGTTAACACCACGCTGTGAGATTTGGCACCGAAGTAATACTGGTTGCCCTTTTTCTGGTGCATTTCCGGGTCACGCTTGCCGTCCTTGTTCTTTGTCGAACTCGGCGCATGAATGATCGATGCGTCGACCCTCGTGCCTTGGCGATGCAACACGATGACGCACCGTCAACGCCGTCGCCGCCGTAATTGACGTTGCAGGGCTGGGGCTCTGTCGTATTTTTCACACTGTTGCCCCCTCGCTGTTCGTGATAACCCGGCCAGCGTGGGTGCCCCCTGGCTCTATTGCGACGTCGGTTTATTTGCACCAATTACTATCACTATCGATCAAGTGGTAGCGCAGCAATGTAGTTTTTAAACTTTCCTTAGGAGAAGCGCTAATAAGCGCAATGCCTTGAGCATCGGCTATCGCCTTGAGGTCGTCGGGAGTGTCTACACGCTCATGCACAATGATCGCGACCAGACCTGTGAGCGGCAGTTTTTCCCAGTGCAACTGCTCATTGTTCGCGATGGCTTTGTCTTTAACCGTGTCACTAAATGTTCTGTTCCGCCCGCTTTCCGTTTGGTATTGCCACTTATCACGCCCCGTTTCCTTTTTCGCTGGTGCGCCAGGGGCCGCTCCCATGCCGTCCGTGGTGCTCGCGCGCCAAACATGGGCAGGATCTTCCAGAATGTCCGGCCTGATGATTAGCTGAACGTTACCCGCTGATGCCCCTACGCCCATTCCAGTGGCGATCCATTGAGCGGCTCCCTGCTTGCCTACCGCACGGGTGTAAACAGCCAGGGCTCCGCCACCGCGCTCATCAGCGGTTCTACTGTACTTTCCTTCAGGGCCAAGGCGAGTGTATGCACTTCGCAAAAAGCCGCTTTCAATCGTTTTCGCGGCATACGCAACAGCTATTCCATGAACAAGGGCGAGGGTCTTACTTAAGTCCAATGCCTGATCTCGACCTTCCTGTACCTTGAATCCAGGCTTAGGGTTTTGAAGATGCCAGCCGTCTTCAACTTCGTTATATAAGCCGAATTTGTTCGGCGCGGAGACCTTCGCGACTCGTTTAGGAGCGGCAGTCCGCTGATCGGCCAGGCTCGCAGGTTTTGTTATCGGCATCACCGTCACGGCGACATCCGCCTTTTCGGCATCGGCCGGTTTCAACGTACGACAGGCCTCACTGAGCGGGCAGTAGTCAGCTGCGTGCTGTTTGGTGGCGGTCACGATGGGCAGCGGACTGGCGATGATCGTTTGCGGTGCGCTGATCAGTGCTTGTGCGGCCTGAAGCGGTGGGACACCTGCCATGGGCGCTCCCCCCTGGACGATGGGCGTGCTGCTGAAAATACCGCCTGAGTTAATGACGAGGTGCTGACCACCGACCTTAAGCGTCAGGCTGACGTCCGCTTCGATCACCACATTGGTGGCAGTGACGTGAGCCTGTGTGCCCGCCTGCATCACCAGCGAGCCACCCGTCGTGGTGCTGCTGTCGCCGGTAATGCTGATCAGCTCATTGCCGCCGATCACGGTGTTACGCAGCCCTTGGGTGGTGTGCAGTTCGTCGCCCTTTATCAAGCTGGAGCTGTGGTGGTCCACCTGCTCAAAACGGTCATGACTGATCAGGCTGTGACTGTCGCCGATAATCTGCTCGCGGCGGTCGTGTCCGATCCGGGTGTCGCTGTCGTTGAGGATCACCTGTTCGAGGTTACGCTGCGCCCGCAGGTAGATTTTTTCTTGCCCCGTACGGTCTTCAATCGACAGTTCGTTGTAGCCGCCAGTGGCTGGCGAACTGTGGCTGCGCAACACCGTTTTGGTTTTGTTCACTGGCAGGGCGTACGGCACCGGCGTGACCTTGTTCGGCACACACCCGGTAATCAGCGGATGGTCGGGATCACCTTCCAGGTAGGTCACCACCACTTCCATGCCGACGCGCGGAATGGTCACCGCACCAAAGCTGTCCCCGGCCCAGCTGGAGGACACCCGTAGCCAGCAACTGCTCTTGTCGCTGCCCAGTTCGGCGCGGTCCCAATGAAACTCGACCTTGACCCGACCGTACTCATCACAAAAGATTTCCTCGCCGGCAGGCCCGGTGACACAGGCGGTCTGGCTGACCAATTCCTTTTCACGGGTGAGCAGCGGTGGACGGTAGAACACGTCCCAGGGAATCGCGGTGAAGGTGTTACGGTAGCCTTGGGTGAAGCCATCTGCGGGTTTCACCTCGCTGGTGACCGACTCTTCCAGCGCTTGAGGTTGCCTACCTTGGTGATGGACACTGCGCAGCAGCCACAAGGCGTTGCATGCCTGGCGTGGATGCTCGGTCAGGGTAAAGAAGTGGCCGCTGCGCAGGGTCGGCTGATCACTTTGCCCCTCGGCCACCCGATAGTCGGTGCGATGGCGCTCCAAGGCCTGTCGGGCGAGTTGTTTGCCGTGCTTTTCATTGTTGATCGGCGCCGGGTAACGGTAGTCCTCGAGCGCGGGGCTGAACTCGGCGGTGAACTGACCTTCCACCAGCAGACTTGGGCGGTTGAAGTCATAAGCCCGACGGGTCGCCGTGCTGGTCCGCGTGCTGAATCGCTGGGAGAACTGGCTAATGACCGGGTGGTCCGCTGTCATACCACTGCCCTGTTGATAGGGCGTGTCCTCCAGCGTGGGGAAGTAGGTCTGATCATCGGTGAACACCAACAGATGGCCGTCCCGGCTGTGTTGATGGTGCCAGGCAATCCCGTCCTCGCTGCACAACCTTTGGACCAGTTCGAAATCCGATTCCCCGTATTGAGTGCAGTATTCACGCTCAGGGCTGGTGCTGACATGAAAGGTATAAGCATCGGCCTGGATACCGTGGCCCTTGAGCACCTGAGCGATGATTTGCGGCACGGTTAGATTCTGGAAGATCCGTTGGTTGTCGCTGAACTGCAAATAGTGCAACGCGGGGACCAAGGTCAGCTGATAACGGGTCAGGCGCTTACCCGCTTCGCCCACAAACACCTCTTCGATATGCCCATGAATGCCTTCGCCATTGAGGCCAAACTGGAGAAACGCGGGCTGGCTGAGCAGACTTTCCAGATCGAAGTCCGGGTTTTCGCTGACCAGCTCAATACGCATCGCGTACAAGCTACTGATGGTCTCAAGGCCCTCAAAGGCCAGCACCTTGAAGTCGTGACGAACCGAGGGGATCAGTAATGTGAAATGCGCAGTATTGGCTGGGGCGAACATACGCTTATCCTTAAGCAGAAAGAGGTGAGCAGGGGATAGAAGAAAACCGTCAAACCCGGTTTAGCCCGCGAAGCGAAAACGTCCGTCATCGGGACCTGAAGCATTGAAGTGCGAGTACTAATGCAGGTAAGGCACATCCAGTGCCGAACAGCTGCGTGCTCTTCTTGGGGCGGCAAAGTATCGGAAATCATGTACAATCGTCCAATGCATACTTTAGCAGTGATTAACGTGTTGGACGACTTAATTGATCTGAGGCGAATTCGCCACCTGGTCATACTGGCTGACGAACTTCACTTTCACGCACGGCGAACCAAACTGACCTTTGAGATTGCAGGCCATATTTCCAACCAGCCGGACACTTGAGTGACTGCACATCGCTTAAGGCACCCCGCCAAATATATTAAACGACAATTCAGCTACCTCACGCCTACTTTTCTGGGGGTTTAAGCGGCCTGCATAACACTGCTTCTCTCTAGAGCTACAATATATTCCATTGCTAAAGTAGTACGACTCCTTATTTAAATCGGTACCATCTCCCATCTTATTTGCAAGTGTTACAATCGCTGTAAAATCCAAGTAAGCTTCTGTCAGCGCAGGTGAAATACCTTTTGCATCGACACAGAAACTTGACTTTCTATCGCATACAACCCCAGGAGTTGGCGAGAAAATCACTGCCTGACTAAAAACGCGTGTCGTGTCAGCAAACACCAGCGTTGATCCCGCGAGCGCGACCAGAGTTATGGATACGAAACTAATTAAAAACGTCTTCATTTAGGTGGCTTCGACTCTGAAATAAGAATTTAAAAGCTATTGGAAAGCAAGCTGACCTAGTTTTTATAAAACACCAAACGAACAGTGCTATTGAATCACAGGGCTTCATACTAGCCCTCAACGGACCTATATCGCTTACTGCCTTAGTACCAGAAGCGACTCGATAACAGCGGTAAAGCGCTTCAGTTTTTTATTAACCCAACCAGTCTGACAATTTGCCAATCAGGACGCCGTTCATCGGTATGCAGCATCTCAAGCGAACGGCATGTTGAGTCGTCAACAATATTTCTATCCGACGTTAAAAACGTCTGGGATTGTGCAGCAACACCCGCCTCGACCACGACGAGTGGAGTACGAATACACCCCTTTTTAATTGGCAAATTATCTGAATAAGGTCCACAGTCGCCCAATGCAAAGTTGAGCAGTGATTAATGCGCTGCACAATTAATTAAATTAACGCACCGAAGCCTAACACTGTTACGGGGTTATTCAGGCGACCCCTCCAGCGCATTGATCGTGTCGATTTTCGCTTCAATAACGTGCCTTGGTGGATGAGGTTGATAAAGGTTGCCTCTCCTCGCGCCCGATCTTCTTTATTCCACTTGGGGCTAGCGTCAATCAAACGGCTAATGCCCTCAACAAGAAAGTGCCGGTCTTGTCGTAGTTCATCAATGACACTCTGCGTCATTAGAGTTGTTCCAGTTTTTTAGCCTGAATGCGTTGATAAATCTCTTCGCGGTGGACAGCCACCAATTCAGGTGCCTCTATTCCGACGCGGACTTGCTTGCCGCAATCGATCGCCACGGTGACTCTGATGTCGTTGTTGATGCGGATGGTTTCGCCTAGCTGCAGGTCGAGAATCAACATGGTTCTGCTCATTTGCTAAGACCGAATCCAGCAATAGTTAGCACAACAGCGCATTTAAATAGATTAGATTAAACTACGAGAAAGACACCCCGCGATGTCTCATATATTTAATTCATTGTCTCAAGGCGTCTCTCAACATCGTTTGCTCAACAACCGAGTTGACCGCCGGCATCGTTTTATGCAACCTGAACAATGGGTAGATTGGTAGTTTTGACCTGCTAATACAATAACGCGAAAGGATGCACAGCAAGGACGATGAACTCGAACAACGCGCTGCCGATTACGTCAGCAGCGTACTGGGCGTTAACGGCGAACGTATCGACTCGGTGCTGGGTGGGTATCACCTTGGCAATGGCTACCGCTTATATAGCCCAGCGCTAAGGCGCTTTACCTCGCCGGACAACATGAGTCCGCAAGGCAATTCGCGGTGGCGAAGAAGCCGCGAACATAGCCAAATACGGGGAGCCGTATCCCTCTCAAGCAGAACACGGTCGTGCAAATTTTAAACTTTTCAGACCTGACACCAAAACACTGGAGAGCCTAGGAAAAACAAAAAGTAAAACTAGTCTAGCTAATCTGATGAACAATGTTGGGGGTATACTGATAATTTCAACGGAACGGGCGAGCCTGGCTTAGTTGTCCATGGCAACATCGGAGCGTTCTTGTATGTCAACGAATTTGGGATGGTAGAAAGTAATAATACAATTGTGGCATTAAAAACTCTGGAAAAATTTACGGACTAAAACTATTTCAAAAAAAACCGATACGCCACTACACATTCTAGCCTGCCACACTTCCTTCCCGGCACTTGGCGCTAAACTTGCCACTGTGTTGGGGAGGCCGGTCGTTCTTTACGGAACCAATGATGAGGCGTTGGTGTCGTCGATAAGGTCAGTGCTAACCGGTCTTCACTTTCAGATAAAAGGTGACGGCAACGATTCAACTACTCTAGTAAAAGACATGATGCACGATGCTGTTCAGCGGGCATATTATCCATAATTCTACATGCATATATCCCAATCCGTAATCAAGACCCGCCACAGCGATGTACGCGGCGCTTTTCAAGGTGGGTATAATAGACGAGCTGTCTACTAGGCTTTAATACCGACTGTCGCCAGATCCATGTTGACCATCAACATAGTGTTTAGTCACAGCTTTGCACAAGTAGCTCGACCGACGAAATAACTCGTCGTGACCGAAGTAATCCTGCCGAATCAGTCAATACAATGCAGTGGTAATGAGCAGACCTTCCGGCCCAATCTCGTCCACCCAGAAGAGCCTGACAGCTGTCATGGGCGATCGACTCAATCTACTAGTACCCTGACGATCGTGATTGATCTGCGCCTCCAGCGAGGCCCTGAAGCGCGGTATGACCCTATTGGTCCTAGCATCGCCAGGTAGGTCCTGGCTATGAGGCAATCTCAAGTTAAACCTGAAGGCAAATACACGGGCATAGTCATTCAAAGCGTATTGCAGCGCCTGGTACAACTTCTCCAAGTACTGCTCAACTAAGGGGCCTTTGTCCACCATGAGTGGGTAGCCATCGTAGGTCTCGTCATGTCAGCGTAGGTTCGTGTTACCAGGGAGTCGTTTTAACTTGAGAGGAACAGTCATGGCGGTATGTCCTGTGAATTAGGTCATACCTCAAGCTGGTTATGATGGTTTTAACTGAAGGGTTATTCCAGGAGTCCTCTCTCGGCAGGCTCGTATCTGAAGATGACTGACATCGATTGCTTGATTGGTTATATAGATTTGGTTTCGCACCTCTGTAGACAGCCCTTTATGCCTCTGGAGTCCGGCGCATCACAGAAGCATTGGTACCTCACTTCTAGCCCGCAGCAACATGAGAGGCACGCTATCTGTGGGTATAAGGCTAGGCTCTGTACGAAATCATCTGAAACTCATTTGAGTCCAGTATGCGTCGGGAGTTAGTAAAGTTCGCCCCCATTCAAAGGCAGGAGCCCACGATGGCCAAACGGTATGAACTCCCAACACAGCCTTGGATTTGGTTAGGGGCATCTTCAGTGAACCCCGCCGTAACGGACGCCTACGGGCAGATGATCGGCTGATGCTCAACGTCGTGCTCTGGGTGCTCGGTTCGGGCTCGGTCTGGCGCGACATTTCCGAGCGTTTCGGTCTATGGTCAACGGTGTATCAGCGCTTTCGTGACTGGCGCAATCGCGGAACATTCGACCAGATGGTCAAGCAGCTTCCCATCAAGCTGAACGAGCAAGGGTTAATTGAGCTAGAGATCTGGATGATTGACTCCACTGCGGTACGCGCACCCTGGGCCTCTTCTGGCGCTGGGGAAAAAAGGGGGCCTGAAGAACCGCAAGACCATACGCTCGGGCGAAGCCGGGGCGGCCTGAGGATGAAGATCCGCATGCTGTGCGATGCCAATGGCGTACCGCTGAACTTTCTACTGCCAGGCGAGCAAACCAGTAACATCATCTATGCGCAACCGCCGCTGGATAACGCTTACATTCAGAGTTTGCGCGGCCTCCTACGCAAGCGCTGTCGTTGGTTGCTGGCCGATAAGGCCTATGACGCAGGAACGTTGCGGCGTTACTGCGACTGCTATCGGATGCAGTCGGTCATCCCGCTATGCACGATGAAGCGCAAACCCAAAAGGAGGTTGCCGAGATTTTTCGGTATCGAAGTCATCGCCCAGTTGCTGAACGATGCTCCGAAGCACTGTAGTTTTAGGCTTATCCGGCAGGAAATACACCAATCGAGTGTCTAAGGTAGTGAGCTAGCTCTTTGGCATCAAATTCAGGCTGTAGAATATCGCTGCCTTCAAGGAAGTTCTGTGTATTGTCGTGTTTCCAGTCGTAGGTATGTTGGTAAAGTTCAAGAATGCACTTCCCTTCATACATGGGATCCTTGAATAAATTCAGCACTGGGTAAAGAGGTGCGCTGTCGTCGTTTTCCCAGAGGTCACGCCATTCGTGAAATGGCAAGATTTGGAACTTGTATCCAAAGTGCTCTGCAAGTCGCATAAAAAAACCCTTAAGAGAGACATTTCTATCACCTGAATGGATCAGGTTGAATTTTTTTCCCAGCGCCAACGAATTTTTTGAAATGTGGGACACAGCTTTACTCATGTAATCTACCGTGCTAAGCCCCTCACGTAACTCCTCAAGGTCTGGTATCGCACCCAGCTCAATGCAAGTTTTTACCAATCGCCCCCACCACTGATAACTGGCGCTTATTCCTGTTTTGGCGTGATACGTCGCATACCCAAGACGGAAAGTCATCAATGGCATTCCTCTTGACTCGGCTTGGTCGGCAATCGTTTCCATTGCCCATTTGCTCTTAACGTAGCCGATATCGGCGCAAATCGCTGGAAGGTTCTGATCGATATCATCGTCCTCCCGCATTAACTTCTTACCTGTGATCCAATAACCCCAGCTATAGACGGAAATGGTAGATAGCAGCATCATTGCTTTTATCCGACCGGCAGCGGCGAAGCGGATGAGATTAATCAATCCGTCTACATTGTCCTGTTTCATCGATGAGTAGGGTTTGATAAAGTTTACTGCACTGGCCGAATGATGGATGACATCAATTTTCAAACTCAGTGCATCATAATCAGCCGGTATCAAACCGAGCCACGGTTCAGAGATATCCCCTATATATAATCTGATTCTGGCTTTCTGTGATGCGGAAAGGCTAACCATGTATTGAGTGAGCTTCTCAGCGAGCCGAAGGTCTGCTTGATTCGCATCCTCCGCTCGTACGATACAGTGAACAACAGCTTCGGTTCGCTCTAGCAATTCGGCAAGCAGATGGATCCCAACGAAACCTGTCACACCCGTCAGTAATAGATGCTCGGCATTCTCCAATCGTCGATTGTCGAAAGCTCCTGAGAAAATAATATCTTCGGGGAGGGTCGCATCATTACGTAATGTTTCAGGGGAGGTATGATCTGATATCTCGTCTGAAGATTGCAGACGACGTTTGATTTCAGTTGCGAGCGTCGTGACAGATGGGTGATTGTACAGATCGGTGATACGCAGTGGAAGCTTGAAATGCTTGGACAGGTGGACCACTACCTGTGCAGCGAGCAGAGAATGACCGCCGATATCAAAGAAACTGCCTGTATCGTCAAAATCTGTGTGCCCCAGTGTCTTCGCGAAAACCTCAAAAATAGAACGTTCTAAAACATCGGCTATCGCTGAGTAATCATGAAGTGGGACAGAGGCTTTATGTTGTTCAAATAGAGATCGTAGCGAGGCTTTATCGGTTTTCCCGTTCACGTTTTCGGGAAACGTGTCAACGACCAGGTACTTACCGGGCATCATATAATCTGGAAGAAACGACCCAATACCCTCGCGAATATTCGGGATAATTTCATTGGCCAATATAGCCACGTTATCTGGAATGATGAATGCTACAATCTCCTTGTCACCACTTACCACGGGCGATGTTGCAATGACGCTAACCTTTCTTACACCTAATTGACGAGCTATCACCGTTTCGATTTCGATCAATTCGACGAGATGGCCTCTTATTTTGACTTGTTCATCTGTACGCCCCAGGAACTGGACTGAACCGTCTGGTAGCCATTTCCCAAGATCTCCTGTTCGATAGATGCGGGCATCTTGTAGAAAGGGGTGGGTAAGAAACTTCTCGTGAGTCTGGCGCTCATTGTGAAGATACCCCCGAGCAAGACAGGGGCCGGAAATACAAATCTCGCCGATTTGCCCCTTTGGTGGTTCCCGAAGTTGCTCATCGAGGATCCAAAGTTGCGTATCGCAAACAGGCTTTCCGATCGAGGGTGGCAGGCCGAGACTTGAACTTGAAACTGGATGATAGCTCGCCCAGATGGTGGCTTCTGTCGGCCCGTAATAATCGATTAGTTGATAGTGAATATGATCAGTGTCGATAGGATTTAATTTTTCACCGCCCGTAAAGAGGTACTTAAGCGACTTTGGCCCTGGGCGACTGGCAGCAATCAGATCGTGAGCCATCACCGTTGGCACAAAAGCGTGCGTAATCTCTGATCTATCAAGCATTTTAATCAATAAATCAACGTCGCGTCTTGTTTCGTCATCCGGCATGTAGAGCGTACCGCCTGCCGAAAGCGGTGACCAAATTTCCCAGTGGGCAACATCAAACCCGAGAGCAGCCATCAAAGTAGAACGAGTAGACTGGTCAATGCTGAACTGTTTGTTATGCCAGATGACGAAAGCTTCGACGGAATAGTGCTCAACGATCACACCTTTAGGAACACCCGTGGTACCGGAGGTAAAAATTACATATATGGCATCGCTAGTCAGTGGACGGTGTGTTATTTTTTTTTTGTTTCCTTGGCGTAACGAGGCTACGCTCACTGCGCGCCGGTCTAATTTTTTTCTGTCGAACAGCTTGGGGGGGATGGTCGTTAACGTCAGGGGGGCTTGGGTCTGTTCAATTATGTAGGACTTACGTTTTTCTGGATATCCATGGTCGATAGGCGAGTACGCCGCACCTGTTTTCATGATGCCCAATAGACCCACGATAAAGTCTACTGTTCGTGTAGCCTCGATAGGTACAATCCTCCCGGGGCCAATATTATGATTGTGCAGGAAGGTTGCGACAGCATCGCTGTATTGCGCTAATTCCCCATATGTGAGCTTTTCATGCGTCGTGACAACAGCCATCGCATCGGGAGTTAAGTTACACCAGCGCTCAACGTGATCAAGTAAAGTCGTTGAAGTATTCATATATTCCTTGCATATATGCATGTGCGAGTTTATAAAATAAATTCAGTCTTCAGGGTTTTTCAAGATATACGTCATGAAAAATATTGTCGGGATCGTACAAACATTTTAGTTCGCGCAATCGTCGCCATCCGTGTTCAGAAAAGCATCGTTTAACTTCTGATGATCGCGCTTCCAAGTCAAATTCGTTTATGTAGCAATTTGAAGAAATCGCTTGCAGTTCGTTATACAGCGAAATCAACCATTGGCGATTAACATCATCATCCTTTGCTTCACTCCAGCGTGCGTAAGTTGAAAAGTAAAACATGCCCGTCGCAGAAAATGCTGCATCGGGTAGTTCCGGTGTACCTCTCCAGATGAATAACGGTAAGCTTTGAGGTGATGGCTGGCGGGATAAATGAGAGGCTAGGATACGAACGGCATCTTCTGGACGGTCAGTAAGAATGTTGTCGGTGCGGTAGCGGCCGATTGCGAAAGTATCGTCGCCCTGGCGGTGTATGGCCTCAAAACTAGTAGCTTGCTCAGGGCTCGCACTTTCCTCAAGGCGTCCGATTACAGATTCATGTAGAGCCGAAGCATGGGCAGGGTTATCCGCAAATGCAATTGTATTCAGTATTACCTCACGGCCGTAGTCGGCATCCGAGTGAAGATGATCCGTTGGTACAACAGCTAGCATGAGTTGTAATTTTCTATCCGGGTTGATCCTTTCGATTTCCGAAAGCACGCTGCTAAGCCGGCTGAAAGGCAGGCGAAGCGACCGAGTTGTGATTTCAGCGGGCAATAACATACACGTCAGGTGAAACCGCACAACTACGAAGAAGAGTCCGGGGCCACCGCCGCGAGCAGCCCAAAACAGATCTTCGTTCTCGTCGGAATTCACATGCTTCAGCTCACCATCTGCAGTCACAACATCAAGTGCAATTATATTAAAGGCACTCATCGGTCCCCAGGTACCGAAATTAATCCCCAGCCCGCCGCCAAGCAGAAAACCACCAACCCCAACGTTACCGGCATGTCCAGTGGGAAAGCCGAAGCCGAACTGTGCCAATTCCTGACTCAGTTCATAACTAGTCACGCCGGGGCCCGACACTAGCTGAAGGGTTTTTTGGTCAAACTCGAGCTGTCGTAGCTGCGAGACGTCCAGTAAGATGCCACCTTCGCGCAGAAATGCCCCAGAGAAACTATGACCGCCGCTACGCACGCAGACGGCCAAGCCCATACGACGTGCAAAACGGACCGTCACGACGACATCGTACTCTGACGAGGCCTTGACGATAAAGTCCGGAAATCGCAAGAACTCTCGCCCATTCCAGTGCGACTGCCGATGCCACTTACCATATTGAGCTTGTGATCGGCTGCTACACGCCTCACCAGCAAGCTCTCTGGTGAAATCCGAAAATTCTTTCTCTATGACGTCCCTGTCAATCATTTACATGATCTCACTTTAATAATGGGTTTTTTGATACAACAATGACCGCGAGACTAGTAACTTAATTATTAGACACCGCCGAATGTTCAGGCTTGAGCTCTGAAACAATGAAGCTCATGCTGCAAGGAAATAAATATCAATTTATTTCATGAGGCGCAGCCTAAAGCTCAGCCTAAAATAACAGTCATTAAATGGGCAGTTAGCAAAACTAAACCTAACTAAATCCGATCAAAGGCTAGTCGAAAAAAGACGCTTGTCAAATAAATATGTATTAGAGAATACCCTCATCTATTCCACTCGCCGGGTTTTCCTGATACAGCAAATGCCCTCAGCCGATGTTGAGTTCGCCGACAAATTCAAGCAAGCCTCTAGTGTGCTGTTTTGAAAATAACTTACCCGGTCGACTGTGAGGCCATTGCCTCACGGGCTCGCTGTATCTTGTTCAAAATATCCTCCCCCTTGGCGTTCCAGACGTAACGAGTCTGCTGCGCATTTCGCAGTGCCAGGAACGTGGTAATCGAGCTTTCCAATTCACGAACCGAGATGAAGCTGCCGTCACGCAGGCACACCGTGATGTCGCGAAAGAAGCGTTCAACCATGTTCATCCATCAACTGGAGGGCGGGGTGAAATGCATGTGGAAGCGTTTGTGCTTCTCAATCCACGCCTTCACTTTGGGATGTTTGTGCGTGGCGTAGTTGTCGACGATCAAATGGAACTGAAGATGCGTGGGCATTTCGCGATTCATCTTCTTGAGAAACTCCAGCGCAGTGAACAAGGTGACGGTGCCATTATAATCATGCGATTGCGTGCGGATGACCGATCCCCAAAGGCAGTTCTGGCTGGGTGCGCTTCAGGGCTTGAACCTGGCTTTTTTCATCGCAGCAAAGCACCTACGCCTTGTCTGACGGGTCGAAATACAAGCCAATGACGTCCCAAAACTTCACTTCGAAATGTAGATCATTGGGCAGTTTGAAGGTGCGTGTCAGGTTTGGTTTCAGGTCATTGGGGCCCACAGCCTGTGCACGCTGGCGGCCTAGATCCCGGCGACTCGCGCCATGCTCCGACAGCTCCATCGAGGCTTGCCGATTCTTGTAACCTGTTCGAGGACACGACACACGACGTCAGTTGGCAAGGATGTTTTGCGCCCACGCCCCGGCTTGTCGAGCAAGCCGTCCAATCGCAGCGTTTGAAAACGCTGGCACCAACAGGTGATCGTTGGGAGGGAGAAACCGGTCAAACGCGCGATTTCTTTCCGCGAACAACCTTGAGCTGCCAGCAGGATCACTCGGGCGCGACGGCCGTCGCGCTGGCTGATGGTGGCTAAGCATACTCGACGGCTGAGTACGGCTTGTTCTTCTGGGCTGAGAACAACTCTTGAGCGTTCACGTGCGTGCCCCCCGAGCACTGAATGACAGAGAAAGTGTAGCCTAGGTCGCAGAAAAATTATTTAGAGAACAGCACACTAGACAGTTATTCCTGATCGAGGTGGATCGGGTGGTGTCTTGGAAGGAGTTGATCAATTTAACCGAGCGGCACTACCTGGTGGGTGATGGTGGCCGTTCGTCCTAGCAGGGATCCCGATAAGCAAATAGCTCACATCTTCGGCGCCCTGCAGTTCTAACACCAGAACGTCGCTCTGTGATTAATTGATCAAACAGAAGCTGGGTGTATTTCTTCGACACTGCTTCACAAAGCTTACCGTCCACACCGTAATATCGATCTTCTCGACACAATCGCTCCTTTACATCGCAAAATATTCCATTGACGAAGGTAAATTCGCTCAAATTGAAATCGCTCCACGAGAACAGCTTGACCGCAACTTTTCAGCCGAGATTGTTCTCGGTGAGTTCTCGGGACACACCTTCATCGCTTGCACATAAATAATTGTCGCAGAGTACTCCTGATTGAGGAGTCCTAAGTGCAGCCCGCTCTCCGGCATTCACGGGGAGCGCCGCCCCCATAAGCAGCCGGGTCATAAAAGACGAAAGGTATAGCTTATTCATAATTTCTCCTGGAAGAAGGCTTCTGTTGCGATATCGCCATAAGGTTAACTGTAGTAGTTAATGGCTTTAATCAAGCCGGCCATGGAGAAAATCTAGGCCGCCATCAAAACACATTTACCCACCCATTGCGCCAGGGTCGAACGGGCGATGCAATCACCCAGGCTGGCCGCACAGCAGTCCGTCGTTATGAAGAATGTCAAAAAGTGCGTGGGACTTGGAAGCGACCTTGCACAGGCAGCTGTGACGGCTGAAGAGTTCGGATAACTATTCGCGCCCAAAACACCTGGCGGTCATCTCAAATTACTCAGCATCCAACTTTTGTCGAGCGATGGGCTGATTAGTCACCCAGGAACTTTTCTTTGCCTGACCTTTACGCAAGCAACGAGCCCCCACAGGCTTTAGCCGCAAATACTGAATGTCTTTGCCTAGGTAGCGCATCACGTAATGGATCGTCGGCCGAATATCGAGATCATCGCGCCGGATAACACCGATACCAAGCTCATCACCGTAGCCGTCTTTGTCATCATTACAGCTGGGGCAATACCCCTGACCACGGGTAATCTGCTCCCATAACGGTCGTCAGACAGACCTACCATCTGCTGCATGTGGTCAAAGTACTTTGAGAGCCTGGTCGGCTCAATCCGCTCATTACCTGAACGCGGCAGTCAGAATGCTGGGATTGCGTGTCCAGAAATAGAAAACCCCGCACTGGGCGGGGTCGACCTGCATCAGGGATACAGGGGCTGTACGTCATCCGGAGATCAGCCCGGATGGCCTGTCGCGGGAACAGAACTTCATTGAAGCGAGTAGGTAGTCCGGCATTGGGCACCAGTAGTGCTTACCGCCTTTACCCACTATCCACAGATCAGAGAACTGGATGCTTACTTACGATCATCAGCCAACAAATAGCGATGAATCAAGCCGCCAGCCGCACCGCCAAGCAGAGGAACAACCCAGAACACCCACAGCTGCGACAAAGCCCAGCCTCCCTGGAAAATGGCGACCCCGGTACTCCGGGCCGGATTTACCGATGTATTGGTCACAGGAATGCTGATCAGGTGAATCAAGGTCAGCGCAAGACCGATGGCCAACGGTGCAAAGCCTACTGGAGCCTTTTTATCGGTTACCCCAAGGATGACGAGCAAGAAAAAGGCCGTCAGAACAAACTCTGTAACAACAGCCGACAGAAACGAATAACCACCAGGAGAATGCTCGCCGTATCCATTGGTAGCAAACCCGGCAGTAACATCAAATCCAGCCTTGCCACTAGCAATCAGGTACAAGACACCACCGGCAGCGATAGCTCCGGCAACCTGAGTCACAATGTAAGGCACAACATCCTTGGCGTCGAATCTCCCACCAGCCACAAGACCAATGGTGACAGCTGGATTGAAGTGACCACCTGAAATATGACCAACAGCATAAGCCATGGTCAACACTGTCAAGCCAAACGCCAACGCAACTCCTGCGAAGCCAATGCCAAGCTCCGGGAACGCTGCTGAAAGAACGGCACTGCCACACCCGCCTAACACGAGCCAGAATGTGCCGAAAAACTCGGCGAACAAACGCTTACTCATCATAAATATCCTTAAATAGAATTGTAAGAAAAAAAAGACTGGCATCCACTTTCAACTCATGAGTGATTCTCTATGAGAAATTTTAGTCGACCGCTTAGTCATAACTAAAACCATCCATTCGCGCTCACAGAGCAAGGAGTCGGGGCTTTCGCCTTGATCAGCGAGCGAACCCTGGCTATCTGTCTCAAAGCCGCCTCTACACCGGTTGCTCCACAGCCATGCTGACCATCGCCGAAGTGTTTACTCGCGGCTTTGCCCAAGTAGCTAGACCCACGAATGAACTCGTCGTGACCGAGGTAATCCTGTCGAGTCAGGTAACGGGGTATTAGTGACCGGTTTGATAGGGGCAATCCATGGAGTTCCCGTGCTGCTTTCCATAATATCACCGTTTTTAGATCGCTCCACGGTGACTACTTCTGACATGGCTCAGATCAAGTGAAATTTACCATAAATGTTTTTCCTCCCATCCACTGAACATTGGCTCGCTTCCCTGGGCGAATGGTGAATTTTGATGAAATATTCGAGTCGTGCGGACAAGAGATGACTTCTGTGCCTATCCCTGTAAACATCACATCGAATAACTGGTTATTACTCTGGTTAATGAAGTAAATCCGAGCTCCGGGCCGCAGGTACTTCATCGAATCGAAATCGCTAGGCAAAAAGAGTTGGCTTTCCGCATCCCCGTAAATGGCGACGTATGTATCCCCATCCTGTAAATCCTCAGGCCCAGCCAAAAGCCGCCACACGAATCCTGGATCGGCTGTATCGGAATACCATGATTGGTGGTTCAATTCGGCGAAAATCGAATTTCGCCACGCCGGTTGTTGACGTACCCAGTCCGCAGTCACCAGCTCCCGGTCGGCAGGTGGGTACTTCGTTTGATCCTTGGTAATTGTAACGGCGCCATCGACCTCTGGATTCAACTTCGGCAAGTACGCACCCTTAAGGCCAAGCGGCGTAACTGCCGCTAAATTATCATCGCCCGACCTGACTGCTTCCGGGGTCGCCAACTGCACCCCTCCGATACTATACGTGGTCGCATATTTGAGACAAAGCGAACCACCGT
>NZ_JAHUWL010000027.1:0-33714 GCF_019219045.1 Pseudomonas sp. PDM25
TACGTTCATAATGAACACCGTTGTTGTTCGCCGGTAAAACTGGCGAACTTGAAACATCGCTTACATCCTGTAACTCATCCATAAACTGACAATCCAAAACAACTTGATAAGCCCTCAGCTTAAATCCCGCCCAATAAAACAAAAGACTAAAAACCTGCTGAACGCTCCGGGCAATGCTTGAATAATCATTCGAATATTAAAAAGATGGATATATATAAATACCGCCACGCCTTTCCGATACATCAACTAACAGAGTATCAATCTCGAGAAGGCCATATTTTTTTATGTTGAACTATTCGATCACCAACCGAGCCAACCGCTGCTTGAGCATGCGGTTTTCGGCCCGTAGTTGCTGGACCTCTTCCAGCAGGTCCAGCGCCAGGGCGACGCCTTCCCATTCCAGTTCAAGGTCGCGCCGCAGCTTGGCGGCACGCTTGGCCAGCACCAACTCGTAATCGTTGAAACGCCAATCCTTGGGCTGCTTGCCCTGAGGTTCGAGGATGCCGTGCTCGACGATTTCGATCACGTAGACGTCCGGCAGGTCGGTCGCCTCGCAGAACTCTGCCAGGTCCAGTTGAACGATCAGGGGGTTGCTCATGATGGGCTACTCCGTCTCTTGGATCAGAAGTTTTCTCTCGGGTTGAAAGCCGCTTTTTTCGCCAGTTCCTGCCACAGCGCCTTGACCTCGTCGTCCGAGGTTTTAGGCATGACGGCCTTGAGCTGTACAAACAGATAACCGCGATGACCGGCCTTGTTCAGCAAACCGTGGCCCTTGGCGCGCATGCGCTGGCCGTTCTGGCTGCCGGCCGGGATCTTGAGGTTGATCTTGCCTGTCAGGGTAGGCACTGCCACCTCAGTACCTAATGCCAACTCCCACGGCGCCAGCGGCAAGGTAATGATCAGGTTCTCGCCTTCGACGTCGAACTTGGGGTGCGGCGCAAAACGAATGATCAGGAACAAGTCGCCATTGGCCCCGCCACCCGTGCCAGGAGCACCCTGGCCCTTGAGGCGGATGCGCTCGCCGTCGGCCACGCCGGCCGGGATCTTCACGTTCAGGCTTTTGCTGGTGTTGCTGACATGCTGGCCGGCAGCGTTGTACTGCGGCACCTGGAAAGTAACCTTCTTCGATTCGCTCGAAAGGGTTTCTTCCAGGAAAATCCCGAGTTCCATTTCCACGTCTTGCCCTCGACGCCCGGCGCTGCGGCCTGAATGTCCACCCCCAAAACCAGGGCCACGGTTGCCGAAGATCGAACTGAAGAAGTCCGAAAAATCGCCCGTGTCCTGACCACCACCGAAACCGCCTGCGCCACGCCCCTGCCAACCCGGCGGGCCCTGGAACGGTTGACCGTGCTGGCCGTATTTGCGCAAGTCGTCGTATTCGGCGCGCTTGTCGGCGCTTTTCAGCGCTTCATAGGCTTCCGAGGCGTCTTTGAATTTGGACTCGGCGTCCTTTTCCTTGCTGACGTCCGGGTGATATTTGCGCGCCAGCTTACGATAGGCGGCCTTGATCGTCTTATCGTCCGCGGTCGGTTCCACACCGAGAATCTTGTAATAGTCTTTGAAGTCCATCTAAGGATCACCATCCGTTATCGATATCGCGCCACTACCGGCAGCATGCGCTCTTTGGCAGCCGCCAGGTTGATCGATCTCAAGGTGGCAGCGCATCAGAAGTTTTTCGGCAGCAGTGGGCGGTTCTTGCGACCGTCCGAGGGCTGCCAGGGCCAATGCAGACAAGTTTGGGGCATCTGGCCGTCTTATCAAGGCGCTAATCGCGGAGATTTAGCGGATAGTCGGCCTTCGAATCTGCGCCGCACTGACATACACTGCGCGGCCGTTTTTTAACCGGAACTCGATAGACATGAAAAACGCATCTCCAGCCCGTGCCTGTGGTATCGACTTCGGCACGTCCAACTCCACCGTCGGCTGGCTGCGCCCCGGCATGGAAACGCTGATCGCGCTGGAGGACGACAAGATCACCCTGCCTTCGGTGGTCTTCTTCAACATGGAAGAACGCCGCCCGGTGTACGGCCGCCTCGCGCTGCACGAGTACCTGGAAGGTTATGAAGGCCGGCTGATGCGCTCGCTCAAGAGCCTGCTGGGCTCCAAGCTGATCAAGCACGACACCAGCGTCCTCGGCACGGCAATGCCGTTCAAGGATTTGCTC
This sequence comes from Pseudomonas sp. PDM25, assembly GCF_019219045.1. Lineage (NCBI taxonomy): Bacteria > Pseudomonadati > Pseudomonadota > Gammaproteobacteria > Pseudomonadales > Pseudomonadaceae > Pseudomonas > Pseudomonas sp. PDM25. The sequence continues at coordinate 2,165 of NZ_JAHUWL010000027.1, forward strand.
GGGCTGTTTATCGGCCAACTGAAGAAGCGCGCCGAAACCGCCGCCGGTCGCGAGTTCGATGAAGTGGTGCTCGGTCGTCCGGTGTTCTTCGTCGATGACGATGAAATGGCCGACCAGGAAGCCGAAAACACGCTGGTGGACGTGGCCCGCGCCATCGGTTTCAAGGACGTTTCGTTCCAGTACGAACCGATTGCGGCGGCCTTCGACTATGAGTCGACCATCGAAAAAGAAGAGCTGGTGCTGATCGTCGACATCGGCGGTGGTACGTCAGACTTCTCGCTGGTGCGCCTGTCCCCTGAACGCCGTACCCACGACAACCGCCACGATGACATCCTCGCCACCGGCGGCGTGCACATCGGCGGGACCGATTTCGACAAGCAGCTGAGCCTGCAAGGCCTGATGCCGCTGTTCGGCTATGGCAGCCGGATGAAGAGCGGCGCTTACATGCCGACCAGCCACCACATGAACCTGGCGACCTGGCACACCATCAACTCGGTGTACTCGCAAAAGTCGACCCTGGCGCTGGGCAGCATGCGTTACGACATCGAAGACACCGGCGGCATCGATCGCCTGTTCAAGCTGATCGACCAGCGCGCCGGCCATTGGCTGGCCATGGAAGTGGAAGAAACCAAGATCCAGCTGACCCACGCCGACAGCCGCCATGTGCCGCTGGACCGAATCGAACCGGGTTTGAGTGTGGAGCTGAGCCGGGCACTGTTCGAATCGGCTATCGACAACTTGCTGGAGCGCGTACGTAACAGCGTGACCCAGCTGTTGAACGACGCCAATGTGCGAGTCGATCAGGTCGATACGGTGTTCTTCACCGGCGGTTCGAGCGGGATTCCGGCACTGCGCAACAGCGTCTCGGCGATGTTGCCGAACGCGCGGCATGTGGAAGGGAACATCTTCGGCAGCATCGGCAGCGGCTTGGCGATTGAAGCGATGAAGCGCTACGGCAACATGGACTGACCTGACACCCTGTGGTGAGAGGATTTATCTGTGGTAAGAGGATTTATCTGTGGCGAGGGGATTTATCCCCTCGCCACAGTAGATCAGCAGCGGATCAAACCATCCCTACCTGCTTCAACTCACTCTTCAGGTACGCGTAATAAATCGGCCCCGCCACCACCCCCGGCAGGCCGAACGCGGCCTCGAACACCAGCATCGCCAGCAGCAACTCCCACGACTTGGCACTGATCTGCCCGCCAACGATGCGCGCGTTGAGAAAGTATTCGAGCTTGTGGATAAAAATCAGGTAACCCAGCGCCGCCACGGCCACCCAGATCGACAGCGACAAACCGACGATGGTGATCAGGGTGTTCGACATCAGGTTGCCGATCACCGGCAGCAGGCCGAGCAGGAATGTCAGTACGATCAGGGTTTTGGTCAGCGGCAGCTTTATCCCGAACGTCGGCAGGACCACCGCCAGGAAAATCCCGGTGAAGAAGGTGTTGAGCAGGGAAATCTTGATCTGGGCGAACACGATGTTGCGAAACGCCTGGACCAGCAGGTGCAAGCGTTCGAACAGCGCGGCGGCCAATGGCTTGCGCTTGGTCACGTCCGGCACGCGCTGCAAGGCAATGATCGCCCCCAGCACCATGCCGATCAGCAGCGTCACAAACATGTGCGCCGCGTCCTTGCCCACCAGTTGCAAGTCGCTGAGGTGCTTGCTCACCCATTCGCCAATCGCCACACGGAATTCGGCGGCGCTGGCGGGCAGATAGGCGTCGATGAACGGCGGCAGTTGCCCGCGCGCCCGATCAACCACGTGCATGAATTTGTCGAGAGAAGCGCCGGGGTTTTCCGCTTCATGCAGCAGAAAGCTGAAAGCACCGGCAAAGATCAGCGTCAACACACTGACCACTAGCGTTCCCAACAACGCCACCGCCAGCCAGCGCGCACGCCGCCCTTCGATCAGGCGCTGCAATTGCGGGGTGAGCATGTTGACCAGTTCGAACACCAGCAGGCCGGCCAGCAAACTCGGCAGTAATCGCAGCGGGATCACCAGCAACAAACCGCCGAAAATGATGACCCAACTGATGAGTTGCAAGACTTGGCGTTGAGAAAACGTTGGCATACAGCCTCAAAACGAACGGCGTAAAAGGATTGGCAGTCTGCCAGCGTTCCGATGCCAGCACTAGGGATTGTGTAGGTCGACCTTAGTGGGGGCGGTGGCGGCTGTTTTCAGTGCCCTTGCCGGCCCCTTCGCGAGCAAGCCCGCTCCCACAATGGATCTGTGTCCGCAGGACAAATGTGGGAGTGAGCCTGCTCGCGATGAGACCCTCTCAGCCCCCACATCTTGCCGCCCAATGATTATTTTTTCTTCAGGCATTCGCTCATGAAGGCTTTACGCGCATCGCCTTTCAACGCCTGAGTGGCGGCATCGGCGTTGCAGGTTTTCATCTTCTCTTGCTGAGGGGTAAGGGTTTTTGCGTCATTGGCGGCCGGGGCCGCTTTGAGGCAATTGCTCATGAACGCTTTGCGTTCGTCTCCCTTGAGGCTTTTCGCGGTGGCGTCAGCATTGCAGGTGGTCATCTTGTTCTGTTGCTCGGTGGCGGCAAAGCCCTGGGCGCAGAACAGCAGACCGATCATCAACAAAGGGACACGCAACATTTTCATGAAGTTTTCTCCTTGTTGTCGCGCCGAGCGGCGCGACCTCAAGGGTAGTGTAGACAAGACCTGTTACCGCTTCATCCGCCAGCGATTATTCAGCATCCTCCTGCGCACGCAGGATGTCGTCGAACGCTTTCAAGTAGTTGCGATAAGCCTCAACCCGATTTTCAATGACCGAGGCAGGCAATCGCTCGAATGAAACCGGAGTGCCGCCCTCCACACGGTAGGTTTGGCCTAACTCTTTTAATGATGTCCATTGGGCATACGCCCCGGATGTGTACAGCTTGTTCATTTTTATCTGCCTGAACGTGTTCGTTTCGGAAACGGCAGGCAACGTCGCCGGGCCTGGTGGCGCCTCATTGATAAAGTTGTATTCGCTGACGGCCGGACCGGGCGCCAGTGTCTCCACCGGCGGCATTTCGAACTCGAAGTAGCCCTTGCTCGCCAGATGCGCCGCGGGGAACTCCGGCCAGGAATCGGCGACGACCAGAGTCCCGGGATTGGCCAAGTCGCCTATGACCACATATTGATGATCGAAGTCAGAGGCTTTGACGATGTGAATGCTCGATGTCCGGGGCTGGCTGGCGAGGATCGAAAACGTCACTTTCGAGTTTTCCGAGCAATTGCCGCCCTTGATTTCAATGGCTTTACGAGCCGCTTCAGCGATGGTCAGTTTTGCGGTGAAACCACCTTCCTCCAGGTTCAGCTCCCTAAGACCCTTGATCTTCGCAATCGCCGAACCGCCCTTCTCCCACATGCTCGGCAATTGATTGCCGGACAGGGGGATAAGCTCCTTGGTGCGGCAGATTGCACGCTGTGCCATTTTCAGGTTCTCCATGATTGGCGGCGAAACCTCAATCGGTTCGTCGGACGTCACGACATCACTGGACAGCCACTCGCCATAGCTGCGCAAATCGGCCAATTCAGGGCTTGGCGTTACAGCGTTTTCCCGGACTGAACGTAACAGCGCCTGATACTCATCCGTCCGGCCGGTGCGCTCCAGATTTCGGGCATTGATGGCCAGGTTGCGCTCGGATTCGGGCAGCGGGATCAGGCCATCCCTGGTGAACATCTGCTCAATCAATGGTGTGAATTGCTCGTCCGACATCAGCTTTTCCAGGTCCGGCAACGCTTCGATGCTCTGTACGATGTTTGCATTGGCTTGCGCATCTTTGGCGGCGTTGGCGTTATCCAACGCATGCCAAAGATCAGTCAAGTACTCTTCAGAATAGATGTCGTATATCAGTTTCAAGCCACGCAGGAAGTCATATGTTGCGTAGGACGAGACGGAAGAACCAAACGCACCTACAACATGTTCCGGATAAAGATCCCCAATCGCCTGCAACACGACCGCCTCACCTTCGCCGGTCGGCGCGCCACCACGCAGGCGCATGACCTGCGGATCGAAAGTGAGCGGGTCAAGCACCGGAAGGTCTGTAAGGACTTTCAGGAGCCGATAAGGTTTCAATGCCCGGTTACGAATCGCCTCTTTCAGTTGCCGTCCTTGCCCTATGTGAATGTTCAGGGCATTACGCTCGGCGTCCGGTAGTGCCTGCAGGATCGATGAATAAAAGTCCGACCCGGCATTCAAGGCGTTGCCCTCATCGTCATAGGCCTGGAAGGTCAGGTCTTCCCGTTCGACGATGGTGCGTCGAATGGCGGCATCTTCCTTGCCAATGCTGTCCAGCAACGCACCTCCCAACTCGAACCGGTGAACGTCGATTCGCACGTCAGGATTCCAGCCGGGCAGGTTTTCCAGCGAGTGCAAGGCCAGCCTGCGGGTATCAGGATTGTCGACTGACTTCAGATGCAGCCCTTCATAAGCCCGGGCACTTCGCACGTCCCTAAGAGCCCAGCGCGCGAGGTTTTCCAATCTGTCGGACAGTTTCGCTCGTGCGATATCCTGCAACTCCTCGGGGGAGGCAATCGCCAGCAACTCTTGCGCAACGGTGCCCGGCAAATCCGGCACTCGGTCCTGGATATTTCGCACCAAGGCACTCTTCGCACTTCGGGCATTTTCAAGCTGACGGTAGCGCGCCTCGAACAGCCCTGTACGCCTGTTTTTGGCAAGTTTCGCCAGTTCAAGCCGCAGCTGTCGCGCGTTCACCTCGGCGGCCAATACCGGTGCGCCGAACTCGTTGTTCATCAGTGTTTTTGTTTCAGCTTGATCAAGGTGGGCTAACAGCGTTTTAAGCAAATCACCGTCGATCAAGCGATCCTTTCGTATCCGAACAGGTGACGCGTCGGCACGGCCAATCACCTCAAGGACCTGACCGTCAGCACCCACCAGCTCAATTGCCCTACCGGGCCATACGCCATCGAGCAACCGGAACTGAAAGGCAGGGTCGGCTTTTAAATAGTCTTGCGGATGATCACTGCCAATCTGCTCAATAAATGTCTGAATATCGTGGTCGATCCGGAAGCGCGTCACGGTATCGCTCAGCAAGGGCAAAGCGCGCTCCTTGTCGACATACATCCGGCGGATCGCGTTGACGTCGCTGCGACTGACCGTTCGAATGTCGCCGTATGCGTCCGCCAACCCTTTCATTGACTGGCCGAGTCGCGCCATCAACGTATCGTCATCCCACAAATGCGGCTGCTCTCCTTCAATCACGAAGGCGCCTTCTCCATTACTCTCGACCACCGGTTGATACGCGTCCGGCCGGGCTGGATGTTGCACTCGGTGCTTGCCAGTCTGCGGGTCTTTATTGAGTTCGAAGTAGCGCGTATCGAGATTGAGGATCGGCTTGCCTTCATGCCGATGCAGCCATTGATCGTCGGGTTTTGAATCGGCGGACAGCATAAGATCGCGCTGGTAGGCCTCGAGGTTCTGCCCCCATAGACGCTTGTCGCCGTTGGCCAGGGTGACCGGCTTGCTCCCTTCGATGAACGAAGAAAGCTTGGGTAGCACCACCTCCGATCCGAGCTTCATGCCCGCGCCGAACGTGCCCAACTGGATCAAACTTTCAGCGAAGCCGATCAGGTGCTCGGCCCCTTCCAGATAAACACCTTCGGCCAGGTCAACGACACCTTCGACCACTTCACTGACTAATTGATAAACCATGTAAGCCATCATCGCCTCGCCCAGAAAAGGCACGAACGGCGTCACGACCAATAATGCGGCATTGAGAACGTCGGACAGCATCTTCTCCAAATTGTCGAACCAGGCCCAACGCTCCATGCGGTCGGCATCGGCGGTGGAAATCACCATCTCCCGTGCGTCGTTGAGGATTTTGTTTTGCTGGACCTGGTAGAGATAAACCCACAGGTCGCCATTGAAACGGGTTTCGCTATCCTCTTCGAACTTCAGGGTCCCAAAACGAAGGCGTGGGTTATCCACGGCAGTTTCTCGCCAGACAGGCAGGTCCACGCCCCATTCCTTTTCATGCCGGGTGATCACGACAAGTTTGCTGTTAAGTTCGGCAAAGAAATGCCCGCGTTGCTGATGGGCGACAAAGCGGCTGAAGAACTGCTGATAACTGCGCCTGTTTGGGAGGCCATCACGCGTGGGCGCCTGGCCCGCGTCGCGCAACTGGCGGGTGAGTTCGAGCGCGAACTCGCCCAGCGACGCATACTCTTTCAACGGATGATCGGGGTCGTTCGGCACATAGGCAATGAGTCGCCTCCCTGCACCGGCAGCGTCCAGATCACCGGCGATCAGCACAATGCCGTGCAGCCGTGTGTCCAGCATCGTCAGGTGATAGTAACGAACCGGGATGCCTTCCAGTTTCAGGCCTTTAACCCCCTCGGTTATGCCCTTCACCAACCGATAGCCGTTGGCCGAGATATCTTTTCGCATCAAGGCCCAATCCATGGCGGCACTCAGCGCGGCTTTCTGACTTTTGATAATTCTGTGCTGCACCACACCTTTTGCCAGGCCATCGGTGGGACGCAAATAACTTTCGAGGTGTTCTTTGTATCGAGCGCCAATATCCAGTTCCCGACATACTGTTTTGAACTGCTCGATAGACACCTTGTTTCGGATGTCCAGTACTTCAAAGTGCCCCAGTTCGTCAGGTCTGGAAATAAACTGCGAGTCAGAGAGCAGAACTTCATTGAGTGCAAAGTTGTGCAATGCTGCATCAAGTACGGAGACGGTTCTAGAACTGACACCGCCCGTAATGTTATGCGCCCACGGGGACAACTTTGCCGGAGAGAACAACTTTAAATAGGTGCTTCTAACATCGATGTCGACTCCGTATTGTTGTTTCAATGCCTGTTGTAGCAAGGGTTCGGCAAACGCGTAAACATCCTGCAATTCACCGAGCATTCGGTCGACATCATTTTGGGCTTTCCAACTCGCCACCATCGTTTTTTTCAGACTTGAGTGCAATGCCGAAGACGCCTCTTTACTCCATCGAGGGATACCGGAAAGCCCTAATTTCAGCGCCTGCACTCTTTCCAACGAGGCATCCGCCACCCATGCGGGCAGAGCCTCTTTGATAAATTCATGATGAATACTTGTTTCTTGCGTACTTAATACAGACGGTCCGCGAACTAGAACTGAATGCCCCATGATTGATGATTCCAAAGCAAGTTAATAAATGCGTACTGGAGCATACAGCGAAGCATAGAAATTTTATTGAGTGTATTTCCGACAAAACCTGTAAGAGGCTTCGCAATAAAACAGATGTCAACTAAACAACGCTACAACACACGACACCGCAACATTCAATTAACGTTCATTCAGTATTATTTAAGAAACACTACTACTCAGGAACATCAGGCTCCCCGGTGTCGCCGATACTGTTCCGGCGTGCACCCTGCCTGGCGTTGAAACATCGCGATAAACGCAGAGCCCGTGCTGTAGCCCATGTCAAAGGCGATTTCCTGGATGCTGCGGTGGCTGTCCAGCGCTTCGATCGCTGCCAGAAACCGCAACCGCTGCCGCCACTCGCCAAAACTCATGCCCAACTCACGCACGAACCGCCGCGCCAGGGTGCGTTCGCTGACATGGATCTGCGCGGCCCACTCCGCCAAAGGTCGGTTATCACCGGGCTCGGCCTGCAAGGCTTCGAGTATCCCGAACAAGCCAGGGCTGCTGGCGTAGGGCAAATAACACTCCTGCACCGGCGCCTGCTGCAGTTGGTCCACCAACACCTGGGCCAGACGTTGGTCGGCTTCGTGCTCGGGAATCTTCACATCGCGGCCGGCGAAGTCTTTGAGGATCGCTTTAAGGATGTCGCTGATGGCCAGGGTGCAGGCCTGTTGCGGCAGGTCCTGGCACATCGGCGGAGCCAGGCAGACCGCGCGATAGTTGATCGGCTGATGGCTATAGAAGCTGTGTTCGGTCTGCGGCGGCACCCATACCGCGTATTGCGGCGGTGACATGAAGCGGCTGCCACCGATTTCCATGTGCAATACACCGTGGGCCGAATACTCCAGCGTGCCCCATGGATGACGGTGCGCCGAGGCATAACGATGCGCATCAAAGTCGGCATAACGGAAGTACACCGGGGCCGGCAGTTCGCTGAAGTCGAGCAGATCGATGTGTTTACTGTTCATGCTGTCCGTCATCAGGGGCAGGTTGTCTGGATCGAAGTATAGGCTTGTATCCAGACAGGCGATAATCACCCCTCATTAACGCTCTGGTTTTCTCTGATGCAATACGCTTATCCCCTGCTGGCCATTTTCATTTGGGCCGGCAACACCGTGATCACCAAGATGTCGGCCGGGGCGATCTTCCCCGCCGAGATCGGCTTTTACCGCTGGCTGCTTGCCGGACTGCTGTTCACCCCCTTCATGCTCAAACCGGTGATCGCCCATTGGCCGGCGATCCGCCCGAACCTGGGCAAGATCTTTGTCCTCGGCGTACTCGGCATGGCGGTTTACCAAAGCCTGGCGTACTTCGCGGCGAGCCTGACCTCGGCCACCAACATGGGCATCATCCTGTCGCTGATGCCACTGATGTCGCTGGCCATGGCGATCATTAGCCTCGGCCAGCGCCTGACCATCGGCGCACTGGCCGGTGCGGTGCTGTCGTTCGCGGGGGTATTGGTGGTCGTCTCGTCCGGCAGCCTTGGCGCGCTGCTCGAACACGGGGTGAACCTGGGTGACGCGATGATGCTGATCGCCACCCTGGCCTACGCGATTTACAGCACGCTGCTGAAAAAATGGCAGCTGCGTTTACCGCCGCTGGTGTTGCTGTACATGCAGGTATGGGTGGCCGTGGCGGTACTGTTTCCGCTGTTCCTCGCTTCGCCGAAGATCGGTCCGACGCTGCAGAACATTCCGCTGGTGCTTTACGCCTGCCTGCTGGCTTCGATGGTTGCGCCATTGGCATGGATGCAGGCCGTGATCCGCCTGGGGCCGAGCCGGACTACGCTGTTTTTCAATTTGCTGCCGTTGATTACTGCGCTGATTGCGGCGGTGGTGCTGCATGAGCAGATGGCGATGTATCACTTGGTGGGCGGGATGTTGACGTTGGGTGGGGTGATTCTTTCGGAGCGCTGGACCACGGTGTTGGGGCGTAAGGTCGTCGCTGCCTGATCTGGCGCCTTCGCGAGCAAGCCCGCTCCCACATTTGGAATGCATTCCCCTGTGGGAGCGGGCTTGCTCGCGAAGAACGATAACTCGGTCTGAAGGCTAAACCCCGGCCGCTTTCAGCCGCGCCGCATGCTCGACAAACAACCGCACCGGCTCCGCGCTCCTGCCCACCAAACCCAACGACTGATTGACGATGTCGAAGTGATCCATCGGATACTCATCCCCAATCACTGTCCCCAGATGCGAGCTGTAACGCCCGACCATTCCGTCGCAATGCCCGGCTTCTCGAACGAAGGTTCTGGCAAACAACCGACAACTGCGGTTAGTCCCATCAAACAGGTTTCGCCCGCGATTGGTCTTGCCCGGCTGCAAGGTCCCGGACCAGGAGTAATACCGCACGCCATTGACCTCTTCCGGCCCCTGCCCGCCCCAGGTTTCAGGCAAGCCCTGTGGATAACGCTGGTTGAACAGCGCCACGCCTTCCGTCGTCAGTGAATGATGGGAGGCATGGATATCAACCGGCAATTTCGGTCCGCGATAACCGGTTTCCAGCAGGCTCATCAGTGCACAGATCCAGCGCAGCAAAACGCAGAGCAAACGCCCCTTGGCGCTGTTTCCCGGATAGTGTTTGTGCAGGTAATCCGCCAGCTCCGAGCCGTGATTGGGTCCTGCCACCGAGGTGACCGAGGCGACCCGGTCCGGGCGTTTGGCCGCGGCATAGCGGGCGGTCAGCGCCCCTTGGCTGTGGCCGATCAGGTTGACTTTCTCGGCCCCGGTTTCCCGCAGGATTTCCTCGATCCGCGCCAGCAGTTGCTCGCCGCGCACTTCGCAGGAGTTGATCGGCGAGACCTGCACCGCAATCACCGTCGCCCCACCCCGGCGCAGCGCAGAAATGATCCCGAACCAATACGGATAGATCAGCAGACGGATAAACCCGAGCATTCCCGGGACCAGCACCAACGGGTAACGCGGGGCGGAACCTTGCGACATGGGCGAACATCCTTGTGATCGGTGAAGTGACGCCAGGCGGGATGCAAGACATCAGCCAAGCATCGGCATCGAAGATGACAACTCGGCGACCAGTCTATGACATCCCGCCCTACTTCAGCCCCACCACCCCCGCCACGATCAATCCGACCGACACCAGTTTGACCGCCGTCAGGCTTTCACCGAGCAACGCAAACCCGAGAAACACCGTGCCCAGTGAGCCGATGGCGGTCCAGATCGGGTAAGCGATGCTCACCGGCAACTCGCGCATGGCCAGGGTCAGGAAGTAGATCCCGCCCACCGCGGCCACCACGGTGATCATCGATGGCCAGAGCCGGGTGAAGCCCTCGGCGTATTTCATGCCCATGGCAAAGGTGACCTCGAAGCCGGCGGCGATCAGCAAAAACAGCCAGGCCATTTAGAACTCCCTGGCCAGCGCCCGCAAACGCTGCTCGGCCTCGGCGGCGGAGATCTGGAAGGTGCGTTCCTCGGACTCTTCGCCTTCGGCGGCCACGACCGTGATGTCGGTGATGCCGATGAACCCCAATGCCGTTCGCAACAACGGATCGGCATGGTTCATTGCCTCAAGTTCTCCACCCGGCCCGAAACCGAACCCGCCGCGACTGGTGACGATCAACGCCTTTTTGCCCTGCACCAGCGGCTCGTATTGAGCGACGCCATTGTCCAGGGTGTGATTGAAGGTCAGCCCCAACCGCACAATCTGATCGATCCAGGCCTTGAGGCCGCTGGGCACGCTGAAGTTGTGCATCGGCGTGGAAATCACCAATAAATCGTGACCGAGCAATTCACCCACCAGTTCATCGCTGAACGCCAGGTCGGCCTGCATCGACAGCGGCCGCGCATCGGGCTCGGGGTAAAACGCGGCGGCCACAAACGCCTCGTTGACCGGCGGAATCAACGCCCGACCGACTTCGCGACGGGTCAGGTGCGACTGCGGATTGACCGCCTGCCAAGCTGAAAGAAATACCTCGGCCAAGCGCCGGGAATGAGAACGGTCGCCACGGGGGCTGGCATGTATGGCAAGAATTGTGCTCATCTGAATCTCCTGAAGGACTAAACTCAAACTGCTGGTGGCTTGCAGCTTGAAGCGCACAGCCGCCCCTCTTCAAATGAGCAAAAATCAGTCTGGATGAATTCATTTCATCCATGGAGCTTTCAATGTTTGCCTCGCTGCCGCTGACCGCCCTGCGCGCCTTTGAATCCGCCTCGCGCCTGCTGAGCTTCAAGGCAGCCGCCGAAGAACTCTCGGTGACACCGACGGCGGTTTCCCATCAGATTCGCTCGCTGGAGACCTGGCTCGGTGTGCCGCTGTTCGAGCGACTGCCACGGCAAGTTCGCCTGACGGACTGCGGTGAACGGCTGTTCCACAGCTTGCACGGTGCCTTGCTGGAAGTGGCGCAAAGTGTCGATACCTTGCGCCCGCAACGCAGCGGCGCGAGCCTGACGATCTCCACCACCGCCGCATTCGCTGCCTTGTGGCTGGTGCCCCGGCTGGGCCGGTTCTACGCCCGGCACCCGAACATCAGCCTGCGGCTCGATACCCATTGCGAAGTCATCGATCTGCATCAGGACGCCAGCGTCGATCTGGTGGTGCGCTACAGCCTCGATGATTACCCGAACCTTTATGGCCTGTGCCTGTTCGACGAATCCTTCGGCGTCTACGGCTCGCCCGAGCAAGTCGCCCTGGCCGCCAGCCAAGCGCCGACGCTGATCAGCGTGCGCTGGCACAACTCCAAACTGTACGCCCACGGCTGGGAAGCCTGGTGCGCACAATCCGGCGAGACCTGGCTTGCCGGGCAGCCAGCGGTTCGTGAATACGACGAAGAGCATTACGCCCTGCAAGCGGCGATTGCCGGGCAAGGCCTGGTGCTGGCGAGCAATATTCTGGTGTCCGAGACCGTGGCCAGTGGTTTGCTGGTGGCTTACAAGGGTGAGGTTCAGGTCGATGGTGCCGGTTACGCTGCACTGTGCGTGCCGGGGCGCGAACGGCATCCGCCGGTGCGGGCGTTTTTTGCGTGGTTGCAGGAAGAAGCTCGATTGTCTGGTCTATTGCCAAGATCGCAGCCTTCGGCAGCTCCTACAGGAGAACGACGCGGATGACATGGCGGACATTCTGAAAGATTTGTAATGCCTGTTAATCGCCATCGCGGGCAAGCCATGCTCCTACAGGTTTCGTGTCGGGCTCGAGATCTGTAGGAGCATGGCTTGCCCGCGATGGCGTCGTAACAGACGCCAACGGATTACCGGGTGGGTTTGACGGTGACGGGTGCCTTGCCGGCCTTCATCTGCTCCAGCAACGGCGCGCACTGATTCGGTTCGCCAGCGCTCGGCGCTATCAGCGCCAGCAAGCCCGCCGCAGGCGCGGCAAGCACACCCAGTGCAACCATTCCGGCTCCGCGCAGCATCAGCGGCACAGCCTTCACACCGGCATCAGGTTTGATGAACTTGCCCCGTACATACAGCGGCGAACGCAACGAAATCACGCGCCAGCCCTTGGATTCCGGCGTGATGGTCAGGTCCAGTTGCTCAGTCGCCATGTCGGCGGTGCCATCGATGTAGACGATCGCGTTTTCGGTATCGAAGACGAACAGACGCGTGGTCGCCAGTCCGGTCTTGATGTCGAAGTCGGCGGCAGCGCAGTTGATCTTCACTTCCTTGTCGCCAAAGATCTTGCCCACCACATAGTTGCCGACGTTCAGCCCGGCCAGCTCCATCAACTCGCGGCTGATAGCGCCATCGTTGATCAGCATCTTCAGATTGCCATTGGCGGTGCCCAGCAGTTTGGCCACCGAGTTGCCACGACCGGTGATGTCGGCATCGCCATTGAGTTCGCCGAAACTGGTTTTCATCGGTTCAAAGGTCGGGAACAACTGCTTGAGTTTGAACTTGCGTGCGGTGAGTTTGGCCTGGCCTTCCAACGGTTCGGTTCGGCCATTGAGGCGAATCTGAGCGTCCAGGTTACCGCCGGCGACACCGAAGCGCAGGGGTTCCAGGCTGAGCACGCCATCAGTGAGCATCAGGTGGGTGTAGAGATCGTTGAACGGCAGTTTTTCACTGTGGACGATGCGCTTGCCAGTGAACTCGACGTCGGCGTCCATATCGCGCCAGCGCTCGGTTTTGAACTCTTCGACCGGCAACACCTTGTCCGCCGGCTGGTTGCTTTCGCCGCCGCGGGCCTTTTGTTTGGCGTTGGAATCGGCACCGATCAGCGGAGCCAGGTCGGCAAACAGCAGTTGATTGGAAACCAGCGATCCGCTCAGCTTCGGGCGCGGCTGACTGGCGACATAAGTCAGGCTGCCATGGATATCGCTCTGGCCGATCTTGCCGTTGAATTCTTCGTAACGGAACACTGCACCGTCCGCTTCATGCAGCTTGGCGATCAAGTGGCCGTCAGTTTCGTACGGCGGTGTGTCCGGCAGGGTTACCCCGGTCAGCGGGTAGAGATTGCCCAGGCTGGTGCCGGCCAGCTTCAGACGCAAGTCCAGGGCACCGAGATTCAGTGGATCGGTGAGGGTGCCGGCCAGTTCGACACGGGTGTCAGCGATGTTCACTTTTGCTTGAAGCGGGAACGGTCTGGCCGCGTCCTGCAACGCCAGCAGGCCGCCGACCTTGCCTTCGCCCGCGAGTGTCTGGCCGTGGTACTGGCCTTTGACCTTCAGCGCGAACGCGTAATCCTGCGGCGAGGCGCCCTTTTCCGACGCGGTTTTCGCGGCTTTGTCACCGACGATGTCACTGAACGGAATAGGTTTGCCCAGCGGGTCGATGATCAAGTCGAGCTGAGTCTTCAGGCTCTGGTCGTCGAGGATCACGTGGCCTTTGTCGAAGCCGATCGCACCGATGTCCACCACCCAGCGTGAAGGCTCGGCGTTCGGGTCTTTGGGGTCGAACTTGAAGGTCCAGTTTGCACGGCCGTCGGCCAGGCGCTGGAGGTCGGCATTCGGTTCGGTCAGGTCAATACGCGGGATCACCACGCGCTGCGCCAGCAAGGCCAGGGGCGAGATGCGCAACTCGACGCGTTTGAGGGTGACCATTTGCGGCTTCTTCGACCAGTCCGGGTTGCCCAGGCTCAAGTCCTGCGCCACGACATGCGGCCACGGCACCCACGCGCGCCAGCCGCCTTCGCCGGGCTCACGCTGCCAGACCACCGCGAGGTTGCCGTTGATGGCGAACGGGCGGTGCAGCTCTTCGGAAACCTTGGCGTTAAGCGGTGGTTTGATCCGGTTCCAATCGAAGAACGCGATGATCAGAACCAATACGGCCAGCAGGACAACCAGGCTGGCGAGGGTCCAGATAAAAACTTTACGAGTGCGCTTCATTGCACAGGGCTCCTGATACGACTGAGCGCCCTGACTGCGACGCACGTTTGAAACGTTAGGCCAGAACCGGCCTGCCATGGAATCTACGACTGAAAAACGGTGCGCAGGTTTAACCGAAATACCGCTTAACGTTCAAATAATCGGTCGACGACAGGATGCCCCCCAATCCAGCGTTACCGGCCCCGCACTTTTACATGGCGCAAGTGAGTGGAAAATACCCATCTCAGCGCAAAAACATCCGCCGGAAACGCCCGATTTAGAGCTGTCTCACGGAACAATCAATTCCGTTGATTATTACCATTGCGTTTATGAACTTTTGTATCGACTTATCAAGAGTAGCATTGCCCTCGTACCCACTTTATCGCCCTCCTACGGAGCACCCGATCATGAAACGCCAATTACTGCTTAGCCTTACCCTCTCAATGCTGGCCAGCACTGCTTTCGCCCTGCCAGCGGCTGACCAGGCGACCCCACAAGTCAAATCCACCCACTCGGTGTTCAGCCAAACCGTCGCCGAAGGTGGCAATGATCGCCTGAAAGAAAAAGGCCTGATCACCCAGGATGGCTCGGACCGCACTCCACAAGGTCAAACCCTGGCTGCTGACGGTTCCGATCGCACTCCACAAGGCCAAACCCTGGCTGCTGACGGTTCCGATCGCACTCCACAAGGTCAAACCCTGGCTGCTGACGGTTCCGATCGCACCCCACAAGGTCAAACCCTGGCTGCTGACGGTTCCGATCGCACTCCACAAGGTCAAACCCTGGCTGCTGACGGTTCCGACCGCACTCCACAAGGTCAAACCCTGGCTGCCGATGGTTCCGATCGCACCCCACAAGGTCAAACCCTGGCCGAAGGTGGTGGTGACCGTGTCATCGAACGCAACAGCGCTGTGAGCTGAGCCCATGGCGGCCCTGAAAAAAAGCCCAATCCCCGGATTGGGCTTTTGACGCTATAGATGCCTCACTTCCCTGCTTGATCCCCCGATCGTCATTCGACGCCGGCAAAGCCGATTTGCTAGAGTGCGCCGCTGTCTTATCCAGAAAACACCCTTGCGATGCTGCCCCGCGCCGAACAGAAACAACAGACCCGTAACGCCCTGATGGACGCTGCCCGCCACTTGATGGAATGCGGCCGAGGATTCGGCAGCCTGAGCCTGCGCGAAGTCGCCAGAACCGCGGGGATCGTGCCCACCGGTTTCTACCGGCATTTCGCCGATATGGATGAACTGGGCCTGGTGCTGGTGAGTGAAGTCGGTCAGACCTTCCGCGAAACCATTCGCCTGGTGCGCCACAACGAGTTCGTCATGGGCGGCATCATTGACGCCTCGGTGCGGATCTTTCTCGACGTGGTCACGGCCAATCGCTCGCAGTTCCTGTTTCTCGCTCGCGAGCAATACGGCGGCTCGTTGCCAGTGCGCCAGGCCATTGGCCGCTTGCGCGAAGACATTAGCTCGGACCTGGCGGCCGACTTGTCCTTGATGCCGAAGCTGCAACACCTGGACATCGCCGGCCTGAGCGTCATGGCTGACCTGATTGTCAAAAGCGTGTTCGCGACCTTGCCGGACATCATTGATCCGCCTGCCGAGGCGCTGCCCGAGCATCTGACGCCACAGGCGAAAATTACCCAGCAGTTACGTTTTATCTTTATCGGCCTCAAACACTGGCAAGGCCTCGGCAGTACCGAATAACCCCTGTGGGAGCGGGCTTGCTCGCGAAGGCGTCGGTACATCCAGCATCTATGTGACTGGAATACCGCCTTCGCGAGCAAGCCCGCTCCCACATGAACCACCCACCTCGCTGCAATTTGGTGCGTTCAACAATCATGCGCACCAAGTTCATTCAGTTTCCTGCAACATCCTGACCCTCCCACCAAGTTACGACAGGCATTTCCTACGCATCACCCGATTGGCAAGCCCCTTGCTCTAGCCTAAGCATCGTCCAATGCTGGAAGCCTTCCGATGCTGGTGATTCATCGCAGAATCGACCCTCAACCCGTCTGGGCCGCCGAGTTGCACCTGACCTTCGAAGCCCGGAGCAAAAGCCGTTTGCGCTGTTTCAGTGCCGAGGGTGAAGACGTCGGGCTGTTTTTAGAGCGCGGTCAGCCACCGCTGCATGACGGCGAGTGCCTGCAAGCCGAAGACGGGCGCATCGTGCGCGTCTGTGCCCGGGCCGAACAACTGCTGCACGTCACCTGCGCCAACGCTTTCGAACTGACTCGCGCGGCCTATCACCTGGGCAACCGCCACGTCGCCCTGCAAGTCGGCGATGGCTGGTTGCGCCTGCTCGACGACTACGTGCTCAAGGCCATGCTCGAACAGCTTGATGCCAAGGTCGAAAACATTGAAGCACCGTTCCAGCCGGAACACGGCGCCTACGGCGGCGGCCATCACCACTCGCGCCACGGCGATGAGGACTTCAACTACCCGCCAAAACTGCACCAGTTCGGCGTGCGGCTATGAACCCGGCCTGGGCGCTGTTGCGCCTGGCCAGTCCGCAGTTGCCGATTGGCGGATACAGCTATTCCCAAGGTCTGGAAATGGCGGTGGATAACGGCCGGGTGAATGATCCTGACAGCGCCCGTCGCTGGATCAGTGATCAGTTACTGCTGAACCTGGCGCGTTTCGAAGCGCCGTTGCTGCTCGCCCATTGCGTGGCTGCCCTTGATGGAAACTGGGGTGAATTGCTGCAACGCTGCGAAGAACATCGCGCCAGCCGGGAAACTCGCGAGCTGCATCAGGAAAGCCGGCAGATGGGTTATTCGTTGCAGCAACTGCTCAACGGTTTGCCAGAACTCGATGCGCCCGCCCGTGCTTTTCTCGAACAACGTCCCGAGCCGCACCTGTCCCTCGGCTGGGCACTGGCCGCTCGCGCCTGGAATATCAGCCCGCAAGACGCCCTGGCAGCGTGGCTCTGGAGCTGGCTGGAAAACCAATTGGCGGTGCTGATGAAAACCCTGCCGCTGGGCCAGCAAGCCGCGCAACGCCTGACCAGCCAATTGCTGCCGCTGCTGCAAGAGGCTCAGCAGAACGCCACCCGAATCAACCCCGAACACTATGGCAGCGCTGCTTTCGGCCTGTCCCTGGCGTGCATGGCCCATGAGCGCCAGTACAGCCGTCTATTCCGTTCCTAGGGCCTGTTATTTTGGCCCTGTTATTTTGGAGAAGCACATGAACACACAACCTCTGCGCGTCGGCATCGGCGGCCCGGTCGGCTCCGGCAAAACCGCGTTGACTTTGGCCCTGTGCCTGGCGCTACGCGACCGCTACAACCTGGCGGTGGTCACCAACGACATCTACACCCGTGAAGACGCCGACTTTCTGGTGCGCAACGAAGCCCTGGCGCCAGAGCGCATCATCGGCGTGGAAACCGGCGGCTGCCCGCACACGGCAATCCGCGAAGACGCCTCGATCAACCTCGAAGCCGTGGACCAACTGAACCGCCGCTTTCCTGGGCTGGACCTGATCCTTGTGGAGTCCGGTGGCGACAACCTGTCTGCCACCTTCAGCCCGGAACTGTCCGACCTGACCATTTACGTGATCGATGTCTCGGCCGGCGACAAGCTGCCGCGCAAGGGTGGGCCGGGGATCTGCAAATCGGATCTGCTGGTGATCAACAAAATCGACCTCGCGCCCTTGGTGGGTGCATCGCTGGAACTGATGGACAGCGACACCAAGCGCATGCGCAACGGCAAACCGTTCGTTTTCAGCAACCAGAAAACCGGCCTCGGCCTGGAAGAAATCATTGCCTTCATCGAACGCCAGGGCCTGCTGATAGCGGCGTGAACGCCCTCAATTTTTATCAACAAGGAAGCTATCCATGACACTTAAACGCATTCTGGGCGCCATGGCCCTGCTGCTGACCCCGGCCATCGCCTTCGCCCACCCGGGGCATGGCGACAACGGTTTGATCGCCGGCATCAGCCACCCGGTCGGTGGCCTCGATCACTTGTTGGCGATGGTTGCGGTCGGTTTGTGGGCGGCACAACAGAAAGGCGCTGCACGCTGGGCGCTGCCGTGCACGTTCGTCGGCTTCATGCTGATCGGCGGGTTGCTGGGGTTTGAAGGGCTGAACCTGCCGGCGCTGGAGAGCGCGATTGCGGCGTCGGTGCTGGCGCTGGGTCTGGCGGTGGCGTTGGCCGTGCGTCCGCCGTTGAGCCTCGCCGTTGCGGCAACCGCTTTGTTTGCGCTGTTCCATGGGGTGGCGCACGGACTGGAGTTGCCGCAGATGTCGAGCCCTTGGGCGTATGCAGCGGGGTTTGTAGCGGCGACAGCTGCGTTGCATGGATTGGGTTACGCCGTAGTGCGGGTGTTGCCGCAAGCGGCGGCGCCGTTGGTTCGACTGGCGGGTGCGGCCTCGGCGGCGACTGGCGTGTGGTTGCTGGCGGGCTAGCTGACCATGATCGTTCCCACACTCTGCGTGGGAATGCCTCATTGGACGCTCCGCGTCCGCTTCGAAAGGGACGCGGAGCGTCCCGGGCTGCATTCCCACGCAGAGCGTGGGAACGATCGATCTCTCTGGCCGACCTCTCTGCTAACATGTCGCGCAATCAACCCTGCCGTGACGACGCCAGCCAATGCCGCCTGTTTCCCGCTCCGCCCCCCAGCCTGAATTGACCGCTCTGTTTGCCTCGGTGCAACAGCACTTTTTGGACGTGATCGTGCCGCTCTGGCAAGGGCCCGGCTGGAATGCCGACATGGCGCTGCCCTATGAAGCGCTGGACGCCGAGCACCAACCGCTGCCGCCCCAACGCTACCGGGCGATGGCCTGCGCGCGGCAGCTTTACCTGTTTTCCAGCCTGATCGGCCAGGTACCGGCCGCCGAAGAGCGCGCCGCAGCGCTGTTCCGCTCCCTGCAGCAGCATTTCCACGATGCCGAGCATGGCGGCTGGTTCTATAGCGTCGACCCCCAGGGTGCACCGCTGGATCAGCGCAAAGACCTCTACACCCACGCTTTCATCCTGTTCGCCTGCGCCCATTACTGGGACAAGGTCCGCGAGCCGCGGGTGGCATCGGTGCTCAACGCCGCACTGGAAGTGGTCGCGCAGCGCTTTGCCACGGGCGACGGCCTATACGAAGCCAGCCTCGACCGTGACTGGTCTTCGCTTGAGTCGGGGCCGCTGCAAAATCCCCTGATGCACTTGGCCGAAGCTTTCCTCGCCACGCTGTCGGTGCGCGAAGACGTCGCCGTGCAAGACGCGCTCGTCGAGTTATGCACAGCCATGCAGAAGCGTTTTATCGACCCGCAACACAGTGTGTTGATGGAAAAACCGTTGGGCGCTGTGGATAACTGGTTTGAACCGGGGCATCAGTTCGAGTGGTATTTCCTGCTGGAGTCGTCTTCGTTGCTGCGCGGTTCGACCCTGCATGCTTCTCTGGAACGCGCTTTTGCGTTCACCGAACAACTGGGTGTCGATCAACAGACCGGCGCCGTGCGGGCGATGCTCGAACTGGAACCGGACAGCCCACCTCGGGACGCTACACAGCGAATCTGGGCGCAGGCTGAATACCTGCGCGCCCTGACCTTGCGGCCAGACAGCGAGGCCGCGGTGCTACGCCAATTGCAGGCGCTGCAACAGCATTCCCTGCACAAGGGTGGCTGGTATGAGTGTCGTGATGAGAACGGTGATGTGACACGTCGGGACATGCCGTCGACCACACCTTATCACTTGGCAACCTGCTATCGCGGACTGGCCGACTATCTTCGCTGATTGGGCGATCGCCTTCGCGAGCAAGCCCGCTCCCACAGGGGTTGTGTCGTTCGCGAAATGGCGATTCAACATAAAACCTGTGGGAGCGTGGCTTGCCCGCGATGGCCGTTACGCGGCCTTAAGCCTTGGCATTACGCTCAATCGCAAACCCACTCCACGTCTGGCTCACCGGCATCAGCTCCAGGCTGTTGATGTTGATGTGAGCCGGGGCATTGAGCACCCAGAAAATGGTCTCGGCGATGTCTTGCGGCTGGATCGGCTCGGCACCGGCGTAGGTCGCGTTGTAACGCTCCTGGTCACCGGCGAAACGCACCAGTGAGAACTCGCTTTCGCACAGGCCCGGCTCGATATTGCTCACCCGCACACCCGTACCTTGCAGGTCGCAGCGCAGGTTCAGGGAGAACTGTTTGACGAATGCCTTGCTCGCGCCATACACATGGCTACCCGGGTACGGGTAATTGCCGGCGATGGAGCCAAGGTTGACGATGCCGGCACCGCGACCGTGAGCGATCAGGCGGGGCAACAACAGACGAGTGCTGTACATCAGGCCTTTGATGTTGGTGTCGACCATGGTGTCCCAATCGTCGAGGTCGCACTTGGGCGCCGGGTCAACGCCCAGGGCCAGCCCGGCGTTGTTGATCAGCCCGCGCAGTTTGGCGAAGGACGGCGGCAGGTTGGCAATCGCCTCCTCCATGGCCTTGCGATCACGCACGTCGAGCACCAGGCCATGCACCTCGGTCTGCTTCGACAACTCGGCGCACAGCGCATTGAGGCGCTCTTCACGACGACCGGTCAGCACCAGTTTCCAGCCGGCCTCGGCAAAACGACGGGCGCAGGCTTCACCAAAACCGGAGGTCGCGCCGGTAATAAACAGGGTGTTGGACATCGTGTTCTCCTTGCTTCGGCTGATCGACAGCCACTGGAATAGAAAATCAGCAGCCAGCATGCCCGGCCTTGCCCACAGCGGCAACTACCGTACGAGCTGTACAAAAAACGATCAAACGTTGCGACGCCTTACCTGCCGTGGCTTTCAGCCATGTGCGCGCACCTTATCCACAGGCCGGTCCACAGTTTCCGGGGGCAAGTGGAAAAGCTGTAAGCCGCTGTGTACAAGGCTTTGCGGGCAAATTGGAAATTTTTTTGCTTGACCCTGGATCGCCGGGTGTGTAGCCCATGGCATTTTGCACGATTGACCGGTCATACCGACGATGGCGCCAAGCCAGTAACTACGGCCTTCAGCCGAGTCTTTCCAGAGTTTAACCACAGACTTATCCACAGGCAGCTGCACCCTGTTTCTGCCCGTTTTCGTCACCAACAAAAAGGTTGACAAAGCCCGCTCGCGGTCTTGTAAAAACGCCTGATCAAAAAACAACCACAACTCTGCAAGCCACGGTTTCAAAGGCTTTCAGCCAGCTACTCCCACGTTATTCACAGCCAGCTCCACAGCAAACGGGGACAAGTCAAAACCGTGACAAAACAACTATTTGCAGCGGCTTTATGTCGCGCTTTGAGAGCTTGTGAATATTGTTTTCCACAATTTCCAGAAAGCACACAGAGACACCTGTGGAAGATACCTGTGGGAGTGAGCCTGCTCGCGATAGCGGTGGATCAGTCACTTCAACGTTGACTGACCTATCGCTATCGCGAGCAGGCTCACTCCCACATTGATTTGTGGTGTTTGGGAGATGTAAAAAAGCCCCGGCGATTGCTCGTCGGGGCTTGTGCATAACAACGCAGAATCAGTGGCCGCCGAGATAGGCGTTACGCACTTCCTCGTTGACCAGCAGCTCCTTGCCGGTGCCCGTGAGGCGGATCTCGCCGTTGACCATCACGTACGCCCGGTCCGACAGTTTGAGGGCGTGGTTGGCGTTCTGCTCCACCAGGAAGATGGTCATGCCGGTTTTGGCCAGCTCCCGCAGGGTTGCGAAGATCTGTTTCACCACAATTGGCGCCAGACCCAGGCTCGGCTCGTCAAGCAACAACAGTTTCGGCCGGCTCATCAACGCACGTGCGATAGCGAGCATTTGCTGCTCGCCGCCGGACATGGTCATCGCCCTCTGGGTGCGCCGCTCTTCGAGTCGCGGGAACAACTCGAACATGCGTTGCATGTCTTCCTTGGCGTACTTGTCACCGATAGGAATGGTGCCCATCAGCAGGTTTTCCTCGACGGTCATGTCAGGGAACACCCGCCGGCCTTCCGGCGATTGAGCGATGCCGTTGGACGCGATGTAGTGGGACGACTTGTGGGTGATATCCACACCCTGATAGATGATCTGCCCGTCCGCCGCCCGCGGCTGACCGAAAATCGACATCAGCAGGGTCGATTTGCCGGCGCCGTTGGAGCCGATCAGGCTGACCGTTTCCCCCTCATTGATGTGCAGCGAGACATTCTTCAGAGCCTGGATTGGCCCGTAAAACACATCCAGATCCTTCAGTTCGAGGATGGGTTGGCTCATAGCACCACTTCCTCTTCATCGGCGCCCAGGTAGGCCGCAATCACTTTCGGATCGTTACGAATCGCATCAGGCCCGCCCTCGGCGATGACGATGCCGTGGTCCAGCACCACGATGTGGTCGGAAATGCTCATTACCATGCCCATGTCGTGTTCGATCAGCACCACGGTCAGATCGTGCTCGTCGCGCAGCAGCCGGATCATCGCGCTCAGCGCTTCGGTTTCCTGAGGGTTGAGGCCGGCGGCCGGTTCGTCGAGGCAGATGATCTGCGGCCGGGTGCACATGGCCCGGGCGATTTCCAGACGGCGTTGCTGACCGTAGGACAGCTCACCGGCCAGACGGTTGGCGCAGTCCACCAGGTCCACCACTTCCAGCCAGTAGAACGCGTGGTCCAGTGCATCGCTTTCGGCTTTGCGATAACCCTTGGTGTTGAGGATGCCGGCCAGCATGTTGCGGTTGACCCACATGTGTTGGGCCACCAGCAGGTTTTCCAGCACCGACATTTCCTTGAACAGGCGAATGTTCTGGAAGGTCCGCGCCAGGCCCGCACGGTTCACCAGATGAGTGCCGCCGAACATCTTGTAGTGGAGCCGGCTGATGAAGTTTTTCGGCGATACAAAATCAGTCGCCTTGAACGGTTCACCCAGCATTTTGATGACATCGGTCCGCTCGCCACGCACGTTGAGTTCGATCTTGCCGCCCGAGGCCTTGTAGAACCCGGTCAGGCAGTTGAACACGGTGGTTTTGCCGGCGCCATTGGGGCCGATCAGGGCGAAGATCGAGTTGCGCTTGACCTTCAGGCTGACATCGTTCAACGCCTTGATGCCGCCGAAGTGCATCATCAGCTTCTCGACCGAGAGTACGACTTCGCTCATGGCGCTACTCCTTTACGCGGGGTCACACCGGTACGGCTGATCCGAATCAGGCCGCGCGGTCGCCAGATCATCATCAACACCATCAGGACGCCGAACAGCAGCACGCGGTATTCCGCGAACCCCCGCAGCAGTTCCGGGGCGACGGTCAGCACGAAGGCCGCAATCACCACGCCGATGGTCGAGCCCATGCCGCCGAGTACCACGATGGCGAGGATCAATGCCGATTCGAAGAAGGTGAACGAGGTCGGGTTGACGAAACCTTGATAGGTGGCGAAGAACACACCCGCCAGACCGGCCGTCGATGCACCGATGGTGAACGCCGAGAGCTTGACCAAAACATGGTTCAGGCCCATGGAACGGCAAGCGATTTCATCTTCACGCAAGGCTTCCCAGGCGCGACCGACCGGCATGCGAGTCAGGCGGTGCTTGATGTACAGCACGGCCAATACCACCAGGAACAACACCGCATAGATGAAGTAGTACTTCACATCCGGGTTGTAGGCGATGCCAAAGAACTCATGGAAAGGTACGCCGCCGTCCTTTGCTCTTTTGCCGAACTCGAGGCCGAAGAACGTCGGCAACGGGGCCGGCATACCATTTGGGCCGCCAGTCAGCGACAGCCAGTTGTTGAGAATCAGACGGATGATTTCACCGAATCCCAGGGTCACGATCGCCAGGTAGTCACCGTGCAGGCGCAGCACCGGGAAACCGAGGATGCAACCGGCAAGGCCCGCAGTGATCGCCGCCAGCGGCAGCACCGTCCAGAAGCCCAGCCCCAGATATTGATATCCGAGCGCCAAACCGTAGGCA
The DNA here is from genome assembly GCF_019219045.1 of Pseudomonas sp. PDM25. Lineage (NCBI taxonomy): Bacteria > Pseudomonadati > Pseudomonadota > Gammaproteobacteria > Pseudomonadales > Pseudomonadaceae > Pseudomonas > Pseudomonas sp. PDM25. Next base: position 26,433 of record NZ_JAHUWL010000027.1, read on the forward strand.
CCGATGGCGTAGAACGCCACGTAACCCAGGTCGAGCAGACCGGCCAGACCGACCACAATGTTCAACCCCAGGCCCAGCAACACGTAGATCAGTCCGAGGATGACCACGCCCAGCAAGTAGGAGTTGGAGAAAAACGGGAACACCACGGCGATGACAATCACCAGCGGCACGATCCAGCGCAGGCGGGTTTTGTAATCGGGTGGCAGTACATGAACCCCGGAGCCGGTGCTTTCAAAGCCTTCGAGGATTTTCAGGCCCTTGGGGGATTGCAGGAACAGGCTCAGGGCAAAGCGGCCGGCCATGACAATCGCAACGATCCAGGCCACGCGCGTCGGCTGCAGGTTGAAGCCGTAGCCGTCAAGGACAATGCCGACAATCGGGCCGAACACAATCAGGGCGACAAGGCCGGCAAGAATCGCGTCAACCAGGCTTCTTTTGACATCAATGGTTTTTTTAGTGGTTGAAGACATCGCTTACACCTTCGACACAAGAGGACGGCCGAGCAGGCCTTGGGGCCGAAAGACCAGAACGAGAACGAGCAGCGAGAAGCTGAAAACGTCTTTGTAGTCCGAGTTCACCAGACCTGAGAACAGCGACTCGGAGATCCCGAGAATGATCCCGCCGAGCATGGCGCCAGGCAGCGAGCCAATCCCGCCGAGTACCGCAGCGGTGAACGCCTTGATGCCGATGACGAAGCCTGCGTAGAAGTCGAACGTGCCGTAGTTCATGGTGATCAACACGCCGGCCAGGGCCGCCATTGCTGCACCGATGATGAACACATAGGAAATCACTCGATCGGTGTTGATCCCTAGAATCGAGGCCATCTTGCGGTCTTGCTGGGTCGCGCGGCACATGCGGCCGAGCTTGGTGTACTTGATGACGTAGGTCAGCAGGCCCATCCCGACAAACGCGGCGACCAGAATGAAGATCTTGGTGTAGGTGAGTTGTACGAAGCCGCTCCCGACTTCAACTCGCCATGCACCGGTCAGCAGTGTAGGTACGCCTTGTTGACGGGCGCCCTGGGCGATCTGTGCATAGTTTTGCAGGATCAGCGAAATACCGATGGCGCTGATCAGCGGTGCCAGTCGTGTGGAGTTGCGCAACGGTTTGTAGGCGACGCGCTCGATGACCCAGCCATACACCGCCGTGACGATGATGGTGAAGACCAGGGTGCCGAGCATCAGCAGAGGGAAGGATTCAATACCGAAGTAAGCCAGCAGAGCCAGACTGATTGCCGCGAGGTAAGCGGAAATCATGTAAACCTCGCCGTGGGCGAAGTTGATCATGCCGATGATGCCATAGACCATTGTGTAGCCGATGGCGATCAGGCCATAGACCGACCCGAGGGTCAGGCCGTTGACCAGTTGCTGCAGGAAAATACCATCCATAACGCAATCTCACGCATTTGAGAGACTGCACAGAAGCGGGTTGCAACGGACCGGGGTTCAGCCGCCGGCGCAACACGGTTGTGTGCAGCTCTACGAGAAAAGACAGGTACTGCACGGACATGTTGATTGATCTGCCCGGTGCACCAGGCCCCGGGCAGATCAGCAGTTCATATCACTTCTGTTTTTCCAGCTGGTGGTATTTGCCGTCCTTGTCCCACTGGTAAACCACGTAGTCGGAGACTTTCAGGTCGCCTTTGCTGTCCCAGGTCTTCTCGCCCATGACGGTTTTGACTGGGTTCTTCTTCAGCCACGCGGCAGCGTCTTCGCCCTTGTTGGACTTGGCGCCGTTGAAAGCTGCAGCCAGGGTTTGAACCGAAGCGTAGGCGTACAAGGTGTAGCCTTCAGGCTCGGTGCCTTTTTTGCGGAACTCGTCCACTACCGTCTTGCTGTCCGGCAGCAGGCGCGGGTCGGCGCCGAAGGTCATGTACACGCCGTCAACGTTTTGCGGGCCACCGGCGGTGGTCACCAGCTCGTCGGTCACGATGCCGTCATCGGACATGAACTTGACGTCTTTGAGGCCTTGTTCACGCAGTTGGCGAACCAGTGGACCGGCTTCCGGGTGCAAGCCGCCGAAGTAGACCACGTCGGCACCGGCCGCACGGATCTTGGTCACCACGGCGCTGAAGTCTTTCTCGCCGCGGGTCAGGCCTTCGTACAACACTGGCGTTACGCCGCGCTTGACCAGTTGTGCCTTGGTGGCGTCCGCCAGACCTTGGCCGTAGGTGTCTTTGTCGTGCAGCACCACGACTTTCTTGCCTTTGAGCACGTCGACGATGTAGTCGCCGGCCACGATGCCTTGCTGGTCGTCACGACCGCACATACGGAACATGGCGCTCAGGCCGCGCTCGGTAACTTGTGGGTTGGTGGAGCCTGGAGTGATCGCGATGATGCCCGCTTCGTCGTAGATCTCCGAAGCCGGGATGGTCGAGGAGGAGCAGAAGTGACCGACTACGCCAGCGACTTTCTGGTTGGTCAGGTCCTTGGCGACCGTCACAGCCTGTTTCGGTTCGCAGGCGTCATCGCCTTTGACCAGTACGATTTTTTCCCCGTTTACGCCGCCCGCTGCGTTGACCGCATCGGCCGCAGCCTGTGCACCCTTCATGTACTGCTCGCCAAATGCCGCGTTGGCGCCTGTCATAGGTCCCGCCACACCGATTTTCACATCAGCCTGTGCAAACGCAGAAACACCCAACGCAGTTGCCACTGCGAGGGCCAAAAAGCCTTTTTTGTAAAACGTCTGGGACATGAGGTGGTGCTCCAAGGTTTTTTTTTAGTTGGCACTGCGACTTCCTGAATGCTCAGAGCAAGGGCCGTGCCATCGGTTTTTTATTCTGAAAAAAGTCGCTGCTTTATTGTTATTTCGACTGTTTCGATCCCATTTTCATTGGGCGTGCAACCGTCTAAACCGCGGAAGGTGAAACCATTTATTTTTAAAGGCGCAACCCGAGCGCGCCATCATTGCAACCGCGGCGCCAAACGACGTGCAACCAGCCTGTAACAACGTGCGTCACCGAAGTGCACACTGCTGGTGCGCAACTGCTACAACCCGCACCTTTTACAGGCTAGCCGCTGCGCGAAAAAGCGCCGCTTTCAGCAACAAATTTCAACAATCAAATAACGATCCGCAGGCACTGGCCTGCGTGATACAGCGAGAATCCGGCCTCGTACAGACAGCTGCGCAATCCCACACCCGCCAATGGCTGCATGGGCGCAAAGGGAATCGGCAGCGCTTGAGGATTACCGTTACACAGATAATCGGCAAAGGCTTTACCGACCACCGTGCCAGTCGTGACGCCCCGGCCGTTGTAACCGGTGACTGCCACTAAACCGGGCGCTGGCTCGAACAAACGCATCAAATGATCGGGGGTGAAGGCGATGCAACCGGTCCAGGTGCACTCCCATTCCACCGGTTTGAGATAAGGAAAATAGTGCTGCTGAACCCGGTCGGCCCAGGCTTTGAGAAACCAGGTCGGTTTCTGATTGCCATTACCGAGACTGCCGAGCAGCAGACGGCCGTCCTTATCGCGACGAATACTGCTGAGGACCTGGCGGGTGTCCCAGGAACCCTGGCCACCCGGGAGAATTTGCTGCGCAGCCTCTTCGGTCAGCGGGACCGACGCCACTTGATAGTAATAACCGGGGAAGAAGTTACGCCGCAATTGCGTCCAGTCACCTTCGGTGTAGGCGTTGGAGGCAATCACCACTTGCTCGGCAAGCACCGAACCCTGAGCGGTTTGTACCGACCAGCGCTGGCCCTGACGTTCGAGTCGGGTCACCGGGGAATGATCGAACAACTGACCGCCCAGACCGATGGCCGCTTTGGCCAGCCCCGTCGTATAAGCCATTGGATTGATCGTGCCGGCACGTCGATCGAGCAGCGCAGCGGCGATCTTTTTGGTGCCTGTTGCTTGTTCGCAGGCTTGACCGGTCAGCAGTTCCACCGGCGCGCCACGACGTTTCCATTGTTCTTCACGACTGCGCAAATCCGCTTCGCCACGGGCGTTGTGCGCCATGTGCAGCGTGCCTTCGCGACGCAGCTGGCAGTCGATGTTGTACTTATCCACAAGGCTGAATACCAGGGACGGTGCCGCACCGAGCATGCGATTGAGCTGACTGCCGACCGCCTCGCCGAAACCGGCTTCGATCTCGTCCGGTGGAATCCACATCCCGGCATTGACCAGCCCGACGTTGCGCCCCGATCCGCCATGACCGGCGCGATGGGCTTCCAGTACACAGACGCTTTTGCCTTTTTCCAGCAGATGCACCGCCGCCGACAGACCGGTAAAACCGGCGCCGATGACGCAGACATCGACCGTCACTTCGCCCTTGAGCGCCGTGTTGTCAGGCCTTTGCGGCGTCAGTTTTTCCCACAGACACTCTTCGCGTAACGGCATTGCCAGACTCCAACAAAAACCTAACAGATACACAGTTCAAGTGTGGGAGCGGGCTTGCTCGCGAAGGCGGCGGCACATCCAACATTAATGTGACTGACAGACCGATTTCGCGAGCAAGCCCGCTCCCACAGGGGATCACTGTTCGACTCGAGATTTAGTCGAAGGTAATGCCCTGAGCCAACGGCAATTCCAGCGAATAGTTCACGGTGTTGGTCTGACGGCGCATGTAGCCGCGCCATGCATCGGAACCGGATTCACGACCGCCGCCCGTTTCTTTCTCGCCGCCAAACGCCCCGCCGATTTCCGCACCGCTCGGGCCGATGTTGACGTTGGCGATGCCGCAGTCGCTGCCTACCGCCGACATGAACTGCTCGGCTTCACGCACGTCAGTGGTGAAGATGCACGACGACAGGCCTTGTGGCACGGCGTTGTTCAGGCGCAGCGCTTCATCGAAGTCCTTGTAACCGACCACGTACAGAATCGGCGCGAAGGTTTCGTGGCAAACCACATCGCTCTGCTCCGGCATTTCAACGATGGCCGGCGAGACGTAATAAGCGTTAGGGAATTTGTCTTCCAGTTGGCGCTTGCCGCCGAACACCCGGCCGCCTTCGCTCAAGGCCTGCTCAAGCGCGTCCTGCATGTTTTCGAAGCTGTGTTTGTCGATCAGTGGACCGATCAGATTGCCTTCCAGAGGGTTGCCGATACGCACTTTGGAGTACGCGGCTTTCAGGCGGGTGACGATTTCTTCTTTCACCGATTCATGGGCAATCAGGCGACGCAACGTGGTGCAACGCTGACCGGCAGTGCCGACGGCGCTGAACAGGATGGCTCGTACGGCCATGTCCAGGTCGGCGCTTGGGCCGAGGATCATTGCGTTGTTGCCGCCCAACTCCAGAATGCTGCGAGCGAAACGTGCGGCGATTTTCGGCGCCACTTCACGGCCCATACGGGTGCTGCCGGTGGCGCTGATCAGCGCGACACGAGGGTCATCGACCAGGGCTTCGCCGGCATCGCGACCGCCGATAATCACCTGACTCAGGTGCGGCGGCGCGTCGCTGAAGTTCTTCAGTACGCGGTCGAACAGTGCCTGGCAGGCCAGTGCGGTCAGTGGAGTTTTCTCCGACGGTTTCCAGATCACCGGGTTGCCGCAGACCAGCGCCAGCGCGGTGTTCCAGGCCCAGACTGCGACCGGGAAGTTGAATGCGCTGATGACGCCAACGACGCCCAGCGGGTGCCAGGTTTCGCGCATGTGGTGGCCAGGACGCTCGGAAGCGATGGTCAAACCGTACAGCTGACGGGACAGGCCGACGGCGAAATCGCAGATGTCGATCATTTCCTGAACTTCACCCAGACCTTCCTGAGTGATCTTGCCGGCTTCCCAGGACACCAACTCGCCGAGGTCGGCCTTGTACTCGCGCAGGATATCGCCCAGTTGGCGGACCAGTTCGCCACGGCGCGGGGCCGGGACCTTGCGCCACAATTCGAACGCATGATCTGCACGACTGATGTGCTGCTCGACTTCAGCGGCGCCTTCCCAGTTCACGGCGGCGATCTGGCTGCCATCGATCGGCGAATGCACCGGCACTTTGCCGTTCTGGTACAGGGCCGGGTTCACACCAAGACGATCAAGCAATGCGGCAACCATGGGTCACTCCTCAAGCAAAAAACAGAAAACGTGCAGCCGGATTGATTCGGCTGGTGAGGCCTGTAGTTTTAGCGCTCCCGACGTTACCCAACAAACGACCTTTAAGAGAGATATCATTCCGTTTATTCATGCTGCGAATTGCTGGTAAGAAAGAAACAAGAAAAAGGACAACCCATGCTGAATAAACGCTACTTGCCGTCGATCACCGCGCTGCAGTGTTTTGAGGCCGTCACCCGGCATTTGAGCTTCACCCGGGCGGCTGAAGAGCTGAACCTGACCCAGAGCGCTGTGAGCAAACAGGTCGCGCAACTCGAAGAATTGCTGCAGCACCTGTTGTTCCGCCGGGTGCGCCGACGCCTGCAAATGACCCCGGCCGGCGACTTGTACCTGGTGGAGGTAAGAAAAATCCTCACACAGGTTGAGATGTCGACCCACTACCTGCGCTCCTACGGCGGTGAAACCGAAGTCCTGCGCGTCTCGACGCCTCCGACCTTCGGTGCGCGCTGGCTGGTGCCACGTCTGAAAGGCTGGCGTCTGCGCCATCCCTCGATCCACCTGGACCTGTGCAGCGAACAGGAAGCCGACGATCTGTTGCAAGGTCGCAGCGACCTGGCGTTTTATTTCGGCCAGGGCTCACGACCCGGCACTGAATGCCTGAAGCTGTTCGGCGAAGAACTGGTGCCGGTCTGCGCACCGGGCAGCCTGCCGGACACGCCGTTCACCGATCCTACGCAACTCACCGACCTGGTCCTGCTGCAAAACGCCTCCCGGCCCCAGGCCTGGCACGACTGGTTCGACAGTCAGGGCTACCACACCGAACACAGCTACCACGGCCCGCGTTTCGAAACCTTTTATATGTGCATCCGCGCAGCCCAGGTCGGCTGCGGTGTGGCGCTGTTGCCGCGTTTTTTGGTGGAAGAGGAATTGGCCGACGGCAAACTGGTCATACCCTGGCAGCACGCGATGCCCAGCACCGACGCCTATTACCTGGCGTATCCGGAGCACTCGGCGGAAGTGCCGAAGGTGCGCGATTTTGTGAAGTGGATGCTGGAGCAGATTGATAGCCCGGAGACAGCACAAATTTAGGGTTACACCACAATACCTGTGGGAGCGAGCCTGCTCGCGAAGACGGCGGCACATTCAACATAGATGTGACTGAAAGACCGCTTTCGCGAGCAGGCTCGCTTGTATGGTAGGACTTGAAGGGAGGAGGAGGGACAAGGCTCGATTCCGACTGTTGACGCAGTACAGACCGTGGGAGATTTCGCCCCTCCTCCTTTCACCCAAGCGCCGAT
>NZ_JAHUWL010000028.1:0-21488 GCF_019219045.1 Pseudomonas sp. PDM25
ATCCCATCCCGAACTCAGCAGTGAAACGATGCATCGCCGATGGTAGTGTGGGGTTTCCCCATGTGAGAGTAGGTCATCGTCAAGATTAAATTCCGAAACCCCTATCTGCGTATGCAGGTAGGGGTTTCGTTTTAGTAGAAGTCACCAATTTTGCTGGCACGTTACGCTGTAACGGGCTGGTCACAGAATTTCTTGACGACCATAGAGCATTGGAACCACCTGATCCCATCCCGAACTCAGCAGTGAAACGATGCATCGCCGATGGTAGTGTGGGGTTTCCCCATGTGAGAGTAGGTCATCGTCAAGATTGAATTCCCAAACCCCTGTCTGCTAATGCAGACAGGGGTTTTGTCGTTCTGGGCTCGCTAAATGTTCAGAAACATACGCGCGACCACGTGTTGAGCCAACCGAGATGGCTTCTGTAAAGCGCCTGTACAGCAAACTCAGGTGAGGACATGAAAACGGACAACTGTCATCACAAAAAAAACTGAGCCGGCGCTCTGGCACACCGTTCGGCGGGTATCTGGCAGAAATGCCGACCATTTCCTACAAACGCCTAAGTTTTCTCCGGTTTGTGCCGACAGCCTGATGAGACATGCGTGCACCAAAGTAGAGCGGCCCCAGAGCCCTGCCTGCGCTGTTACATGGAATGTTGCAACCCGGAACGCATCCCCACTTTTTGCATAAGAAGTCCCATGAAATGAATCTCAAATTCAGCCATAAAATCCTTCTGGCCGCTTCCGGCGTCGTGGTGCTGGCGTTTGCGTTGTTCACTTTGTACAACGACTATCTGCAGCGAAACACCATCCGTCAAAACCTTGAATCGAGCGTCCAGCAGGCCGGTGACTTGACCGCCAGCAGTGTGCAGAACTGGATGAGCGGCCGCGTGCTGGTGCTGGAAAACCTCGCGCAAAACGTCGCCCATCAAGGTGCCAATGCCGACCTCCCGGGGCTGGTCAGTCAACCGGCCCTGACCTCGAACTTCCAGTTCACCTACGTGGGCCAGGCCAACGGCGTGTTCACTCAGCGCCCGGACGCGAAGATGCCTGACGGTTACGATCCGCGTCAGCGTCCCTGGTACAAACAGGCCGTGGCTGCCGACAAGACCATGCTGACCCCGCCTTACATGGCCGCCGTCGGTGGCCTGGTGGTGACCATCGCCCTGCCGGTGAAAAAGAACGGCGAGTTGCTTGGCGTGGTCGGTGGTGACCTGAGCCTGGAAACGCTGGTGAAGATCATCAACTCGGTGGACTTCGGTGGCATCGGCCACGCATTCCTGGTCAGCGCCGACGGTCAGGTGATCGTCAGCCCGGACAAAGACCAGGTGATGAAAAACCTGAAGGACATCTACCCGAACGCCGGGGTGCGCATCGAGAAGGGCAATCAGGAAGTCACCCTGAACAAGCAGGACCGTATCCTTTCGTTCACGCCGGTCAGTGGTTTGCCGAATGCCGAGTGGTACATCGGTCTGTCGATTGACAAGGACAAGGCCTACGCCCCACTCAGCCAGTTCCGCACTTCTGCGCTGATTGCGATGTTCATCGCCGTGACGGCCATTGCAGTGCTGCTGAGCCTGCTGATCAACGTGCTGATGCGTCCGCTGACCACCATGGGCCGTGCGATGCAGGACATCGCTCAAGGTGAGGGCGACCTGACCCGCCGTCTGGCCGTGGAAAGCAAAGACGAATTCGGTGAGCTGGGCAGTGCGTTCAATCAATTCGTGGAGCGAATTCACGCGTCGATTTCCGAAGTGTCGTCGGCCACCCGCCAGGTTCACGACCTGTCGCAACGGGTGATGGCTTCGTCCAACGCCTCGATCGTCGGCTCCGACGAGCAAAGCGCCCGCACCAACAGTGTGGCTGCGGCGATCAACCAGTTGGGCGCCGCCACCCAGGAAATCGCCCGCAACGCCGCCGATGCTTCCCAGCACGCCAGCGGCGCGAGCGAGCAGGCCGATGACGGTCGTCAGGTGGTGGAGAAAACCATTCTGGCGATGACCGAGTTGTCGCAGAAAATCAGTCTGTCCTGCACGCAGATCGAAACGCTGAACGCCAGCACCGACAACATCGGGCACATTCTGGATGTGATCAAAGGTATCTCCCAGCAGACCAACTTGCTCGCGCTCAACGCCGCTATCGAAGCGGCCCGCGCTGGTGAAGCCGGTCGTGGTTTTGCGGTGGTGGCGGACGAGGTGCGTAACCTCGCTCACCGTACTCAGGAATCGGCGGAGGAGATCCACAAAATGATCACCTCGCTGCAGATCGGTTCTCGCGAAGCGGTGACCACCATGAACGCCAGTCAGGTCTCCAGCGAGCAGAGCGTCGAAGTGGCGAACCAGGCCGGTCTGCGTCTGGTCAGCGTGACCCAGCGCATTGGCGAAATCGACGGCATGAACCAGTCGGTGGCCGCGGCGACCGAAGAGCAGACGGCGGTCGTGGAAACCCTCAACGTCGACGTTAACCAGATCAACTTGCTGAACCAGCAGAGCGTGGCCAACCTCAATGAAACGTTGAAGGATTGCGATGCGTTGTCCCTGCAGGCGAACCGGTTGAAGCAGTTGGTCGACAGCTTCAAAATCTGATTCAGGTCGGTTGGACCGCGTTATCGTTCTTCGCGAGCAAGCCCGCTCCCACATTCAACCGCGTTTCTTCAGTAGAAATCCGGTCAACTTGTGGGAGCGGGCTTGCTCGCGAAAGCGGTGGATGATCACCGCCAAACCAAAGCCTTACGCAAACAGCTTCAACACATTGTTCATCGAGTCATCGGCAAAGCCCTGCACGAAATCCGTGAACCCCGGCAACGCCTCGGCGCCGCCCGGTGCGGGTTCGGCGATGATGGTCCAGGTCGCTCGGGATTTGTTCGTGCCCAGCGGTTCGACACTCATCGCCGCCCACAAATTGGCCACGCCCAAGGTGTTGTAAATCGTGGTCCAGGTCATGTTCAGCGCCTGGTCATCCCGGGAGTTGAGTTGCTCGACCACCAGGTTGCCGTCCTTGAAGAATTTCTTGCGCAGGCACGACACACCTTCACCGGTCATCTCGATGTGCGACAACGCCGGAATGAATTGATCGAAGCCGGCAAAGTTACCGACCACTGCCCAGACTTTCTTGGCATCGGCTGGCACTTCCACCGAGGACACCACGTGGCAGCCTTGAGGATTTTTGATCAGGGTATCGGGTTGTAGGGTTTTCATGGTTTTGCTCCGGTTGAGTGAATCAAATGAAGTTGATTTCTTTGAGGTAGTCGCAGCCGCGACGCAGTAGCGCCGGGGATTTTTCCGGGTAATGCGCGCCCATCTGCCGCACGCCCGCCTGGGCGTTGGCGTGGCCGATCATTGAGATGTCGCCGATGTCTTCCTCGAAGCCGTTGAGGTAGAAACCGAGCACGCCGAACAACGCGTTGTCGCTGTCGACCCGACCCAGTTGCTGCTGCCAGTCGGCGACGCTGACCATGGAAAACTCCCGACCCGCCTCACGGAATGACGCGACGTAGTTGTCCCAGCTCAGAGGCTCGGGGTTGTGCAGGTTGAACACCGCTTTTTCGGCTGAATAACGGCTGGCATGGAAGGCGATGAACCGGGCGAGGAAGTCCACCGGCATCAGGTCGAAATTCAGCGCGAACTCCGGCACTTGGCCGAGCTGGATCGAGCCTTTGAGCATCAGCATCAAGCGATTCTTGTGAGGCTGGCAGACACCGGTGAGGCTGTTGAAACTGATGTTGCCGGGGCGATATAGATTGACTCGTACACCACGTTCGCGAGCCCGTTCGAGGATCCGCTCACCAACCCATTTGGACAGGTTGTAGCCGTTCTTGATGTAGATCGGCGGGGTCTGCGCGGCGGGCAATTCCAGCACCCGGCCATCGGCGGCAATCGTGCTGGAAGCCGAGAGCGTCGAGACGAAGTTGAAGATCTTTTTGCTACGCCCTTCGCACAACCGAAGGCACTCGAAAATCGGCTCGACGTTGTCCCGCGCCAGCGACTCGTAATCGAGTACGTGATTGACGTTGGCGGCGTTGTGCACCAACGCGCCGAACTGCCGATCCAGTCGCTCGTAAACATCCGCTTCGAGCCCCAATGACGGACGGGTAATGTCCGCCGCATAAACCCGCACCCGGCTCAGGTCCAGATGCTCCAGACGGTTTTCTCGCAACGCATGGGCAAACCGCTCGGCCGCCGATTGCCCACCGCCATCGCGCACCAGGCAGGCGACTTCGCTGGCGCCCCAGGCGAGCAATGCTTCAACGATGTGCACGCCGACAAAGCTGTTGGCGCCGGTAACGATCACCTTGTGCACATCGCCCATGCGGTTGACTGGCAACGGCTGGATATCCAGTTCGCGGAAGGCATCGGCCAAGGCCTTTTCGCTCAACACCTCTTCGGTGCCGGAGCCGCGCACCAAGGTCGCCAACTTGGCGATGGTCGGCAATTCGATGAAGCGGTTGATCGAGATGCTGCGACCAAATTCTTCACGCAAACGTAAAAGCATGCGCGACAGCAGGATCGAGTGGCCACCCAGATTGAAGAAACTTTCGTCGGTGGAAATATCGCTGGCGGGCAGCTCCAGCAGCTCGGCCCAGATCTCCAGCAGTAGCACCTCGTCGGCACTGACGGGCAAGCGCCGCAGCGTGTTTTCGGCCACATTCACGGGCATTGCCAGCAGCGCCTTGCGGTCGACCTTGCCGTTGCTGGCGAACGGCATGCTCGGCACTTCGGTCCAGGCGGTGGGCTGCATGTAATCCGGCAGGAACTGCATCGCATGAGCCTTCAGGGCTTCGCGAGCGGTGCCGGGTTGATCCTCCTGAGGTTGCGCGAGGAAGGCCAGAATCCGTCGATGACTGTCGATGACCACGGCCACCTGGCGGTATAACTGACTGTCGCGCAAGCAGCGTTCGATCTCTTCCGGCTCGACGCGAAAGCCGCGAATCTTCACCTGATTGTCCCGCCGTCCGCACAGCTCAATACCGTCGCGGGTCCACTTCGCCATGTCGCCGGTGCGGTAGGCACGCAGGCTCTGGCCATTGGGCAGGTTCAGGTTCAGATAACGTTCGGCGGTCTGCTGCGGGTTGTTCAGGTAGCCCAGGCATACACCCGGCCCGACGATGTACAACTCACCGACGGCTTGCTCGGCCACCGGTTGAAAATCCTCATCGAGAATCAGCACCTGACTGTTGGCGATAGGTGCGCCTAGAGTGCGGTTACTGTCGCCGGTGCGCAGTTGCCGCGCGGTGATCAACACCGTCGCTTCGGTCGGGCCATAGAGGTTGTAGAGGTTGCCCTGACGGGTGAGTTGCTCGATGACGTAGGGTTCGCAGACATCGCCGCCGGTCATCACGTGATCGAGGCATTGCAGTTGATCCAGCGGCAGGATGCTCAACAACGCTGGCGGCAAAAAGGCATGGCTCAGTTGTTGATGGCGGATCAGTTCGACCAGTTGCAACGGATCGCGGCGCTGATCATCGCCGGGCACGATCAGTTCGGCGCCCTGGAGCAGGGTCGGGAAGATATCGATCAGCGACGAGTCGAAACTCAACGACGAAAATTGCAGCACCCGACTTTGCTCGCTCAGTTGCACATAGTCGGCGTACCACGCGGTGAAGTGCGCGAGGTTGGCCTGGCTGAGCAACACGCCTTTGGGATGGCCGGTGGTGCCCGAGGTATAGAGCGCCATGCACGGCGCCTCTGGATCGGGTCGTTGGCGCATCAAGGGTTGATCAAGATCCACATCGCCAATGTCGATGCTGCTGATGTCGAGTCCCGGCATTTGCGCCGCGAGCGGATGTTCACCGTCATGCAGCAGCAATACTGCCCCGGCGTTTTCCAGAATGTACTGCTGACGTTGCAGCGGATGGCTCGGCTCCAGCGGCAGGTACACCGCGCCACTGCCAAGAATCGCCAGAATCCCCGCATACAACGCGCTGCATTTTGGCAGGCAGATCCCGATCACCAACGGCCCCTGATGCTGAGCGAGCAACGGCTGCAAACGCTGCTGGATGGCGCGGCTGTGGGCGTGCAAATGCCGATAGCTCAGGGACGCGCCGGCAATGTTCAGCGCGGGTCGTTCGGCACACTGGATGAAGCGCTGCTCAAGTCGCTCGATCATCGGGATTTGACTGTGCTTCAGCAGCGCGGGCGCCGCCGTGAGGTTGAGCCGATGGAAAAATGCCAGGCTCTCCAGATAGAGCAGGTTTTCCACGTGCTCGAAGCGAGCGGGAGCCGCAGGATCGGCCAGCAGGAAGTAGTCGGCATCGCGAGAGAACCGGCTGACTAACAGCGCCACGTGATCGACCAGTTCTGCCACTGCCCGCAGGCGCAATGCCTGGCCGTTGCCCGAAGGTTCGTCGGTGATCGGCACGCGAGTGAACAGCGTGGAACCGTAGGTACACAGCAAATCCAGCGGCGGCAGGCCAGAAACTCCAGGTACACCGATACCCAGTTGCAGCGTCAGTCGCGGTGTATTGCCGATGTCTTGAACAGGCAGGCTGGCGTCGTCGATCAGCAAATCAGCGTTACCCAACGGCTGCTCGTCGACGGCCGTCAGCCGCACCAGAGAATGACCGTGTTGTTCAAGTTCCAGCGCCAGGTCGGTCAGGGCCTGGCCTTGTCCAATGAGCAGAATGTCGAGACGTCTCATGATGGGCTCCTCGTTAAACCAGGTAATCGCTGAGGGCGTCTTGCACGCACGGCGAATCGAGCAGCGAACTGCTGCGGAAAAACCGCACGATGTTGGCGACCAGCGGGTGATGGCGATTGATCGGGAAGGCCAGCCCCGACACTTCGCTCTTGAGGGCGTGGCGTGCGGCGTCGCTGATCTGCAAGGATTCGATCAGGCGAAAGTCGAACGACTTCTGGATGTCATTGGTCAGGTAATGGCCGATGAACACCGGCAGGATGTGCGCGATGGATTGGCGGTCTTCCTCGCTCGCGGTGTGCCAGTAGATGCGCACCAGCCGCGCCCAGAACCCGGAGTGGCGACCTTCGTCGAGCAAGTGGTCGGCCATCAGGCCCTTGATCGACTGCTTGACCGTGTCGTCCTTGGCGAACGCCGCGACATCGCCGGTCACGGTGTTCTCGGCGATGGCCACGCAAATCAATTCCACGGCGCTGCGCAGGTGTTCCGGCGCGAGTGCCACGGCTGCAGGAATGGCTCGGCTGAGTTCGATTTCGTCCGGCAGTTCGATGGGCGTGATGCCGGTCATGGCGACGGTCTGTTGCATGAAATCCATGGCCACCAGCGCGTGGTAATCCTCGTCCACCACCACGGTCATGGCGTCGTAGCGACAGGCGAACGGGAAGGCCACGGCGAAGCGATTCTTGGCGATGCTGCGGGCCGTCTTGTCGACGATTTCAGTTTCGAAAATCACCACGTCGTTGATGAATTTGTAGAGCGTCTGCACCAGCGCAAAGTCGCGCTGCTCCGGGCATTCGCGCAGGAAGGTTTCGCTCAGCACCAATGGTTGGCGGCTCAACGGGTAGATCAGTTTGTCGTCGTTCTCAAGCACACGCCGGGGGCGCGTACGGATGGTCGCGCGGCTTTCCCAGGCGTCGGCGAAGGATTGGTAGTCGGCGGCGTTCATGCGTTCACCTCGGCAACCGGTTCGCTCATGCTCAGGCGCAGGCCGTCCCACAAGGCGATGCGGCTTTCCACTGCAGCGATGGCGCTGGCGTAGACGTCTTCTTCGCGTTGCGGATCGCCATCGACCAGCCGGGCGAGGAGTTTTTCAGCGGCGGGGCCGTGGTCTTCGGAATCGACTTCGATGTGCCGTTCGAGGTAGTAACGAAAGGTCGGCGCCTGCTCGATGCCGATGCCCCAGTCATCAAGAATTCGCTGGAACATCTGCGGGATGACGCTCTCGCGACCATGCAGGAATGCCGCCGCAACGCTGTGCCCCGGCGCATGCAGGGCGGTGTGCAAGGTGTTGCGCACGAACTGCGCTGCCGCCGGGTCGACGTCCACGCTTTGCAGCGCCACGTCGTAACTCACGCCTTCTTTTTGCAGCGCGACGAAGCGTTCGACCACCGCCGTGCTGGCGCCGACTTCGCGCATGGCATCCAGGTACAACTCGAAATGGCTGTAGTGACCCTGGGCTGGGCGATCATCGGATTCTTCACCCAGCACAATTTCATTGATCAGCCGCGCCGCTTGCGGGTCTCTTGGCGGTAACCAGGGCAGTTGCACGCAGGTGAGCTCCTGTTGCAGACGTTTGGTCAGCGACATGAAATCCCACACCGCAAAGACATGGGTTTCCATGAAACGTTGAAGCACCGACAGCGAATGAATTTCGGAGAAGATCGGATGTGCACTAAGTTCTGCTTTCTTCTGGTGGAGACGGTCTTTAGTTGGTTTCATGGGTGAGCCTCTAAGTGAGTTGGGTATGCCGTTGCGGTTTAATGAATAAGCGATCGTTAGTTAAAGCTTTCTGCGGGCGAGCAGAGGCCTCAAACGAATTGATATGGTTAAGTTGCTGTGCGTCGTTAAGTGACGGCCTGGCGCCTGTCTTCAAGGCGGCGGAGAAAAACTAATACATGAATAAAGTGTCGGGCAAGTTATTTTTATATTATTTGAAAGTTTAACTTTTTCGCGCGCGACAAGTTCCAATAAAACTTTTAATTTGAGTTTTATTTGGATGTAGTTACTCCTTCCGGCTTATATAAGTCAGAATTAAAATGAAGAGTGAATGCCTCACTCGAAGCAACTTTATAACTGAGTCATTGAAGTGAAATAGGGGGGCGGAAGTTGACTGGGATCAACGTCGGTTCTTCCTTTCCCGTGGCAAGACTCCTTCCGTTGGTTCTTGGTGCGGGGACTGCTCCGCTCGTGCGGTGTGTCGCCCGTTCATTGTTCGTTGGCAGGCCAAGAGTGAGCGTAAATCACGACAGCCGCCATCACCGGCGCGTCATCGACTCTGAGTCATTGTTGGTCTTGAGAGGGGTAAATCGAGGGCAGAGCTTTGGAGAGGGGCGTCGCGCAGCGCGGCAAGCGAGAACGAGCAGTTCAATCTGCTCGCTCAGGTTTACTGACGTGGGTTACTTGGAGGTTTTCTTGTTCAGCGCTTCGGGGCTGTTGAGGTAGCGTGTGATGACTTCGACACCCCGGTTGAGGTGATGTTCGAGCAACTTCACCGCGCGCTCGACGTCCCGGTTTTCGACGGCCAGCAAGAGCGCCCGGTGGTCTTCCTGGGACAGTTTGCCCAGGCCCATGGCTTCCAGGTTGAAGCGCAGGAAGCGCTCCTCTTCGTTCAATCCGTCTTCCACCAGTCTCAATAGCCGTTGGTTAGGCGCCTTGCAGTACAGCGCCATGTGGAAGAGCCGATTGAGCCGGCCGATTTCGGTGTAGTCGTTTTGCGTTTCCAGTTCGTCGATGTAGCGTGCGGCCTGTTCGAGATCCTCATCAACGAGTAACGGGATCGACAGGCGCAACGCTTCGGATTCCAGCAGGATCCGCAGCGCGTAGGTTTCCACGGCATCGCCCTGAACCAGCGGTGCGACCACTGCACCTTTATGGGCGATGACGTTGAGCAGCGCCTGGGCTTCGAGCTGGCGCAAGGCTTCGCGCACCGGCATGCGGCTGACACCGAAAAGATCGGCCAAATCTTGCTGACGCAGGGCGGTGCCGCAGGGAATGCGACCGTCGAGAATGGCCGAACGCAGCGTTTCTTCGATCACCGAGCGTGCCAAGTGAGCGGGAATCGGCCCGTTGACCTTGATGCTGTTCAGAGGATTGGGCTTCTGTGTCACAACTACGCACCCTGTTTGAGTGAAATAAATTTGGATCCAAGGGGACACTAGTGACTGCCTGACAGGTTGTCAAACGGACAAAATATCGCCCTGACGTGGCCCCGATGTTTTTTATTGCACCTGCCATACAAAGTTTAGCGCGCCAGCAGTGATCTCACCGTGCCATTGTCTTTTACCGGGCTAACCTGCACCATCGACCCATTTCCACCTGTCTCATCAGGATGCCTCGCATTGGCGGTACGTTTCGCGATCCCTCGGACTTTGCGCTGGCTGTGCTGCGCGTTGCTGCTGGCCGGCGTTATGCTGGGCGGGCTGCATGCCGATTGGGATTTTTCGCTGATCAGCCGTCGCGCGCAGGCATTGTACGGGCCATTGGGCGAAGGACAGCCACGCATTGATGCCTGGCAGCACTTATTGGTCACGCAAAAGCAAGTTGGCGAGCTCGAACAGCTTAAAGTGGTCAATCAATTCTTCAACAAACAGATGCGTTACGAGGAAGACATCGACCTGTGGCACGAGGTCGATTATTGGGAAACACCCATCGAGGCTCTTTGGAAGGGCGCCGGCGATTGCGAAGACTACGCGATCGCCAAGTATTTCAGCCTGCGTCATCTCGGCGTCGCCAGTGACAAGCTGCGTATTACTTACGTCAAGGCCTTGCGCCTGAATCGGGCGCACATGGTGTTGACCTACTACTCAAGCCCCGAGGCCATGCCGCTGGTACTCGACAGCCTGATCGATGCGATCAAACCGGCCAGCCAGCGAACCGATTTGCTGCCGGTCTACTCTTTTAATGCCGAAGGGTTGTGGTTGCCGGGCGCCAAGGGCAACAAGAAGGTCGGTGACACCAAACGCCTGTCTCGTTGGCAGGACGTGTTGAAGAAAATGCAGGCCGAAGGTTTCCCGGTCGAGACGACTAACTAGGAGCACGCGCTCAGATGTCTTTGTTCAAACAGCTGTTGATCGCTATCTGTCTATTCCTGGTGATCGCCTTCACCGGTAGCTTCGTGGTCAGCCTGGAAAGCTCGCGCACCCAATACGTCAATCAGCTGCGCTCCCACGCCCAGGATGCCGCGACGGCATTGGCGCTGTCCCTGACACCGAACATCGACGACCCGGCGATGGTCGAGTTGCTGGTCAGTTCGATCTTCGACAGCGGTTATTACGCGAGCATCCGCGTGGTCGACCTCAAGACCGATCAGACGCTCGTCGAGCGCAGCGGCATTCCAGCGGTGAACAACGTGCCGGACTGGTTCGTCAAAATGATCGGGCTGGAAGCAGCCGGTGGTGATGCCCTCGTCAGCCGTGGCTGGGAGCAGGCGGCGCGGGTCGAGGTGGTCAGCCACCCGATGTTCGCGTTGGCCAAGCTCTGGCAGAGCGCGCTGGGCAGCCTTGGCTGGTTGCTGATCTGCGGTGCGGTGAGCGCGGTGCTGGGCGCGCTGTTGTTGCGCCGGCAACTGAAGCCGCTGGATTACATGGTCAAGCAATCTCACGCCATCGCTCGCCGCGAATTCCTCAGCCTGCCGCAACTGCCGCGCACGCCGGAACTGCGGCGTGTCGTGCAGGCCATGAACCAGATGGTCGAGAAGCTTAAGGCGCTGTTCCAGGAACAGGCCGAGCGCAGTGAAAAACTGCGGGCCGAGTCCTATCAGGACAACCTGACGGGGCTGGCCAACCGTCGTTATTTCGAGATGCAATTGAACGCCCGAGTGAGCAATCCGGAGCAGGCGAGTTCCGGTTATTTGCTGCTATTGCGGGTCAGTGACCTGGCCGGGTTGAACCAGCGGTTGGGTGGTCAACGCACTGACCAGTTGTTGAAAGCGGTTGGCGAGCAGTTGTCCCGAGAGTGCGCCAAATACCCGGAAACCCTGAACCTCGTGACGCGGATTCGCGGCGGTGAGTTTGCCGTGTTGGCGCCGGGGCTGGTGCGCGAAGAAGCGCTGCAACTGGCGCAGAACCTTGACAGTGCCTTGGCGAGCCTGCACGCGACGGGCGCCACCGACGTGGCCTCGGTGGCCTCGATCGGGCTGGCGCCGTTTGCGTATGGCGACTCCCCGCAAGCGGTGCTTGGGTTGGGCGATCAGGCGTTGGCTCAGGCAGAAGGCCAGGGCGATTCGAGCTGGGTCTGCCTGGATCACAGCGCCTCGGCCAGCGTCGGCGATGACCATCATGCCTGGCATAAATTGCTGGATCAGGCGTTGAATCAGCGGCGTTTCGAACTGTATTTCCAGCCGGTGGTGGCCGCCCAGGACACGCAGTTGGTGCTGCATTACAAGGTGCTGTCGCGTTTGATCGACGACGAGGGCCAGACCATTCCCGCCGGGCGCTTCCTGCCGTGGCTCGAGCGCTTTGGCTGGACCGCGCGACTTGATCGGCTGATGTTGGAGCTGGTGCTTGAGCAAATGGCCGGCCATAAAGAGTCGCTGGCGCTGAACCTGTCTTCAGCGACGCTGGCCGATCCGCAGGCATTGAATAAAGTCTTCGAAATGCTGCGTCAGCATTCAGATCTCGGGGAGCGATTGACCCTGGAAATCGGTGAGGAGCAGTTGCCGGAGCAAGCCACGCTGGAAGAGCTGACGCGACGCCTGCGCGAACTCGGGTTCTCCCTGAGCCTGCAACGCTTTGGCGGGCGCTTCAGCATGATCGGCAACCTGGCGCGGCTTGGGTTGGCGTATCTGAAGATCGACGGCAGTTACATCCGGGCGATTGATCAGGAGAGTGACAAGCGCCTGTTCATCGAGGCAATTCAGCGGGCGGCGCACAGCATCGATTTGCCGTTGATTGCCGAGCGGGTCGAGACGGAAGGGGAGTTGATGGTGATTCGTGAGATGGGGTTGTATGGGGTTCAGGGGCAATTGTTTGGTGAGCCGAAGCCTTGGCAGTAAGGCTTTATAGCTGAATCGTCAATCAGTCCGCCTTCGCGAGCAAGCCCGCTCCCACATTGGTTATGCGTTGTACCGCAATGGTGCGTACAACCGAATCCCCTGTGGGAGCGGGCTTGCTCGCGAAGGCGTCCGAACAGACAACAACAATGGGGACCTTAGATCAACCCCGTCTCATCATCATCGATCAATTGACTCAACCCGCCCAACGCCTCACGGGCCTGGGTCCGGTCCATCAGCTTGGCTTGTGCGGCCGGCGGCAGGTCGGTGACGCGGATCACGCCTTTGCTGGTCAGCACCTGGATCAAGTCGTCGAGTACCCGGATCATTTCCAGGTCGCTCTGTTTGAGCTGTTTGAGGCTGGTTTCCACCACTTCGTGGGCATACCAGTCCTGGATTTCATGGTGATCGGCCGGCAGCGTTTCCGTGGCCTCGGCGTAGGCCGTGGCTTCCACGCGCACTAACTGACCTTGCGCATCGCGTTGCACGTAGAACATTGAACATCCCTCGGAAATGGACCCGCATCATGCTTTCAGCAGCATAGGCCAACTGGACGCGAGTATGCGGTGCGGCGACGAAATCGTCACCGGGGTGTTGGGCGCAAACGTGACGGCCACCCCATAAGGGTGGCCGTTTTTCGTTGGATCAGCTGTTGTTGTGATCGATTTTGATGGTCGGGTCACTGCCGGCAATCAACGAGTTGATGCTGGCGCTGGACCAGTTGTTGCCTTCCAGTTTGATCGTCACATCGGGTTGCGCCGCTGCAGCGTCAGCGCCGTTGAACTTGCCGGCGGAGCTGACTTGCAGGGACGAAACGCCGTCCACGGTGGTGATCTTCAGGAAGTTGTCGATGGTGCTGCCGGTTTCCCCCTGCAGCAGATCGTGCAGGTCGATGCGATCACCCTCGCTGGCCTTGAAGTCCTTGATCACGTCGCTGCCAGTGTCACCGGCCTTCCAGACGAAGGTGTCGCCACCCGAACCACCGATCAGAAGATCGTTGCCCTGACCGCCCATCAGCGAATCGTTACCGCTGCCACCGAGCAGGATGTCATTGCCCTTGCCGGCGTCGAGAAGGTCATTGCCACCCTGGCCGAAGAGAATGTCATTGCCGGTACCGCCCAGCAGTGAGTCATTACCGTCATGCGCCCCGGACACATCGAACGCGGTGTAGTGCTCGGTGATGAACTGGTGCACGTTGCTGGTGGTGACTTTGCTGACGTCCACGCCGGTTTGCTGGGCGACGAACGCCTGCATCGCCTGATAACCCTCGCCGGCAATGCCGTTGAAACTCACCAGGTCGCCGAACAGGATGTCGTTGCCGTCACCGCCATTTACCGTGTCGGAACCTGGTTGCGTCGCTTCGGTGTGACCGATGATCGAGTTGGCCAAGTTACTCGGATCAATGTTGGTTTGCGGCGTATGGTCCGAGTCGTACGGGCTCAAGTCGGCAAGGGTGACGCCCTTGTTCAGACCAATGGCTTCAACGTTGGACACATTGCTCAGCAGCGCGAAGCTGGAGGCGGAGTTGTCGACAATCGTCTGATCACTGCCGCTGCCCGTCGTGTAGGACAACTCGTAAGTACCGTCGCCTTGAGCGTGTACGGTTCCCACGTCACTGGCTTTCCAGCTCTTGGAGCCGTTTAAGGTGTACAGCGTCGCATTCCCTTCACTGTCGATGGTCAGTTTGTGAGTACTGTCGATTGTCGTGGAGAAGGTATCTCCCGGCTTGTAATTGCTGGTTTTCACCACGTCATCGAGCTTCACGTTGCCGTACAGCGTCGGGTTGGTCTGTTCGCCACTCTGGTAGTAGTTCGGCTGGCCGTCGGTGATGAAGTACGTGAGGTTCTTCGCCCCGGTGTTGGCCACGGCGTCAGCGCTCTGGAACCAATTGGCCGTGGTTTTGAATACATCTTCGTAGTTGGTCACACCGCCGGACGACATCGAGTCCAGTACCGATTTGAGCGCGGTCAGGGCGTTCGGATCGTTCAGGTTGACCGATACCGACTTGTTGACCTGGGTATCGAAGTCCACCAGGAAGATGTTCACGGTGCCCGAGTTGCCGCCCATGCTCTGCTTGAGGGTGTTGAACACCGAGGTCAGCGAGTCCTTGGCTGAGTTGATCGACGACGCGCTCATACTGCCCGAGCTGTCGACCATGAACGCGATGTTGTAATTGGTGCCCGGCACCACGGTCAGCCCGCCGATGTCGGCGACCATGATGTCGTTGCCGCTGGTGCCGGTGATGGTGTCATCAGCCGCCGTGGCGGTGACAGCGTTGTAGACCGCGGGATTGATCGTGATCGGAATCTGTATCGAACTGGTCGCCGAATCACCCTGGCTTTCGGTCGAGACTGCCGTAACGGTCAGCGTGTTGGTACCGGTGGCGTACGGTGCCGGGGTGTAGCTCAACTTGCTCACATCCCACCCGCTGAGGTCGACAACAGCGTTACCGGTCGTGCCTGTGAAGGTGTGCGTGCCGTCGGTCAGGGTCGCACCTGCCGGGATGCCGCCGATGGTGGTGATGGTCTGGGTTTCAGAACCATCAGTGTCCGGCGATGTTACCTTCAAGCCCAACGCAATGCTGCTGTTCTCGGCCACCTGAGTCGTGGTGGCGGTCACGATCGGTGCATCTGCGACCGCGGTCACGTTGATTTCCAGGGTGGTGTTTGAACCGGTGCTGGTGGTGTAGGTCACCGTCGGAACCTGGCCGCTCCAGTTGCTGACCGGGGTGAAGGTGTAAGCCCCGTTTGCCGCAAGCACCAAGGTGCCGATGTTGGCGATGGTCGCCGTGGCGCCTGCCGTGTACTCGGTGCCACCCACCGTGAACTTGGCCACGCTCAGGACGTTATCCACATCGCGGTCGTTAGTCAGTACGTTACCGGTAGCGATCTTGTCCTCGAGAACTGTGTTGATGTCGGCAGTCAGCACACTCGGGTCATCAACCGGGGTGACGCTGATGTTCAGGGTCGAGGTGACGTTGCTGCCCGAACCGTCGGTGACGGTGTAGCTGACCGTCGGCACTGTGCCGTTGTAGTTGGCGCTCGGAGTGAAGGTGTACGCACCGCTCGCCCCGATGACCAGGGTGCCGACGTTGGCGATGGTCGCCGTGGCGCCTGCTGCGTAAGTAGTCCCGCCGATGGTGAAGTTGACCACGCTGACCGGGCCGTCGACGCTGCTCGTGCCGGAGAGGACGCTGCCGGTAATGGCGGTGTCTTCCAGGGTGGAGATCGTTTCGCTGGCGTCGATGAAGTTGTCGTTGACCGGGGTGACGCTGATGTTCAGCGTCGAGGTCACGTTGCTGCCCGAACCGTCGGTGACGGTGTAGCTGACCGTCGGCACGCTGCCGTTGTAGTCGGCGGCCGGGGTGAAGGTGTAAGCCCCGTTCGCCCCGATGACCAGGGTACCGACGTTGGCGATGGTCGCGGTGCTGCCTGCCACGTAAGTGGTCGCACCGACGGTGAAGTTGACCACGCTGACCGGGCCGTCGACGCTCGAAGTACCCGCCAACACATTGCCGGTGGCCAAGGTGTCTTCGTTAACGGTGACGGTTTCACTGGCATCGATGAAGTTGTCGTTGACCGGGGTGACGCTGATGTTCAGCGTCGAGCTGACGTTGCTGCCCGAACCATCGGTGACGGTGTAGCTGACCGTCGGCACCGTGCCGTTGTAGTCGGCGGCCGGCGTGAAGGTGTAAGCCCCGTTCGCCCCGATGACCAGGGTGCCGACGTTGGCGATGGTCGCCGTGGCACCTGCTGCGTAAGTGGTCGCACCGACGGTGAAGTTGACCACGCTGACCGGGCCATCAACGCTGCTCGTGCCGGTGAGAACGCTGCCGGTAATGGCGGTGTCTTCCAGGGTGGAGATCGTTTCGCTGGCGTCGATGAAGTTGTCGTTGACCGGGGTGACGCTGATGTTCAGCGTCGAGCTGACGTTGCTGCCCGAACCGTCGGTGACGGTGTAGCTGACCGTTGGAACCGTGCCGTTGTAGTCGGCGGCCGGGGTGAAGGTGTAAGCCCCGTTCGCCCCGATCACCAGAGTACCGACGTTGGCGATAGTCGCCGTGGCGCCTGCCGCGTAAGTGGTCGCACCGACGGTAAAGTTGACCACGCTGACCGGGCCGTCGACGCTGTTGGTGCCGGTGAGGACGCTGCCGGTCACCAGGGCGTCTTCGTTAACGGTGATAGTTTCGCTGGCGTCGGTGAAGCTGTCGTCGACCGGGGTGACGCTGATGTTCAAGGTCGAGGTGACATTGCTGCCGGAACCGTCGGTGACGGTGTAGCTGACCGTTGGCACTGTGCCGTTGTAGTCGGCGGCCGGGGTGAAGGTGTAAGCACCGCTCGCCCCGATGACCAGGGTGCCGACGTTGGCGATGGTCGCGGTTTCACCGGCCTGGTACTGGGTACCGCCAACCGTGAAATTGAGCACGCTGACCGGGCCGTCGACGCTGTTGGTGCCGGTGAGGACGCTGCCGGTCACCAGGGCGTCTTCGCTGGTGGTCACGGTTTCGCTGATGTCGGTGAAGCTGTCGTCGACCGGGGTGACGCTGATGTTCAGAGTCGAGCTGACGTTGCTGCCCGAACCGTCGGTGACGATGTAGCTGACCGTCGGAACCGTGCCGTTGTAGTCGGCGGCCGGCGTGAAGGTGTAAGTCCCGTTCGCCCCGATGACCAGGGTGCCGACGTTGGCGATAGTCGCCGTGGCGCCTGCCACATAAGTGGTCGCACCGACGGTGAAGTTGACCACGCTGATCGGACCGTCGACGCTCGAAGTACCCGCCAACACGTTGCCGGTGGCCAAGGTGTCTTCGTTAACGGTGACGGTTTCGCTGACGTCGGTGAAGCTGTCGTCGACCGGGGTGACGCTGATGTTCAGCGTCGAGGTAACGTTGCTGCCCGAACCGTCGGTGACGGTGTAGCTGACCGTTGGCACCGTGCCGTTGTAGTCGGCGGCCGGGGTGAAGGTGTAGACGCCATTGGCGCCAAGCTCCAGGGTGCCGACGTTGGCGATGGTCGCGGTTTCACCGGCCTGGTACTGGGTACCGCCAACCGTGAAATTGAGCACGCTGACCGGGCCGTCGACGCTGTTGGTGCCGGTGAGGACGCTGCCGGTCACCAGGGCGTCTTCGTTAACGGTGATGGTTTCGCTGGCGTCGGTGAAGTTGTCGTTCACCGGGGTGACGCTGATGTTCAGGGTCGAGGTGACGTCAGATCCGGAACCGTCGGAGACGGTGTAGCTGATCGTCGGCACCGTGCCGTTGTAGTTGGCCGCCGGCGTGAAGGTGTACGTACCGCTTGCCCCGATCACCAGGGTGCCGACGTTGGCGATATTCGCCGTGGCGCCTGCTGCGTAAGTAGTCCCGCCAATGGTGAAATTGACCACGCTGACCGGGCCATCCACGCTCGATGTACCCGCCAACACGTTGCCGGTAGCCAGGGTGTCTTCGTTAACGGTGACGGTTTCGCTGGCGTCGGTGAAGTTGTCGTTCACCGGGGTGACGCTGATGTTCAGCGTTGAAGTAACGTTGCTACCCGAACCGTCGGTGACGGTGTAGCTGACCGTCGGCACCGTGCCGTTGTAGTCGGCGGCAGGGGTGAAGGTGTACGCACCGCTCGCCCCGATCACCAGGGTGCCGACGTTGGCGATGGTCGCCGTGCTGCCTGCCACATAAGTGGTCGTACCGACGGTGAAGTTGACCACGCTGACCGCGCCGTCGACGCTCGAAGTACCCGCCAACACATTGCCGGTGGCCAGGGTGTCTTCGTTAACCGTAACGGTTTCGCTGATATCGGTGAAGCTGTCGTCGACCGGGGTGACGCTGATATTCAGGGTCGAGCTGACATTGCTGCCGGAACCATCGGTGACGGTGTAGCTGACCGTCGGCACCGTGCCGTTGTAGTCGGCGGCCGGGGTGAAGGTGTACGCCCCGTTCACCCCGATGACCAGGGTACCGACGTTGGCAATGGTCGCCGTGCTGCCTGCCACATAAGTGGTCGTACCGACGGTGAAGTTGACCACGCTGACCGGGCCGTCGACGCTGTTGGTGCCGGTGAGGACGCTGCCGGTCACCAGGGCGTCTTCGCTGGTGGTCACGGTTTCGCTGATGTCGATGAAGTTGTCGTTCACCGGCGTAACGCTGATGTTCAGCGTCGAGGTAACGTTGCTGCCCGAACCATCGGTGACGGTGTAGCTGACCGTTGGAACCGTGCCGTTGTAGTCGGCGGCCGGGGTGAAGGTGTAAGCCCCGTTCACCCCGATGACCAGGGTACCGACGTTGGCAATGGTCGCCGTGCTGCCTGCCACATAAGTGGTCGTACCGACGGTGAAGTTGACCACGCTGACCGGGCCGTCGACGCTCGAAGTACCCGCCAACACGTTGCCGGTGGCCAAGGTGTCTTCGTTAACGGTGACGGTTTCGCTGACGTCGGTGAAGTTGTCGTTGACCGGGGTGACGCTGATGTTCAGGGTCGAGGTAACGTTGCTGCCCGAACCGTCGGTGACGGTGTAGCTGACCGTCGGCACCGTGCCGTTGTAGTCGGCGGCCGGGGTGAAGGTGTAAGCCCCGTTCACCCCGATGACCAGGGTTCCGACGTTGGCGATGGTCGCCGTGGCGCCTGCCACATAAGTGGTCGCACCGACGGTGAAGTTGACCACGCTGACCGGGCCGTCGACGCTCGAAGTGCCCGACAGCACGCTGCCGGTAGCCACGGAGTCTTCGTTAACGGTGACGGTTTCGCTGGCGTCGGTGAAGTTGTCGTTCACCGGCGTAACACTGATGTTCAGGGTACTGCTCGAGCCGGTGTTGGTGGTGTATGTCACCTGTGGAACGTTGCCATTCCAGTCGGCAGCCGGCTGGAAGGTGTAGTCGCCGTTGCTGGCGATGATCAGCGTTCCGACACCGCTAATGGTCGCGGTCTGGCCCGCCGTGAAGCTGCCGTTGACCCCGGTCACGTTGAAGCTGGTGACGCTCAGGACGTTATCGACATCGCTGTCGTTGCCCAGCACGTTGCCGGTCGCGTTGTGGTCTTCGTCGACGGTGATCTTGTCCGCCTGCAGCACGCTTGCGTCATCGACGGCACCGACATGCACCACCAACGGCAGCGAGGTGCTGGCGCTTGGGGCATCGCCGTCTTTGGCGGTGGCCGTCACGGTCAGGGGGATGTCGCCATTGAAGTTCGTCGGCGGTGTCAGCTTGAGTGTGGACAGGTTCCAACCAGTAATGTCCACCGACGTCGAGCCGTCGGCAGCATTGAAGGTGTGGGTGCCGTCGGTGAGCCTTGAACCCGTCGGCAAGCCGTTCAGGGTGAGAGTGAGTGTTTCCGAACCATCGACGTCGTTGGTGTGGGCCTGGATGGTCGACAACAGGATCGCGTGGTCTTCAAGGCCCGAGTTGAGCACCTGGGTGACATCGATGTTGTCCAGCACGCCGCCCAGGCTATTTCTGTCCCCGGCGCGGAACTCGAGTTTCTGGTTGCCATCGGCAGTGACCGGAATGTCGAAACTGTAGTGCTGCATGCCGGTGGTCGTGGTGTTCAAGGTGCCAATGAGTTGGCCGCCCCAGTACACATTGATGTGCGAATTCACCACACCTGCACGCGGTGCATAGTCGAACGACACGTTATAGGTGCTGCCGGCCTTGGCATCGATAGTGGTGTAGAGGTTGCTCGCATCGCCGGCGTTGCGCTCCAGTTCAATGACCTGGTTATCGCCCCCGGCACCATAGACGCTGGCCTTGCCGATTTCGACCATGCCACCGCTGTTGTCAGTGTGCCAAACGCCGTTGCCGAGCTGGCTGACATTGACGTCGCCAACGGCGCCGTTCAGAGCGACTTCCTGGAAGTCGGTCGAGACGACCGTACCGCCACCCGTCAGTGACAGGCTTGGGGTATCGGTTATTGGCGCGACGACAATGGTGCCGGTTGCCGAAGACGCAGAGGGCATGCCCTGGTTATCGGTCGAGGTGTAGGTGAATTGGGTGGTGCCACTCCAGTCGCCGGTAGGCTTGAAGTAAACCGTAGCGCCGTTGGCGGTTGCGGAGATGACACTGCTGGCAGTCAACGCGATGGTCCCGGCGGCGTCAGCGTAAAACACACCGTTGGCCGGCAGGCTGGTCAGGTTGAAGTGCCCGACAGTGCCGTCGATGTCATTGCCGCCGAGTTGTACGGCGATCAATTGATCTTCATTACCAGTGGCCGAGGTAGTGCTGACGGTCGGAGCGTCGTTGACCGAGTTGACCGTGATGTCCAGCGTGCTGCTGGAATTGGTGTTGGTGGTGTAGCTGATCTGCGGAGCGGTGCCATTCCAGTTCGCCGTTGGGGTGAAACTGTAGTCGCCATTGGCGGCGATAGTCACTGTGCCGACGCCGGCGATAGTCGCGACTTGACCCGCGGTAAAGGAACCGGTGACGCCTTGTACGGTGAATGTCGCGACACTCAGGGTGCTTTCGACATCGCTGTCATTGCTCAGCACATTGCCGGTGGCGACGGTGTCTTCAGCGATGGTTTGGGCATCGGCGGTCAGCACGCTCGCGTCGTCGACCGGAGTGACGTTCAGGTCCAGGGTGCTGGTCGAGCCAGTGTTGGTGGTGTAGCTGACTTGCGGCACGGCGCCGTTGTAGTTCTCGACCGGAGTGAAGCTGTAGTCGCCATTGGCGGCGATAGTCACTGTGCCGACGCCGGCGATCGTTGCGACTTGACCCGCAGTAAAGGAACCCGTCACGCCGGCGACGGTGAAGCCGGTCACGCTGAGGGTGTTATCGACATCGCTGTCATTGCTCAACACGTTGCCGGCTGCAACGGTGTCTTCAGCGACGGTTTGGGCATCAGCGGTCAGCACACTCGCGTCGTCGACCGGGGTGACGTTCAGGTCCAGGG
>NZ_JAHUWL010000029.1:0-20421 GCF_019219045.1 Pseudomonas sp. PDM25
ACGGCGTCACGTCAGTCAGTTCACGCTCGTCGCCCACCACCACGTCGATGCCCAATGGCTCGGCGCGGGTGCGCAGCACGTCGAGGGTTTGCGGGTGGCAATGCACGGAGGCGAAGAACGCGTGGCTGCCCTTGTTCTTGCTCAGGCGTTTGCAGAAGGTCATCGCTTCGGCGGCGGCGGTGGCTTCATCGAGCAAGGAAGCGTTGGCGATCGGCAGGCCGGTGAGGTCGCTGATCAGGGTCTGGAAGTTCAGCAGCGCTTCGAGACGGCCCTGGGAAATTTCCGGTTGATACGGCGTGTACGCGGTGTACCAGGCCGGGTTTTCCAGCAGGTTGCGCAGGATCGGCGACGGCGTGTGGGTGCCGTAGTAGCCCTGGCCGATGAAGGTCTTGAACAGCTGGTTTTTGCCGGCAATGGACTTGATCAAGGCCAGGGCGTCGGCTTCGCTCAGGCCGTTTTCGAGGCCGAGGACGCTGGTGCCCTTGATGCTGTCGGGGATGACGCTGGCGCTCAGGGCTTCCAGCGAGTCGAAGCCGAGGCTGTTGAGCATGGCTTGCTCGTCGCCGGTACGCGGGCCGATGTGGCGGGCGATGAATTCGTTGGCAGTGGTCAGGCTTACTTGAGTCATGTCAGCGCTCCTCAGGCTTCGGCGTTGGCTTTGATCAGACGGTCATAAGCGTCTTGATCCAGCAGTTTGGCGACAGCCGATGCATCGGTAGGCTGGAAGCGGAAGAACCAGCCTTCGCCCAGCGGATCTTCGTTGACCAGTTCAGGGCTGCTGTCCAGCGCCGGGTTCACTTCCAGCACTTCACCGTCCAGTGGCATGTACACGCCGCTGGCAGCTTTTACCGATTCCACGGTGGCGGCTTCAGCGCCTTTGTCGTAGGACTGCAGCTCAGGCAGTTGTACGAAAACCACGTCGCCCAAGGCGTTCTGTGCGAAAGCGGTAATGCCGACTGTGACGGTGCCGTCAGCTTCGGTACGCAGCCATTCGTGATCTTCAGTAAAACGCAATTCGCTCATGGAAACTCCTAAGGGGGCCAGACTCGTCTGGTGGACGCGATTGAATACTCGGCAATGCCGTACTTTATGGATGGTTACTAAGCAAAAACGCGGCCAATGTTTTTTAGTCGTTAAAAATCAATAGGTTATGTGTTTGGTTGAGGTGCGGCGATTTGCTGGCTGTAGCGAAATCGCTACAGCCCAGGGCGAAGAAAAAAGCCTAAGTGGATCAAAGCCTTGCACAGCGGTGATCAGAAGAGGGTGTAATGATATCGTTCCGCTGTAGCGCTTTCAGTACAGATGGAGGTCGCTTTTAAACATGATTTTGAAGGCGGCACAAAACCTGTGGGAGCGGGCTTGCTCGCGAAGGCGTCGGGTCAGCAACATTGCTGGCGCCTGACACACCGCTTTCGCGAGCAAGCCCGCTCCCACAGTTTTGACCGAGTAGGCCTCAGGGCTTGTTGGGAATGCCGTATTTGCGCAACCGATGGGCAATCGCGGTGTGGGAGGTTTGCAGGCGGCTGGCCAGTTGGCGGGTCGAGGGGTAGCTGACGTAGAGTTTTTCCAGCAGGGTTTTTTCGAACTCTTCCATCGCCTGTTCGAGGCTGTCAACGTCGCTGTCGCTCTGACGCGCCACGGAGGTGCCGGCGATATCGAGGTCGCCAATGTCGACCAGGCTGCTCTCGCAAATCGCAGCGGCGCGGAAAATCACGTTCTGCAATTGCCGCACGTTGCCCGGCCAGCGATTGCCCAGCAGTGCCGGATAGGTGCCGGGCGCCAGGCGACAGACCGGGCGCTGGATCTGCGCGCAGGCCTGCTGCATGAAGTAGCGGGCCAGCAGCAGGATGTCCTGGCCGCGTTCGCGCAGGGGCGGGACTTCGACGTTCAGGACGTTGAGGCGATAGAACAGGTCTTCGCGGAACGAACCTTCGCTGACCATTTTTTCCAGATCGCGGTGCGTGGCGCTGAGGATCCGCACATTGACCTTCACCTCACGATCCCCGCCCACCCGGCGGAAACTGCCGTCGTTCAAGAAGCGCAGCAATTTGGCCTGCAAGTACGGCGACATCTCGCCGATCTCATCGAGAAACACTGTGCCCTGGTTGGCCAGTTCCATCAGCCCCGGTTTGCCACCCCGTTGTGCGCCGGTGAAGGCGCCGGGGGCGTAGCCGAACAGTTCGCTTTCGGCGAGGTTCTCCGGCAATGCCGCGCAGTTCAGCGCCAAAAATGGCGAACTGCACCGGGCGCTGATGGCGTGGCAGGCTCGCGCCACCAGTTCTTTGCCGGTGCCGGTTTCGCCCTGGATCAGCAACGGCGCATCAAGGGCCGCCACGCGTTGGGCGCGAGCCTTGAGGGTGCGAATCGCCGGGGATTCACCGAGCAGCGCATCGAAACCTTCGGCATGGTCGTGGTGCAGCGCCGAGAGGCGTTCGCCGATACGGTTGGGTTGATACAGGGTCAGCAGGGCGCCGGCGTCGGTAATCGGTGTGGCGTCCAGCAGTAACGTCTGGCCGTTGACGGTGACTTCCCGCAGCGGCAGGCGGAAGCCGTTTTCCAGCAGGGCTTCGAGCAGTGCCGGGTCGGCGAACAGGTCGGCGATGCTTTCGCCGTCAGGCTCGCGACCGTACAACGCAATCAATGCCGGGTTGGCCAGCAGCACTTTGCCGGCACTGTCCAGCGCCAGGACCGGGTCGGTCATGGCCGCGAGCAACGCATCAAGCTGCAGGTGCCGGCGCTGACCGGGAAGAATGTCGACCACCGTCACTGCTTGCACGCCGCGCACACTGAACAGCGCATCGCGCAGTTCTTCGAGGACTTCCGGGCTTAGGGTCGGGGCGTCGATGTAGACGTTGGGCGGAATCATTTCCACCGCATCCAGGTTGAGATTGCGCCCACCGAGCAGGGCCAGGACTTCCTGGGTAATGCCGACGCGGTCGATGAAGCTGACGTGGATACGCATGGGGCGTTTTTGGGTTCTGGAGTGCGGAGGGTGGCAAGTATGCCTTGGAGGAGGGCTGGGGTGAAATCTTGAGATTGGAGTTGGCAGGAAGATCGACCCCTCACCCCAGCCCTCTCCCCAGTGGGGAGAGGGGGAAAGGGTGCAGATTGGGGGCTTTTCGAAACCTGAGTCCGACTCGATATCTCAGGTCGATGTCACTCGAAAGAGCAACTCGATCAGTCCCCTCGCCCCTCGGGGCGGTCCGACGTTTCGGGAAGGTTAGGGTGTGGGGGGACCTTCAGATTCGATCCAGATGCTCGGGTTTTATCGGGTCGCCGGATTTGACGTGGAGCTGCGCCCGCACATCTTCAAACATGGCGTCGTACTCCTTGTGTATCGAGCCGATACTGGCCTCTTTGGGCATCCCGTACTTCTGCGCGATGCGTGTGACATGTCGGGCGAAGTCGAAGGCCTGGTCCTTGGGCAGGAAGAATTCTTCCTGCAATGCCTTGTCCCCAACCGAACCATGCATCTTGAAGAGCATGCCTTCGCCCTCCTTGGGATCCTGGCTGACGGCATATTCAATGTGCAGGTTGTAACGGTAATCATCCTTGTTCAGCGCGTAGCGCTCGATGTGCAGGTGACCGGGCTCGAACGTTGCCATTGATTTCTCTCCTTCAAACAGCCATTGAATCAGGGCAGACCTCAAGCCTGCCCTCGGAGTTTCTTTTATTGATAGCTCATCCGGGTGTCGCCGTGTCCGAGAGTGGACCGATGATAGCTTCGCTTTAACCGTGTACTTTCCCATGAAACACCCCATCGGTCGTGTCCAACTTTTGGGGTGCACACCAGAGCGTGGGAACAATCATCCGCAAGGGAACGATCGGTCGTCTACCACTGCGCGCGATGGGAACCCAATTCTGAAGCCGCAAGTGTCCACTGCAACGGCGTCCCCGTAATCTTCAGCGGCACATGAAGTCGATGCGCCGGACCCCAAGGCGTCTGCTCCACCAACAGCCCTTGATCGCTGCCATCCTCCGCCCGCAACGGCTCATCGGTTCCCGGGCCGTTTTCAATCAGCAACTTCGCCGTACGCGCCAACGACAACCGTGCCGCGCCACCGCGCCCCAATAATCGAATCGCACTGGCCGCCATCAAATACCCGGTGGCGTGATCGAGCGCTTGCAAGGGCAATGGCGTTGGCTTGTCTGCGCGCTTCCAGTGCATGCCGGCGTCGGCGATTCCGCTGCTCATTTGTACCAGGCTGTCGAAGCCGCGGCGGTTCTGCCACGGGCCGCTCCAACCGTAGGCATTGAGGCTGACGTCGATCAGGCCGGGCGCCAGCTTCTGGCGTTCGGCGGCGCCGTAACCGAGATGTTCCAGTGCATCGGCGCGGTAGCCGTGGAGCAGAATGTCAGCGTCCTTGAGCAGGCTTTCGAACACCGCGCGATCAGTCTTGTCGTGCAGGTCCAGACGCGCGCAGCGTTTGCCCAGGGTGACTTCCGGCACCACGCCCGGTTCGTTCCAGGTCGGTGGGTCGATGCGCAAAACGTCGGCGCCGAGGCCTGCCAGGAAACGGCTGGCGATGGGGCCGGCGAGCACTCGAGTCAAATCCAGCACCTTGACGCCGGCCAGCGGTTGCGCCACCGAGCCTTGCCACGGTTTCGCGTTCTGGCGGCTGTTGTCCGCCAACTGAATCAGTGGCTCGGCGTTCACGGCCTGACCTTGGGGATGCGTCTGCCATTGCGCCCAGCTACGCATCTCGGCGGCGCAGCCACCTGCATCGACCACGGCTTGCTCCAGATCGCCTTTGGCCCATTGAGCAACCTTGCTCGCCATCGCTGCACGGTCGGCACAGGCGCCGAGCACTTTTTCGGCAGCGGCGCGGTGATGGGGGGCGTTGGTGTGCAGGCGGATCCATCCGTCTTTGGCCGCGTAGTCACCGGCGACGGGGTCCCAGAGTGGCGGGACGCTCCAGCCTATCGGGCGGATAGAAGTGGCGAACCAGAAAGAAGCGAGGCGGCGGTCGACCTCAAGGGTGGGTAAACGACCGGTTTGTTGCTGCAGCCATTCGCTGACAGCCTGACCGGCAGCGGCAATGCTGGCGCATGCCAGGTCGGTGACGGCAAACGCCGAGGGCAAGGCGCCGCTCGAGGTGAACTTGACCTGGGTGCGAGGCAAGCCGAGTGCAGCTTGAATGGACGTGAGTAAATCAGTCATCGAAGGCCCTCCGGAACGAGAGCCCGAGCATAGATCAAAAAACGGCGCTGTCAGATGAAAACGATGAGGCCAGCTGAACACTAATCTCTGTGGGAGCGGGCTTGCTCGCGAAGGCGGTAGGTCAGCAACATTGATATCGACTGACACTACGCCTTCGCGAGCAAGCCCGCTCCCACAGGGGATTTTCTGCGGTCATGGAAGTTGTATTACACCCGAAACTGGTCCATCAATTTCATCTGATGCGAGGTCAGCGAGTTGAGGTGGCTGCTGATCTGCGCCGATTCGGTGGCCTGACCGGTCAGGGTTTCGGTGACGGTGCGGATCGCCGAGACGTTGCGGTTGACCTCTTCGGCCACGGCGCTTTGCTGTTCGGCGGCGCTGGCGATTTGCAGGTTCATGTCGCTGATGACCGTCACCGCGTCGCTGATTTTGCTCAAGGCCTGCACCGCTTGCTGAATCTGCCCGGCGTTGCTGTGAGCCTGGGTCTGGCTCGAATGCATCGTGGCCACCACGCCGCGAGTGCCGGTCTGGATGCGTTCGATCACGATGCGGATTTCTTCCACCGAATCCTGGGTGCGTTTGGCCAGGTTGCGTACTTCATCGGCGACCACCGCAAACCCGCGACCGCTCTCGCCGGCCCGCGCCGCTTCAATCGCCGCGTTGAGCGCCAGCAGGTTGGTTTGTTCGGCGATGCTGCGGATCACCTCCAGCACCGAGCCGATCTGCTCGCTGTTGACCGCCAACGCTTCGACTTCGGTCACCGCCTTACTGACTTCGTCGGCCAGTTGATTGATGTCGCGGGTGCTGCGTTCGATGATCTGCATGCCGTCGCGGGCCGACTGGTCGGCGCCTTTCGCCGCGTTAGCCGCGTTCGAGGCACTGTTGGCGACGTCGTGGGCGGTGGCGCTCATTTCGTTGGACGCGGTGGCGACCTGGTCGATTTCGCGGAACTGCACTTGCATGCCTTCGCTGGTCTGACGGGCGATTTCCGAAGACTGGTCGGCGGTGCCGCGCGCATCGGTGATGCTTTGTTTGATCTGCGCGATGGTCGGTTGCAGCTTGTCGAGGAAGCGGTTGAACCAGCTCACCAGTTCGCCCAGTTCGTCTGTCTTGCTGTAGTGCAGACGCTGGGTCAGGTCGCCGTCGCCGCTGGCAATCGCCTTGAGCATCTCGGCCACGCTGTTGATCGGCCGGGTCACGCCGGACGCCGTGAGCCAGATCAGCAACAGCCCGACCATGCCGGCAATCACCGCCACCAAAACGGCTTTGATCGTGCCGCTTTGCTGGGCGTCATCGAGTACGGCTTGCAACTTGACCGAGTCGGCCAGCAACACGTGTTTCGGCAGGTCGATCACCACGCCCCAGGCTTTGGACTCGGCAATCGGACTGACCGGGTATACCGCTCGGATCAGGTCGCCCTGTTCGAGAATCTTCGGCGTGCCAGCGCTGAGCAATTGCAGAACGTCCTTGCCGTCTGCGCCCAGGGTGTCGCCGATGCTTTTACCGACCTTGCTCGCGTCGACGCTGTAACCGGCGAGTACGCCGCTGCCGGAGACAATCAGCATGTGCCCGGCGCTGTTGAACAGATCGCGTTGGGAGTCGACAGCCGCCGCTTGCAGCGCGTCGAGGGCGATGTCCACACCGACCACGCCGATGGATTTGCCATCCACCAGCAGCGGTACGGAAATGGTGGTCATCAGCATTTCCTTGCCGGCGACAGTGTCGGCATACGGGTCGAGCAGGCAGGTGCGCTTGCTATCGCGAGGGCAGGTGTACCAACTGTTATAGGGCGTGCCGCTGAGGCTCAAGGTGGTTTTGGTCATGTCGTCTTCGACCATGATCGTGTTGATCCCGACACCGCCGGCACGGCTCCAGTAACTGGCGAAACGACCGGCTTCGTTGGATTGGCGAACGGCATCGTTGGCGAACTCGCTGTCCTTGCCGTCGAGGCCATTGGGTTCGAATGCCAGCCAGATGCCGAGCACTTTACTGTTGCGCTCGAAGGCGGTTTTCAGGCTCTGGTTCAACTCTTCACGCAGGGCGCCGGCCTCAAGGGAGCGCGTGCTCGCCATGGTGCGCATGTCCTTGATCTGATCGGCCAGGGCGGTCACCACCAGCAGGCTTTCACCGAAGGTCTTCTGCACCCGCACTGCTTGCTCGGCGGCCTTGGCCTGGAGCAGGTTCTGCACGCTGGCGGTGAGCATGTTGCTGCTGGAGGCGCTGACCAGTTCATCGTTCTGATCGGTCTGGTAGATGTTCATGCCGACGATCAGGACGACCACGCCCAGCAGGCACAGACCGGACAGCAGGACGATTTTCAGGCGGATGGAGAGAGAGTCGAACATAGGACGAGCTCGCGAATGAATGAGGTGTTGGCTGTGAGTCGGGATCGACCCAATTCGCCAAGTCCATTCAGCGCCATTTAATGCTCATCGGCGTGGGCAGGGGTTGCATGAACGCGAAGCCGACGAACGGTAGCAGGTGAACGTTTGCGCAGGAAAATGCCCTGAAAAGGACAGAAATTCAGGAAATTGTCGGCAATGATTCCGGCCGCGACCAGATCCACAGATTGCCCAGGCTCATGCCGGCAATCGCCAGAAAGATCGGCCAGCCAGGATCGAGCATCACCAGTATCAACCCGGCGCATAGCAGCATGCTCACGGTGACGCTGACCTTGGCTCGGCGGGCGATGATTTTGCCGTTGCGCCAGTTGCGCAGGATGGAACCGAACAGCCGATGGTTTTCCAGCCAGGCACTCAGGCGCGGCGAACTTTTGGTCGCGGCCCAGGCGGCCAGCAGGATGAACTCGGTGGTCGGCAGGCCGGGTACGATGATGGCGATCAGGCCGATGGCCAGGCTGATGTAGGCGAGCAGGCCAAAGAGTAAACGGGCGAGTTTTGAGGAGACTGGGTGAGGCATGCGCTTTCCTTGTGGGAGCGGGCTTGCTCCGGGCGGCGTTCCGACGAAGGCGGTGTGACAGGCAACATTGATGCTGACTGACACACCGCTTTCGCGAGCAAGCCCGCTCCCACAGGTCCGTATTGTCAGGCGAGTTCGAGGGTGGTGGCGTAGGCCTGCTCAAGCAACACGGTAAAGCGGTTGAACGCGTCGATTGCGCCTTTATCCAACTCGGCTTCTTCTTGTGCGCTGAGTTCCAGCCCGTCGAGGGTTTTGACGAAGCGCTTCCAGCCTTCAGCGCGACCACCGGCCGGTTCACCGAGATGACGAGCTCCGAAGGTTTCGCTTAACCCAAGCGCTACAGCACGCTTAATCAAAAACGCCGCGCCAAGTTTCGAGCCTTCCGACACGAACAGCCAACCCAGCGCCTCGGCTTTGGCTGGATTTTTCACCGCCCCGGCGACGGGGGGCGGCACTTCGGTTTCCAGATCAGCCAGGTCAGCCTTGGCCGCTTCAGCACGGCAGCGGGCAGGCAGGTCCGGGACGATGGCGGTCAATTCGGCATCGTTGTACAGCGACACCAGTTCCGACTGAAACAAATACTGCGCCACCACGAACCGCGCGAAGTTGGCCTGGGTTTCAAACGGTGCGTGGGCTTTGACCAAGGCATCAAGCCTGGTGTGAGGCTCGTGGGTGATCTGGTTCAAACGTTGCGAACGCAGAGCAGGGCGTTGAGCAGTGTCCTGATTGGTCATGAGAAGTCCTTGAGAAAAAGAGGCGCTTGGTAACGAGACGAACAACAAGGTGCGTGACAGTAAAAAAACCTCACTGCGCCACTTCTCTAAAAGCAGCGCAACGAGGTGGCAGGGTCAGATATCCCAGACCAGATTGACCGCGAAGTTGCGACCCGGTTGGGTCAGGCGATCGAGATTGGCCGGGCTCAGCACTGCTGCTTCGCCGACGCTGTCGTAACCGCGCACGTCATCCCACAGCCAGTACTTTTTGTCGGTCAGGTTGTAGACGCCAGCGCTGACGGTTACGTCGTCGGTGACTTTGTAGAAGCCGGTCAGATCGAGTACGCCGAAGCCCGGCGATTTGAACTGGCTGCTCATACCGTCCGGCGACTTGAAGTTGCTGTCGTCGACGCGATCCTTCTTCTTCACCAGCGTCCAGCTGAGCAAGCCGCCATAGTTGTCCTGGTCGTAACCAAGACCGAACACACCGGTCAGCGGGTTCACGCTGTTGATCGGCTCGCCGGTGTCGTTGTTGCGGCCGTAGGCGTAGGCCACCGAGCCCTGGGTGTAGAGACCTTGTGGTGCGCCGAACGCGTCGAGGTTCAGGCGGCCCTTGATCTCTGCGCCCTTGATGGTCGCGTGTTTGATGTTGTTGCTCTGGAAGGTCAGCTCGCTGTAACCGGGCGTGACCGCGTCTTCGTTAATGAAGTCGCGGTACTTGTTATAGAACACCGCCACATCGAACGAGCCGGACTCGAAGTTGCCGCGCAGACCGGTCTCGTAGCTTTTGCTTTTTTCCGGTTCCAGGTCCGGGTTCGGCGCCACGCTGTAGCCGGTGGTGGTGTTCTCGAAGCGTCCGTACAACGCCTTGGCGGTTGGCGTGCGGAAACCTTCAGCGTACTGGCCATACCAGGTGTACTGATCGGTCAGGGCGTAAGTCAGGCCGAACTTGGGTGAAACTTTGTGCCAGGTTTTGTTCTTATCGCTGACGGTACCGCGACCGTCGGCGGCCACGGTATTGAGGAACTCCTGGGTGATGTGCGGCTTGAGCTGGGTGTAGTCGTAGCGCAGGCCCGGCAGGAAGGTCCACTTGTTCCAGCTGATCTGATCCTGGGCGAACAGGCTGTAGGTATTGATGGTCGGGTCCGGGAAGTCGCTGGATTTTTTCAGCACATCAGCCGCGCTGGTCGCGCCGACGGCCGTACAGCCGCGACCGACCGCCAGGCACTTGCCGTCGCCGCTGCGCGAGCCGGTGACTTTCTGTTGCTTGATAGTGGTGCCATAAGTCAGCAAGTGCCCGGTGTCAGCGATGTTGAAGGCTTTATCCAGTTGGGCATCGAAGACCCACTGTTTCTCTTCGTAAAGCGTGTCGCGGGTGCGCAGCACTCTACGGGTCATCGGGAAATAGAATTCTTCGGTGCTCTGATCGGTTTTGGCGATCTGATGGTTCAGGCTCCACTTGACGTTGTCTGCCAGCAGGCTGTCGAGTGCGAAGCTGTGTTCCAGGCCGAAACGCTCACGGGTAATGGTGTCGTTGCCGGTGCGCCACTGGTACATGCCGCCGGGCAGCATGCTGTTCGGGATCGTCGGCTGGCCATTGAAGTACGGGCCGCCGTAAGCGCTTTTCTGATCGGTGTCGCGATCGTCCTTGTACTTCTCGTAGGTCAGGCCAAGGCGTGAACTTTCATTGTAGTTCCAGCCAATCTTGGCCAATACGTTGGTGGCTCGCACGTCTTCCGGGTTGGCCGCGGTACGGTCCAGGCCGGTGCCGTTGTTGCTGCCAAAGGAATCGGTTTCGTGACCATCGCGCTGGCTGTAATGCAGCAAGCCATCGAACTGATCGGCGCGGCCGGCGACGGTGGCGGACTTCAGCCAGCTTTCGTCAGCGGAGCTGTACCCGGTCTTCAGGCGAGCGCCGACGTCTTGGCCGGGCTTGATGATGTCGTCCGGGTCGAGGGTGAAATAGCTGACGGCGCCGCCGATGGCGTTGCTGCCGTAGAGCACCGAGGCCGGGCCGCGCAGAATCTCGACGCGCTTGATGATTTCCGGGTCGACGTAGTTACGCTGGGTTTTGGCATACGGGCCGTTGAAGAAGCCGTTCGGAATCTCGACGCCGTCGATTTGGGTCAGGATCCGGTCGCCGTCGATGCCGCGAATGTTGTAGCCGCTGATTCCGCCGCGGGTCCCGGCACCGCCCACCGAGACGCCCGGTTCGTAGCGCACCAGATCCTTGATGGTATTGACGTTGTTGCGGTCCAGCTCTTCACGGGTGTGAACGGTGACGGTGCTCGGCACGCTGGCGATGCTTTGTTCCTGGCGAGTGGCGCTGATGGTCACCTGGTCCAGGTTGAGCGCGCTGCTGTTGCTGCGCTTCTCCAGCACGATGTTATTGGTGCCCAGTTTGCGATAGCTCAGGTTGGTCCCCACCAACAGGCGATCGAGGGCTTTCTCTGGCGGCAGCGAACCCCGCACGCCTGGCGAGGCCACGCCCTCAGCCAGTTCTGCCGGCAAGCCGACTTGCCAACCGGTCACGGCGGTAAAGGCATTGAGTGCCGAGACCAATGACTGCTGAGGGATGGCGAACGCGTAATCACCCATGTTGCGGGTCGGTTGCTCGGCCGCGGTGGCGGCGTAGAGCTGCGCGCTGCCGGCCATCAGGATGGCGGCGGTCAGCAGCGACAGCACGCGAGAAGGTGAAGAAGGTTGGCAGGTAAGGCGAGAGGACATCAATAGCGCTCCGTGTCGCACGAATCTTTATAGGTGCTGATCGGCATCTGAAGATGCGAATCAATTGCATTGGCTATAACGAGACGTACGGGGTTTGGCTATCGAGTAAAAATAATTCTCATCTAGGGGACGTTCTCAATTAGTTTCCCCACCGCGGCGGGGAAACTAATTGAGAACGCCCCCTAGTTCAAAATCACCAGCGCCGGGAATTCCTGGAGCCGCGCCGAGGTGATCTGGGCCAGCGAGCGGACCACGTCTAACGGTTGGTCGAGGCGGTAATTGCCGGTGACGGCGATGTCGGCCAACTGCTCGTTGTTGTTGATGATCCAGCCGGGGTAGTAACGACGCAGCTCCGCCAGCACCTGGCTCAGCGGGCAGTTTTCGAACACCAGTCGACCCTGGACCCACGCCAGGTCGGTCGCGGCATCGAGTTTGGCGGAACGATCGAAACCGTTGGGGCCGATGCGAATGCTTTCTCCGGCGGACAATCGAATTCGCGCGTCGTCGCGGGTCGCTCGCAAGTCGACATCCCCACGCTGCACCCGAACCTGTGCCACACCGTCCAGATAACGCACCGCAAAGGCTGTGTCCCGCACGCTGGCCTTGACCGGCCCGGCGTCGATTTCCAGCGGCTGGCCGCGATCGGCCGCGACCTCGAAAAATGCCTCGCCCTGATACAAACGGGCCACGCGCTGTTGATCGTTGATGGTGCTGGAGAAGGCCGAATTGGTATTGAGCAGGACCTTCGAGCCGTCCTCCAGTTGCAGTCGCTGGCGTTCACCGACCACGGTCAGGTGATCGGCCTGCAGGCGAATCGGCAGATTGCTGAAGCTGAACAAACCGAGGATCAGCACGGCGGCGGTGGCCAAGGGTTTCCAGTGCGGTCGCAGGCGTGACAGGGCGGTCACTTTCGGCGGTCGGGCGGCCAGGGTTTGCGCGCATTGCACGACCTGCGAGCCCTCCCAGATTGCTTTCGCCTTGGCGAACGCCTCGGCATGCAACGGATGGGCGGCCAGCCAGTCGTGAAACTGTCGAGTCTGTTCTTCGTTCGGATTGTCCAGCACGATCAGCCAGTCCAGGGCCTGGTCCATCGCACTTGCGGGGTCCTGCGCCGGGGAAGGCGGAGAGGGGGCGGGGGGAGGCACTGGAAGCGTGTCCGTCACGGTGTTTCCTCGGCAGTGTCTTGGCACCGCTGTTTTTTTAATGAAGCTTGAAAGTGGGGCAAGGGTAGCAAAGCCCGATAGTCAGTGCAGGTCATCCTCATACGTAGAGAATTAACCTACAGACTCAGTCGCCGTTTAACCGTTCGGCCACGCCGATGCAGATCGCCATGATCAATTTCAGCTCCTTTTGCACCGTGCTCAATGACACGCCAAGCTTCTCGGCGATCTCCAGATAGCTGTGCCCGTGCAGACGGCTGAGGATGAAAATCTGCTGCTGACGGGCGCTGAGTTCATTGAGGCTCACGTTCAAACGCTCAAGCAATTGTTCGGCATGGGCGGCGTCTTCCGCACTGCTGGCGGGGGCGGCGACGCTTTCCACCACGTCCAGCGGCACGTCGTCGAGCATCGTGCGGGACTGGATGCGCCGCGCGCGCAAATGGTCCAGCGCCAGGTTGCGAGCGGTCTGGAAAACGAAGGGTTCAAGGTGATCAATGGCCCGCTCACTAAGCGCCCGGGTCACTCGCAGGTAGGTCTCCTGCAGGAGGTCTTCGGCGGTGCTGTGATTGTTGACCATCCTCTCCAATGTGCGCAG
Organism: Pseudomonas sp. PDM25; assembly: GCF_019219045.1. Classification (NCBI taxonomy): domain Bacteria; kingdom Pseudomonadati; phylum Pseudomonadota; class Gammaproteobacteria; order Pseudomonadales; family Pseudomonadaceae; genus Pseudomonas; species Pseudomonas sp. PDM25. Next base: position 13,276 of record NZ_JAHUWL010000029.1, read on the forward strand.
CAGAGAGACTCGCTGGGCGATGAAGAGGTGATTAAAGCGAGATTGACTCACGGGAGGACCTGATCCATTTCGAGCGAATGATAATGCTTATCATCCGCTCGAGTGGTCAAGTATTGATTTGTGAAGGTTTAGGCGCGGCCCAGCAGATAGGTCGCGTAATCGGGGATCCGATGTTCGTGCGCCTGCTCCATCATCGGGCTGCTGAGCAGGTAGTCGGCGCTGCATTCGTTGCAGGCGACGGGAATGTTCCAGACCGCCGCGACGCGCAATAACGCCTTGATGTCCGGGTCGTGCGGCTGTGGTTCGAACGGGTCCCAGAAGAACACCAGCATGTCGACCCGCTGCTCGGCGATTCGCGCACCGAGTTGCTGGTCGCCGCCCAGCGGACCGCTGATCATGCTCTCCACAGGCAAATCCAGGCGTTGTTGCAACAACAACCCGGTGGTGCCGGTGGCGACCAGTTCATGCTGTGCGAGCCTGTCTTTCTGCCGCTCGGCCCAGTCCAGCAAAAACACTTTGCAGTGGTCATGGGCGACCAAGGCAATACGCTTGCGCGCTGCCATGGTCTTTTGCGTAAAGCTGATACCGATCATCGGTGCTGCTCCTGCTTTTTCACGGCGGGTTATTCAGCGTTGCACAGCGCCAGGCAGTTATCGAGCATGCGGTTGGAGAAGCCCCATTCGTTGTCGTACCAGGCCAGCACCTTGAGCAGCTTGCCGCTGGACTTGGTGTGGTTGGCGTCAAAGATCGACGACAGCGGGTTGTGATTGAAGTCGCTGGAGACCAGCGGCAGGGTGTTGTAACCGAGAATTTTCGAATGCTGGCTGGCTTCTTTCAGCAGCGCGTTCACTTCATCAGCCGACGCTTCGCGCTTGAGTTGCACGGTCAGGTCAACCAGCGACACGTTGATGACCGGCACGCGTACCGACATGCCGGTCAGTTTGCCCGCCAGTTCCGGCAGCACCAGACCGACCGCTTCAGCCGCGCCGGTTTTGCTCGGAATCATGTTCTGGGTGGCCGAGCGCGCACGATACGGATCGACATGATAGACGTCGGTCAGGTGCTGATCGTTGGTGTAGGCGTGAATTGTGGTCATCAGGCCGCTTTCGATTCCCAGCTCGCGGTGCAACACCTGGGCCACCGGGGCCAGGCAGTTGGTAGTGCACGACGCATTGGAAATGATCTGGTGCGATTGGCGCAGAATGTCGTGGTTAACGCCATACACCACCGTGGCGTCGGCACCTTTGGCCGGGGCGGAGATGATCACTTTGCGTGCGCCGGCCGTAATATGCGCGGCGGCTTTGGCACGGTCGGTGAACAAACCGGTGCATTCGAATACGACGTCGATCTGCTCGGCAGCCCACGGCAGCTCGGCCGGGTTGCGAATGGCGCTGACAGAAATACGGTCACCGTTGACGGTCAGGCTTTCCATATCATGCTGGACATCGGCATCGAACGTGCCGTGAACAGTGTCGTACTTGAGCAGATGAGCGTTCATCGCGCTGTCGCCCAGGTCATTGATGGCAACGATCTGCAGATCCTGGCGATAACCTTGGGTATACAGTGCGCGCAGGACGTTACGGCCAATTCGGCCAAAACCATTGATTGCGATTCGAAGAGTCATTTAACAGGGCCGCCGTCGTTTTGTTGTTGGAATTACAAGATTATTCGCATAAAAATAGAAAACAAGCCTTTTTAATGGCAATATTTTGTTCAATCTACAACGAGTGACCTGAATCAACTGGTCCGACCGATCAAGAAAACCGTCTGTCATCCCATCGACAACGGCTCTTGTTCAGCATAGACAATCAGGTCGCCACATCCGTTAGCCTGGAGTTCTAAACATGCATCCCCGCGTCCTTGAGGTCACCGAACGGCTTATCGCCCGCAGCCGCGCCACGCGTGAGGCTTACCTTGCACTGATTCGTGGTGCTGCCAGCGACGGTCCCATGCGCGGCAAGCTGCAATGCGCCAACTTCGCCCACGGCGTGGCCGGTTGCGGCACCGACGACAAGAACAGTCTGCGGATGATGAACTCCGCCAACATTGCGATTGTTTCGTCCTACAACGACATGCTCTCGGCGCACCAGCCGTACGAAGTTTTTCCTGAACAGATCAAAAAGGCCCTGCGCGAAATCGGCTCCGTCGGCCAGTTCGCCGGCGGCACCCCCGCCATGTGCGATGGCGTGACCCAGGGCGAGCCAGGCATGGAACTGAGCCTGCCGAGCCGCGAAGTGATTGCCCTGTCCACTGCCGTGGCGCTGTCTCATAACATGTTCGACGGCGCGCTGATGCTCGGCATCTGCGACAAGATCGTCCCGGGCCTGATGATGGGCGCGTTGCGTTTCGGTCATCTGCCAACGATCTTCGTGCCGGGCGGGCCGATGGTCTCGGGCATTTCCAACAAGCAGAAGGCCGATGTGCGCCAGCGTTATGCCGAAGGCAAGGCCAGCCGCGAAGAGCTGCTGGAATCGGAGATGAAGTCCTACCACAGCCCGGGTACCTGCACCTTTTACGGCACCGCCAACACCAACCAGTTGCTGATGGAAGTCATGGGCCTGCACTTGCCGGGCGCCTCTTTCGTCAACCCGAACACCCCGTTGCGTGATGCCCTGACCCGCGAAGCCGCGCATCAGGTCACGCGTCTGACCAAGCAGAGCGGCGACTTCATGCCGATCGGCGAAATCGTCGACGAACGTTCGCTGGTTAACTCCATCGTGGCCCTGCACGCCACCGGCGGTTCGACCAACCACACGCTGCACATGCCAGCGATCGCCATGGCGGCGGGCATTCAACTGACCTGGCAGGACATGGCCGACCTCTCCGAGGTGGTGCCGACCCTGAGCCACGTCTACCCGAATGGCAAAGCCGACATCAACCACTTCCAGGCGGCGGGCGGCATGTCGTTTCTGATCCGCGAACTGCTGGAAGCCGGGCTGCTGCACGAAAACGTCAACACTGTTCTCGGTCATGGCCTGAGCCGCTACACCGTGGAACCATTCCTTGATAACGGTGAGCTGGTCTGGCGCGAAGGCCCGATCGAAAGCCTCGACGAAACCATCCTGCGTCCGGTGGCACGTGCGTTCTCGCCAGAGGGCGGCTTGCGGGTGATGGAAGGCAACCTCGGCCGTGGCGTGATGAAAGTGTCCGCTGTCGCGTTGGAAAACCAGGTCGTCGAAGCACCGGCCATGGTGTTCCAGGATCAGCAGGATCTGGCCGATGCGTTCAAGGCCGGTTTGCTCGAGAAGGATTTTGTCGCGGTGATGCGCTTCCAGGGCCCGCGTTCCAACGGCATGCCGGAGCTGCACAAGATGACGCCGTTCCTCGGCGTGCTGCAGGATCGCGGCTTCAAAGTGGCGCTGGTCACCGACGGGCGCATGTCCGGTGCGTCTGGGAAAATCCCGGCGGCGATTCACGTCAGTCCCGAAGCGTATGTGGGCGGCGCTTTGGCGCGGGTCCAAGAGGGCGATATCATCCGTGTCGATGGCGTCAAAGGCACCCTGGAGCTTAAGGTGGACGCCGAAGAATTCGCAGCGCGCGAACCTGCCAAAGGCCTGTTGGGCAATAACATCGGCAGCGGTCGCGAACTGTTTGGTTTCATGCGCATGGCCTTCAGCTCCGCAGAGCAGGGCGCCAGCGCCTTTACTTCTGCCCTGGAGACGCTTAATTGAAACTGGCTTTGGTCGGTGACATCGGTGGGACCAACGCACGTTTCGCGTTGTGGAAAAACCAGCAGCTGGAATCGATCCAGGTGCTGGCAACGGCCGACCATGCCAGCCCGGAAGAGGCGATTGCCCTCTACCTGAGCGGGCTTGGCCTGGCGCCGGGTTCGATCGGTTCGGTGTGCCTGTCGGTGGCCGGTCCCGTCAGCGGTGATGAATTCAAGTTCACCAACAATCACTGGCGACTCAGCCGCAAGGGGTTTTGCAAGACCTTGCAGGTGGATCAACTGTTGCTGGTCAACGACTTCTCGGCCATGGCGCTGGGCATGACCCGTTTGCAGCCGGACGAGTTTCGGGTGGTCTGCGAAGGCACGCCGGAACCGTTGCGGCCGGCGGTGGTGATCGGTCCGGGGACTGGCCTCGGTGTTGGCACGTTGCTGGATCTGGGCGAAGGTCGTTTCGCCGCGTTGCCTGGGGAGGGCGGTCACGTCGATTTGCCACTGAGCAGCCCACGGGAAACTCAACTGTGGCAGCACATCTTCAATGAGATCGGTCATGTCAGCGCCGAAACGGCGTTGAGCGGCAGCGGCTTGCCGCGGGTCTATCGGGCGATTTGTGCGGTGGACGGTCATGAACCTGTGCTCGAAACACCGGAAGCGATCACGGCTGCCGGCCTGGCCGGCGATCCAATTGCCCTGGAAGTACTTGAGCAGTTCTGCTGCTGGCTGGGTCGTGTGGCCGGCAACAACGTGCTGACCACAGGCGCGCGTGGCGGTGTGTACATCGTCGGCGGAGTGATTCCGCGGTTCGCCGATTTCTTCATCGAAAGCGGCTTTGCCCGGTGCTTTGCCGACAAGGGCTGCATGAGCGATTATTTCAAAGGCATCCCGGTGTGGCTGGTGACGGCGCCGTATTCCGGCCTTGTTGGCGCGGGTGTGGCGCTCGACCAGGCTTGAAATGCGATCAAATGTGGGAGCGGGCTTGCTCGCGAATGCGGACTGACATTCAACAGAGATGTCGACTGATACACCGCTTTCGCGAGCAAGCCCGCTCCCACATGGGTTTTGTGGTGTTTGTAGAATCAGCGCTTAAGGCATAATCCGCCCAATTCAAACAACAAGGATGCCGCCCCTGTGAGCTCAGTCAACAAGTCGATTTTGTTGGTCGATGACGATCAAGAGATACGCGAGTTGCTGGACACCTACCTGACCCGCGCGGGTTTTCAGGTGCGAACCACGCCGGACGGCGCAGGCTTTCGTCAGGCGATGAACGAGGCGCCGAGCGATCTGGTGATCCTCGACGTGATGCTGCCGGACGAAGACGGCTTCAGCCTCTGCCGCTGGATCCGTCAGCACCCGCGTCAGGCGCAGGTGCCGATCATTATGCTCACCGCCAGCTCCGACGAGGCCGACCGCGTCATCGGTCTGGAATTGGGCGCCGACGATTACCTTGGCAAACCCTTCAGCCCGCGTGAATTGCAAGCGCGCATCAAAGCCCTGTTGCGTCGCGCTCAGTTCGGGCAGGAGCGTTCCGGCAGTGAAGTGCTGGCCTTCGATGACTGGCGGCTGGACATGGTCAGCCATCGCCTGTTCCACATCGACGGCGAAGAAGTGATTCTCTCCGGCGCCGATTTCGCGCTGCTGAAACTGTTCCTCGATCACCCCCAGGAAATCCTCGACCGCGACACTATCGGCAACGCCACCCGTGGCCGTGATTTGATGCCGCTGGATCGCATCGTCGACATGGCCGTCAGCCGGTTGCGCCAGCGCCTGCGCGACACCGAAAAACCACCACGACTGATCCGTACCGTGCGCGGCAGCGGCTACCAACTGGCCGCCAATGTGGTTGCCAGCAATGGCCACTGAGTTTTTCCGCAAACTCGCCGCGCGGATTCCCGTGCCACGTTCGCTGCTCGGGCGGATGCTGCTGCTGACGCTGTTGGCAGTGTTGTTCGCCCAGACGTTGTCGAGCGTGATTTGGGTCTCGCAACTGCGCGCCACCCAGCTTGAAGGCCTGGTGACCAGCGCCCGTAGCCTCGCTCATTCGATGACCGCCAGCGTCAGTTACTTCCGCTCTCTGCCAGTAGCGTTTCGGCCATTGGTACTCGACCAGTTGCGCAGCATGGGCGGCACCCGTTTTGTGGTGACGCTCAACGACAAACCCTTGGGCATGGAAGTGCTGCCGATCACCCCGCGCAAGGAAGCCGTGCTCAAAGCGGTGGACGAAGTGTTGCGCCAGTCCCTGGGCCAGGACATTGATATCTCGGTGACCTTCGTCAGCCCCGAAGACCTGCGGATCTTCAACGGCGGTCTGAAACTCGATGAATTGCCGCGCTCCTGGGCGCATTACGCGCTGACCCTGGAGCCGGTGAACCCGCCGGTATTGGTCACGCAAATCCAGATGGCACCGGGCGAGTGGCTGTACATCGCCTCACTGTTGCCCGAGCCCTACACCAGTCTTGAAGAGCAAGGCCTGCCGGCGCAGCAAGTCTGGTTCATCGTGCTCACCAGCGGCTTCTTGCTGTTGTTCATTGGCCTGCTGGTGCACTGGCAGAGCCGGCCGCTCAAGCGTTTGGCGCGGGCAGCACGGGACATGTCCCTCGGCGCGGAAGTCGAGCCAGTGGCCGAGGGTGGCGGCAGTGAAGTGATCGAGGTCGGCCGCGCCTTCAATGCGATGCGCGAACGCATCAGCCGTTACCTGACCGAGCGCAGCCAGTTGTTCAGCGCGATTTCTCATGACTTGCGCACGCCGATTACCCGCTTGCGGTTACGCGTTGAATTGCTCGAAGACGAAACGCTGCAAGCCAAGTTCGGCCGTGATCTGGATGAGCTGGAGCTGCTGGTCAAAGGCGCGCTGCAATGCGTGAAAGACACCGACATCCACGAAAACATCGAGCCGGTGGACCTCAACCATGTACTTGATTGTCTGGTGGAACCGTATCTGGCGCCCAACGGCAATGGTCGCGTTACTCAACAAGGGCGTGCGCTGGCGGCGTATCCGGGGAAGCCGCTGGCGCTCAAGCGTTGCATCGGCAACCTGATCGACAATGCCTTGAAGTATGGCCAGAAAGCGCATTTGCACATTGATGACGACCCGAGTGCGTTCATCCTGCATGTGGACGATGAAGGGCCCGGCGTGCCGGAACAGCGGATGGAGCAGGTGTTCGAGCCGCACTTCCGCTTGGCCGGGCAGCAGCAGGGTTATGGGTTGGGGTTGGGGATTGCGCGAAATATCGCGCATAGCCATGGCGGTGAGGTCAGCCTGCAGAATTTGCGTGAAGGCGGGTTGAGGGTGACGTTGCATTTGCCTCGTAGTGTTGATTAGTTAGACCGCGTTATCGTTCTTCGCGAGCAAGCCCGCTTGTATGGTAGGACTTGAAGGGAGGAGGAGGGACAAGGCTCGATTCCGACTGTTGACGCAGTACAGACCGTGGGAGATTTCGCCCCTCCTCCTTTCACCCAAGCGCCGATAAAGAATGCATCTG
>NZ_JAHUWL010000002.1:0-630066 GCF_019219045.1 Pseudomonas sp. PDM25
ATCCCATCCCGAACTCAGCAGTGAAACGATGCATCGCCGATGGTAGTGTGGGGTTTCCCCATGTGAGAGTAGGTCATCGTCAAGATTAAATTCCGAAACCCCTATCTGCGTATGCAGGTAGGGGTTTTGTTTTGCCCGCAGGAAAGTGTCGTGGCAAAAAAGGGACAGCCCATCGGCTATCCCTGGTTCCAGCAGCATCGTTAGTGAAACTTCGGCAGAACGTATTCAGCGATCTCTTCAATAACCTCGGCAACCGGTCGTTCGCTACGACGCAGATGTAAGCCAACGTGCTGCACACCGGCGTCACGCAAAGCCTGAAGCTCATCAATCAATGCCAGCCTCCCGCAGCTGCCGCCAAAACGTACACGTCGCATCGGTGCATGAGGATTGGCCGCCAGATCCAGGTGAACGAAGCTGATGTAGGGTTTGTCGCCACCGACCTCCCGCCACAGTCCCGCTCGGCGCCGATGCTCATCCGGAGTGCCAGGGTAGGCGAGCCAGCCATCCATATGTTGGCCAATCCACGCCGGGGATTGCTGACCAAGACCTGCAACCAGCAATGGCACCGGCTGATCTCGCTTCGGTAACAGGCGAGCACCTTCCGGCAGGCGGCCTTCACCTTGGCTTCGCAACAACTCGACCGTATCGCGAAAGATCTCTCCCCGCTGATCGTAGTCCACACCAAATAACGGATACTCCATAGGTCGGTCGCCACTGGCCACACCCAATAGCAGACGCCCATCACTCAGTTCATCAACACTGTTGGCTGCCTTGAGCGTTAACCAAGGTTGACGTAGCGGTAATACAACCGCCGCTGTCCCCAGCATGATGTTGTCGGTGATTCCAGCCAGGTAGCCAAGATAGGAAAAGGTTTCGAACACCTGTGCCGCATCACCAAATTCGGGATCATAAACCGGCACATCGCGTACCCACAGAGCACTGAAACCAGCCTTGTCTGCGAGGCTTGCCATAGCGGCGTGCTGCTTCAGGTCCGGAACACCAAACGGCCGCTCCTCGGCAATTCGCTGTCGCTGCCCATCGCTGGACCAATCGTTATCCAGCGGCAGTTCAAGCCCAATGGAAAATCCATTGGAACCCAGTAAACGCTGAAATCGTGGATGCATGAAAGACTCCAAAAAAACCAAACGGAATGACATGCACCCAGTATCTACAGGCCCTTCTTCAAGAAAAATGCATGAATGGGAATATCAATCTTGAGCAAAACGCACGAGTTATAAAAAAAGCCGACCGTCGTTTTGGCCTTCAAGGACAACCGTTAGAGGAAATCGCACTAAAGTGACCGCCCGGTTTTTGGTATGGTGCAGCTCGTTTTTTTAACGGACTGATTTCAAGCCTACGGATTGGCGCCCCCTTTAAGTAAAAGAGCTGCTGCAGAAATGCCCCAACCGATACCGATCAAGGACCACGAAAAAGAGACGCGCCTGGTCAACAAAAGACTGATGGCTTGCGCCCTGTTCGTTGTTGCCATTACCTGCGCGCTGGTCGTGCGCATGTATGTCCTGCAGGTGGTCGAATTTGATTATCACTCGACGATCTCTGAAAACAACCGGGTCCACGTCCTGCCGATCACCCCCACGCGCGGATTGATCTACGACCGCAACGGCGTAGTTCTGGCGGACAACCGTCCCAGCTTCAACCTGACCATCACCCGCGAACGCGCCTCCGATGTTAAAGAGGAGCTGGATGAAGTTGTCAGCCTCCTGCACTTGCCGACAGAAGATCGAGCGCTGTTCGACAAGGCAATGAAGCAGACCCGACATCCATTCGTGCCGGTCACCTTGTTCTACGAGCTCAGCGAAGAACAAATCGCGGTGTTGGCGGTCAACGAGTTCCGTCTGCCAGGGATCGACGTAGAGCCGCAATTCGTTCGCCACTACCCGATGGGCGCGCACTTTGCGCATTCGATCGGCTACGTCGGCCGCATCAACGAGAAAGAATCCAAAGCCTTGGACACGGTGGAATACCGTGGCACTCAATCGATCGGCAAGACCGGCATCGAAAAATTCTACGAGTCGCAGTTGCACGGCCAAGTGGGTTACGAAGAGGTCGAAACCAACGCTCAGGGCCGGGTCCTGCGAGTGCTCAAGCACACCGATCCGATCCCAGGCAAAAACATCGTACTGAGCCTCGACGTCAAACTTCAGGAAGCCGCCGAGGAAGCCTTGGGTGATCGTCGCGGTTCGGTGGTCGCACTCGATCCGTCGACCGGCGAAGTGCTCGCGATGGTCAGCAAGCCAAGCTTCGACCCGAACCTGTTCGTTACCGGGATCAGCTTCAAGGAATACGCAGCGCTCCACGACTCCATCGACCGGCCGCTGTTCAACCGAGTACTACGCGGTCTCTACGCACCGGGTTCGACCATCAAGCCGGAAGTGGCCATTGCCGGCCTCGACGCCGGCGTCGTTACCCCGCAGACCCGTGTCTTCGACCCCGGTTATTACCAACTCCCGGACTTCGATCACAAGTACCGCAACTGGAACCACAGCGGCGATGGCTGGGTGGACATGGACGCGGCGATCATGCGCTCCAACGACACCTACTTCTACGACCTGGCCCACAAGCTGGGCATCGACCGACTGCATGACTACATGGCCATGTTCGGCCTCGGCGAGAAAGTCTCGCTGGACATGTTCGAAGAGTCTGCGGGCCTGATGCCATCGCAAGCCTGGAAGCGTGCCACGCGCCGTCAGGCATGGTTTCCGGGTGAGACCGTGATCCTCGGCATCGGCCAGGGTTATATGCAGGTCACTCCATTGCAGCTCGCCCAGGCTACTGCACTGATCGCCAACAAAGGTGTGTGGAACCGGCCGCACCTGGCCAAAACGGTGGACGGTGTTGCGCCAGTGGATGAGCACCCAATTCCAAACATCCTGTTGAAGGACCCGCGTGACTGGGAGCAGGTCAACCACGGCATGCAAATGGTAATGCACGACGCTCGCGGGATTGCGCGGGCGGCAGCGCTGGGCGCTCAGTACCGCATCGCCGGCAAGAGTGGTACGGCGCAAGTGGTGGCGATCAAACAGGGCGAGCGTTACAACCGGGCGAAAACCCTGGAGCGTAACCGCGACAACGCCTTGTTCGTCGGTTTTGCCCCGGCCGAACATCCGAAGATTGTCATCTCGGTGATGATCGAAAACGGCGAGGCTGGCGGTCGCGTCGCAGGTCCCGTAGTGCGGCAGATCATGGATGCCTGGTTACTCGATCAGGACGGTCACTTGAAGCCGCAATACGCTACACCGAGCAAAGCACCGGGCGACCCTCACGTCTAAGTGATCAAGGCTTCACAGCACAGGCTCACGGATACTGAGCATGTGCTGGAAGCTTTCGAGGAACACGGTTTCGGCCTGACTCATCTTCTGCTCGCGATTCCACAGTAGCTGGATATCGAAATCCACCACCCCATCTTCCGGCGGCAAGCGCCAGAGCAAACCTTGCTCGACATCCCTTCGTACCAGGTGCGTCGGCAGGCAGCCAATGCCGAATCCTGAGCAGATCAAGCGATAAATCTCTTCGAAACTCGTCGATGAAGCGACGATCTTGCCGGTAAAGCCTTGCTGGTCGCGGAACAATGTCAGGGGTGAAAGATTGCCCCCGAGTTGGTCACTGGTGAAGCTGACAAAGTTCTCCGCCGCAAGCTCTTCCAGGGTCAGATTCTCTTGCCCGAACAACCGATGACGCTGCCCACAAAAGTACGCATACGTCTCACGAAACAGTACTCGCTGCTCCAGTCGCGGCTGCGGTAAACGGCACAGGCCGACGCCAACGGTCGCCGTCTTTTGCAGCAGTGAACTGATGATGTTCGAGCTGCCCATCACTTCGACTTCAAACTCGATTTTCGGATGGGTTTCGTGGAAATCGGCGAGGAACTCGTCGTAATGCCGTGCTTGCACGCCGCTGACGGTAAGGATGCGAATCTTGCCGACCACGTCGTCGTTACGACTTTCCACCACCGTACCCAGTCGTGAAATATCTCCGTAAATATCCGCCGCAATGCGCAGGACTTCCTCCCCGGTTTCCGTCAGATCAAACCGTCGCCCGCTACGGGCAATCAACACACATTCCAATTGTTCTTCCAGCCGTTTCAGTGCCTGGCTGACGGCTGACTGCGTGATGTGCAATCGCGCGGCGGCCCGGCTCATGCTGCCTTCCTGGCCGATCACCAAATAGGTGCGCAGCAGGTTCCAGTCGAGGCGGTCATTCAGAAAGCGGCGACCGACCCAAGGGTTAGAAGTGGAGGGCATAAAACTCCTGGTAGTAGCAGGGCTAATAGTAAAGATAAGAATTTGAAAATTGACTAATCCTGGCACGGAAGCGATAAAGCTAACAAGCGCCACAGAGTGCAACCCGTAAACAGCCTTCAGTACCTGCCCAAAACTATAAATACACAGGGTCCTTGCATGCACACTACCCCTCAACCGCGTCGAGCGGCGGCGGCAGCCTTCATTGGCACGACCATCGAGTTCTACGACTTCTACATCTATGCCACGGCGGCCGCGCTGGTGCTCGGGCAAGTGTTCTTTCCCAGCCACGACCCGGTGATGAGTACCCTGGCAGCGTTCGGCAGTTTCGCCGTCGGCTTCATCGCTCGCCCGATGGCCGGCATGGTGTTCGGTCATCTGGGTGATCGCCTCGGTCGTAAGAAAATGCTGCTGGTGACCATGGCCCTGATGGGGTTGGCGACCGCCGGAATCGGTCTGTTGCCGAGCTACGCCAGCGCCGGTATCTGGGCGCCGATCGGTCTGATTGTGCTGCGTTTGATCCAGGGCATTTCGGTCGGAGGCGAGTGGGGCGGGGCGGTGTTGATGGCCAGCGAGCATGCACCGGCCAAGCGCAAGACGTTCTATGCATCATTCGCGCAACTCGGCAGCCCGGCCGGTTTGTTGCTGGCGTTGATCGCCTTTCGTCTGGTGACTTCCCTTGAGCCAGAGGACTTCCTCGCCTGGGGCTGGCGTCTGCCGTTTCTCGCCAGCGGTGTGTTGATGATGGTCGGCCTGATGATCCGTTCAGGGGTTCACGAGTCGCCGGAATTCGCCAAGGCCCGGGACAACAACGAGACTTCCAAGTACCCGGTGAAGGACGTGATCCGTACCTGCTGGCGGCAGATCCTGTTTGCTGCCGCTGCCGTGACCATCGGTTCGGCCGGGTTCTTCTTTACCAACACCTTCATGATCACCTACGTCACCCAGTATCAGGGCATCGCACGTTCGACGATTCTCGATTGCCTGTTCCTGGTGACCGTCATTCAGCTGCTCTCGCAACCGCTCTCCGCATTGCTGGCCGAGCGTATTGGCGAAGGCCGCTTCCTCAAACTCGTCGCGTTGCTGTGCATGGTCACGCCGTACCCGATGTTCATGCTAGTGGGCACACAGAACATTGTGTTGATGACTGTCGGCATTGCACTGGCGGTGGTGATTCTCTCAGCGCTGTACGCGGTGATCGCCGGTTACATGACCCAGGCGTTCCCGGTGCACCTGCGCTACTCGGGCATTTCTATCGCCTACCAACTCAGCTGCGCGCTGGCCGGCGGCACCACGCCGCTGATCGGCACGCTGCTGGCGAGCAAGTTTTCCGGACAATGGTTGCCGTTGGCGGTGTTCTTCACCTTGCTCTCGGCCCTGTCCTTGATCGGTGTTTGCGGCCTGGCCCGCCTGCGCGCCAACCCGGTCGTCACCCACGCTGCTAAAGAGGTGTATTCGTGAGTAAACCTGAACACATCGGCCCGGTTGAATGGCAAGCCCGTTGCGAGCTGGCTGCGCTGTATCGCCTGGTCGCGCACTTTCGCATGACCGACCTGATCGACACCCACATCACCCTGCGAATTCCGGGGCCTGAGCATCACTTCCTGATCAACCGCTACGGGGTGATTTTCGACCGCATGCGCGCCTCGGACCTGGTGCGTATCGATCAGGACGGACGAGTCGTTGACCCGGCATATGAAGGTCATCGGGTCAACGCCGCCGGCTTCGTCATTCACTCGGCGATCCACATGGCCCGCCCGGACCTCAACTGCGTGATTCACACTCACACGGCTGCCGGCATGGCGGTAGCCGCCCAGAAGCAAGGCTTGCTGCCGATCAGTCAGCACGCGCTGAAGTTCTACGGCAAGTTGGCGTATCACACCTATGAAGGCATCGCGCTGTCGCTGGATGAGCGCGAGCGGTTGATTGCCGATTTGGGGCCGCACCGGGCGATGATCCTGCGCAATCATGGACTGTTGGTCGGTGGTTCCGGCGTGGCCCAGGCGTTTCAGGAGATTCACTTCCTGGAGCGTGCCTGTCAGGCGCAAGTTGCGGCGTTGTCCGGTGGTTCGGCGCTGCATTACCCGTCGCCGGAAGTCTGTGCGCACACCGCCGAACAGTTTGACCGAGATGAGCAGGACAACATCATCGACCTGGCCTGGGAGGCCGCTTTAACCCTGATCGAATCCCAGCGCGAGTCCTACTTATCGTGAAAACCGTCACCAACACCGTGGTTCTGCTGTCCCGTGACAACCTGCTGCTCAAGCAACTGCAGGCAGCCTTTGCCCGCAGTGCGCCGCAACTCAAGGCAGTTCTGGCCAATGATCCGCAGGCTGCATACGCGCAGATTGCCGCGTGCTGGTTTCCCTTGCCGGGCAGCCTCGCCGCATTGCCGAACCTGCAAGTCATTCACTCGGTGGCCGCCGGCATCGATCACCTCGATAACGACCCGTCGTGCCCGGATCTGCCGATCTGCCGAGTGGTCGATCCCGGCCACCGCCAAGGCATGACCGAGTACGTGCGCTGGGCGGCGATTCACTATCACCGCGGCTTCGATCAGGTGCTGTTGCAGCAACAGGACCAGCGTTGGGAGCGGCCGCTGCAACGGGCGGCGGGGCAGTTCAAGATCGGAGTGATGGGGCTTGGGTCGTTGGGCAGCGCGATTGCCCAGGACCTGGCCGCCGCCGGTTACGACGTGCGTGGCTGGGCGCGCCGCAGCAAGGACTTGCCGGGCGTACAGACGTTCGCCGGTGCGGAAAAACTGAACCCGTTTCTCGATGGATTGGAATTGCTGATCAACCTGTTGCCGCTGACCAGCGAAACCCGCGGCATCCTCGGCAGTGCAACGTTCGAGCGGCTCGCCAATGGCGCCGCGCTGGTCAATTGTGGTCGCGGCGGTCATCTGAATATCGACGACCTCGAACAGGCCCTGGCCCGAGGAAAACTGCGCGGCGCTTTGCTGGATGTTTTCGAACAAGAACCGCTGCCGGTCGATCACCGTCTCTGGGCAATGCCCGGCGTCACCATCACCCCGCACATGGCGTCCGCAGCCTCCCATGACTGTATCGCTGAACAAGTAGCAGAGAACTTTCGCCGTTTAAATAGCGGAGAACCGTTATTGAATTGTGCGGACCGAACACTCGGTTATTGATAATAAAGCGCCTTGCAAACTCGCCCATTGAGTTGGGCGACGTATAACAACAATCCCTTATCTCAAACGTTTTACTGCCAGTTAAAACAATTACATATGAGTTCTTGATGAACTCCTGGAGACAGTAATGAGCGATCTATCGCCTGTAGAAAAGTCCGGCGCACCTCCGGAAGTTGCAATTAGCATGAAGAAAGTTGCCGTGGCCAGTGTGATCGGCACCACGGTGGAATGGTACGACCTGTTTGTGTTCGCCACGGCTTCGGCGTTGGTGTTCAACAAAGTGTTCTTTCCGGATTTCGATCCGTTGATCGGTACATTACTGGCCTTCGGTACGTTTGCTTCGGCCTACCTGGCCCGGATTGTCGGCGCGGCACTGTTCGGTCATTTCGGTGACCGCTTGGGACGCAAGTCGATGTTGTTGGTTTCACTGTTGACCATGGGGGCCGCAACGTTCGCCATTGGGTTATTACCTAACTACGCGGCCATTGGTATCTGGGCGCCGATTCTGTTGTTGCTGCTGAGGGTGATTCAAGGCCTGGCGTTGGGCGGCGAGTGGGGCGGTGCGGTGCTGATGGCCGTAGAACATGCGCCCGCCAACAAACGCGGTTTGTACGGCTCGTGGGTACAGATCGGCGTCCCGGCCGGGACCATGATTGCCAACCTGGCTTTCCTGCTGATTGCCGCGTGGCTGTCCCCTGAAGACCTGTTGGCCTGGGGCTGGCGTATTCCGTTCCTGGGCAGCGTACTGCTGATCGCCGTGGGCTTGTACATCCGCTTGAACATCTCTGAAACCCCGGCCTTCAACAAGGTCAAGGAAGCCGAGGTGCAGGTGAAAATGCCGCTGGCGGAAGTCTTCCGCAAGTACTGGAAACAAGTGGTGCTGGGCGGGATCGCCACCATGTCGACCGGGGCGTCGTTCAACATCATCGTTGCCTTCGGCCTGACGTACGGCACGCAGAATCTGGGTTTCAGCCGCAGCGTGATGCTCGGCGTGGTGTTGCTGTCCTGCGCCTGGTGCATCGTCATGTTGCCGGTGTTCGGCGCGCTGTCGGACCGTTACGGACGCAAACCGATCATCGTTGCCGGCATCGTCGCCGAAGCGTTGGTCGCGTTCCCGATGTTCTGGTTGATGGACACCAAAGAGTTGCCCTGTGTGATCTTCGGTTACTTGCTGTTGATGACCGCATTCGCGGCCAATTACGGGCCGATCGCAACTTTCCTTGCCGAACTGTTCGGCACTCGAGTGCGTTATTCCGGGTTGTCGATCAGCTACATGTTGTCCGGTCTGCTTGGCAGTGCGGCGACGCCCATCGTCACCACTGCATTACTGGCGGCGACCGGCAAAGGCTCTTCGGTGGCCTGGTACATGATCGGCGCGGCGTTGATTTCGTTGGTGGCGCTGTTGTTGCTGACCGAGACCTTCAAGCGAGACATCAGCGACGTCCCAACGGCAGTGCCAGCCGCTGATCCAGCTCTCGACAAACCGATCAAATCGGCCGCTGCCTGATTAATGGAGTTCAACAACATGCGCAGAATTCAGTCAGCCCCGGGCTTCATCGGCCCGGTCGGCCCTTACTCCCAAGCGGTGGTCAGTGGCCACCTGGTGTTCACCGCCGGGCAGATCCCGGCCCAGAGCGGGCTCGATGACCAGCCCGCTGATTTCCCCGAACAAGTGCGACAAACCTTGCGCAACCTGGAAGCGATCCTGATTGAAGCCGGGTCCGATTTCAGCCACGTGATCAAGGTCAACGCGTACCTCACCGATCCCGCACAACTGGAGCCGTTCAACGCGGTGTATCGCGAGTTTCTCGGCCATGCACCGCCGGCACGCACCACGGTGTGCGTGGCGTTGTGGGGCGTGTCGCTGGAAATCGACTGCGTCGCCGAGTTGATTGCCAAGGAGGCGCAACATGGATGAATCGCAGCTGATCGAGCAGCTCAACGCGGTGAGTTTTCCAACCCTCGGGCATTTTCTCGAGGAGGGCTTTGCCGACTCGCAGCTGCGGGCCATGGTGCCCAATGTGAAACTGGTCGGCCGTGCGCTGACCCTGAAACTGGTGGGCGCCGATGCCATCGCGGTCAACCAGGCTCTGGCACTGATCAAACCCGGCGATGTGTTGGTGATCGACACCGACGGGGACTGGCAACACGCTCCAGTCGGCGCTGTCACCAGTTGCGCGGCGCGCTGCGCCGGTGCGGTGGGAATCGTGGTGGACGGTGCGGTGACCGACTTGCTCGAACTGCGCGAGGCCGGGTTGCCGGTCTTCGCTCGCGGCACCAGCCTGCTGACCACCAAGTTGCATGGCCGTGGCGACAGTCAGATCAATCAGCCGATTCACTGTGCCGGCGTCACGGTGCACCCCGGGGATTTCGTGCTGGCGGACGACAACGGCGTGCTGTTTCTCGATCCGGTCACCGCGCAAAACGTCATCGAGCGTGCGCTGGCATCGGACCGGGCAGAGCCGCAACTGCTGACTCGGTTAATGGCGGGCGAGCCGGTGTCCAGTGTCTTGAGTATCAATCTCTCTTAATGACCGGCAGCCAGCCCCAGAGCTGGCTGCTCAGGAACTTCAAAACCAATGAACAAACAACCGTTGGCACTTATTGCGATCGGCAGTGCGCTATTCAGTCCGTTAAGCATGGCGGACTTTATTAAAGACAGTAAAGCGACCCTCGGGATGCGTAACTATTACTTCAATAACGATAATCGCGATGGCGCCGCGAACCCTTCCAGAACCGAAGAATGGGCGCAGGGTTTCATGCTCAACTATCAGTCGGGATTCACCGAAGGCACCGTCGGCTTTGGTGTCGATGCGCTAGGGTTGCTGGGTATTCGCCTGGACAGCGGTGATGGTCGCCATGTCGGCAGTTCGATGATCCCCAACGATGGCAACGGCGCCGCCGAGCAATGGTCGCGTTTCGGTGCGACGGCGAAGATGCGCGTTGCCCAGACTGAAATGCGTTACGGCACGCTGACGCCGAAGTTGCCGATTCTGCAGGCCAATGACGGACGGCTGCTGCCGCAGACGTTCGAGGGTGGGCAGATCGTCTCCAATGACTTTGAGCATCTAACGCTGACCGGTGGCCATCTCGAACACGCCACGGGCCGTGGTTCCAGCGACAGTACCGGCCTGGCCGTGGCCGGCGGCACTCGGGAAAGCAACGCGTTCAATTTTGCCGGTGTCGATTACAAAGTCACCGATGCGCTTTTGGCGCAGTACTACTACGCCAATCTCGAAGACTATTACCAACAGCATTTCGCCGGTCTGGTGCATAACCTGACACTGGGGGATTTCGGCGCGCTGAAAACCGATCTGCGCTACTTCAATACCTCCGCCGACGGCGCCAATGACTCGTCCAGCGGACGGGCCAGCGGCTACCGCACCAGCGGCTATACGCAGAACGGCGACGGCAAGATCAACAACAATACCTGGAGCCTGGCGTTCACCTGGAGCATCGGCGCTCACGCGCTGATGGCCGGTTATCAGCAGGTGTCCAGTGACAGCGGATTCGTGCAGCTCAACCAGGGTGGTTTGCCGGACAAAGGTGCTGGCGGCGCAAGCGTCTACCTGCTGACCGACCGCTACATCCAGAACTTCACCCGCGCCGGAGAGCGTACCGGTTTCGCCCAGTACAGCTACGATTTCGCCGCCCTTGGCGTGCCGGGGCTCAAGGCTTCGGCGATGTACCTCTCAGGCAGCGGAATCAAAACGGTGGCCGGGCCTGAACAAGAGGAATGGGAGCGCGACCTGAGCCTCGACTACGTGATCCAGAGCGGGCCGTTGAAAAACGTCGCACTGGGTTGGCGCAACGGCATGTCGCGCAGTGAAGCGTCGCGCGATGCGGACCAGAACCGCCTGGTGGTCAGCTACAGCCTGCCGTTGTTCTGATCGGGCCACTCAGTCCAGCAAGCACTGTTGCAGGCTCTCGAGAAAAATCATCTCGGCCCGGCTCATGCGCTGCTCGCGGTTCCACAGTAAATGAATGTCCACATCGGCAATCCCTTCGTGGGGCGGCAGGCGCCAGAGCAATCCGGCGTCGACGTCCGCCGCCACCACGTGCTCGGGCAAACAGCCGATCCCGTACCCGGCGATCACCAGTCGCCGGACTTCTTCCAGGCTCGGTGACGAGGCGACGATCCGTCCGCTGAAGCCTTGCTGATCACGAAAAATCGTCAGCGGCGAGAGCATGCCGCCGATCTGATCGCTGGTGAAACTGACGAAATTCTCCCGCTGCAAATCCCCTTCGGCCACGTTCTGCTGGCCGAACAGCGCATGGTGTTTACCGCAGAAAAATGCATAGCGTTGACGCAGGAACAGCCTTTGTTCCAGGCGCGGTTGCGGGCGCCGATTGAGGCTCAGGCCGAGGGTCGCGGTTTTTTCCTGGAGGGCGCTGACGATGTCGGAACTGCGCATCACGTCGACTTCCAGATCCACTCGCGGATGCTGGCGATGAAAGTCCGCGAGGAAGTCATCGAAGCGCTCCGAAAAGATCCGGCTGATGATCAGCAAGCGAACCTTGCCGATCACTTCGTCGGCCGGTTGCTCGAGCACGCTGCTGACCTGGGACATCTGCCCGTAGATTTCCCCGGCCAGTTCGAAGATCTGTTCGCCGACTTCGGTCAGGGCAAACCGCGGCCCGCGACGGGCGATCAGTTGTCGACCCAGTTGCTCCTCCAGACGCTTCAATGCCTGGCTCACCGCCGGTTGCGTCAGGTGCAGGCGGGCGGCGGCGCGGCTGATGCTCAGCTCCTGACCGATCACCCGGAAGGTGCGCAGCAGGTTCCAGTCCAGACGGTCATTGAGCAGGCGTTGTACATCGCGTTCGGCCATGGCGGCTCTCGATTATAAGCTGGTGTAATAGTTTGCATAATAAATAGAAAATTGACTAATCATAGCCCCGAGACGATAAATCATCTCCAGACAGGCGCCGTCAGAGCGCCTTGATTTTGCAGTTTCACTCCTGCCAAAAAAATAACCAAAGGAGATCGACCCATGAAGCCCCAAGCTTCGCCTCAGCCGCGCCGTGCGGCAGCCGCAGCCTTTATCGGCACCATGATCGAGTGGTACGACTTTTACATCTACGCGACCGCCGCCGCATTGGTATTCGGCGCGCTGTTCTTCCCCTCCGACGACAAACTGTTCAGCACCATGGCCGCCTTCGGCACCTTCGCCGTGGGCTTCTTTGCGCGGCCGTTGGGCGGGATTATCTTCGGCCATGTCGGCGATCGCATCGGCCGCAAAAAGTCGCTGATCATCACGTTGCTGATGATGGGCGTGGTCACGGTCTGCATCGGCTTGCTGCCGACCTATGCACAAATCGGCGCAGCGGCGCCGGTGCTGCTGATTCTGCTGCGCATCGTCCAGGGCATCGCCGTCGGTGGCGAGTGGGGCGGGGCGGTGTTGATGGCCGGGGAGCATGCGCCGAAAGGTCGACGCAATTTCTTCGCCTCCTTTGCGCAGCTCGGCAGCCCGGCCGGTTTGATCCTGTCGCTGCTGGCCTTCAGCGCAGTCACCCGTCTGCCGGAAGAAGACCTGATGAGCTGGGGGTGGCGTCTGCCGTTCCTCGCCAGTTCGTTGTTGCTGCTGGTGGGCCTGGCGATTCGTCTGGGGGTGAATGAGTCGCCGGAGTTCCTCGCCAGCCGTGAACTGGCCCGCAAAAGCACACGCAAGGAGCAGGCACCGGTCATGGAAGTCCTGCGCACCGCGTGGCGTCCGCTGCTGTTGTGCATCGGCGCCAACACCCTCGGGATCGCCGGGGTGTATTTCACCAACACCTTCATGATCGCCTACACCACCCAGCAACTCGAACTGCCGCGCTCACTGATTCTTGAGTGCCTGTTTGTGGTGGCGATCATTCAGTTCTGCATTCAACCGTTGGCCGCGTGGGTTGCCGAGAAAATGGGCGCCACCCGATTCCTGTGCCTGGTGTCGTTGCTGGCCATCGCCTCGCCGTACCCGATGTTTGTGCTGGTCAGCTCGGCACAGGCGCCGCTGATCATCCTCGGCATCGCCCTGGCGGTGGTGTGCATGGCGTCGTTCTATGCGGTGATCGCCGGTTACGTCAGCGGCATGTTCGAAACCCGCGTGCGCTATACCGCGATCTCGTTGGCCTATCAGATTTGCGGCGCCGTGGCCGGTGGCCTGACGCTGCTGATCGGCACTGTGTTGGCGCACAAGTTTGCCGGCCAATGGTGGCCGATGGCGGTGTTCTACAGCCTGATTGCCGCGACTTCGCTGATCTGTGTCCTGTCCCTTGCCCGTCGCCATGCCAGCGCTGAACGCCTCGAAATGGCTAACGCTTGATTAACGTATTTCCTGGAGTAACTCATGTTGAAAATTAACGGTGAACGCCTCTGGGCGAGTCTGATGGACATGGCCGAAATCGGCGCCACCGCCCGTGGCGGCAGCTGCCGCCTGGCCCTGAGCGATGAAGACAAGGCCGGTCGCGAACTGTTTTCCCACTGGTGCCGCGAAGCCGGCATGACCCTGAGCGTGGACGCCATCGGCAACCTGTTCGCCCGCCGCGCCGGCACCGACCCCGATGCCGCGCCCGTGATGATGGGCAGCCACCTCGACACCCAACCTGAAGGCGGACGTTTCGATGGTGTCTACGGCGTACTCGCCGGCCTGGAAGTGGTCCGTTGCCTGAACGACCTCGGCATCCAGACCCGCAAGCCGCTGGAAGTGGCGGTCTGGACCAACGAAGAAGGCGCACGCTTCACCCCGGCGATGTTCGGCTCGGCGGTGTTCACCGGGATCATGCAACTGGACGCGGCGCTGGCGGTGCGTGACATCGACGGCATCAGCGTTGCCGAGGCGTTGCAACGCACCGGTTACGCCGGCGAGCGCCCGTTGGGCGGCGCGGTGGATGCGTACTTTGAAGCGCACATCGAGCAAGGTCCGATCCTCGAAGACAACGCCAAAAGCATCGGCGTGGTCAGCGGTGGCCAGGCGATTCGCTGGCTCGACGTGCGGGTCGAAGGCATGGCCGCCCACGCCGGTACAACGCCGATGCCGCTGCGCAAAGACGCCTTGTATGGCGTGGCACAAATGATCCAGGCCATCGAAGGCCTGGCCAGTGATTTCACCCCTGAAGGGCTGACCACCGTCGGCGAGTTGAGCATCAATAAATCGTCGCGCAACACCATTCCGGGCTTGGTGAATTTCACCGTCGACCTGCGTCATCACCGCGACGAAGCGATTGAGGCGATGGAGCAGCAAGTCCGCGAGCGGCTTCAGGCGATTGCCGATAGCCGAGGCTTGAACCTGATGATTACGCCGCACTGGATCAGCCCGGCAACACCCTTCGATGCCGAATGCGTGGCGGCGGTGCAGCAGGCGGTGGACGCGCTGGGCTACGCTCAGCAATCGATTGTCAGCGGCGCCGGGCATGATGCGATTCATCTGGCGCGGTTCTGCCCGACGGCGATGGTGTTCATCCCGTGCGTTGGCGGCTTGAGTCATAACGAAGCTGAAGATGTGTTGCCGGAAGATGTGCGTCAGGGCACCGATGTGCTGCTCAACGCCGTCCTGGCCCGCGCCGGTAAAGTCGAATAAAACGCAATCCCTGTGGGAGCGGGCTTGCTCGCGAAGAGGGAGTGTCAGTCGACATCATTGTTGAATGACACTCCCTCTTCGCGAGCAAGCCCGCTCCCACACTGACAGGTATTCATCCATGCGCAGTTTTTTCCACCCCGAACAATTGCTTCATCACCCCCGCAGCTACTACTCCCGCGGGCAGATGCGCACGCCGCAGGAAGTGCCCGAACGCGCTCAGCGATTGGTGCAGGCCTCTCATTCGCTGGGCTTCAAAGTCGAGCAACCGGTCGATGCCGGACTCGATCCGCTGCTGGCGGTCCACGGCGCGCCATACCTGACGTTTTTGCAGGAAGCGCATCAGCGCTGGAAGGAAATTCCCGAGGATTGGGGCGACGAGGTGATGTCGAACATCTTCGTCCGCGAGCCCAACGCCCTACGCGGGATTCTCGCCCAGGCCGCGCGCTATCTGGCCGATGGCAGTTGCCCGGTGGGTGAGCTGACCTGGCGTTCGGCCTATTGGTCGGCGCAAAGCGCCATTGCCGGCGCTCAGGCGTTGCTCGATGGCGAGCCGGCCGCTTACGCCTTATGCCGTCCACCTGGTCACCACGCCCGGGCCGAGGCGGCCGGGGGTTTCTGCTATGTGAACAATGCGGCGGTGGCCGCGCAGGTATTACGTGCCGGTTTTGAGCGCGTCGCGGTACTCGACACCGACATGCACCACGGTCAGGGGATTCAGGAGATTTTCTACGACCGCGATGACGTGCTCTACGTCTCGGTGCATGGCGATCCGACCAACTTCTATCCGGGGGTTGCCGGGTTCGCTGACGAGCGGGGTGTCGGGAAGGGTGAGGGCTTCAATCTCAACTTGCCGATGGCACATGGTGCCAGTGAGGCGGACTTCCTGGGGCAATTGGACGTGGCATTGGCGGCGGTGAAAGACTTCGGCGCCGAGGTGCTGGTGTTGTCCTTGGGGTTCGATATTTTCGAGCTGGATCCGCAAAGCAAAGTGGCGGTGACCCGTGAAGGGTTTGCGCGGCTGGGCGAGCGGATTCGCAGCCTTGGGTTGCCGTGCCTGATTGTGCAGGAGGGCGGGTATCACCTGGAGAGTCTGGAGGATAATGCGCGGGCGTTTTTTGTGAATGCCGAGGTGTGGCAGCTCTGAGCCTTGGGTTGTCTGAAATACCGTAATCGCGAGCAGGCTCGCTCCCACAGGTTTGGCGTCGTTCACAAATCTGCGGTTCAACCGGGTCAACTGTGGGAGCGGGCTTGCTCGCGAAGAACGATAACGCGGTCCACCTGACGGAACACAAGCGCCGTAAGGCACTTGCCATCGCCCTGACGTTAACGTAAAGATTGCGGCAGGGCGCTGTTCTTGAAAAAGCGCAGGGCGGACCGATCCGGAGCGCTTGATGACACTAATAAAAACAACTCCTCCCAAGCTGCACCGCGAAGCCCGGCTGGCCCGGGAAAAACTCCATCTCGAGGGCGAAGTCCCCGATGGCGTGTTGCGGGCGGAAATCGATGCGTCGTGGCGGCGTAGCCTCAGCCATGGCGTGCATTTCAATGCCAAGCACGAGCTGGCGCTGGAATCGAGCGCGAGCCTCGACGTGCTGTTGGCGAGCAATCGGCTGCTGATCGATGCGGCATTGCCGGCCATCGATTACCTGGCCGAACGTCAGGGCAAGGAAGGGCTGATCATCCTCGCCAATTCCGACGCCACCATTCTCGCTGTCGAAGGCCGCGCCGATCGCCTCAAGGGCAGCGGCCTGCAAGACATCACCCTCGGCGCCTGCTGGAGCGAAGCCGCTCGCGGCACCAACGCGCTGGGCACCGCACTGGTGGAAGCCCGGCCTACGATGATCGATTGCGGTGAACATTACCTCGATCGCCTGACCGATTTCTCTTGCACCTCGGTGCCGATCCATTGCCCGCAGGGCGACATCCTCGGCGTACTCGACCTGACCCGCGAAGGCCCGCTGGGCCGCGTGCACGACAGCACCGCGTTGCTGGCCATGGCTGTCAGCCAGATCGAAAGCCGGGTGTTCAACGCCAGTTATCCGGACGAGATCGTCCTGGCTTTCCATAGCCGTCGGCAATACCTCGAATCCCCTTGGCAGGGCTTGTTGGCAGTGAGCCTTGGCGGGCAGATTCTCGCGGTCAGCGCCCAGGCCTGTCAGTTGCTCCACGCCGAGCGCTCGGCGCTGGTCGGTCGACGCTGTGAAGAGTTTCTGGGCGTCGATGGCCTGCAACTTCTCTCGCGTCTGCATCAGGGCGGTGTCGGCAGTCTGCAAACGGCCAAAGGCGAGTTCTTCTACAAAACCCTGCGTGCGCCGCAGCGTTCGATCAACGTCAGCACGCCACCGCGCAGCCCAGCGAAAACCACCAAAGCACCACCGGATCTCGAATCCCTGGCCGGCAGCAATGTCCGTTATGCCCGAGCCTTGCGCATGGCCCGTCAAGGCCTGGCCAATGAGCTGCCAGTGTTGCTGCTGGGCGAAACCGGCACCGGTAAGGAAGTCATCGCCCGCGCCCTGCACATGGCCGGCACCCGCTGCGACAAACCCTTCGTCGCGGTGAACTGCGCGGCGATTCCCGAAGGCCTGATCGAGTCGGAATTGTTCGGCTACCGCGAAGGCGCGTTCACCGGCTCGCGCCGCGGCGGCATGATCGGTCGGCTGCAACAGGCCCATGGCGGCACCTTGTTTCTCGATGAAATCGGCGACATGCCGCTGGCCTTGCAGGCCCGCCTGCTGCGGGTGTTGCAGGACCGTAAAGTGGCACCGTTGGGCGCCGGCGAAGAGCAAGACATCGACGTCGCACTGATCTGCGCCACCCACCGCGACCTCAAGCGACTGGTCGAAGACAAGCACTTCCGGGAGGACCTGTTTTATCGGGTCAACGGCATCAGCGTGATGCTCCCGGCTCTGCGCGAACGTGAGGATTTCAGCGGGCTGGTCACTCGACTGCTGGCCAAACTGGATGCGCCGACGATGGTCCTGCATGACGATTTGAACCGTTTGCTCGGCGGCTATCACTGGCCAGGCAACATTCGCCAACTGGAAATGGTTTTACGCACGGCACTGGCCATGCGCGAGCCGGGGGACACCGTACTCACCCTCGACCACTTGCCCGACAGCATGCTCGACGAGTTGAGCGCCACCGAACGGCCTCAGGCCGGCAGCATTCGTGAAAACGAACTGGAGCTGATTCGCCAGTCCCTGGACACTCACCAGGGCAACGTCTCGGCCGCGGCCGACGCCTTGGGCATCAGCCGCGCGACCTTGTATCGCAAGCTCAAACAGTTGCGCTCGTGATGCAGCGCTTGATCGTTCGGCTGATTGACAGCCAAAACCCCGAAGCCCTGCAAGCGGCGTTGCGCTGGCTCTACAGCTTCGTACGGCCCCATCGTCTGGCGATTGCCGGGTTGCTCGGGTTATCGGTCTGTGCCTCGTTGCTGGTGTTGGTCCAGCCTTGGCTGACCAAACTACTGATCGACGATGGCCTGCTGGCGCGCAACTTTCCGATGCTGGTGCTGATCGCCGGGTTGATGATCGTGGCCGGGCTGCTCGGAACGGGGCTGTCGGGGATCAACCGTTACCTGCACACGCGGCTGTCCGGGCGGATTCTGTTTGCCCTGCGCGACGACCTCTATCGACATCTGCAAACCCTCTCGCCGAGTTTCTACGGACAGCGCCGAATCGGTGACCTGATGTCGCGCCTCGATGGCGACGTCGCGGAGATCCAGCGTTTTGCCGTGGACTCGTTGTTCTCGGCGGTGTCGAGCGTGATCGGTCTGGTCTGCGCCGTGGCGATGCTGCTGACCCTGTCGTGGAAACTCTCGCTGCTGGCGCTGGTGCTGATTCCCCTCGACGTACTTTGGCTGCGCTGGATGCGGCGCAAGGTCGAGCGCGATGTGCGGCAATTGCGCGAGCGCTCGGCGGACATGTCCTCGTTCATGGTCGAGACCTTGCCGGTGATGAAATTCATCCAGTCCGCCGGCCAGCAACAGCGTGAATCGCGGCGCCTGGAGACGTTGGGCCAAGGCTACATGAGCCAGTTGTTGCGCCTGCAAGTCACCGAGTTTTTCACCCAGGCGGTGCCGGGCACACTGACGTCGCTGTCCCGTGCCTGCGCGTTCCTGATCGGCGGATATTGGGTGGTGCAGGGGACCTGGCAACTGGGCGCACTGATCGCGTTTTCCACCTATCTGGGCATGGCCGTCGGACCGGTACAGAGCCTGCTTGGGCTCTATGTCGCGGTCCAACGAATGACCGTCAGCCTCGGGCGCGTGATGGAATTGCGCGGCGAAGAACCGACCGTTCTCACACCGGTTACGCCGCAACCGATGCCGACTTCCGGCGAGCTGCGTTTCGACAACGTGCACTTCAGCCATCCCGGTCGCCCGACCACCCTGCGCGGCATCGAAGCGCGAATTCCCTACGGTTTGAAAGTCGCCCTGAGCGGCGGCTCCGGGGTCGGTAAATCGACCCTGATCGACCTGCTGCAACGGCACCACGATCCGCAATCCGGCCGGGTGTTGCTGGGAGAGGTCGATCTGCGCGAACTGGACCTGTTCCAGCTGCGTCGGCGGATTGCGGTGGTCAGTCAGGACATCGTGCTGTTTCGCGGCAGCCTCGCCGACAACCTCGCCTATGCAGTGCCGGACGCCAGCCGTGAAGCGATTGCCGAAGTGGCGCGGCTGGCGCAACTCGACAGTCTGATCGAGTCTTTGCCCGAAGGCCTCGACAGCCCGTTGGGCGAACGCGGTCAGCAGTTGTCCGGCGGGCAGAAACAGCGCATCGCCATCGCCAGGGCGCTGTTGCAGGATCCGTTGATTCTGGTGCTGGACGAAGCGACCTCGGCGGTGGATGAAGCCACAGAACGTGAAGTCATCGAAGCCATCGATCGACTGTTTGCCGGGCGTACGCGGATCCTCATCAGCCACCGTCCTTCAACCTTGGCCGATGCCGATTTGCGTTTCGAATTGCTCGACGGCGTACTCACTTCAAAAACGGTGCTGCATGAAGCCTGAGCTGCGGATTGGCGTGGTGGACAGCGGTCACTCGGCGGCACAGCGGGTGCAAGTGGTCGCCGGGCGGCGCTTCTCGTTGCTGGCGGATGGCCTGGCCGAAAGCGACTTGCGCGACGATCCGCTGGGCCACGGCAGCGCGGTGATCGAGGCCATCGGTCGACGGGCGCCTTCGGCGGTATTTTGCGTGGCTCAGGTGTTCGACCAGCGCGGGGTCACCAGCGCGTTGCAGATTGCCACGGCGATTGACTGGCTGGTGGCGCAGGACGTTCGGCTGATCAATTTGAGCCTTGGTTTGCGTCAGGATCGCAGCCTGTTGCGTGAAGCCTGTGCCGCGGCGGTAGCGCGAGGTATTTTGCTCTGTGCGTCCAGTCCGGCTCAGGGCGAGGGCGTGTTTCCGGCGAATTATCCACAGGTGCTGCGAGTCACCGGCGATGCCCGTTGCGCCGAACAGGAATGGTCGTGGCTCAACAGCGCTCAAGCGGATTTCGCCGCGTGCGTGCATGGCACCTATCCGGGGCAGTCCGGCGCCAGCCTCGGCTGTGCGGCGTTGAGCGGGCACATTGCAGGTTTCCTGGTGGCGCATCCCGAGGCAAGCAACGAACAGGTCATCGAGTGGTTGCGGGAAAATGCCCGCTATCGCGGCCCTGAACGGCGCATCGGAGCATGATTTTGATTCTTGGCGCAGGGCCCGCGGGAGCGGCGGTTGCCTTGGGTTTGCGTCGGCTCGGTTATCCGGTGACGCTTGTCAGTGAATGGCGGCGATTTGCGGCGCTGGAGGGCGTTTCGATTCGGGTGCTGGAGGCCTTGCGTGGCGCCGGGCTTCATCAAGCCTTGGCGGATGCGGCGCTGCCGTCCCAAAGACAGGTGTCATGGAACGGCCAGCAGCATGCGCAGAACATCGAATTTTTACTGGATCGCCCGAGCTTTGATCGAGGCTTGCGCGAGGATCTGCGCCTGGCGGGCGTTGAGCTGATCGAAGGCCGTGTGCTGACGGTTCAGCCATCGGCTTCGGGGCATCGGATCGAGGTCGAAGGGCGCGAGGCGCTGCTGGCGGATTTTCTGGTTGAGGCGCGCGGGCGTCAGGCGCCAGCGCTTGGCAAAGGCCTGCGCGGACCGGAGACGGTCAGCCTGCTCAATCGCTGGCAAGGCACGCCGGGCAGCACCGCCAGCGCGGTGGAAAGTCTTGAGGACGGCTGGGCCTGGATGGCTCGGCGAGCTGACGGTCAGTGTTATTGGCAATGGACGGTGGACGTGGCCAGCGCTGAATTGCCGGGCAAGGCGCAGTTACTCGATTACTGTCGGCAGCGGCGCCAAGATTCGGCGTTGGCCCGGGCGTTTTTCGGTGTCGAGCCTGAGGTCGATCTACAGCTGCATGCCCGCAGCAGCACGGCGATTTTGTGCCCGCAGGTGTGTGGCGATCACTGGATTCGGGTAGGGGATGCGGCGATGGCGGTGGATCCGCTGTCGGGCAATGGGATTTTTCAGTCCTTGTCCTCGGCGTTACAGGCGCCGACGGTGATCAACACGTTGTTGCGTAAACCCGAGCGAGCGGCGCTGGCTCAGCGCTTTCATCAGCAACGGGTGGAGCAGTTGTTTTTGCGTTTTGCGCGGATCGGGCGGGATTTTTATGCCGATGAGCAGCGTTGGTTGGATCAACCTTTTTGGCAGACGCGGCGGCAGTGGCCGGATGCTGAAGTGGCGCATGCCGAGGCGGATTTTTCCTCACTGAGGATTGAGCGTGCGCCGGTGTTGAAAGATGGTTTTGTGGATGAAGCCGAGGTGGTGATCACGGCGGATCAGCCGCTGGGGATCTGGCATGTGCAAGGGGTTGAGTTGGCGCCGTTGGTGCGGCGGTTGCGGACCGAACCGGCCGAGCAGGCGTTGTCCGGGTTGACGGTGGAGCAGGGACGGGTGGTCCGCAGTTGGTTACTGTCGCAAGGCTTCAAACCCTGAGATTGGGGCGACGGGGCTGGCCCCTTCGCGAGCAAGCCCGCTCCCACAGTGATTGGTGTGTGCCGCAGAGGGTAGCTTCACCATAAAACCCTGTGGGAGCGGGCTTGCCCGCGAAGGCGGCCTGGAGGGCGCCGCAATTACAACTTGATCAACACCGACTTCAACTCGGTGTAATGCTCAATCGCCGCATACCCCATCTCGCGCCCAACCCCGGACATCTTGTACCCACCAAACGGTAACGCCGGGTCCAGCGCGCTGTGGCAGTTGACCCACACCGAACCGGACTTGATCCGCGGAATCATCCGGTGCACCGCCGCCAGATCGTTCGACCAGATACTCGCCCCAAGCCCATACGGACTGTCATTGGCCATGCGCAACGCATCGGCTTCATCCTCGAACGGAATCGCCACCAGCACCGGCCCGAAGATCTCTTCCTGCACTAATGAGTGCTTCTGATCGACATCGACGATCACCGTCGGTTTAACGAAGAACCCCGGCCCGAACTGCTCACCACCACAGGCGATCGTCGCGCCACTTTCCCGGCCCTTTTCGATATACCCATAAACCCGCTCCTGCTGACGCGCCGAGATCAGCGGGCCCATTTCCACTGTTGGGTCCAGGCCATTACCCAGTTTCATGGCATTGGCGATGTCGGCGATGTCCGCCACCACATTGTCGAAATGCTTACGCTGCACATACAGCCTGGAGCCTGCGCAGCACACTTGGCCCTGATTGAAGAAAATCGCGCTGGCGGCACCGGCAGCGGCGGACTTCAGGTCGGCGTCGGCCATGACGATGGTCGGCGATTTGCCGCCCAGTTCCAGGGTCACCCGGGTCATGGAATCCATGGCGATCTTGCCGATCTGCTTGCCCACGGCGGTGGAGCCGGTGAAGGTCAGCTTATCCACCAGCGGATTGTGGGTCAGGGCGGAACCTGCAGTGATGCCGGTGCCGGTGACCACGTTGAACACGCCTTCGGGGTAACCGGCTTCCAGCACCAGCTCGGCGAGTTTCAGCGCGGTCAGCGGGGTTTCGTCGGCGGGTTTGAGCACCACGGTGCAACCGGTGGCCAGGGCCGGGCCGAGTTTCCAGCAGGCCAGCAGCAGCGGGAAGTTCCAGGCGACGATGGCGCCGACCACGCCCACCGCTTCACGGCGAATGAAACTGTGGAATTGATCGTTGGGCATCAACGGCAACGACACTTCAACGCTGGAACCTTCGATCTTGGTCGCCCAACCGGCCATGTAGCGCAGGAAGTCGATGGACAGTTGCACGTCCATCACCTGGGCCACCGCCGCACTTTTGCCGTTGTTCAGGCATTCCAGTTGCGCCAGCAGTTCGGCGTCGCGTTCCATCAGGTCGGCGAGTTTCCACAGCAGGTTCTGCCGCTCCCGAGGTCGGGTGCGGGTCCAGGCCGAATCATCGAAGGCCTGACGGGCGGCGAGCACGGCGCGGTCGACATCCGCAGGCGTGGCCCGCGGCACTACGCACAGCACTTCTCCGGTGGCCGGGTTGTGCAGGGACATGGTCTGGCCGTCGGCGGCCTCGACCCAGTCGCCGCCGATGAGCATGCGTGGGGCGCGCTGGATGAACGCCGAGGTGGCAGGAAGCAGATAAGGGAGCGACATGGCAAGGCCTCTTGTTGTTCGTGAGAACAGGGCTTTCGCAATGGCTGTGCCAAGTGCCCGCAAAGGCAGGACCACCCTTGATCGGCGGGGTTTTGGGGCATTCAAGGGAATCGCTGGTGCTGTGATATTGTTGCAAATTGCGACAGCTATGAGACGACGAGCAACCGGGTGAAGACCTTGAGGCACCCATTATTGAGGGCTAGACTTTTCTGGATCGGTGGGTGAAATGAGGGACCGTTCATCCGGCAATACATCTGGCGTGAGGGAGGTAACGATGTTCCTTTCAACCCTGGAAATTCAAAACATCATTGAACACAGTTTTCTGCCGTCCGTTTGTACTTGCACCATGGCGGCGGACCAGTCGCTGACGATTCGGGTCTGCGACTGCATGACCGGCAAAGTGGATATAGTGGCCACCCACGTTCCTCTCTGGACACTGGACAGTCCCCATGCGATCGCGTCGCTGGTGGCGGACATGCAGCACGAGATCGACGTACACAAAAGCGTTTCCCCCACCTATGACATCTGAACCGGCGTCACGCCGCACCGTTGGAAGACGGTGCGGCCCGCGCCGATTGTTCAGGCTGCTGCAAACTTCCGGGTAATTTCCTCGAACGTGTCGCCATCCACGGCAGCCAACAGCTTTCTGTCGTCCTTGAGCGTCGCCAGAAAGGTCACTTCGGTTTCCTTGCCGGCCAGCATGAATCCGGCAATTGCGCCGATGGGCCCCAACAGCATGGCCCCCGCCACGCCAAAGCCGATGGCATCCTTGATGTTGTTGATCGAATCCTCGTTGGCCACTTCCATGCTCTTGAACGATGAGAGCGGGAGGGTAATGCCGGGCCATGGGTGAAGCGACGTTCTGAGGGTGAAAACGCCGTCTCTGTATTCTCCATCACCCTGCAGAAAGTCCCCCGCCAGGACAGTGATGCTTGCCATGTTTTTATCCCCTGGTGGCAATCGGTGAACAACCATTTCGCGCTTGCAGGGGAGCGACGTCAATCGTCGGCCGATGAGCTGTTCCGGTCAGGCCATCTATGCTTGTCTCAGACTGCAACACCTGTCGCGATATTAGACGCAGGTGATCTTGTTCAGCGCTGTCGCAACGTATTGATTTTCTCGTAACTAATTGATTAAAAAGATAATCGCCAAGCTGGCACGCTCCGTGTATTGCTCATTGCAGACGTTTCTCTTGCCTCCGTCAGCGGTGCGCCGCCGACGGCAGAAACCATAAAAACGATAAGCCACAAAAATAAGAAAGCACCGTGCGAGGTTCGACGTTGATGAAGAGAAAACTCCGATCAGGCCTGAGTGCCAGTCTGCTGGCCCTGGCCGCTTGTGTGGCGCTGCATTCGCCTTACAGCCTGGCAGCCCGCGACGCTCAGACCATCCTCAAGGAAACTTGTCAGGGCTGTCATACCCCTGAAGCCGATAGCGCCCTGAGCCGCATCAGTCACCAGCGTAAAACGCCGGAAGGCTGGCTGATGAGCATCGCCCGCATGCAAACCATGCACGGTTTGCAGATCAGCGATGACGATCGCCGCACCCTGGTCAAATACCTGGCCGACACCCAGGGCCTGGCCCCAAGCGAGACCGATGGCGTGCGTTATGCGCTGGAGCGTCGACTCAATACTGTCGAGAAGTTCGACGACCAGACCAGCCAGATGTGCGGCCGCTGCCACTCCGGTGCGCGGGTCGCGCTGCAACGGCGTCCGGCCCAGGAATGGGAGCGTCTGGTGAACTTCCACCTCGGCCAATGGCCGTCCCTGGAATACCAGGCGCTGGCTCGAGACCGCGACTGGTTCGACCTTGCTCGAAAAGACATGGTGCCGCTGCTGGCCAAACGTTATCCGCTGGACAACCCGGCCTGGAAAAAATGGCTGAGCAGCGCGCCAAAAGCCGAAGCGCTGGTGGGCGACTGGAGCTTCAGCGGCCACTTGCCGGGCAAGGGTGAATTGGCCGGCGTGATGAGCGTCACGGCCGATGGCAGCGACACGTTCAAGGTCAGCGTCAAAGGCCAATACGCCGACGGCAGCCCATTCAATGGCGACGGCAGTGCGATTCTCTACACCGGCTACGAATGGCGCGGCAACGTGACCATCGACGGCGTAACCATGCGCCAGGTGTTCGCCGCCCAAGGCAATGCCATGCAGGGCCGGATGTTCGAGGCCGAGCACGATGAGCGGGGCCTGGACTTCGTCGCAGCCAAGCAGGGCAGCAGCCGTTTGCTGGCGGTGCAGCCGGGTTATCTGAAGGCTGGCGCTGAAACTGAAGTGACCCTTGTCGGCAGCGGTCTCACCGGCAAACCGAACTTTGGCAAAGGCGTGGAAGTGGTCGAAGTCATCGAGCAGAGCCCGGAGCGCATCAAGGTCAAACTCAAGGCCGCCGCCAATGCGCTACCGGGTCTGCGCAATGTCACCGTCGGCACGCTGAAAGGCCCGACCCTGTCGGTCTACAGCAAAATCGCCGAAGTCAAAGTCGTGCCCGAGTTCTCGGTGGCGCGGATCGGCGAGGGCGGTGGTTCGACGCCGAAAGTCCAGGGCCGTTTTGATGCCGAAGCCTGGGGCAAGGGCACCGACGGCAAGCCGTATCGCATCGGCGTGTTCCCGGCGCAGTGGTCGGTCGAAGCGTTCGACGACCGCGCCAAGGAAGACGAGGACGTCAAGTTCGCCGGCACCATGCAGGCTGACAGCGGCGTGTTCACACCGGGCGATGCCGGGCCAAACCCGCAGCGCAAAATGTCCACCAACAATGCCGGCAACCTCAAGGTGATCGCCGCCGTCGACGATGCAGGGAAATCCCTGAGCGGCGAAGGCCACATGATCGTCACTGTGCAACGCTGGAACAATCCACCCATTCCATGAGTTGGCCGATCCCATCGGATTTCAGACACTTTTCGGAATGACCGCAGGCCCCGTAGAACGGGGTTTGCACAGGAGGTTGCAATGGGCGCTATTTTGAATCTGGTCGAGCGGAATCTGCACGAAGTGCATGTCGATGCCGACCGCATGCTGTTTCACATCCCCAGCAGTTCGCTGTTCGCCAGCGATGAGCTGACCGGCACCATCATCGATACCTTGCGCGGTCCCGGCTGTTCATCCGAGGACCTGATCCAGCGCTTGGCCGCGCGCTTCAACGGTGAAGAAATCACCGAGACCCTGCGCGAGTTGATGGCCCTGGAGCTGGTCAGCGACGGCTCGCCGCTGACCCCCGACATTGGCACCAAACGCGTCGAGCGCACGGCGATCAATACCGTGGTGCTCAACGTCAACACCGGCTGCAATCTGAGCTGCACCTACTGCTACAAGGAAGACCTGGACAAGCCGTCGGCCGGCAAGAAAATGGACGTCGAAACGGCGGTCGCCTCGGTGGAAATGCTGCTGCGTGAATCGCCCGACGAAGAGCGTTTCACCGTGGTGTTTTTCGGCGGTGAACCGCTGAGTAATCGCAAGCTGATCGAGTACATGGTCGACTATTGCGAGAAGCGTTTCCGCGAGGCGGGCAAGTTCGTCGAGTTCGTCATGACCACCAACGCGACGCTGCTCACCGAAGAGACCGTGGACTACCTCAACGCCCACCGTTTTGGCCTGTCAGTCAGTATCGACGGACCGAAAACCGTGCACGACCGCAACCGCATTACCGTGGGCGGGCAGGGCACGTACGACGTGGTGCGGCGCAAGGCTGAAATGCTGCTGTCGCGCTACAACAGTCGTCCGGTCGGTGCCCGCGTGACCCTGACCACCGGCGTTACCGACGTCGAAACCATCTGGGATCACCTGTTCAACGAACTGGGTTTTGCCGAAGTCGGCTTTGCCCCGGTGACCTCCGGTGACATCAGCACCTTCAACCTGTCCAGCGATGAGCTGATCGAAGTCTTCGCCAACATGAAGAAACTCGGCCGACGTTATCTGGAAGCGGCGCTGGAACACCGCAATATCGGTTTCTCCAACTTGCACCAGTTGATCACCGACATCCACGAAGGCCACAAAAAAGCCCTGCCTTGCGGCGCGGGCCTGAAGATGCTGGCGGTGGATCACAAGGGCGAATTGAATCTGTGCCACCGCTTTACCGGTTCGAGCCTGCCGACCTTCGGCAACGTCCACAGCGGTGTGAAGCAGGTGGAGTTGAACGACTTCCTGTCCCAACGCCTGGACCGTACCAACACCGGTTGCGAGGACTGCCAGATCCGCAACCTCTGTTCCGGCGGCTGCTATCACGAGAGCTACGCCCGTTACGGCGACCCGACCCACCCGACCTATCACTACTGCGAACTGATGCGTGACTGGGTCGACTTCGGCATCGAGGTCTACACCCGGATCATGGCCCACAACCCTGCGTTTATCAGCAGCTACATCACTCCGCGCAAGGCTCACTGATATGAAACATCTCAAGGCAATCAATAATAAAGCGCTGAAACTCGATGAGGCCGCGGCCGAAAACCGCATCGAAGAGGTGGTGGCGATGAGTTCCGTCGCCGGCTGCGCCTCGACCACCGACCCGGGTTGGGAAATCGACGCCTTTGGCGGTGTGTCGTCGCTGTGCCAGCCGATGGAAGCCGACCTTTACGGTTGTTCCGACCCTTGCTGGTGGCCGGCCCAGGTGCCCGACATGATGAGCACCTACCCGGACTGGAACAAGGATGCCCAGGCGTCCAATGAAAACTGGCGCAACCTCGGGACTGTCTTTCCAAAAGACAAGTAATCGGACAGAGAAGGATTCCAGCATGCGTAATATCAAAGCCTGCGGCCTGGCCGCATTCGCCGTCCTGAGTACCTGTTCGCTCACTGTTCTGGCCGACGAAAACGCTGCACTGCAAGACGGTCACGAGTACATGTTGACCACCAATTACCCGAACAACCTGCACGTCATCGACCTGGCCACCGACACCTTGTTCAAGACCTGCAAGATGCCGGATGCCTTCGGTCCCGGCACCGTTCAGTTGTCGCCGGACCGCAAGACCGCCTACGTGCTGAACAATCACTACGCGGATGTCTACGGCGTTGAAATCGACAGCTGCAAGCAGGTGTTTCACGCCAGCATCACTCAGAAACCGGGGGAGAAAGCGAGGTCCATGTTCGCCTTCACCCTCAGCCACGACGGCAAGGAATTGTTCACCATTGCCAACCCGACGTTGATGCTCAATGACCGCTATGAAGTGCAGCAACCACGGCTCGATGTGTACGCCACCGACGCCGGTATGGACGCCAAACCCGTGCGCAGTTTCCCGGCGCCCCGGCAGTTGACGATCATGCAGAGTGGTGACGACGGCACGCTGTACGTGGCCGGGGCGGACGTCTACAAGGTCGATGTGAAGACCGGAAAGTTCGACGTGCTGATCCCCAGCCGCCACTGGAAACGCCCGAACTACAGCGCGCCGGACGTGCTCTACGTGTGGAACCAGCAGACTTATCGCCATGACTTCTCGCTGCTCTACACCGCGGCGAAATTCAAGGACAAGAAACAGGACCCCTTGACCGCCGAGTACCTTTACGGGCTGTTCAGCATCGACCTGAAAACCGGCAAGACCGAAACCACCGACTTCGGCCCTCTGACGGAAATCTACTTCAGCGGCATGCGCTCGCCGAAGGATCCGAACCTGATGTTCGGCGTGCTCAACCGTTTGGCGAAGTACGACATCAAGGAGAAGAAAATGCTCCAGGCAGCGACGCTGGATCATTCCTACTACTGCATTTCGTTCAACAAGGACGGCAGCAAGATTTATCTGGCGGGGACGTTTAACGATGTGGCGATTTTTGATCCCGAGAGCATGAAGCAGATCGGCAGCATCAAGTTGCCGGGTGGGGATATGGCGATCACGACCGCGCAGATATTCGTCCGATAACCTCGGTGCTTGAACTGGCGCCTTCGCGGGCAAGCCCGCTCCCACATGGGTCTATGTTGAACACAAACCTTGTGTACGACGCAGATCCACTGTGGGAGCGGGCTTGCCCGCGAAGAGGCCCTCAAAGGCACCCAAGCATCAAGCCCCAGGCACCGGACAACTCAAATCCCCCTCCTGACACTTCAGATAATTCTTGAATGTCTCCACCCGCGCCTTGGTCAACTCAGTGACACAGTTGCTATAGATCAGCGGATACACACTCCCGCCTTCCACCCCGGCGCTCGAGAACTTGCACTCGGCATCCCGAAACGCAATCCACGAACGCTGTGCCTCGATCAGCAGCTTTTTGCTGTCGGGGTTGCTCTTCAAACGTTCATTGATCTGCTGGTAAAGCGTATTCAACTCCTTGTCCGCCGTCTTGTGCTGCTGCGCCGCGCACTCATTCATCGTCGCCTGATCGACGGCGTTGTCGCAGTCCGCAGCATAAGCGGCAGTGGCGAACAGCAGAGGCGTCAGTGCCAGAAGAAAGCGTGGGGACATGGGGGTTCTCGCTGTGACAGGAAAGTTGGGACGCAGTTTAGTGCCGTATTCGACCCTTTATGTTTGTCATTCAGGGCATTTTTCAATCGATTCATAAGCAAGCCACGGCACATCATGTGTCGTCCAGATATGCGCCTGAGGCGTCATTTGCGGGTCATCGTCCAGTGTCGCCACACGAACAATGACGTGGGGTTGGGCCAAGCGTTCAGCCATCAAGTGTGAACCGCAGACTGAACAGAAATGCCGAAGTTTGCCCGGTGACGATTCGTAACTGCTCAGGCGGTCCTGGCCTTTGGTCCAGCGAAAATGTTCGCGCATGACCCCGGCTGTCGAGGCGAATGCCGCCGCGTGTGCCTTGCGACAGGTTTGGCAGTGGCAATGACTGATGGGCATGTCGAGGCTATCGAGTTCGTATTCGATGGCTTTGCACAAGCAGCTGCCATGCAGGCTATTCATCGCGTGCTCCTGATTGCGTGAGGGTGAAGCTGCATGAATCGTCCTTGTCTGAGTCAACTTCGTCCTGAACGTTAGCAGTTTCGGGCGCTGAGTTTCGTCTTCAAGCCAGAACTTACACCTTGAAATG
Source organism: Pseudomonas sp. PDM25 (assembly GCF_019219045.1). Taxonomy (NCBI): domain Bacteria; kingdom Pseudomonadati; phylum Pseudomonadota; class Gammaproteobacteria; order Pseudomonadales; family Pseudomonadaceae; genus Pseudomonas; species Pseudomonas sp. PDM25. The sequence continues at coordinate 30,530 of NZ_JAHUWL010000002.1, forward strand.
CAGCCGAATATTTCAGGTAGGGTTGATTGCGATACCCATTTGATACAACTTTAGGGTTGGTCTTGTGGTCTTACAGGCCTACTGTTCAGTACAGGAGGTGACTTATGAATCCAGCATCAGATCGCATCGAAAGGAAGATCCTGCTCAAAACGCCGCGCTCGCAGGTCTGGCGCGTGCTGGCCAATGCCGAAGCCTTCGGACAGTGGTTTGGCGTGGCGCTGGAGGGCAAGCGTTTTGTCGCCGGTGAGTGGACCCAGGGGCAGATTACGTACCCGGGTTATGAGCACTTGCTGTGGAACGTACTGGTGGAGCGGGTCGAGCCGGAACGGGTGTTTTCGTTTCGCTGGCACCCGTACGCGATCGAGCCCGATATCGATTACTCCCAGGAACCCACCACACTGGTGAAGTTCGAGCTCGAAGACATGGATGAAGGCACGTTACTCAAGGTCACCGAGTCCGGTTTCGATCACATCCCTCAGACGCGCCGGCTCAAGGCGTTCCGCATGGACAGTCGCGGCTGGGATGAGCAGATGAGCAATATCGAAGAATTTCTCAAGGTCAGTGCCAAGCAACGCGAGCGTCAGGAAGAGTGATCGCAGCATGAACGCGCGGCTTCGATGCTTGAAACCTTACCCGTCTAAGGGTTTTCGGAAGGGCGGCTATAGCGAATGTCCTACACGCGATAGTAGCTATATCGTCTATTGCACATTGGATCCGAAGCGTAATCTAGCCTCATCAACCGAAACACAGGAAGTGTTCGGGATCACGGATGATCGACCATAAGCAAGGAATCGCTGCCGACAGGGAGTCGTAATGGTCTTGGGAAAAACCCGCTTCGGCGGGTTTTTTTTCGCCTGTCGAAAAGACTTCGGCAGCTGCTACGGAAGAGGGCTTCAAGGCTGAAATGGTCAATGGCTTACACCCACAGGTGGGTATGTCCTCTGTTTACCCTTAAGCGATGTGTTTATTCTGGATCCATCAACTGAGTCGCAGGAAGCGCTCAGGATCAAGGATGATCGACCATTGGCCAGGATGGCTGCCGACAGGATGTCGAAATGGTCTTGAGAAACCCGCTTAGGCGGGTTTTTTTATGGGCGATGGAAAATCCTCGGTGCATCATTTTGGCCGGGTGAACGGCAGCCAGGCATTGGCTGCCGGTCGGGATGGATCAGCGTGCTGACAACCGATCGAGTTTCGCCGCTGCACGCTCAGTGATTTGCGAGCGCAGTTTCAACGACGCAGCGGCGCGTTCACGGGCTTCCTCCAGCACGCTGACCGGAGCCGTTTCAGGGCTGCCCGAGGTAAACGGCGGAGCCGGGGCGTATTCGAGCTGCAACTGCACCAGCTCTGCCGTGTCCTTATCGAACAACTCCGCGGCCAGGGTCAGGGCAAAATCGATGCCCGCCGTGATCCCGCCACCGGTCAGAAGGTTGCCGTCGCGCACCACTCGATCCTTCACCGGGATCGCTCCCAAAGGCGCCAACAATTCGTGATAGGCCCAGTGAGTGGTGGCGCGTTTGCCTTTCAACAGACCCGCCGCGCCGAGCACCAGCGCACCGGTACACACCGACGTGACATAACGCGCGTTGGCAGCCTGCGTCTTGATGAAGGCCAGCGTCTGTTCATCCTCCATCAACGGCCCGACGCCACCGCCGCCAGGAATGCAGATCACATCCAGCGGCGGGCAATCGTCGAACGTGGTGGTCGGTTTCAGCACCAGGCCGGTGCTCGCGGTGACGGGCATCAGGTCCTTCCAGATCAAATGCACCTTCACGTCCGGCAGCGAGGCCAGTACGTCGTAAGGGCCGGTGAGGTCCAGTTGCTGAACCTGTGGAAACAACAGAAAACCGATCTGCAACGTCATGGCATTTTTCTCATGAAGTGGGTGGACGACTTCACTTTAGGCTCGTAGGATTTGGCGTATACGCCAATAACCCCACGAATTACGCCAATCATGCCGAAAACCATTCACGTGCTCGCCTTTGCCAATGTGCAATTGCTCGACGTCACCGGGCCGTTGCAGGTGTTCGCTTCGGCCAACGATATTTCCCGCCAGCAAGGTTTTCCGCCACCTTATGCGCCGACGGTGATTGCCAGCGGCGGCGGGGCGGTGATGTCGTCGGCGGGGCTGGCGCTGTTGGCCGAACCGCTGCCCGAAGTGGCCAGTGATACGTTGATCATTGCCGGTGGCTGGGGCGTTTACGACGCGGCGCGAGATGAACCGCTGGTGGCCTGGGTACGTGAACACGCGACGGGGTGTCGGCGGGTATCGTCGGTGTGCACCGGGGCATTTTTGCTGGCGGCCAGCGGCTGGCTCGATGGCCGGCGGGTGGTCACTCACTGGACCCGTTGCGAGCAGTTGGCGCAGCAGCATCCGCGGCTGCAGGTTGAACCCAATCCGATTTTCATCAATGACGGTCCGGTCTGGACCTCGGCCGGGGTCACTGCCGGTATCGATCTGGCGCTGGCCATGGTGGAAGAGGATCTCGGCCGCACGATGGCCCTGGAAGTCGCCCGGCAACTGGTGGTGTTCCTGAAACGTCCCGGTGGCCAGTCGCAGTTCAGCGTCACCCTCTCTTTGCAGAAGGAAGGCAACCGTTTCGACGAACTTCATGCCTGGATCAGCGAAAACCTCACCAAGGATTTGGGCATCCCGACCCTGGCCTTGCAGGCCGGCATGAGCGAACGCAGCTTCGTCCGCCATTACCGCGCCGACACTGGCCAGACTCCGGCCCGGGCCATCGAACTGATTCGGGTCGAGACCGCCCGACGTTTGCTCAGCGATACCGGCGTGCCGATCAAACGGGTGGCGGTGCAATGCGGATTCGGCAGCGAAGAGACGCTTCGGCGCAGTTTTCTGCGGGCCATGGGCGTAACTCCGCAGGCCTATCGCGAACGTTTCAGCGTCAGCCCTCCAGCAGATCCAGTAACGCTCTGACCGTTGCCTCGGGCGCTTCTTCGGGAATGTTATGCCCGACGCCCCCGGTGAAGTGGGCGATGCCTTCGCCTGTTTTTCCTAGGCTTCAATTTCCGCCACCTGATTGAAGTATTTCGACCGGTCCGGCGTAAACGTCACCACCATGTTGGTCCGCGAACAGGTCAATGCCCGTTCTTCACTCAAATCGATATCCAGATCTTCCCCGCGCAACCCTTGCCATTGGGCGAGGTACTTGAGGGATCCGTATTTTTCGAGTTTTTTCAGGCTGCGGCTGACGCCACCTTTCCAGCCCAGCACCGGCAGTTCGCCGGCAAGGCAGCGTTGGGCGAGTTCGGGGAAACGGGCGGCGCGTTGGCGGCCGATTTCCCAGCATTTGATCAGGCCCTTGTCCTGGCCTTCCCACAATTCATCGCGGTTCAGGCCTGAGCGGAGTGGGGTGTCGATGCTGCGGTGGATGCGCTGGGTCATTCGGGTTCCTTGAATTCGGGTTTTGTTGGACAGCTCCGCTGTACCCGTTGACGGTCGATGGTAGGGGGGGATGTTACGGCTGGCAACAAAGGATTTTCTGGTAGTGAACGCGGGTTTTGTTTATGAAATGTAAGGCTTTGGCCTACACAAAACCTGTGGCGCGGTCTCAAGGCTGCCAGAAACTCTTCTCCCCACTCAATTTCCGATCCAGAAAACACGCCGCACTGATCAGGGCCAAATGCGTCAGCGCCTGCGGCGTATTCCCCAGATGCCGCGCATGGCTGTCGAACTCTTCGGCGTACAACCCCAGCGGGTTCGCGTACCTCAGCAACTGTTCAAATTCCAGATGCGCCTTTTCCACCCGTCCGGCGCGGGCCAGGCATTCGACGTACCAGAATGAACACGCGGCGAAGGCGCCTTCGGTGCCGTCGAGGCCGTCGATCCGGGCGTCTTCATTGCGATAGCGGTAAACCATACCGTCGCGCACCAGATTCTTTTCGATGGCGTCGAGGGTCGCGAGCCAGCGCGGGTCCTTGGCGCTGACGAAGCGCACCAGCGGCATCAGCAGCATCGAGCCATCGAGCGCGGTACCGCCGATGTACTGGACGAAGTGTCCACATTCTTCGTTCCAGAAGTTTTCCCAGATGTCGGCGTAGATCGCTTGTCGGGTCTGGTCCCAGCGGGCGAACGGGGCGGGCAGTGAGCGTTTGGAGGCGAGGCGAATGGCTCGATCCAGTGCGACCCAGCACATCAGTCGTGAGTGCAGGAAGTGATGCTGCTCGCCGCGCATTTCCCAGATACCGACGTCCTCTTGCTCCCAGGTTTCGCAGACCTGATCGACCACTTCTACGGTGTGTTTCCAGCCTTCATGGGAGATGGCGTCGCCGTATTTGTTGACCAGGTACACCGCGTCCATCAGCTCGCCGAAGATGTCGAGCTGGACCTGGTCGTAAGCCTGATTGCCGATCCGTACCGGTGTTGCGCCGCCATGGCCGCAGAGGTGCGAGAGTTCGGTTTCCGGCAGTTCCTGGCGGCCATCGATGGCATAGAGGATGTTGAGTTTCATCGGTTTGCCGTGGCAATCACTGACCCGCCCGCGCAGCCAGCGCATGTAATCGTTGGCCTCCTGGACGAAGCCCAGGCGCATGAACGCGTAGACGGTGAACGAGGCATCGCGGATCCATGTGTAGCGGTAATCCCAATTGCGCTCGCCGCCAGGTGTTTCCGGCAGGCCGAAGGTCGCGGCGGCGAGGATTGCGCCGTGTTTGCGCGAGGTCAGCAACTTCAGCGCCAGGGCCGATCGATTGACCATTTCCCGCCAGCGGCCCCGGTAGTTGGATTGGCCGATCCAGTCGCGCCAGAACTTCAGGGTACGCTCCAGAGAGATCGCGGCGGCGCCTTCCTTGAACCGTGGGTCGGCGATACCTCCGAGCAGGAATTCGGCGCTCTGGTCCTGTTCGAGGGTGAATTCGGCGACTGCCGCATGGCCGTCTATACGCAAAGCCTGATCCGAAGACAGGCGCAGGGACGGCTGATCGGTGGCCTCGAAGGTCACGTCTTCTTCATCCATGCGTGCGCGGGTCTTGGCGCGAGCGTAGTCATGACGCACGGCGCAGCGCATGTGAAACGTTGCCTGGCCGCTGACCACACGCACCCGGCGCATCAGCATCGGCGTGTCATCTTCGCTGTCGCCGATGGGCAGCAGGTCGGTGACTTCGACGACTGCGCGGTCGCTGAGCCAACGGGTTTGCAGCACATTGGTATCGGGCAGGTAAATCTGCTCGCGGCGAGCGTCGGGTAAATCCGGGGACAGTTGGAAAATCCCGGCCTCAGGGGTGTCCAGCAGCGAGCAGAAGATTGACGGGCTGTCGAATTCCGGCCAGCAGAAAAAGTCCACGCTGCCCTTGTCGTTGACCAGTGCCACGCTGCGCATGTCGCCGATGATGCCATGGGCATCGATAGCGCTTTGTCGTTCGGGATGATGATCAGTCATTGCCGCGAAACTCCGGATAAAGACAGGGAACCCGTTGGTGCGCCGAGCTCATGTGAATGATTTTGTCAGCGGCACGGGACACGCCTTCGCGGATACCCTGTTGATTGAAAATTCGCAGGGCCGCGCGGGTGCAGAAAAACTGGTTGGTCGAGAGAAATCTGCATCAAGGTTAAAGCCTTGAATAGAGGGCTTAACTAGCTGACTGGCACACGGTGGCGAGAGTTCAGATTCGGCCATGAAAAGATCTTTATCTGCAACCGCCGGCCTTTTCCCATAGGCAGACAGTCATGTGTTCATGGCTCAGGTCCGGTAGCGGCCACTGTGGCGATGCCACTCCAGGCTTCCTGCTACCCAGCTTTTCATGCCTGCCAGAAAGCGCTTGAGCAGGGGCGAAGCATCCACGAGCAACTCTTTTTCGGCGGCTTCATACAGACGCATGACGTCGTCATGAACTGCCGCGCTCAGTTTCATGGCTTGTGCGATAGAGCATTGCCTCTCATTCGCCAGCAGCAACGGCAGATTGAAGTCACCGACTTGGGCAAGGTTTTCCTTGGGGGCTGAATACAGGTCGTTGGCGATGATTGTCGCGCTGGCCGCCAACGTAGTGACACGGCGCACCGCGGGAGAGGAATAGACATTGGCCGGCAGCTCATAGCCGCCGATGACGTCAATCAGCGACATGCAGGGCAGAAAACTATTGGTCTGGCGCTGGGCCAGATATTCCCAGAGGGCAGGTGTGACGCCACTGAAGCGCCAGGCCGCTTCGGCGGTCATGGTGACGAACATGGCGATGATTTCATGGCGGACCCTGGCGATCTGGCTGAATGTGGCGAACTCGGCGACGCGTGCCATGTACGCGCGCAGGCCTACCAGGACAGGGTCGCTTTCCAGGGCAGTTTCAAGTGCCAGGCGATAATCCTCGGTTAAATGCACAGGCTCAAGCGCGGCGAGCGCGACCGACAGGCGAGGGCCGACCAGCGCCGGTATGGAGCCGGTCCGTTCATCGTCGCAGTAGTAATCGTCCACGGCGAACAACGCAGCGATGCATTGAGCGGATAAAAGCAGGCGGTCAGGATCGTCGGTGTCCGTGTGGCACAACATGGCGAAGCGGCCGAATCCCGAGGCACGAATTTTTTCCTGTTGACCCGCGAAAATGCCGGTTTTTTCAATCCAGTGCATGAGCCGGTCATCGACCTCTGAGGCGAGTGTTTCATCGATTCGCAAAGGCGCCACGCAATGCAGCGGCGGTACCTTCCAGTTCGAGACTGCCTGGCTGCGCGGTGTGCCGCTCCGTGCGAGCTCATGCCATTGGCGTATGCCGTTCAGGCCGAATTGTTCGAACATCTTGCGAAACCATGTGGTGAACGTCTTCGGTGCCGCGTCGATGGCGGCTGGGATTTTCGAGAGATCCATCCATTGCCAGTTTTCGGCCTCTTCGGCGTTGGCGACGGGATCGATATCGCAGACGCCAGCAAATACGTGATCGTATTCATGCTCGATAAGCTGGTTCGAGACGGGCTCGTGATAGAGCAGCGTCGAGACCTTGAACAATTTGCAGGTGATGCCCATTTCTTCGCGCAGCCGCCGTTGCGCCGCTGCGAGCGTTCGCTCACCCAAGCGAGGATGGCCACAACAGGTATTGGTCCACAGCCCCGCCGAATGGTATTTGCCAAGCGCGCGTTGCTGCAGCAGCAGATGCCCGTTGTGATCGAAAACGAAAATGGAAAATGCGCGGTGTCGCAGGCCTTGTTGATGGACCTGCAATTTGGGGGCGAAGCCGGTCTGGCGATCTTTCGGGCTGACCAGAATCAGTAACTCTTCCATAGCAAGACTCCAGCGTGCCTTCGCTACTGGACATTACTTCGGACCAGACTTCGTAGTGAACTTCAGACTTGTTTTCGGGAATAGAAAATCTAGTTCAGTTTCGATGGCGTCGCAAGGCGTCGCAAGGCGTTGCAGAGGCTTGCGTCCTGGTACTTTTTACTGTCAGTCGGGTTTGTGGCACCGTGCATCCGCAAAGATGAGAGGACTCCATGGCAAACCCCTACCGCGAATTGTTCAACTCCCCGGGCACTCGAGCTTTTGTACTGGCCGGGATGATCGCGCGCATGCCGATTTCCATGACCGGCATCGGCCTGATCACCATGCTCTCGCAACGGCAGGGCGGGTATGGACTGGCTGGCGCAGTGGCGGCGACGTTTGCCCTGGCCACGGCATTTTGTGCGCCGCAGGTTTCGCGGCTGGTGGACCGCTTCGGGCAGCGTCGGATCTTGCCGGTCTCGGCGCTGATCGGTGGCGGGGCGTTGTTGCTGGTGTTGCTTTGCACGCGCTTGCAGGCGCCGCAGTGGACGTTGTTTGTGTTCGCCGCGCTGGCGGGTTGCATGCCGAGCATGTCGGCGATGGTGCGAGCACGCTGGACCGAGGTGTATCGCGGCCAGCCTGAACTGCAAACCGCTTATGCGTTGGAGTCGGTGCTGGACGAGGTCTGTTTTATCGTCGGGCCGCCACTGTCGGTGGGGTTGTGCGTGGTGGCGTTCCCCGAGGCGGGGCCATTGGCGGCGTTGCTGATGCTGGCGATCGGAGTGACGGCGTTTGTGCTGCAACGTGACACCGAGCCGGCGATTCATCCTCATGAAGACCATCATCAGGTCTCGATCATTCGTTCCAGCGAGATTCAGCTGCTGATGCTGTTGATGGTCGCCATGGGCACCATCGTCGGTGTGGTGGATGTGGTCAGCGTGGCGTTCGCCCAGCAGCAGGGCCAGCCGGCGGCGGCGAGCATTGTGTTGTCGGTGTATGCCATCGGCTCGTGCCTGGCCGGTTTGGCGTTCGGGGCGTTGCGCTCGAAACTGCCGCTGCCGCAACTGTTCCTGTACGGCGGGGTGGCGACGGCGGTGACCACGCTGCCGTTGCTGCTGGCGACGGACATTCTCGGGCTGTCGCTGGCGGTGTTCGTCGCGGGGCTGCTTTTTGCGCCGACGCTGATTGTGGCGATGGCGTTGGTGGAGCGCATCGTGCCGCCGGCCAAACTCACTGAGGGCCTGACCTGGCTGGTGACTGGATTGAGTATCGGCGTGGCGATTGGCGCGGCCAGTTCGGGTTGGCTTATCGATGCATTTGGAGCCCGGAGCGGATTCTGGGTCGCCGTCGCCGCTGGCGCGGTGGTCCTCGGTTCCGCAGTGCAAAGCTTCCGCCACTTGAAATAAAGAACGAATGTGGGAGCGGGCTTGCTCGCGAATGCGGTGTGTCAGTCAACGTTGATGTTGTTTGACCCACCGCATTCGCGAGCAAGCCCGCTCCCACATGGGATCTTCGACTAATTCAAGACCTGCCTCATCCGTTCTCTTAACAGACAACTTTCTGAGGTAAACCCGGTGACCCAGCTGACATTGCTCTGCCTGCCCTATTCGGGCGCGAGTGCCATGGTCTACAGCCGCTGGCGGCGCAAACTGCCGGAGTGGCTCAAGCTGCAACCCGTGGAACTCCCGGGACGGGGCACCCGGTTTGGCGAACCCTTGCACACCGACATGCGACGTCTGGCGCTGCAACTCGCGCAGGAACAAAAAGCCACGCTCAAGGCGCCGTACGCGCTGTTCGGTCACAGCCTTGGCGCGTTGCTCGCCTGTGAGATGGCCCACGCGTTTCGCTCGCTGGGCTGCCCGGAACCGGTGGCGCTGTTTGCTTCGGGGACGGCTGCACCGACACTGCGGGCTGACTACGACCGGGGTTTCGCCGAGCCCAAAACCGATGCTGAATTGATCGAGCAATTGCGCACCCTCAACGGCACCCGTGAAGAGGTGCTGGCCAACGACGAGCTGATGAGCCTGAGGCTGCCGGTGCTGCGTGCGGACTTTCTGTTGTGCGGACGTTTCGAACCGCAACAGCGCCCGTTGCTCAAGTGCCCGATCCATGTGCTCGGCGGCAAAGCTGATCGCACCACCACCGAGCAGTTGATCGGCTGGAGCAAGGAAACCCGTGGCAGTTTCTCGGTGGACATGCTGGCGGGCGGGCACTTCTTTATCCATGAACACGAAGCCAAGGTGTTGCGGGTGATCAAGGATCAACTGGACGTTCATCATCGGCGGCATGCCATGGCCGCCAGCGCCTGACGCAATCCCAGCCGTCACTCAATTCCTGTGCGAGCGGGCTTGCTCGCGAAGGCGATGGCACAGTCAAAAACATTGTTGCCTGACACACCGCCTTCGCGAGCAAGCCCGCTCCCACATTTGGTCTCGGTCGTATACAGATTCTGTGTTCACTGAAGATCGACTGTGGGAGCGGGCTTGCTCGCGAAGAGGCCCTGAAGAACAGCACAAATCCAGAATCCTGAACCCTTCCTGAAGAACCCCGCAATTCCCCCTCCACACGGCTTTGCATCGTTTACTCTGCAGAAATCGGAACGTAAGCTTCGCGCGTTTTCAATCAATAGCGGAGACCCACAGTGGGTACTTGTTCGAGTGACAGTAGTCGGCCGGTTTCGATAACCGGCACCTTCCCGGCAAGATAACGCGCAACCTTTTTTGCCGTTGTCTCGCCCAAAAGCGAGCAGCGGCATCCCGATCGCGGCCAGTCCTGGTCCGTGTCCCGACGTCACTCTCATCGACGCTGAACCGTGCGTGATGTTCGACTTTGTGTCGCCATCGCGGCGTATCGACACGCCTGCTCGACGGTTTCCCGGCTGACCCTGGGGGAACTGCCATGAACCTGACCCTGCTCAAAGAATTCTTCGCCGGATTCCTGCGCACGCGCCACATCGCCCGACACTTCCGTCGCCTGGCGCTGCTGGAAAACTTCACCGACACCACGGTCAGCCGCGAGGTGCCGCCCACCCTGGCGCAAACCCTGGTGAGCGCCGCCAACAGCGACATCGGCCAACTGCTGAACAACCTCGGCAGCCACACCGATGGCCTGAGCGAACTCGAAGCCGATGCGCTGCGTGTGCAATACGGCCTCAACGAAGTCGAGCACGAACAGCCTCTGCCCTGGTGGACCCACTTGTGGCACTGCTACAAGAACCCGTTCAACCTGCTGCTGACCTTGCTTGCGGTCATCTCCTGGCTGACCGAAGACATGAAAGCCGCCATCGTGATTTTCTCCATGGTGGTGCTCTCGACCTTGCTGCGCTTCTGGCAGGAGACCAAATCCAACCAGGCCGCCGACGCGCTCAAGGCGATGGTGAGCAACACCGCCACGGTGTTGCGTCGGGATGCGTCGCGCACCGAGCTGCCGATCAAGCAACTGGTGCCAGGCGACCTGATCGTGCTCTCGGCTGGCGACATGATTCCCGCCGATTGCCGGGTGATCGGCGCCAAGGATTTGTTCGTCAGCCAGGCCGCGATGACCGGCGAATCAATGCCGGTGGAAAAATTCCCCCGTCAGCAGGACAGTGACACCAGCAACCCGCTGGACCTCGACAACATCCTGTTCATGGGCACCAACGTGGTGTCCGGCACGGCCATGGCGGTGATCCTCACCACCGGCAATAACACCTATTTCGGTGCCTTGGCCCAGCGGGTCGGCGCTACCGATCGCGCACCCACTTCATTCCAGACCGGAGTCAACAAAGTCAGCTGGCTGCTCATCCGGTTCATGTTCGTCATGGCGCCGCTGGTGCTGTTCATCAACGGGTTCACCAAGGGCGACTGGACCCAGGCGCTGCTGTTCGCGCTGTCGATTGCCGTGGGCCTGACCCCGGAAATGCTGCCGATGATCGTCACCTCGACCCTGGCCAAGGGCGCGGTGTTCCTGTCGCGTAAAAAAGTCATCGTCAAACGCCTCGACGCGATCCAGAACTTCGGCGCCATGGATGTGCTGTGCACCGACAAGACCGGCACCCTGACTCAGGACAAGATCTTTCTGGCGCGTAACGTCGATGTGTGGGGCAACGATTCCGATGACGTATTGGAAATGGCCTACCTCAACAGCTACTACCAGACCGGCCTGAAAAACCTGCTGGACGTGGCGGTGCTCGAACACGTGGAAGTCCACCGTGAACTCAAAGTCGGCACCGCGTTTCGCAAGGTCGATGAGATCCCGTTCGACTTCACTCGCCGGCGCATGTCGGTGGTGGTCGCCGAGCGCGATCATTCGCACCTGCTGATCTGCAAGGGCGCGGTGGAAGAAGTGTTGGCGGTGTGCACGCGGGTGCGTCATGGCGAGGTCGATGAAGCGCTGACCGATGAACTGTTGGCGCGGATTCGTCAGGTCACCGAATCGTTCAACGCCGAAGGACTTCGTGTCGTTGCCGTTGCCGCACGGCCAATGAGTGAAGGGCGCGATACCTACAGCCTGGCGGATGAACAGGCGCTGACGCTGATCGGTTACGTGGCGTTTCTCGATCCACCCAAGGAAAGCACCGCGCCGGCGCTCAAGGCATTGGCCGCTCACGGCGTGGCCGTGAAAGTGCTGACCGGCGACAACGAACTGGTGACCGCGAAGATCTGCCGCGAAGTCGGCCTGGAGCAACAAGGCCTGCTGATGGGCAACGACATCGAACGCATGAGCGACGCCGAACTGGCGGTGGCGGTGGAGAGCACCAACGTCTTCGCCAAACTCACTCCGTCGCACAAGGAACGCATCGTGCGTTTGCTCAAGGGCAACGGTCATGTGGTCGGCTTCATGGGCGACGGCATCAACGACGCGCCAGCGCTACGCACCGCCGACATCGGCATTTCGGTGGACAGCGCCGTGGACATCGCCAAGGAAGCGGCGGACATCATCCTGCTGGAGAAAAGCCTGATGGTGCTGGAGGAGGGCGTGCTGGAAGGGCGTCGGACCTTCGCCAACATGCTCAAGTACATCAAAATGACTGCCAGTTCTAACTTCGGCAACGTGTTCTCGGTGCTGGTGGCCAGTGCGTTCATCCCGTTCCTGCCGATGCTGCCGATGCACCTGCTGGTGCAGAACCTGCTCTATGACATTTCGCAGATCGCCATCCCGTTCGATAACGTCGACGAGGACATGTTGAAAACACCACAACGCTGGCAGCCGGCGGACGTCGGGCGTTTCATGCTGTTTTTCGGGCCGATCAGCTCGATCTTCGACATCACCACGTTTGCCTTGATGTGGTACGTCTTCGATGCCAATACCCCGGATCATCAAACCCTGTTCCAGTCCGGCTGGTTCGTGGTCGGGCTGCTGACCCAGACGCTGATCGTGCACATGATCCGCACGCCGAAAATCCCGTTCCTGCAAAGCCGCGCAGCGATGCCACTGATGGTGATGACTGGAATCATCATGGCCGTCGGCATCTTCCTGCCGATGGGACCGCTGGCGCACTACTTCAAATTGCAGGCGCTGCCGTCGCTGTACTTCGTGTTCCTGCCGGTGATTCTGTTGGCGTACATGGGCCTGACGCAGGCAGTGAAAGGATTTTATGTTCGCCGGTTTGGCTGGCAGTAATGCTGCCAAATGTAGGAGCAAGGCTTGCCCGCGATGAACGATGACGCGGTTTAACTGATACACCGCGTCATCGTTCATCGCGGGCAAGCCTTGCTCCTACAGAAAATCGTACTAAGGCTGAAGTGAATCGTCCCGATTTTTAGGAAAAGTCCTACAGAAAGCTCGACGGCTCTTCCGTAGCCTTGCGCCCTCACGAATTCGATACCCTTCTGGGGGCCCACGTTGTCGAACAAAGCCTTACGTATCCTGATCGCCGACGAGTTGCATTTTCACCGCATGAAGGTCGAGCGATTGTTCAATCAACTCGACTACTACCGGATAGCACCGGTGCACAGCCTTGAAGAGCTGTTGACCCTGGTCGAATACAGTGGCGAGCCATTTGATCTGGTGGTCATCAATGCCTCGCTGGCGGGCGGGGCGTTGAACCTGTTCGATTTTTTTCTTGATAACCAGCAGGTTCATCACGCCTTGATCTATGACGGTCAGCAGGCGCAACTGCCGCCCATTCCTGCCTGCGTTCAACAGAGTGTTGAGGTGAGCCACGCAATATTGCCTGATCTGGCGTCCATTACGCGGCTGATGGCGATCATCGACCCTCGTCTACCGTTCGTCGGCTCTGTCATTTCTGTCAGGTAGTTGCGCCCGGTTTTCCATGCAAAAGTCTTTGCGCAGCCGGTGCGATCAACCGGGCCGGGCTCATTGGCATTGATTATTCAATCGTCGTTTTTGTTGCTCAGGGAGTTGCCATGAAGTCAGTGCTGATTGTGGACGATCATCCGGTGGTTCGCGCCGCAGTCAAAATCGTACTGGTGCAGGAAGGTTTCAAGCAGATATACGAAGCGGCGTGTGGTAATGAGGTTTTGCCGAAGATCCGCGAACACAAGCCTGAACTGGTGATCCTGGATCTGGTGATGCCCTCGCTCGACGGGCTGGATGTACTGGCGCGGATCAAGACCAGTGGGGTGCCCTGTCGAGTACTGGTCTTCACGTCCCAGGAACCCACGTTTTATCAGGATCGTTGCATGCACGCCGGCGCCGCAGGCTATATCGCCAAGACCAACGACTTGCAGCACTTGCACCGAGCCGTGCACGCCGTGATGGGCGGTTACACCTATTTCGCCCAGCTACCCTCGGCGTCGGTGTCGCTGAACTCGATACAACTGAGTGAAAAACAGATGATCGATAAACTCTCCGACCGGGAACTGACGATCTTTCAGCATCTGGCCCGGGGCATCAGTAACAAGGCGATCGCTGAAATCATGCACTTGAGTCACAAGACCGTCAGCACCTACAAGACCCGTCTGATTGGAAAACTCAACGTGGAATCAGCGGTGTACTTGAGGGATTTTGCCAAGCGTAATCATCTGATCTGAGTGAGCCCGATCATGCGCAATTGTTTGTGGGCTCTGTTGCTGTTCTGTGGACTGGGAGCATCGGTGACCGCAGCCGATGAGCCAAAGCTTTTGCATGTGCTGGGACATTCAGCGGTGGAGGATTATCAGGTCCAGCTGGATGAAAAAGACTGGCAGTGGTTGCGTGGCAAGCGAGTCTTGCGCCTCGGGGTGTCGGGGCCGGACTACCCGCCGTTCGAGATCACGCGAAACGTTGATGAGCTGGAAGGCATCACCGCAGACTATGCCGCCCTGTTGGGGCAACTGCTGCACGTCAAAATCGACGTGCTTCGTTATCGCACACGCGAGGCGGCCATGGAGGCGCTCAAGCGCGATGATCTGGACCTGCTCGGCACGTCCAACAACTTTGAGGCGGCTGACCCGCAGCTGACCCGATCCAGTGCCTATGCCGAAGATCAGCCGATGCTGGTTACCCGCCTGGACGACTGGATGCCCGCCGACCTCGCGGGCAAGCGCATCGCCATGGTCGATGACTATCTGCAGGCGCAGACTGTCGAAGCCTTCTATCCCGATGCGAGCTTGCAACGCTACCCCTCGGCACTCGACGCGATCGGGGCGGTGGCGTTCGGGCAGGATGATGTGTACCTCGGGGACTTCATCAGCGCCAATTACCTCATCAATAACAACTACCTCAGCAACGTACGCCTGGTGGGGCCTTCCGGCCTGGACGCCAATCCGTTCGGCTTTGCCTTCAGTAGGGGCAACCCTCGTCTGAAGAGCATTGTCGATAAGACTCTGGCGGCAATTTCCATGGATCAACGCACGGCCATCGAGCAGCGCTGGAGTGCTGGAAGAGCCAACATGGCGGGTCAAGAGCGAGTACGTTTGAGCGCCAGCGAGCAACGTTGGCTGGATCGACATCCGACGGTGCAAGTGGGAGTTGTCGAGGACTTCGCACCGCTGACTTTTTACGATGCACAGGGACAACTCAGCGGGTTGACCGCGCAATTGCTGACGCTGATCAGCCAGCGCAGCGGCTTGACCTTCAAGGTGCAGCGGGGCAACTCCCTCGATCAGCAGATCCAGCAACTCAAGGACGGCACGATCGACGTGTTACCGGTGGTCACGCCCGGAATCGAACGCGAAGCCGAACTGCGCTTCACTCGGTCCTACCTGAACAATCCGTTTGTACTGGTCAGTGCGAGCACCCCGGGAAGCCCCAGGAGCCTGGACGATATGGCCGGTAAACGCCTGGCGATTTATCGCGGTCATCCGTTGCTCGAGTTCATCCGCGCTCGGGCGCCCACTGTACGTCTGGTCGAAGTGGCGAGTCCGGCGCAGGGGATGGAATGGGTGATCAAGGGCCAGGCCGACGGGGTCGTCAGCTCATTGATCGTGGCTCGGTATCTGGTCACCCGGCAATACCGCGAGCGTCTGCGGATCAGCAGCACCGTGGGGGATGAACCGGCG
Organism: Pseudomonas sp. PDM25; assembly: GCF_019219045.1. Classification (NCBI taxonomy): domain Bacteria; kingdom Pseudomonadati; phylum Pseudomonadota; class Gammaproteobacteria; order Pseudomonadales; family Pseudomonadaceae; genus Pseudomonas; species Pseudomonas sp. PDM25. The sequence goes on from NZ_JAHUWL010000002.1 coordinate 46,152, forward strand.
CGTATCGCTCTGGCCACCAGCCGTGGTGCGCTGGAGTTGCACTCGATTCTGAACAAGGCACTGCTGAGCATTTCGCCCCGGGAGATGGATGAGCTGTTAGCCCGCTGGAGCAACGATGTGGTGGTCGATGACAGCTACTGGCTGCGGCATCGCCAACGCATTCTCCAGGCGTTTGCCGCTGCGGGCGTTTTGCTGTTGCTCGCACTGGCCTGGATTGCCTGGCAGCGTCGGCAGATCACTCAACGCCAACAACTGCTCGCGCAATTGCAGGATGCCAAGAACGCCGCCGACGATGCCAACCGCGCCAAAACCACCTTTCTGGCGACCATGAGTCATGAAATCCGCACACCGATGAATGCCCTGATCGGCATGCTCGAACTGGCGCTGAAGCGAGCGCAAGAGGGCTTCACTGATCGCTCCGCCATCGAAGTGGCCTCCACTGCCGCGCAGCAATTGCTGGCGCTGATCGGCGACATCCTGGACATCGCCCGCATCGAGTCCGGGCATTTGTCGCTGACCCCTGAGCGGGCCAATCTACGCACGCTGGTGGAGTCGGTGTGCCGGGTTTTCGAAGGCCTGGCACGGCAGAAGAACTTGCAGTGGCGGGTCGAATTGGCCGAACACAGCGATCGTGACGTGTTAGTCGACCCCACGCGCTTCAAGCAGGTGCTGTCCAATCTGCTGAGCAACGCGATCAAGTTCACCCGTGAAGGTGAGGTGAGTCTGACACTGCGAGTGGAGCCCGGTATAGCGGGACATCTGGCAGTCAATGTGCGTATTGAGGACAGCGGCATCGGTGTCAGTGTGGTCGATCAGCAACGGCTGTTCAGCCCGTTCGTGCAGGCCGGTAACAGCCAGCAGTCAGGCCACAATGGCTCCGGTCTGGGACTGGTGATCAGCCGCACGCTGTGCGAAATGATGGGCGGCCGATTGCAGCTCGACAGCGTCCTCGGACTGGGTACGCAAGTCGACATCAGCGTTGATCTGATTGCGTTGCAACCGTTGACCTGCGGCGAGTGTGCCGATAGCGGATTGCAGGTGACCACTCGGCTGCTGACGATTCTGGTGGTCGACGATTACCCGGCCAATCGATTGTTGCTGTCGCGGCAGCTGAGTTACCTGGGGCATCAGGTGCTGGAGGCTGAGAATGGCGAGCAGGGTCTTGTGAAGTGGCGCGAGCATGAGCTCGATTTGGTCATCACCGATTGCAACATGCCGGTGGTCAATGGTTATGAATTGGCGGGTGCAATACGCGATGAAGAGCGCGCCAATGGTTTGCCTCCCACGCTGATTCTGGGGGTTAGCGCCAATGCGCAGCCGGAGGAAAAGATCCGTTGCCTTGAAGCGGGCATGGACGATTGTCTGTTCAAACCGATCCGGCTGGCAGATTTGAGTGCCTGGCTGGCGTCCCGATTTGTGAATGAGCCGCCAGCGCCGGCTGCAGAAAAATCAACGTCCGAAATCGACCTGACCGGCCTGGAGCTCTACGTCGGTGAAGACCGGACGCTGATCAATCAGTTGTTGCACGAACTGGCCGAGACCAATCGCTATGATCGCGATGATCTGCTTGCTGCGCACGTCATTGGCAATCGTCACCGACTGCAAGACCTGGCGCACCGCATCAAAGGGGGGGCGCGGATGGTTCGTGCAAAACGTTTGATCGAGTGCTGCGAACATCTGGAACGTGCCTGCGCCGAAGGGCGCGCGGCGTTGATCGACGAGGCCGTCGATCAATTGCAACACGCCATGGCACGCCTGGATCAGAACCTCAAGCGAGACTGACGCTTAATCCCACTGGGGCGCGATGCCTTTGGGGCTGGTCAGTCGCTGGCCACGATCCAGACCCGCAATCAGCGCCATGTCGGCGTCGCTCAAGGTCAGTGTGCGGGCGTGCAGGTTGCTTTGCAGGTTGGTGCGTTTGGTCGACGAGGGGATCACTGCGTAACCCAGTTGCATGGCCCAGGCCAATGTGACGTGTGCCGGCGTCGCCTGCAGGCGATCGGCGATCTGCTGGATCACCGGGTCTTTCAGCACTTCGCCGTAAGCGAGGGTCATGTACGAGGTGATCTGGATGCCCTGGCTCTGCGCGAATTCGACGACCTTGCGGTTTTGCAGGTACGGGTGCAATTCGATCTGGTTGGTCGCGATGTGTTCGGCACCGACCGCGGCGATCGCCCGTTTCATCAGGTCCACGGTGAAGTTGGACACGCCGATCTGCCGGGTCAGGCCCAGTTGTTTGGCTTCGAGCAGGGCGCCCATGAATTCCTCGACCGGCACCTGATCTTCCGGGGACGGCCAATGGATCAGTGTCAGGTCCAGGTAGTCGGTTTGCAGCTTTTGCAGGCTTTCCTTGAGGCTGTCGATCAGGCGATCCCTGGCGAAGTTGGCCACCCAGATCTTGCTGGTGATGAACAACTCGTCACGGGCGATGCCACTGGCGGCAATGGCTTCGCCGACCTCGGTTTCGTTCTCGTAGATTTGCGCGGTATCGATGACTCGATAGCCCAGTTCCAGGCCAGTGCTCACCGAATCGATGACCACCTGGCCTTGCAAGCGAAAAGTACCAAGGCCGAATGCGGGAATAGACATCAATGACTCCAGGGGTTGCAGTGGGAATGGGCACGAGTATCCCCGCCCGCACCCATGGGAAAAACCGCTGGATCGGCAAAGCAATGTTTACCGCAAGTCATGAATCGGGGGGCAGTCTGGGGGATTGGTAGTGTTTGGTTGGACGCTATCGCGAGCAGGCTCACTCCCACAGGGGATTTGTGGTGTACGCAAATCCCAATGTGGGAGTGGGCCTGCTCGCGATAGCCGCGACTCGGTTTAAGGTCCTTACCCCCGTGTTCGGGCTTCTAGGCAATATCGCTGTGGCTGAATTCCTCGCCCAGAAAGTCGATCAATGCGCGCACCGACGGCAGCAGCCCACGGCGTGACGGGAAAATCGCGTGGACGATCCCGCACTTGGGGGCCCAGCCCGGCACCAGTTCCACCAGTCGGCCCGCGGCAATGTCATCGCGCACCACCACACTGGGCAGGTGAGCGATGCCGATCCCGGCCACCACGGCATGACGCAGCGCCAGCAGGTCATCGGTGACCATTCGTGGCGCATGCCGGATCACCGCGCTGGCGCCATTGGCCCCAAACAATTCCCACTGATACTCACGCTGCGCCGCGCCCCAGTGCAGGCTTGGCAACCCGCTGAGGTCGGCTGGGGAGGCCGGTGATGACAGGCGCGGCACAAAGGCCGGACTGCCCACCAGGCACTGGGTGCTGTTGCCCAGCACCTTCATCACCATGTCGGTATTTTCCAGCGGCGGAAAGCGCACCCGCAGGGCGATGTCGAACCCCTCGTGGATCAGGTCGACCCGGCGGTTGGTGCTCTCGATGAACAACTCCACCAGCGGGTACTTGAGCATGTAGCGAGTCAGCATCGGCCCGACCCAGGAGTTGAGCAGCGCGGTCGGGCAACTGATGCGCACCAGGCCCTGGGGTTCGGAGCGGTTGCGTTCGATCAGTTCGGCGGCGCTTTCCGCTTCCACGCGCATCGCCAGGCAACGCTGGTAATAGGCCTGGCCGATTTCCGTCAGTGAACAATGCCGGCTGGTGCGGTGCAGCAGGCGTACGCCGAGGCGGTCTTCGAGCTCGGCAATGCGTCGGCTCAGCTTCGACTTGGGCATGTCCAGCGCCCGACCGGCCGGGGCGAAACCGTGGTGTTCCACCACTTGGGTGAAGTAATAGAGGGTGTTGAGGTCTTCCACCATCGTTCTCCATATAGAACGCTAAGGCTGATTTTTGCAGTCTAGTGCATCAAAGGGTTCAGTTTTAAGCTTTGTCCATCGCGTCACACACCAGATTCGGAGGCGGAATGAAAAACATCATCGGTATCTACACCAGCCCACGGACCCATTGGGTCGGCGACGGTTTTCCGGTTCGCACGCTGTTTTCCTACGACAACCTGGGCAAACACATCAGTCCGTTTTTGCTGCTCGATCACGCCGGTCCTGCTGAATTCACCCCGACCACCGAGCGTCGTGGCGTTGGTCAGCATCCACACCGTGGTTTCGAAACCGTGACTATCGTTTACAAGGGCGAACTGGAGCACCGCGACTCCACCGGCAGCGGCGGCAAGATCGGGCCAGGCGACGTGCAATGGATGACCGCAGCCTCGGGGATTCTCCACGAAGAATTCCACTCAGAAGGTTTCGCCAAAACCGGCGGCACCCTGGAAATGGTGCAGCTGTGGGTCAACCTGCCGGCCAAGGACAAAATGGCCGACGCCGGTTACCAGACGATTCTCGATGGCGACATCCCGAGCATCGCGCTCAAGGACCAGGCCGGCAGCCTGCGTTTGATCGCCGGTGAGTTCGATGGCCACACCGGCCCGGCGCGCACGTTTACCCCGATTGACGTCTGGGACCTGCGCCTCAACGGCGGCAAGTTGCTGACCCTGGACCTGCACGAAGGTCGTAACACGGCACTTGTAGTGTTGCGTGGCACGGTTCAGGTCAACGGTGTGGAACTGGTGCGCGAAGGGCAGTTGGCGTTGTTCGAACGCAATGGCCAGCAGCTCAGCCTGGAAGCCAATAACGACGCCGTCGTGTTGCTGCTCAGTGGCGAACCGATCGACGAGCCGATCGTCGGTCACGGTCCGTTCGTGATGAACACCGAGCAAGAGATTCACCAGGCCTTCGCCGACTTCCAGTCCGGTCGGTTCGGTCGGATGCACGGTTGAACTCAATGTTGTAACGCTGTGGCGTGTCGGGCGAGGGCGACTAGCCTTGCTTGGCCGCGTTTTAACGAACTATCAGGTTTCTCTCACGCCGACCCGTTCGGCATCGATAAAAAGCGAGGATTACTCCCATGACTACCTCTTACAAACGTCTCGACAAGGATAACGCCGCCGTTCTGTTGGTTGATCACCAGGCGGGTCTGCTTTCTCTGGTGCGCGACATCGAGCCGGACCGTTTCAAGAACAACGTGTTGGCCCTGGCTGACCTGGCTAAGTACTTCAAGTTGCCGACCATCCTCACCACCAGTTTCGAAACCGGTCCCAACGGCCCGCTGGTGCCTGAGCTCAAAGCGCTGTTCCCGGATGCGCCGTACATTGCCCGTCCTGGCCAGATCAATGCCTGGGACAACGAAGACTTCGTCAAGGCGATCAAGGCCACCGGCAAGAAACAACTGATCATCGCTGGCGTAGTGACCGAAGTATGCGTGGCGTTCCCGGCGCTGTCGGCACTGGCTGAAGGCTTCGAGGTGTTCGTGGTGACTGACGCTTCCGGCACCTTCAACGAGCTGACCCGTCAATCGGCCTGGGACCGCATGTCGGCCTCCGGCGCGCAGTTGATGACCTGGTTCGGCCTGGCCTGTGAGCTGCATCGCGACTGGCGCAATGACGTGGAAGGCTTGGCCACGTTGTTCTCCAACCACATCCCGGACTATCGCAACCTGATGACCAGCTACAACACCCTGACCAACAGCAAGTAACACAATCCCCTGTGGGAGCGGCGGTGCGACGATTCGACTTGCTCGCGAAAGCGGTGTAACAGTCAACATAGTTGTTGAATGTTAATCAGCCTTCGCGAGCAAGCCCGCTCCCACATTGGTTTTGCGTTAAATCCTCCTACAATGTGGCCAATCTGTGAGATCTTCGCGCCAATGGTCCTTGCTGGAGTTGCTTGATGCTGTCACTGCTTACCGATCATCCATTGATCTGCGCAATGGCTTTGATCCTTATCGATCTGGGGCTGTGGCGCCTGCTCAGTGCCAATGGCAGCAACTGGAAACTGTTGGTGCGGGTGGTGATTTTTTCGTTGTTCAGTGTCCTGCTGTTCAACGAAGGTCTGAACCCCATGGAAACGGCGCCCTGGGCCGACAACGTGCCGCTGCACCTGGCCGCCACCGGATTGCAGATCGGCTGGTGGCTGTTCGGTGCGCGTACCCTGACGGTGCTGATCGGCGCGGTGATGATGCAACGGGTCGGGCACACCGGGCGCTTGCTCCAGGATTTGCTCGGCGCGGTGATTTTCCTGATCGCGATCATCGCGGCTTTGGCGTACGTACTCGATCTGCCGGTCAAGGGTGTGCTGGCGACTTCAGGCGCATTGGCGATCATCGTCGGCCTGGCCTTGCAAAGTACCCTCAGCGACGTGTTCTCCGGCATCGTCCTCAACACCACCAAACCCTATCAACTGGATGACTGGATCTCGATCGACGGCACCGAAGGTCGGGTCATCGATATCGACTGGCGCGCGACGCGCCTGCAAACCTCGCAAGGCAGCATGGCGGTGATTCCCAACTCGCTGGCGGCCAAGGCCAAGATCATCAACTTCAGCCGTCCCAGCGACATTTTTGGTGTCTCCATCAGCCTGCAACTGAGCCCGCACGCGCGTCCGCAAACGGTGATCGACGCGCTGGAACGGGCGATGCAAGGGTGCCGTTATCTGTTGAGCAAACCGGCGCCGTGTGTCGCGTTGAAAGGCTCCAGCGCCACCGGCGTGGAATACGAAATCAGTGGTTTCGTGGTCTCCATGGACCAGAAGCGCATGGTCCGTAATCTGCTGTTCGACCTGGCATTCCGGCACTTGCAGGCCAGCGGTGTCAGCCTGTTGTCGAACGTCGAACCCAATGCACCTGCCAACCTGTCGCGGCCACGGGCATTGCTGGAGGCGTCGAACATTTTCTCGACCCTGCGTCAGGAAGAGAAAGAAACCTTCAGCCAGAACATGACCCTGCAGAACTTCCGCGCCGGTGAAATGATCCTGCCAGCGGGGGAGGTCAGCGATCATTTGTTCATCATCGAATCCGGTGTCGTGTCGGTGGAGCTAAGCCGTGGTGGGGTCAAGTTCGAGTCCGGGCGCATGGGGCCGGGTGAGGTGATCGGCGAGGGCGGTATTTTGTCCGATACGGCGCTACCGGCGGACTTCAGCGCCAAGACGTTCTGCAGCTTGTACCGGATCGAGAAGGAATACCTCAAACCGTGTCTGGATGCGCGACATGACATCAGCGAAGCGATGAAGGCGTTACTGGATTTCCGCTTGAACAAGGCGCAGACGTTGACTCAGGAAGCGCCTAGGGTTGTGCAGAAGAAGGGGTTTTTGCAGTGGCTGCGCAATCGAGCGTAGGGGCTTGAAGGTCATGGGCGCGGGTGTGGCAAAGGCATTTCGGATGAGGACGACATGGGCAGGAGGTACCCCATTGGCATCCTCAACTTCCCAATAATTGGCTATTTGCTGCATCTCAGTGCGGGATTAACGTAGCTCCACGCCCTTTATGACTGGAGCCCACCATGCAACCGCGTATCGATTTCTACACCGCTTCCCCCGATGCACTCAAAGCCATGATCGCGCTGGAAACCGCTGTTTCGAAGCTGCCTCTGGAAAAAACCTTGATTGAACTGGTCAAGCTGCGCGCCTCCCAGATCAATGGCTGCGCCTTCTGTGTCGACATGCACACTGCCGATGCCCGCAAGGGCGGTGAAACCGAACGTCGGCTGTACGCGGTGTCGGTCTGGCGTGAAACGCCGTTCTTCACACCCCGTGAACGTGCGGCGCTGGCCTGGACCGAATCCTTGACGCTGCTGAGCCAGACCCACGCCCCTGATGAAGACTACGAACTGGTCTGCGCACAGTTCACGCCTAAGGAAATGGTCGACCTGACCGTGGCGATTTCCACCATCAACAGCTGGAACCGCCTGGCAGTAGGCTTCCGCAAAATGCCTCAGGAGTGACACCTGGGCTCAATGCGCATCGGCACTCGGCGCGGCCGGTGGTTGCACCTTGCGCATCAAGGGCACCATCGCCGTGGCGATGATGAAGCAGACCATGATCATCAGGAATGCATCGCCGTAGGTTTGCGTCTGCGCTTCGCGGTAGGTCAGCAGCCACAGCTGATGCAGGCTGGCGGTGACACCCGCGTCACCGCTTTGGCCAAGGGCGGCGAAGTTGTTGCCGACCTGGGACAGCCACTGATTCAGTGCTTCATTGGTGCTGTTGAGGTTTTCCGCCAACCGGGTGAAGTGCAGGTTGGTGCGGTCATTCAGAATGGTCGCGCACGCGGCGATACCGATGGCACCCCCCAGGTTTCGCATCAGGTTGAATAACCCCGAAGCATGTTTGAGCCGCGCCGGTGCCAGACCACCCAAGGTCAACGTCACCGCCGGCGGCACCGCCAGTTGCTGGGCAATCCCGCGCAGCGCTTGCGGCAGCATCAATTCCTTGGCCCCCCAGTCATGGGTGATCGGGCTGAAATCCCACATCGACAATGCGAACAACCCCAGGCCGATCATCATGATCCAGCGCAGATCGATGCGGTTGGCCAGAAAGGCGTACAGCGGAATCGCCATGATCTGGAACACCCCGGTGGAGAAAACCGCCAGACCAATGTCCAGCGCGCCATAGCCACGCACCCGGCCGAGAAACAGCGGCGTCAGGTAAATGGTGGCGAACAGGCCGATGCCGGTGACGAACGAAAAGAAACAGCCAAGGGCGAAGTTGCGGTCTTTCAGGGCGCGCAAGTCGACGATCGGGTTGGCGACGTGCAAGGTTCGACCAATGAACGCCAGGCCGGCCAGTCCGCTGATCCATGCCGTGGTCAGAATCGTGCTGTCGCTGAACCAGTTCCAGCGCGGGCCTTCTTCGAGGGTGTATTCCAGGCAACCGAGAAACAGCGCCATGAACACCATGCTCAAGTAGTCGGCGCCTTTGAGCAGCGACAATTCCGGCTGATCGATTTTCACCAGCATCGGCACCGCCACCGCGACGAAAATCCCCGGCACCAAATTGATGTAGAACAGCCAGTGCCAGGATGAAATGTCGGTAATCCAGCCGCCGATGACCGGCCCCAGGGTCGGTGCCAACGACGCCACTGCGCCAATGGTTGCAGCCGCGATCACCCGTTGCTTGCCGGTGAAGAAAAAGAACGCGGTGGTGAACACCAGCGGGATCATCGAACCGCCGAGAAACCCTTGCAGGGCGCGGAAGGCGATCATGCTCTGAATGTTCCAGGCCGCGCCACACAGCAGGCTGGCCAGGGTGAAACCCACCGCTGAAGCGCAGAACAGCCAGCGCGTCGAGAACACTCGGGACAGCCAGCCGGACAGCGGGATCACAATGATTTCGGCGATCAGGTAACTGGTTTGCACCCACGCCGTTTCATCGGTGCCCGCCGAGAGCCCGCCGCCGATGTCGCGCAGCGAAGCGGAGACGATCTGGATATCCAGCAGCGCGATGAACATGCCGATGCACATCGTGGCGAAGGCAAACACCTTGGTCGCCGTTGCCATATCGGCGGCATTGAACGGTTGCGCGGGGGCGGCGAGGGCGCGGCTCATGGCGCGCTGGCCACGGCCGGGGTTGCAGGTTCCTTGCGAGTGTCCACTTCAGCGGTGACCGACAGGCCCGGACGCAGATGGCCGAGCACACCATCGGCCGGATCAAGCACGATGCGCACCGGCACCCGCTGAACAATTTTGGTGAAGTTGCCGGTGGCGTTTTCCGGCGGCAGCACACTGAACTGCGAACCACTGGCCGGCGCGAGGCTGTCCAGATGACCGTGGAATTCCTGCCCCGAAAGCACGTCGGCATGAATGATCACCCGTTGCCCCGGTGTCATTCGCGATAGCTGATCTTCCTTGAAGTTGGCATCAACCCACAGCCCGCTGGCCGGTACCACTGACAGCAATTGCGAACCGGCCTGGGCATAAGCGCCGACCCGCGCCCGGCGATTGCCGATCACGCCGTCCACCGGGGCCTTCAGTTCGGTGTAACCCACGTTCAACTGCGCCAGATCACGTTCGGCGCGAGCCTGCATCAGTGCAGCGCGGGCTTGTTGTTTCTGGGTTGCGATCACATTCAACTGACGTTGTGCGGCGAGCAATTCCGCCTGGGCCCGGGCGCTGAGGGCTTGGGCGGTTTTGAAGGTGGCGTTGGCGCGTTGGGCGCTTTCCACCGAGACGGCGTTGCTGCCGACCAGTTTTTTATAGCGAGCATCGTCATCCCGTGAACGGGCGGTTTCGGCGCCAGCGGCATCGATCCCCGCGCGGGCCTGGCCGATCACCGCGTGTTGCAATTCTTCGGTGGCATCGAGATTGGCGAGCAGCGCTTCTTCGGCGGCCACCGCACCTTCGGCCTTGGCCAGGTTGGCGCGGTAATCGCGGGAGTCGAGACGAATCAGCACATCGCCGGCCTTGACCTTCTGGTTGTCGGTCACCAACACCTCTTCGATATAACCCGCCACCTTCGGCCCGATCACCGTCACATCGCCGCCGATGTAGGCGTCGTCGGTCTCTTCGATGAAACGGCCGGCGGTCCACCAGTGAGTCGCATACAGCCCGGCGAACACCAGGGCAGCGATGACCGCAGTCAGCAAGATCAACCGTTTGAGCAGGGGAGGCTTGGGTGTGCTCACCGGGACAGCAAGGTCGGGTTCAAGGGTGGGCATGCTGGTCATGGAGATTACCTGTGGGAAACGGGTCCTTATTACGCGTGTAATATGACGTAGGTAATATTTTGTGGCAATTGATTTTTGTTGCCGGTCGTCAGGTGGTAGCGGAGGAGGGCTGGCTGTTGACCCTCAACAGGGAAATCACACAAACGGAAATCGGAGACGATCATTTCGGAAACCTCCCACACCCAGAATTTGAGCTTCCCGGTAGGGTCAACGGCCCCCGGCGTCCTGCCGGGGCACCTCCAAGGAAGAACGAACCATGACCAGAAAGGCCGTTATCGTTTTCAGCGGCGGACAAGACTCAACCACCTGCTTGATCCATGCATTGCCGATATACGATGAAATTCACTGCATTACCTTTGATTATGGCCAGCGTCATCGTGCGGAAATCGAAGTGGCGCAACAGCTTTCAAAACAGCTTGGCGTGAAGGTGCACAAGGTATTGGACACTTCGTTGTTAAGCGAACTGGCCATTAGCAGTTTGACGCGGGACCACATTCTAATTGCAAGGAGTACGGGGGAGGGCGTGCCTGATACGTTCGTGCCCGGCAGGAATATTCTGTTTTTAACGTTGGCTTCTATTTATGCCTATCAAGTGGGTGCCGAAGCTGTCATCACGGGTGTGTGTGAAACAGAGAGCTCTGGTTACCCGGATTGTGGTGAAGAGTTTGTTAAGGTGTTGAATAGCGCCATTCAGTTGGGCATGGACTATAAGGTACGGATCGAGACGCCGCTTATGCGGCTGAATAAAGCTGAGACCTGGGCTTTGGCTGATTACCATAAGCAGCTGGATTTGATTCGTTACCATACGTTGACTTGTTACAACGGGATAATGGGAAGTGGGTGCGGCGACTGTGATGCTTGTGCTCTTCGTGCGAAAGGGTTGAGTGAGTTTTTGGGGAACAGAGCGGAGGTCTGGAGCAGTCTAAAAATTAAACTAGGTATTTGAAATGAAACTTCCTGACCAGAGGGGAGCTATTAGCTGCTAGCTCCCCTTGGTTTTATGCTGTTTGGATACGAGCGGTGTACCTTTTAAACAATGACCTCGCCCCGTAGGCAGGTAGAATATTAAAAACAGCAAAACACATTTTTATAGCTATCTGAACATAGACTATATGTAATATTTCGCTGTTTTGCATGGTTCCATAAAACGCAATAAAGCAAAAAAGGACGCTGTCGATTATCACTGCGAAGAATGTACTAAAAAATACTCGCAGAAAAAGAAGTCTGGAGTTTGTAAGTTCTTTTATTTTACATAGCAAATAAGAGTTTACGTACTCGGAAAAAAGAAAAGAGACAGAAGACGCCACTAATGCGGATGAAACATGGTTGATGAGTTCGCCGTAGGAGGTGTCAAACTTCCAACTAGGCAGTCCTGGGAGATAGCTAGTGGCGTTTAACAGAGCAAAAATAAAAGCGTTACTTAAGAATGCAAATAAAATAGCTTTTCTTGCAAGCCTGAATCCATAAAATTCGTTCAATAAGTCGACTATTAAAAATGTCAATGGGTACAAGAAGACGCCAGGGGTGATAATGACGTTAAATTGTTCTAGATAAAACAATTTTGCCGTGGCGAAGTTTGTAAAGATGTACAACGTAAAAAGTATTAGATTTAATATAACAAAAATAATCCATGCTCCTTCGTGACGATCATTTACTTCGTATGCGGTCAGTGCGGCTCCGCGAGAATAGAACTTTCGATACACGCTTTTTATTTCTGCTTTGTTTAAATTGTCTAGTATCTCGCTTTTTACTAGCGCGCTAAGCGTTATTTTTATAACTTTGCCAGTGGAGAGAATCATGATTATCGCTAGGTTTTTATCGCTCTCAAATCCTAATAATTTGTACTTGCTGTTCTCGATCTCGCCCTTGTTAACCATTAAACCTTTCCTCAACGATTTCCCCTACTACACAGAAAACATCAGAAGCAAGAGCGCAATCATTGGCTATAAATAACTTTCTTGTGGTCTTGTTATATATTAATTTTTCTCTATCGCTATTCAAAAGTCCCTTGTTTATTATTAGCAGATCTCCAGGTTCATTGGCTCCACTGATTTCGCTCTCCAGAAGAACGCCGATTAAATTACACGCCGCACCGAAATAATAAGTCAAGGGGTGAAGTGTCGCTAGCTCACCGATTCTTTTGTCCAGGTTCTGAATAAGCAAGCTTTCTTTTATTATGGGGACTGCTGCTGGATTCATATTTCCGTGAAGGGAAATACTACTTTCTATTGTCTCTTTCTTCTCAAAATCTATGCTTTCTATTTCTTGATAGGATACTCCGAAAAAATCGGAAATCTTGCGAATTGTGGACTGTTGAACGTTTACAACCTTACCCTCCAATATGTTGTATATCGTAGTTCTGGTTAAACCAACGGAGTTGCATAGTGATAGTTGTGTTTCTCCGCGACTTTTTATCAAATATTTAATGTTATTTTTCAAGTTTTCTGTTTTTTCTTTTCTGTGCATAAAAAATCACCATTTGTTTATTGCTAGAAAAAAATATCCCGATACAGCTGAGTAACGATGTTGGTGTTGTTTTCAGAGAACCTTGCATCTTGAATGCCTGAATTATGTGCAAAATAATGCTGCAAGCACGTTGGCAAACGTTAGATAATGTTTCGCGGCGGGGCGCACGGGCAAATTAAGGAATTTTCTTACAGAAACAAGGTGGTAATAATGATTTTATGTGTGGCACGGTTTAAAGCGGTAGAGCCATCTGTTTTTTGTAACCATCGAATCTAGCTGGAATGTACAAATATTAACCACTTATTATCATTTTTTTGCACAGATGTTCACTTGTTTGATTAACAAAGTTAAATTTATTGTTAATGTTTTTACCTCTCAAATAATATGCGTACAGTAAGCATCCTTGTCCCGGCTGGCAGTGTGGGACTTGCATATTCCAACTTTGCAAGGAGCTTTGTTATGAAAAAATTCGCAACCAAATCCGCAGAATCACCAAACGATTCCCCCAACGACACCGTCGATTCATCCCGTCCCACCAAAGTCGCCGAACAACTCGTCAGCGTGCCCCTACGCACTCACACACGTCCCGCATCTGCCAGCTATTTCTTCGCCGTCGTTCCGGATGTCGACACGGAAGCCTTGCTCTGTCACGCCTCTGAAACCCTCGCCTCCCTCAGTGTCATGGCCACCGATCTCGCCCGTGAACTGGAAGGCCCTCGTCGCCATGTCATTGTGGGTATTCAGCAACTGTCGGCGCTGGGTGAATTGCTGGTCAATCGAGCGCTGGACAACCTGGAGCCGCCCCGGGGATCGTCTGAAGGTCGTCCAACTGCCAGCGCTGAATAATCGTGTGCCTTTACTCAATGGAGGTTTTTCATCATGGATCGATACATGCCTATCACTGGCATCGACTGCAACATCCCATCATTGCTGATCGACACTGAAGCCCCCCTGGACGTGTTGCATGAAACCGCGGCCTACCGCATTCGTACCGCAACGCAACTGCTGGAGAGCATTGCGTTTGGCGAAGGTGTCCACAGTGAACTGGCGCGGGTGTTGGTGACTTCACTGCGCGATGGCTGTGATTTGATGGATGTCGTCGGCCGACGATTGCAGGGGCAGGTTTCAGCGTAGAAAAAAGGGCGCCTTTCGGCGCCCCGTTACAAACAGGTCGGCTGGTCGTTGTCCCGCCACCCACGCACAGGGTCACCCGCGAATTGGAAAGGGTGCAAAAACCTGTGTAGCGCCCGGTCTGGAATCCATTGCTCCAGGTTAATAGGAAGCATTACTATTCACGCCCCGTCTTCACAGCACACCGCAATGACCCCCAAGCTGCCCCGCAGACACGGCTTTTTCGAGCATTACGAAGAGTTGGTCGGGACCTGGACCCGTCGCCTGAGAAATCGTCAGCAGGCCGAGGACCTGGCCCACGATACCTTCGTCAGAACGCCTTTTAGATCCGAAAACTCCCCACCAACTGATTCAACCGCCCAGCCTGCCGCTCCAGCTCGGTACAGGCCTGCAACGTCGATTGCAGATTCTCCACCCCTTGCTGATTCAGGGTGTTGATCTCGGTGATGTCGACGTTCAACGCCTCCACCACCGATGTCTGCTCCTCAGTCGTCGCCGCCACCGACTGGTTGACGTTGTCGATCTCGCCAATGCGCTGCGTCACGTTGTTCAGCCGTTTGCCGGCCAGGTTGGCGATACTGACGCTTTCTTCGCTGTGCTGCTGGCTTTCGGTCATGGAGGTCACTGATTCGCGCGCGCCGATTTGCAGTTCTTCGATCATCTGGTGGATCTCGGCAGCCGAGGTTTTGCGTGCGTCCGGCGAGGCTGCGCACGTCATCGGCAACCACGGCAAATCCACGGCCTGCTTCACCTGCGAGCGGCTCCGATGGCGGCGTCAAGCAATCAGGCATGGGTCGCGAGTTTGGTCGCGCCGTGATCGAGGCGTATACCGAGTTGAAGTCGGTGTGCATCACGCACTGACCCAGACGTTTACGACGGCCCCTGCAACGGGGGCCGTTGGCTTGACTGACTGATCTTGCGAGGACACTAGTAGCTATACTTCTGCCTTGTTGTGGCGAGAGGCCGAGCGTAGGATGCGCCCCTGTCAGCATGGCTGAATCGTTTTACCGCTACTCGACACGGATTGTTATGACTGCCCCCACCCGTTTTTTTGTTCCGCTGTTCTCCCTCTCGTTAATGACTCTCTCGGTGCTGGCCGACGCCAGTTCCGATCGCGCCGATTTGCTCGGGGTTTACCGTCAGGCGGTCGAACACGACGCGCAGCTTTCGGCGGCGCGGCATGATTACCAGGCCCAACGCGAAAGTGTTCCGCAAGCCCGGGCCGGTTTATTGCCAACGCTCAACGCGGGTAGCACGGTGGAGTCGGTGCGCCTGCAACGTGATGAGCCAGGCCTGACACGCTCGCGCAGTACGGCGGTATTTCAAGCCAGTCTCAACCAGCCGCTGTTTCGGGCCGATCGCTGGTTTCAACTCGAAGCGGCTCACGCCAGTACCGCACAAGCCGAGCTGGAATTGGGGGCCAAGGAACAAGGGCTGGTGCTGACAACCGCCCAGGCCTATTTCGAAACCTTGCGTGCGCTGGATTTGCTGGCGGCTTCCAAAGCCGAGGAAGTCGCGCTCAAGCGCCAGCAGCAACAGGCCCAGGCGCGGCTGGAGAATGGTGCCTCGAGCATCACCGATGTGCTCGACGCCCAGGCCGCTTATGACAACGCCGGTGCCAATCGAAAACTCGCCGAGCGCAAGGTTGAGGATGCGTATGAAGGGTTGGCCCGTCTGACACGCCAGGATTACTCGTCAATCGAAGGCATTGCGCACCAGTTGCCGGTGGAGCTTCCGGCCCCCAACGATGCCAATGAGTGGGTGAGTCATGCGGTACGGCAGAACCTTGCCTTGCAAGCCAGCAATTATGCGGTGATCGCCGCCGAGCAAACCCATCGCCATCGCAAGGCCGGTTATGCACCGACCGTCGACGCGGTGGCGTCGTGGCGCAAGGGCGACAATGACAGCTTTGGCTACAGCAACCCGACGGATTTCGGCCGCGATGGCTACCGGGGCAATGTGGCCCAGGGCAGCATCGGCGTGGAGTTGAACATTCCGTTGTACAGCGGTGGCATGACCCGTTCGCAAGTGCGCGAAGCGACCGAGCGCCTGGCACAAAGTGAAGACGAGCGCGAAGACCGGCGCCGCGAAGTGGTGCAGAACACCCGCAATTTCTACCGCGCGGTCAACTCCGATATCGAACAGGTGATGGCCCGCCGACAGACCATTCGCTCCGGCCAGGCCTCGGTCAAGGCCAACCAGGTGGGCCGTGACCTGGGCTCGCGCAACACCGCTGATGTGCTCAACGCCCAGCGTCAGTTGTACAGCGCGGTGCGTGAATACAACAACGCGCGCTACGACTACATCATCGACACGCTC
Source organism: Pseudomonas sp. PDM25 (assembly GCF_019219045.1). Lineage (NCBI taxonomy): Bacteria > Pseudomonadati > Pseudomonadota > Gammaproteobacteria > Pseudomonadales > Pseudomonadaceae > Pseudomonas > Pseudomonas sp. PDM25. The sequence continues at coordinate 62,520 of NZ_JAHUWL010000002.1, forward strand.
AAACTCAAACAGGCGGCGGGGACATTGAGCCCCACTGACCTGACGGATCTGGCGATGTACCTGACCAAAGACTACGACGCCGATCGCGATTTCCTGCCGCCCGAGGAGCGCAGGGCGCTCTGATTGCTGACTCATACACCTGAGTGAAAGAAACCTCACGCGGTGATATCACAACGATACTAATTGTTTCGAGGTTGATATAACCTATTGAAAGATTGAGGAATTTTTTGCCGTTCACGGCAGGCATGGAAGCTTATGAGCAATGTAGGAAGGGGCGCTGAGTCGCCCATGGCAGACACAGGTCTTGTGTGTCTGGTGATGTTGGCCCGGTTTCATTCGGTGGCAGCCTCCGCCGAGCAATTGGCCCACGAATTCGCCCCCGCGCAACAGTTGTTCACGTCCCGGGAACTGCTGCTCGCCGCACGCAAGCTGGGGCTCAAGGCCAAGTCGGTCAACACCACCATCGCCCGTCTGGACCGCACGCCGCTGCCGGCGATTGCGGCCAATGGCGACGGCACGTTTTTCATCATTGCCAAGCTGGATCAAGGCAAGGCGCTGATTCAGGATCCGCGTGCGGAGCGCCCTGAAGTCATCTCCTTCGAAGACCTGGCGGCGCGCTGGACCGGCGAACTTTTGCTGGTGCGTTCCGAGTCAGGCCTGCCGGGTGAAACCTCGCGGTTCGACTTCACCTGGTTCATTCCGGCCATCGTCAAATACCGCAAGTTGCTCGGCGAAGTGTTGCTGGTGTCCTTTGCCTTGCAACTGTTTGCGCTGGTCACGCCGTTGTTTTTCCAGGTGGTGATGGACAAGGTGCTGGTGCATCACGGCCTGACCACCCTCGACGTGATCGCCGCCGGGTTGTTGGGCATCATGCTGTTCGAGTCCGCGCTGAGCGGGTTGCGCAGCTACGTGTTTGCCCATACCGCCAGCCGTATCGACGTTGAGTTGGGCTCGCGGTTGTTCCGGCATCTGATCAACCTGCCCTTGGCGTATTTCCAGGCCCGGCGCGTCGGTGATTCGGTGGCCCGGGTGCGTGAGCTGGAGAACATTCGCAGCTTCCTTACCGGCAATGCCATCACCTTGTTGCTGGACGTGCTGTTCTCCGTGGTGTTCGTCCTGGTGATGTTCTATTACAGCGGTTGGCTGACCCTGATCGTGCTGATGTCATTGCCGTTGTACGTGCTGGTCTCGCTATTCGTCACGCCACTGTTGCGTGCCCGCTTGCAGGACAGCTTCACCCGCGGCGCGGAGAATCAGGCGTTTCTGGTGGAGACCGTGAACGGCATCGATACCGTGAAATCCATGGCGGTCGAGCCTCAGGCCATCCGCAAGTGGGACAACCAGATGGCGGCCTATGTCGCCGCCGGTTTCAAGACCCAGACTCTGTCGACCATCGCCAATGAAAGCGTGTCGTTGATCGGCAAACTGGTCACGGTCGCGACCCTGTGGCTGGGTGCTCGATTGGTCATCGACGGCCAACTGTCGGTGGGTGAACTGATTGCCTTCAACATGCTCGCCGGTCGCGTCAGCGGGCCGATCATGCGCCTGGCCCAGTTGTGGACCAGCTTCCAGCAAACCGGCGTTTCAGTGCAGCGTCTGGGCGACATCCTCAACACCCGCACCGAACTGTCCCAGGCCACGCGCAGTGCGTTGCCACCGCTGCGGGGGCTGATTGAATTCGACCAGGTGCATTTCCGTTATCGCGCCGATGGCTCGGAAGTCCTGCGTGGGGTCAGCCTGCAGATCGCGGCCGGTGAGGTCATTGGTGTCGTGGGGCGTTCCGGCTCCGGTAAAAGCACCCTGACGCGGCTGCTTCAGCGTTTGTACGTGCCCGAGCGCGGCCGGGTGTTGGTCGATGGCATGGACCTGGCCCTGGCGGACGTTTCCTCCCTGCGCCGGCAGATCGGCGTGGTGCTGCAGGACAACATGCTGTTCAACCGCAGCATCCGCGAAAACATTGCCCTGAGCGATCCGGGCGCGCCGCTCGAAGCGGTGATGCACGCGGCGAGCATGGCCGGCGCTCACGAGTTCATTCTGGAACTGCCCGAAGGCTACGACACCATGGTCGGCGAACACGGCACTTCGCTGTCCGGCGGTCAGCGCCAGCGGGTGGCCATCGCCCGTGCCTTGATCGGCAACCCGCGAATTCTGATTTTCGACGAGGCCACCAGCGCTCTGGACTACGAGTCTGAGCGGATCATCCAGCAGAACATGCAAAGCATCTGCGCGGGTCGCACGGTGATCATCATCGCGCACCGGTTGTCGGCGGTACGCGATGCGAATCGCATTCTGGTGGTCGATCGCGGGCAAATCGTCGAGCAGGGCAGTCATGCCGAATTGCTCACCCATCAGGCTGGCCACTATTCGCGCCTGCACCGAATGCAACAGGGCTGAAGCAGCCCTTCAATCACTCGTCATTGGTTTGTCGACCGCGCCTGATATCGGGCGCGGCGGCACTCACTGTAGTCCGGATTCAAGGATCGATTTCCCATGAGCGCAACGCCTTCGTTAATGCAGCGTTACCGCCACGCCTGGCGCGAATCCTGGCGCCAGCGCAAACAGATGGACAGCGTGCAGCGCTTGCCCCATGAAGCACAGTTTCTCCCGGCCGCGCTGGAGTTGCAGGACACCCCCGTGCACCCGGCGCCACGGATCTTCGTCTGGAGCATCATGGGCTTCGCCGTGCTGGCGCTGCTGTGGGCGTGCGTGGGCAAGATCGAAGTGGTGGCGGTGGCCTCCGGCAAGATCGTGCCAAGTGGCAAGACCAAGCTGATTCAGTCCAGTGAAACAGCGGTGGTCAGGGCCATTCATGTCAGCGACGGTCAGGCGGTGAAAGTCGGCGAATTGCTGGTCGAACTCGACCCGACGGCCGCCGACGCCGACGTCAGACGCATTCAAAGCGACTTGCTCGCCGCCCGCATCGACGGTGCCCGCAGTACGGCGATGCTCGACGCGATCAATCAGCAAAAATCGCCGGCATCACTTATCGGGGCGATTGCCGACGCCGATCCGCAGCAGGTGCTCAGCGCCCAGCGCTGGCTGCAAGGTCAGTACCAGGAATACCGCAGCAGCCTGGAACTGGTCGACGCGGAAATCCTCCAGCGCAACGCCGAAATCCAGTCCGCCCAGGCCCAGGTAGCGAGCCTTCGGCAGACCGTGCCGATTGCCACGCAACTGGCCGAGGACTACCAGCGCCTGCTCGCGCAACAATACGTCGCACGCCACGAATACCTGGAAAAAGAACAGGCGCGCCTCGACCTGCAACGCCAATTGAGCGTGCAGCAGGCCAGCGTCCTGCAATCCACCGCCGCGCAAGGCGAAGCGCGGCGTCGGCGCGAAGGCGTCGTCGCGCAAAATCGCCGCGCCATGCTCGACCTGCAACAGCAAGCCAACCAAAAAGCTGCCAGCCTGGTCGAGGAACTGGCCAAGGCCCGCTACCAGGAAACCCTCACCAGCCTCAACGCCCCGGTAGACGGCACCGTCCAGCAACTGGCGATCCACACCGTCGGCGGCGTCGTCACCCAGGCCCAGCCACTGATGGTCATCGTGCCCGCCGACCAACCGGTGGAAGTGGAAGCCATGCTGGAAAACAAGGACGTGGGCTTCGTCCGCGCCGGCCAACCAGTCACGGTCAAGGTCGAAACGTTCACCTTCACCAAATACGGCACCGTCGCCGGTGAAGTCCTCAGCGTCTCCAACGACGCCATCGACGATGAAAAACGCGGGCCGATCTACAGCAGCCGCATCCGCCTGAAAACCGACCATTTGATGATCAACGGCCAACGCGTGGCGCTGTCGCCGGGGATGTCGGTGACGGCGGAAGTGAAGACCGATCAGCGGCGGGTGATCGAGTACTTTTTGAGTCCGTTGCAACAGCATATGGATGAGAGTTTGAGGGAACGGTAATTGGGGGATCTCCGATACGCAAAAAAGGGAGAAGCTAAAAGGGGATAGATGTATTTTAAGTCTGGATCAACTCCAGAAAAATAAATCTGTCCCCTTTGAAGTTTCTTTGAGGTTAAATTTGTTAAGGGTCAATAATGAATGGTTATGTAAAGCGATTGCTATTTTGGTTGGGGGTTGGAGCAGCTAGCGTGCTGTTTTTGTATTGCTTGATACCGGAGCCTAAAGACAATCCATATATGGAAATCTATTCGGCATCGAATGGCGATGATTTTCCCGGTTGTGGATTTTCAGATAGCGAAAAGTCAGGAAGAGTATTTCGGTTTTATATGACTCCTGAAGATTGTCGGTTGATTGATTATGGTGGTGATGTTTTTACCATTTCCATTGAGTATCCCAGCATGAAAGTGGTAAGGCCGCGGGTGGATAACTCGGTTGTCACGATTCGAATGTTTCCGATTTTACGTTCTTCTTTTCAAGAAGGTGCATTTTTAGAAGGCGAGATACCTTCGAAAATAATTGAAGGTGTCAAGTTTTACGACTATGGGGGGCTTACTACTAGAACTTTTGACGGAGGTGAAGGCGAAACTGTATTCGCTACAGATCATAAGCGTTTCTGGCTGGCAAAGCGTTTGTTTAAAGATTTACGGGTGTCTTATCAGTATGCGCGTAAGTATGAAGATATAAGGTCGATGGATAGGTTTGTTATGAGCTTTCTTAAGCAAGTAATAGTTAACTAAGGGTTTATGGATGAATGTCGTTAATTTCAGTTTGGAAGAGCTAGTAAAATTAAAACAGTTTCAGGAGCAGAAAAATTATCCGGCGGTGTACGGGTATATGCATGAAATTGTGACCCGAGAGATAAAGGCCTCGCAGGATCCAACAGCTCTTGCGGAAATGAAGTCCATCGCCACATGGCTGGATGCTGCAAAATCGATTAACTCAAACGACCGAACGTTTCAAAGTGATGTTGTTCGTGGCTCCATGAAGTTTGCAGTGGCGACGACAGGACGGCTTTTAACGGATGCCAATTTCCAAAAGGCCTCGGATGACTTAGCGTTAGAGGTATCTACGCATGTGCTGGGTGCTAGAGGGATGCCGCCCATTCAGGAGATTATTAACGCAGACGTCAATTCGGCTGTGCAGGGGTTAGATCTCCAACGCTGGAACTGGGCTGGGACTATCGGTGACGTTCTTTGGCCAGTGCTTGGCGGGTTGGGGCACGATTATGTGCAGATAACCGGTGATTCCAAAGCCGAATACAGCAAGCATCTTGTTATCGCAGTCCTGCAGAACTCTGCCGGTATCAACCGCTTTCTGGACAGAGACACGCCGCTCGACTCTTATCCAAAGTGGAAGCTCGCTCGCGAAATGGGTAAGTTACTTCCAGATGTTCTTTACCGTCTTTTTGACGGTTCGGCGGATGCGCCTGTCAGTGTGCCCTTGAACCCGGCATCTACAAACTTGATCAACATCGACATCAACCCATCCCCCCAACCCCAACAACACATCCAGGGTGAAAGCAAAGTCCAGCAAGACGTCGCCAACGGCTTCGTTCAAAACTCGGCGACGCACAGCGTCTTCGCTGTCGGCGGCATGCTCAATAAAACCGATTTCACCTCCACCCAGATGGCCAGTCTTGCCTCTGGCGGTGTCCGCCCTGGTGAGATGCAGCTGGACCCCAACGCTCGCCCCAACACTTACCTGTCGCAGTTCTACCCGACCCCGAGCGCAACAAAGCCGGATTTCAGCCTGCGCAGTGCGGTCACCCTGAACGGTTTGTCGGCAATGTCGACCTTCAACACGTACGTCGACCCGCTGTTGCTGGACCTGACCGGCAATGGCGTGCACATGACCGACATTCGCGACGGTGTGCTGTTTGATACCGACCACAGTGGCACGCTCAAACGCAGCGGCTGGGCGGATCGCACCACGGGCATGCTGGTGATTGACGATGGCAGTGGCCAGGTCAAAGACGTCAGCCAGATGTTCTCCGAGTATTACGGCGGCAAGGTCGGCGTCAACGGCGCGGCGGGCGAGGCAAAGTTCAAGGACGGTTTCGCGGCGTTGGCCAGTGAAGACGCGAACAAGGATGGCGTGATCGATCAGCGCGATCCGATCTGGAGCAAGTTGCGCGTCTGGGTTGACGGCACGCATGACGCCAAAGTCGATGGCGGTGAACTCAAGACGCTGGCCGAACTGGGAATCACCCAGATCAACGTCCGTGCGGTGGCATCTCCTCAAGCTGAGATGCGCGACGGTAACAAGGTGCTCGCCACCGGTTCGTTCACGATGAATGGCAAGAGCCAGGAAGCGTTGGCGGTGGATTTTCTGGGGGATCCGGTCAGCAATGTCGTGACCAGCCAAGGCACCGGTACGCGGGTGACCTCGACCACCAGCGGCAGCAACAGCCGCACCACCAGCGCTTATGCCAGCCAGAGCGCCACCGGTGAAACCCTGGATGCGGCACAACTGGGCGTGAACAACCTGTATGGCGGCAGCGGCGACGATACCTTGATCGCGGCGCCGGCCGGTGGTTGGCTGGTGGGCGGGGTGGGCAGCAACACCTACAACGGCGGCGTGGGCGATGATGTGTTTGTCATCAGCGCCTCGGACAACCCGACCAACATCCATGGCAATGGCGGTCACGACACGGCGATTATCGTCGGTGACAAAGGCGTCGTGCTGAACATGGCCCGCGCTGGCCTGACCATCGCCCAAGGCGGTGGCGGCAACGACACGATCATGAGCGGTGGTACCGGCAGTGCCTTCATCAAGGGCGGTTCGGGCAACTCGACGTTGGTGGGTGGCTCGGGCAACGACGTGCTGGTCGGCGGCACCGGCCACAACACCATCATCGGCGGCAGCGGCAAAGCGGTGATTTATGCCGGGCCCCAGGGCGACACCATTTATGCCTCCGAAGGCGGCAGCATCATCCATGCCGGTGGCGGCGCCGATAAAATCTACGGCGGTGCCGGTAACGACATCATCGAAGTCGGCCACGGCAACGCGACCATCGACGGTGATGGCGGGATCAACCTGGTCACGCTGCACGGTACCCATGGCGACTACCGTATCACCCGCACCGCGACCGGTTATGAAGTGGCCGACAAGGTCGCCGGGCGTGACGGCACGGTGACGCTGAGCAACATCCAGAAGCTCAACTTCTCGGACATTTCCGCCGTTGACCTGCTGACTCCCAACGCGATGCCAGTGGCGGATGTGCTCACGCTCGACAAGGCCGGCAAGGCGTTCGATCGCACGCAGGCGCATCTGATCAGTGCTGAAAGCCTGTTGGCCAACGATCAGCGCCTTAACAGTCAGGGCGCGCTGCATATTGCCAACGTCGGTGACGCGGTCGGCGGCACGGTCAGCCTCACCGCCCAGGGCGATGTGTTGTTCACCCCGGACGCGCGTTACACCGGTCTGATCAGCTTCAAGTACGGTGTGGCCGATGCGGCGGGTAATCTTTCGGCGTCGGTGGTGGACCTCGGCAGCGGCCAGACGGCGCCGATGCGTGCCGGTGTGACCCTGCTGACGCCAGAGGTGCCGCTTGATCCTTTGGCGGCTCAGCAATGGTACTTGAGCGACACCCGTGTGCTGCCGGTCTGGAAGGACTACACCGGCAAAGGCGTGCGCATCGGTCAATTCGAGCCGGGTGGCCAGTTCGCCACCGCGCCGGAAATCTTTGATGTCGCGCACCCTGACCTGGCACCGAATATCGATCAGGCCTGGCTGCAAACGCAAAAGACCAACGGCACCTTGCCGGGGCTGGTATCCAACCACGCGACGATGGTGGCGGGCGTGATGGTCGGCGCGAAGAATGGCATCGGCGGCGTGGGCGTGGCCTACGACGCGAAACTCGGTGGTTACTACCTGGCCGGCAAGGGCGATGACCTGGCGGGACTGGGGCACATGGTCAGCTTCGACATTGCCAACAACAGCTGGGGCTTCAGCAATGACTTCGCCCTCAGCAGTTATCAGGACGGCCACTTCACCACCGCCACTGCGCTGAGCATGAATGCGCAGTACGCGGCGAGTAACGGTCGTGGCGGCCTGGGTACGATCATCGTTGCAGCGGGCGGCAACAGCCGTGCTACCGGTGGCAATGCCCAGGGTTCGCTGACCAACAACAATCGCTTCTCGGTAGAAGTGGGTGCGATCAACGCACAGGGCGATCTGTCGACCTTGCAGATTGGCTCCTCGCCATTTTCCAACCCGGGTGCGAGCCTTCTGGTGTCGGCACCGGGCAGCAATGTCGTGTCCACCAGCCACATGCTGGAAACCGAACGCGGCTCCACGTTCGGCAACGATTACTCCAGCATGCAAGGCACCAGTTTTGCCGCGCCGATTGTCTCCGGCATTGTTGCGTTGATGCTCGAAGCCAACCCGAATCTGGGTTATCGCGATGTGCAGCAGATCCTGGCGTTGTCGGCGCGCAAGATCAACGACTCGTCCACCCAATGGCGCGATAACGCTGCCCACGGCTGGAACGGTGGCGGCATGCACACCAGCAACGACTACGGTTTTGGTGAAGTCGATGCACGGGCCGCCGTGCGCTTGTCCGAAGCCTGGATGACCCAGAGCACCAGCGCCAACGAGTTCGTCTACAGTGCCTCCAGCGGTGCGCTCGGCAAGCCGTTGGCCGCGGGCGCGACGCTGACATCGTCCATCGCGATGCAGGCCGGTTTGAATGTCGAGCACGTCGAAATCGACTTTGATGCCCAGGTCGGGCGTCTGGGCGATCTGACGCTCAAGCTGATCTCCCCCGATGGAACCCAAAGCGTGTTGCTCAATCGTCAGGGCAAAGCCCCGGATGGCATGTCGGGCGCCAGTGCCTCCGACGTCGGCAGCACGCAGTCCGGGTCGTTCAAGTACACCTTCATGTCGACCCATGACTTCGGTGAGCGTTCGGCGGGTAACTGGACGCTGCAAGTAACCGATTCGGCATCCGGTCTGCCGGTGACGCTCAACGCCTGGTCGCTGCGTTTGTACGGCAGCAAAACCACGGCGGACGACACCTATTTCTACACCGATGAATACCTCAAGTCGGTGGTCGGGCAGGCTGATCGCGCGGTGCTGGATGACGCGGTCAATGGTCTGGCGGGCGGGCGCAATACTCTCAATGCGGCGGCTGTTTCGGGGGATAGCTCGGTCAACCTGCTGACCGGTGTCGCCAGCATCGGCGGCGCGGCGTTGACAGTGAAAAATCCGTCGGGCATTCAGAACATCGTCACTGGCGATGGCAACGACACACTGGTGGCCGGCAATTCCGATGCCTTGCTCGACGGCGGGCGTGGCAACAACACGCTGACGGGCGGTGCGGGCAAGGACATCTTTGTGGTCCATCGCCGTGAGGCGGGCAGCGATACCCTCGGCAACTTCGAGGCCGCTCGCGGTGAAATCGTCGATCTGGTGGGCTTTGCAGGGAAGACGTTCGCGGATCTGGTGCTGACGCAGCAGGGCGCGGACGTCAAGGTGGACCTGGGCAAGGGCCAGAGCCTCATCCTGAAGAACCAGGCGCTTGCCGGCCTCAGTGCAGCGAACTTCAAGTTCCAGGACACCTTTGTCGCGCCGACGGCTTACGTCAACAGCGACGCTTCGGCGGTCAAGCCGCAAGAGGGGCTGGGCACCGTGGTGCTTAACGGTGGCAGCAAAGGCGTGATGTACAGCAGCGATGCCCAGGGCAAACCGTTGGCTTCGCTCAACGGTACGATCTACAGCCATGACAGCGCGACTTCGGATGTGTTCGTGGTGGCGGCCCAGTCTGGCGTCAAGGATTACAACAACGCCTTGCGCGGGTTCCGTCACGGCATCGACAAGATCGACTTGCGCCAGACCGGCGTCACCGATTTCAGTCAGTTGATCATCGAGCACAAGAACCGCGCGACCTTCAATGGCCTGACGCAGATTCACGGGGTGTATGTGACGCGCATCGGTGCCCAGGGCAGCGATTCGAATACCAACCTGCTGTATCTGGATGCGCTGGATGTGGCGCAGATCAGTGCGACGGATTTCCTCTTTGCCGACCCTGCACCGGCTGTGGTGCCAACGGTCGGACCAGTGCCACCGGTGATCGAGCAGCCGACGGTCACCGTACCAGGAACGCTGACGCCGATTGTCGAGCGCCCTGGCGTCGACAAACCTTCGGTAGTCGCGCCGCTGCCTCCCATTGACCTGCACCCGACCATCAGCGTCCCGACCATTGATCCGGTGCTGCGACCTTCGGTCACGATTCCGGATTTCAAGCTTCCGGAAACCAAGACGATTGAGCAGATCCTGGCAGAGCGCGGTGTCAACCTGAACCCGACAGTGCCGGAGCATAAAACCATCGAGCAGATCCTTGCCGAACGTGATGCGAATCGCGGAGCGACCACGGTCCCCGTCCCGGAACGCAAAACCATCGAGCAGATTCTCGCCGAGCGCGGTGTCGGTTCGCTGGTGCCGTCGAAGCTGCCGGACATCGGTCCGGTCGGGCGGGATGTGGGCGGGCGTGAGCCGGTTGATATTCCGAGACCACGGCCGATTGTCATTCCGGATATCCCGACGATCGATATCGCTCATCGCGACCTTGATATCCCGGCGCGTCGACCAGTCACCGTTCCAGACCTCGTGAGTTTGCAAGATCCGCGCCTGAAGATCGATGACATCTGGGGCGCCGGGCAAACGGCGGACACCACGTTTGCGTCGATCCGGGACAGAATCCGTGGCGGTTCAACACCTTCGACAGCGGACCCTCTGCCGGTCGCCACCGACCCCAACGTCATGACGGTCAAAGGGTTCTTCGCCAATGTCACCGTGGGGGACGAGAGCAAGACCATCAATGTGGAGGCGTCCAGTGCCAAGGTGGTTGCCGGCAACGGTGACAATAAGGTGAATGTGACGGGCGGTCGGGCCGAGATCACGCTGGGTAATGGCAACAACGTGATTGCAGGGGACGTCAGCAAACTCACGGTCGGCCATGGCAACAACACCATTACCAACACCGGGTACTTCACGGCGGTGAAACTGGGGGATGGCAATAACAAGGTCCTGGTGAGCGGCAACATGCCGACGGTGGAAGTCGGGCACGGGGTCAACGACCTTGAGTTCAGCGGGGGGATGGGGCAGTTGGTGTTCGGTAAGGACATCAGCCCTGATCGTCTGTGGTTCCAGCACGAAGGGCGGGACCTGCAGATCTCGGTCATTGGCAGCAAGCAGGAGGTCACGCTGCATAACTGGTATGCCGATACCCCAGAACGTCCACGCGACATCATGACTGGAGATCGCCATCGGTTGTTGGGCAGTGATGTCGAGCACCTGGTCCAGGCCATGGCGTCGTTCGCGCCGGCGGCACCTGCAAACATGACCTTCGGTGCTGCCGAACAACAGGTATTGCAGCCTGTGCTGGCGGCCAACTGGATGTAGCTTCACGTTAACCCGGTAACACGGCCCGCGATGGTTATCGCGGGCCTTCGACCGTATCGTTCGAGACCGGTCATGGCCTCATGAGACCCCCTTTGTGGCCCCGGAGCCCTCAACGCCAGACCCGGTGAATCATCTATTTGCAGGATTCGTCATTTCTTCTGAAGGACGACAGCTACTACGGTCCGTTAATCCCATTGCTTCCTGTTAATAGGAAGCATTACTATTCACGCCCCGTCTTCACAGCACACCGCAATGACCCCCAAGCTGCCCCGCAGACACGGCTTTTTCGAGCATTACGAAGAGTTGGTCGGGACCTGGACCCGTCGCCTGAGAAATCGTCAGCAGGCCGAGGACCTGGCCCATGACACCTTCGTGAGGGTGCTTGAGTCCGATTCGGCGACGGTTGCACAACCTCGGGCGTATTTGCACCAGACCGCGCGCAACATCGCGGTGGATGGTTATCGGCGGGAGGATCGTCGGGGCGCCATGGAGTCGGAGGCGATTGATCACAGGGTGTCGTCGTCCGGCGACCCGGAGCATTTCATGCAGGCGATCCAGTTGGCTGACTCCATCGAACGGGCGCTCACCGAGTTGCCGGTCAACTGCCGCAAGGTGTTTGTCTGGCAGAAGATCGAAGGCCTGACCCAGGCCGAAATCGCCGAACGCCTGGGTCTGTCCAAGAACATGGTGGAAAAGTATATGATCCGCACGCTGCGGCATCTGCGCGACCGCCTTGACGGATTGCAGCCATGATCGGCGGTGCCTTCTTATCCCCAGCCAAACAGGAACTTCCATGATGGATACTCGTGATTGTGCGTGCGGGCAAACAATGGTTCGCGACGGGGCGGCGCGATGGTTTGTGCGTTTGCAGGAACCTGCGATCAATGTCGAAGAGGCCCGGCATTTCGAAGCCTGGCTGGACGAACACCCTCAGCATCGCGACGAGTTCCAGTTGCTCCAGGGCTTGTGGTCGGCGGCGGATTTGCTGCCGGCGGCGCGTCTGCAAGCCTTGTGTGAAACCCCGCCGGCGCGCAACAAGCGCCGTCCGGTAGTGCGTTATGCAGTGGCCGCCAGTGTGTTGGCCGTCGCGCTCGGCTTGGGGTTGTTCAGCGGTTTGAATCACCCGGCGATCTACACCGCCGAATTTTCCACTGCCCTGGGCGAGCGACGTCATGTGGCGTTGCCGGACGGTTCGGTGATCGACCTGAACAGCCGCAGTCGCGTTCAGGTGCGCTATGAAAACGACCGCCGCAGCATCGAGCTGACGCAGGGCGAAGCGATGTTCAGCGTCGAGCACGACACCCGCCGGCCCTTCGTGGTCGAGGCGGGCAGCGGCAAGGTCACGGTTACCGGCACCCGTTTTGATGTGCGCCGCGACACCGCCCAAACCCGGGTCGTGGTGGAGCAGGGCACCGTCAAGGTTCAGGGTCGCACAGCGGCGGACAGCGATTTCATCAGCCTCACGGCCGGCCTCGGCACGCACATCGATGCCCAGGGCAAAGTGGCCGCTGCCTACGCGGTCAATCCTGTCGAGCTGACCGCCTGGCGCAGCGGCAAACTGGTGTTCACCAACGCCAGACTCAGCGACGTCGCCGAGGAAGTCTCGCGCTATCGCGAGAAACCGCTCACCGTCGACAACGACAAAGTGGGCAATCTGCGCCTGACCAGCGTGTTCAAATCCGACAACACCGACGCACTGCTCAAGGCCTTGCCGAGCATTCTGCCGGTGGCCGTACGCACCCTCGATGACGGCAGTCAGGAAATAATTTCAAAATAAATTCAGGTTTTTTTCGAGTTGATCGTCTTCCTGTCCAACTGCAACTGGTTTGCATTAACAAGCGCACACTCTTGCGATCCACAGGACTACGTTCGACGTGAAAAAATCCACCACTAAAAACAACAAATCACCTTGGTTGCGCCTCGCTCTCGCCCTGGCTGTCGCCGCGGCGTTGCCCCAGGCTTTTGCCGCCGACGCGATTCACATTCCGGCGCAACCCCTGGGTCAGGCCCTGAGTGAACTGGGCCAGCAAACCTCGCTGCAGGTGTTCTTCAGCCCTGAGCTGGTCGCCGGCAAACAGGCTCCGGCGGTGGACGGCAACCTTTCGCCGGAAGACGCGCTGCGCCAACTGCTGCAAGGCAGCGGTCTGCAATACCAGATCGACGAAGGTTCGGTCACGTTGATGCCGGCTCCGATTTCGGCTGCCAACGGCCCTTTGGAACTGGGCGTGACCGACATCAAGGTGGTCGGCAATTGGCTCGGCGACGCCGATGCCGCCGTGGTGCAGAACCACCCCGGCGCCCGTACGGTGATTCGCCGTGAAGCAATGGTCGAGCAGGGCGCGATGAACGTCGGCGACGTGCTGAAGCGCGTGCCCGGTGTGCAAGTGCAGGACGCCAACGGCACCGGCGGCAGCGACATTTCCTTGAACGTCGGCGTGCGCGGCCTGACTTCACGCCTGTCGCCACGCTCCACCGTGCTGATTGACGGCGTGCCGGCAGCGTTCGCCCCGTACGGCCAACCGCAATTGTCCATGGCGCCGATTTCCTCCGGCAACCTTGACAGCATCGACGTGGTTCGCGGCGCCGGCTCCGTACGTTACGGGCCGCAGAACGTCGGTGGCGTGATCAACTTCGTCACTCGCGCGATTCCGGAAAAAGCCACCGGTGAAATCGGCTCGACCCTGGAAACCTCCCGGCACGGTGGCTGGAAGCACATCGACACGGCGTTTCTCGGCGGCACCGCGGACAACGGCATCGGCATGGCGCTGCTGTACTCGGGCGTGAACGGCAACGGTCACCGTGAACGCAACAACGGCAACGACATCGACGACGTGATCCTCAAGACCCACTGGGCACCCACCGATGTGGACGATTTCAGCCTCAACTTTCACTACTACGACGCCAGCGCCGACATGCCCGGCGGCCTGACCCAGGCGCAGTACGACGCCGATCCGTTCCAGTCCGACCGCAACAACGACAACTTCAGTGGCCGCCGCAAGGACGTCTCGTTCAAGTGGGCACGACAGATCGACGACCGCACCCAGGCCGAAGTGCTGACCTACTATTCCGACAGCTTCCGTGGCAGCAACATCGCCGCTCGCGATCAGAAAACCCTCGGCTCGTTCCCGCGTACTTACTACACCTTCGGGATTGAACCGCGGGTCTCCCGTGTGTTTGACGTCGGCCCGACCACCCAGGAAGTCAGTGTCGGTTATCGCTACCTCAAGGAAGGCATGCACGAAGAGGCGAGCCGCCTGGCGCTGGTCAACAACGAGCCGGTCGTGACCAAGAGCTCGGACGGTCATGTGTATCAGGACCGCACCGGTGGCACTGAAGCCAACTCGGTGTACGTCGATAACAAAATCGACGTCGGCAACTGGACCATCACCCCCGGCATCCGCTTTGAACACATCAGCACCGACTGGCACGACCGCCCGGTGCTCGACACCGCCGGCAAACCGGTGCTGGAAAAGAACCGCAGCATCGAAAGCAACGAGCCACTGCCGGCCCTGAGCGTGATGTATCACGTCTCGGAAGAGTGGAAGCTGTTCGCCAACTACGAAACCTCGTTCGGCAGCCTGCAGTATTTCCAGCTGGGCCAGGGTGGCGCGGGTGACAACACCGCCAATGGCCTGGAACCGGAAAAGGCCAAGACCTACGAGGTCGGCACGCGCTACAACAATGATGTGTGGGGCGGGGAAGTGACGCTGTTCTACATCGACTTCGATAAAGAGCTGCAATACATCAGCAACGATGCGGGCTGGACCAACCTCGGCGCGACCACGCACCAGGGCCTCGAAGCCTCGGTGCACTACGACATGGCGGCACTGGACCCACGGCTCGACGGCCTGACCGCCAACGCTGGTTTCACCTACACGCGTGCTGTTTATGAAGGCGAGATCCCGGGCTTCAAGGGCCGTGACCTGCCGTTCTACTCGCGTCAGGTGGCGACTGCCGGCCTGCGTTACGACATCAATCGCTGGACCTACAACCTCGATGCCTTTGCCCAGTCCAAGCAGCGTTCGCCGGGCGTGGCTGTGAACGCTGATGGCAGTTTCACCAACAACTACATCACCGAAGGCACCGCGGACGGCCAGTACGGCGACATCCCGGGTTACGTCACCTGGAACGTGCGCGGCGGTTATGACTTCGGCGCGCAGCTGTCGAATTTGAAAGTCGGTGCCGGGGTGAAGAACATTTTCGACAAGCAGTACTTCACGCGTTCCAGCGACAACAACTCGGGGATGTACGTTGGCGCACCGCGCACGTTCTTTGTGCAGGCCAGCGTCGGGTTCTGATAGACCCGGCTGCCCACACTTGATCCATGCCGAACACAAGTTTTGTGTTCATTGAAGATCCACTGTGGGAGCGGGCTTGCTCGCGAAGGCGGCCGTCCAGTTGATAAAGACGTCGCCTGACACACCGCTTTCGCGAGCAAGCCCGCTCCCACATTTGATCCATGCCGTACACAAATTTTGTGTTCACAGAAGATCCCCTGTGGGAGCAAGGCTTGCCCGCGATGCTTTTAGACCTTCAACACCTTTCCGCCAATGGCCACCGCTACCAGCAACACCGCCATCAACCCGAAGGCAAAACTCAAACTGCTGCCATGGGCGATAAACCCGATCAACGCAGGCCCCGCGAGAATGCCGGCGTAGCCCAACGTGGTAATGGCTGGCACGGCGACGCTTTCGGGCATCACCGTCTGTTTGCCCACTGCGGTGTACAGCACCGGCACAATGTTCGAACAACCCGCCCCCAACAATGCATAACCCACCAGCGCCGCTTCCCAGCTCGGGGCGAAGGTCGCCACAAACAGGCCCGTTGCGGCCGTCAACCCACCGAGCACAATCACCCGCGTGGCGCCGAGACGACGCACGATCGAATCACCGGTCAAACGCCCGACGGTCATGGTCAACGCAAACGCCGCGTAACCCAGTCCCGCATACGCGGTGTCGATCCCGCGTTCCTGCGCCAGGAACACCGCGCTCCAGTCGAGCGCCGCGCCTTCGGCGAGGAACACGATGAAACACATCCCGCCGATGAACAGCACGATGCCATGGGGAACGGCAAACGCCGGCCCCGAACTTTCGCTGCCGTAAGGCAAGAGGTGCGGCGCGGCCTTGGCCAGGGCGATCAGCAGCATCACGATCACCACCAGCGTCGCCCCCAGCGGTGAAACCCCGAAGCCGAGCAGGGCGCTGACGCCCGCCGCACCGACAATCCCGCCGAGGCTGAACAGCCCATGGAAGCCCGACATCATGGTCTTGCCGCTGGCCCGTTCGACGATCACCGCTTGCAGGTTCACCGTCGAATCCACCGTGCCCAGCCCCGCGCCGAACATGAACAACGCAGCAATCAACGCCGGAATCGACGTCACCGTCGCCAACAGCGGCAGGGCCGCGCAGATCAGCAACACCCCGGCGCTCACCACCCGGCGACAGCCGAAACGCGTGGCCAAAAGCCCCGCCATCGGCATCGCCAGAATCGACCCCACCCCCAGGCACAACAGCAGCAAACCGAGCGTCCCTTCATCCAGCCCGGCCCGAGCCTTGGCATAAGGCACCAACGGCGCCCACGCGGCGATGCCGAAACCGGCAATGAAAAAGGCGATGCGCGTGGACATCTGTTCCAGGCGTCCGGGAACAAATGCGGTTTGAGTGTTGAGGTTGGTCATATCAATCCTTGGCAAAAAACGTCGCGTACCCAAGGGACAGTGATCGACCTGCGAGGGTTCGATATTCAGTCCGCGGGATTGGCAGTCAGGCAGGGCGCCATCGTTGCACAGCGTGACCCTCTGCCGCGAGCGCAAGTGCCGACATTGTCCGGTTGGTCTGCCCGAGCTACCTGATACTTCTGACAGTTACGGCGTGTTTTTTTTGCGAGTAAAACGAAGGTTGGCGTTCGATGCATCGACGACGTTGCTGCCAGGACAGTTTGGAGGCGATATGGACCATCCCACTCAGGTTTCACTATCAAGGACGTTGCTGGCGATGATTGAACAGCGCCAGACAAGCATGGCCAATGACATTTTTTTGAATCCTGTCGAGTCCTATACGAGCCTCGATCAGCAGCGTCGGGAACAACAGCACGTGTTTGGCTCGCGACCATTGATGATAGGCCTTGGTGGTCAATTGGCTTACCCCGGTGACTTTCTGACTGACGATTTAAGCGGTGTGCCTGTTCTGGTTGTGCGCGACAACAACGGATCATTGAATGCGTTTATCAATGTTTGCCGACATCGCGGGGCGAGGCTGTTGAACGGATCGGGGAACATCGCGGGTGCGATGATCTGTCCCTATCACGGTTGGGCCTATGGTCTGGATGGTCAGTTGCAGCGACTGAATCCGCCTGGCAGCTTTGAGGGATTAAGTTGCACCGAGCGTAATCTGACGCGCCTGAGTGTTCTGGAACAGCATGGGCTGATCTGGGTGCATCCGACGCCGGGAGGGCAGATCGATGAAGCTCAAACACTTGGCCTGTTGACCCATGAGGTCCAGTGTTTTGGTTTTCAGCATTACTCGCACTACCAAACGAGGCGTTTACGCAGGCGCTTTAATTGGAAGGTCGTTGTCGATACGTTTCTGGAGAACTGGCATTTTTCAACTCTGCATCGGCAAACGGTGCTACCGATCTTTTTACCGGGCATCAGCCATTTCGAAGGCTGTGGGCAGCATCTGCGGTTGATCATGCCGCGTCGCTCTATCGTCGAACTGTTCGATCAGCCCGAAGAGCAATGGGACTTGCTCCGGCATTCGGCAATTATGTACGTGCTGTTCCCCAACACACTTCTGGTCTGGCAGGGCGATCATCTGGAGGTGTGGCGGGTGTTTGCGGCAGGCCCTCGCTGTGTCGATCAATGCTTGATCGAAGTGTCTTTGCACGTTCCTGCGGCACCAACGTCGGCAAAAGAGAAAACCCATTGGGATAAAAACATGATCCTTCTTATGGACACAGTCGATGGCGAAGACTTTCAATTGGCAAAATATTTACAAAAAGGCTACGCATCCCACGCTCAGCAATACCTGACATTCGGCAGAAATGAGCCGGCGCTTCAACATTTCCATCGTGCGATCCGGGCAGCGATCGATGAAGGGGAAAATTGACGGTAAAAAAAACGTCGATGCATTTTTCCCGTAGTAACGAGACGTCAACGAGCAACAAAACGCCTCACCTCGACGACCTGAGTCCCTTCCACCTGAACATGCAAAAGCGCCGCTGGAAGGGAATGCTCACCGTCGAAACACTCAATAATCACGGTTTTGGCCGCTGTCGCCTGCACCGAAAGAGGGTGTGATTGGCGCAACAGGCGTTTGATCGCGGCACTCAGGGGAATGGGCGAATGGCCCTTGCGAACTTGCTCGCAAAACGCCAGCGCCACCTCGCGCGGTGCAGGCGGGGGCGGCGAAACCATTCCTGCTTCATCAAACAGTCGGTTGAGCTGGTCGGCCGCGGACACGGCTCTCGGGAAACCGGCGAATGCTGAAGCTTGCAGCAATATCCCTGTCATCTCTCCCGGTGCGAGCCCCGAAGCCAACCCCGTCTTGAAATGCACACTCAAGGGTGGCCCCACCATGCCGGCCGCGACAATTGCGGCGAACGATACCGCTTCGCGCAGACGTGGGTCCAAGTCCGGACGGCCATGCAAGTAACCGTAAACAACGCCGACCGCCAGCTCACCCAGGGCCGGAACCGTTCGAAAGAGTGCGTCCAGTCGGGCGCCTCCGTCTGGCACCAGGTCGATAAAGGTTTTTCGGCCCTCGCGGTACAGCGTGGGTATGGGAGCGTCTGGGTGTTTGCTGCTCATGGGGTGTTCCGAGCATGTATAAAGAATTTCACTTTGGGCCCGGTCAGAAAGATTGTCTGCTGTCATAAGTGACAGGTTCAGCAGATTTGTTTGCAATAAGAGGTGATCGGTCTATAACGGAAATGCTTGCGGAACGCCTTGCGCGTTTACGCCCGGGCGGTATTTCATCGCCGGACATTGACGCCTAAAGTACAGGCATTTTCTGGCTGACTTCAGGACCGATCCATGACGCCGTTCTACGATGCTCGAGGCAATATCTATGCGGTTGTGGCGCCTGACGCCGTGCGCCGGGGCGGTATCGATCTGCCCGAGCAGGCCAGTCGCGCTGCGCAAATTCGTGCGGCATGGACGGTTTCGGCTATCGAGGCCTTCTGCGGCTGGGCACCCGGTACACAACCGCCAGGCAGCAAGGATCATCGTTGCGATGGTTTGCTGATCGGGCCGTTTCAAGACTCGCCACCGTTTGACCTGCTGATCGTCAACACCGACGGCACTCTTGCCGAGCGCAGTGGCAATGGATTGACGATTTTCTCTCAAGCTCTGAGTGAACAAGGGCTGCTGCCGGGGGACGAGGTTTGTTTGCTCAGGGTTCATCACGACAAGGCTGATGCGGTTTCACCGGTGGGCACGTCGGTGAAACCGGCCGAGGTCGAGGGTGTGAAAGGGTTTTGGCTGGATCTGGGCAGACCCTCGTTCGGGCCTGACGCGGTGGGGGCAAAAGGGGTTGAAAGTGTGCTGTTCAACGGTCGCGATGTCAGCCATGTGCAGCTGTTGTCGGCGCTCGATCGTGCCTGGTCTCGAAGCCAGTTCGTGCGTATCGGCAATCCGCATTGTGTGACGCTTTTAGACAACGCCGATGCATTGCCGAGCAATGAGCAGATGCGCGAGCCGGGGTTGTCCGAAGGGCTGACGCGTATCGCTTACGCCACACCGACCGGGGCGGGGGCGCTGTGTGCTGCTGGGGTGAATCTGCAATGGGCGATGCTTGAGCCTGAAGGGCGAGTCGTCGCGCGGGTATTCGAGCGCGGAGAAGGACCGACGGCGTCGTCGGGCACCAGCGCCAGTGCGGTGGCTTGCGCGGCGTGGCGGGTGGGTTGGGTCAGTGCCGGGGAGGTGAAGGTGGTCATGCCTGGGGGTACTGCACCGATTCTTCTGGAGGAGGAGCAGGGTGAGTTGAGTCGGGTCAGGTTGTTTGGTACGGCGCGGTTGATGAGTTGATTGTTAGATCGCCTTCGCGAGCAAGCCCGCTCCCACAGTTGATCTGTGTGTTGCACACTACTTGTGTCCACAGAAGATCCAATGTGGGAGCGGGCTTGCTCGCGAAGGCGTCAGCCCAGCCAACGCAAATCTCAGCTCTGATCACCGAAGAACTCGACCACCGGCATCTGCCGCTTCATCAACACCTTGCCATCGCGCACCGAATACAGCGGCAGGCCTTGGCTGCGGATCACCTCGTAATCGCTGTCCGCCGACAGAATCAGCAAATTCGCTGGCCGCCCGCGTTCCAGTCCATAACGATCACCCAGGTTCATGGCCTTGGCGCTGTTGTCGGTGACCAGGTCCAGCGCGCTTTGCAGGTTGCGGTAACCGAGCATGTGGCAGATGTGCAGGCCGGCTTCGAGCACTCGCAAGATATTGCCGTTGCCCAGCGGATACCACGGATCGACGATCGAGTCCTGACCAAAACACACGTTCATCCCCGCTTCCAGCAACTCATTCACTCGGGTCACGCCACGGCGTTTCGGGAAGTTGTCGAAGCGCCCTTGCAGGTGAATGCTTTCGGTGGGGCAGGAGACAAAACTGATCCCCGAATGCCCGAGCAGGCGAAACAGTTTGGCGCAGTAAGCGTTGTCGTAAGAGCCCATCGCCGTGGTGTGGCTGGCGGTGACCCGTGAGCCCATGTCGCGGCTGCGGGCTTCTTCAGCCAGCACCTCAAGAAAGCGCGAGTGTGGGTCGTCGGTTTCATCGCAATGCACATCCACCAGGCAACCGGTGCGCTCGGCCAGGTCCATCAGGAATTTGACTGAACTCACGCCTTGATCGCGGGTGTACTCGAAATGCGGAATACCGCCGACCACATCGGCGCCCATGCGGATCGCTTCTTCCATCAACTCGCGACCGTTGCGGTACGACTCGATGCCTTCCTGTGGGAACGCAACGATCTGCATGTCGATCAGATGACGGCTTTCCTCACGCACTTCGAGCATCGCCTTGAGCGCGGTGAGCTGCGGGTCGGTGACGTCGACGTGGGTACGCACGTGCTGGATGCCGTGGGCGGCGAGGGTCTGGATGGTTTTCTTGGCGCGGGTTTTGGTGTCCTCTTCGGTGATGGTCACCTTGCGCTCGCCCCAGCACTCGATGCCTTCGAACAGCGTGCCGCTCATGTTCCAGCGCGGTTCACCGGCGGTGAGCGTGGCGTCGAGGTGGATGTGTGGCTCGACGAAGGGTGGCACCACCAGGTTGCCGCCGGCGTCCAGATCATCGGGGCCCAGGGTCGGGGCTTCGGTCTGTCGGGCGATGTTGCTGATCAGGCCGTTTTCCAGGTGCAACTCATGCAGGCCATCTTGGTTGCGCAGGCGGGCATTGATGATGTGCATCAGGCGAATCCTTTTATAGATCTTGTAATGGTGCGTTGGCAGTACGGGCACCCAGCACGCCGGTCAGTACCACATACGTTAACGCGGCAGCGGCAATTCCTACCAGCGGCGCGACCCACGGTGAACTGAACGCGGTCACGGTGCCGACTGCGTAGGCGGCCAAACCGGGCCAATTGAACGCCGGCAAACGGGCATCGGCCAGACGTGGATATTGACCACGATAGCGGTAGAAGAAGTCCGCCATGATCACGCCGCCAATCGGCGGAATCACAGTGCCCAGCAGAATCAGGTAGGGCACCAGCATGTCGTACATGCCCAGCAGTGCCAGCAGCGTGCCGATCACCGCGCCTGCCAGGGTCACGGTTTTGCGACGGCCAGTGCGCAGCAGGTTGCAACCGGCGACGGCGAAGTTGTAGATGGTGTTGTCCTGGGTACTCCAGATATTGAGCAGCAACATCGCCATCGCCGCCATGGCGAAGCCTTGCAACAGCAACACTTCGACCACGTCCGGTTGCTGGTAGACGATGGCGCCATAGGCCCCGATCAACACCATCAGGCCGTTGCCGATGAAGAAGCCGATCAGGCTCGCCAGCACCGCGACGCGTGCTGAACGGGAGAAACGCGTCCAGTTGGTCGCCTGGGTTGCGCCGCTGACAAAGGTGCCGAACACCAAGGTGATTGCGGTCGACCAATCCAGTGTTCCCGTCGGGACTACCGCGAGCAAACCGTCGAGGCCGCCGACCTTCACCGTGGCCACCCACATCGACAGCATCAGCAGCAACATCATCGCCGGTACGGCGATGTACGACAGAATCTCCAGGCCGCGATAACCGACATACGCGGTCGCGCAAAACACCAGACCGAACAGCACCATCAGCCCGAGAACGGTGCCCTCGCTCAATTCGAAATACTTGCCCAGCACCACGGCGGCAGTGGCTGTGCCCCAAGCGTACCAGCCGATCTGGGTAAAGCCGAGGATCAGGTCGCTGAGCTTGCTGCCCACTTCACCGAAGCAAAAGCGTCCCATCAGCACCGAGTTCAGACCGCTCTTGAAGGCGATGTAACCCAGGCCGGCAGCGTAGATCCCCAGCAGCAGATTGCCGACGATAATCACCGCCATCATCTCGCCGAAACTGAACGCCACACCGAGCTTGCCGCCGGCAAACATGGTCGCGGTAAAAAAGGTGAAACCCAGCAGCACCATGGCCGTTGAGGCCAGGCCTTTGCGGGCATGCATCGGGACTTCGCTGAGGGGGTAATCGTTGCCGGGATCGTTCTGCGTCATGGGGCGTTCCTTGCTGAATGAGTGACGCGGGGGCGTGTTGCAGTGGTCGTGCCAAGCGTGGGGTGGCGTAGTTATTTATAGCCGAGCCGACGGGTTTGGCGCGGGGAGGGCACAAAAGCGGTGCACCTGAAGGAACACAGAACCATGTGGGAGCGGGCTTGCTCGCGAAAGCGGTGTGTCAGTCACAGCAGATGTCGACTGATACACCGCTTTCGCGAGCAAGCCCGCTCCCACATTTTATTCGGTTTTTTCAGGGGGATTTTTGTTGTGGGAGGAACCGCAGGAGCGCCGCGACGATCGCTTCCGGCGCATCTTCCTGGACCAGATGCCCGGCATTCGCAATCGCCTGAAACCGCGACCCGGGAATCATCTGATGCAATGCCTGCCCACGTTCAATGGGAATCCACTGATCGTCTTCCCCCCACAGAATCTGCACCGGACACCGAATCGTCGGGTACAGCCCTTCGGCCTCACGGGTATAACGCTCGTCCATCTGCGCGATCTGCCGATAGAACGCCGCTTGCCCCGGATCGCCGAGCCACGGCTGCACGTAAGGTGCGAGTTGATGATCAGGAATTTCGCGCTTGATCGCCCCGCGAATATACGCCGGCACAATCGCCCGCTGAATGTAATCGGGCAGGCCCCTGAATGCCGCCTCATGCTGGCGCACATGCTGTACAAACGGCGAACCCCAGGGCGTCAGCGCCACGGGATCGATCAGCGTCAGGCTGCGGTAGTCCTTGCCATTCAGCAGATGAGTACGCAGAGCGGTGGCGCCGCCGAAGTCGTGAGCGACGACGTCTGGTCGCGCCAGACCCCAGTGATCGAGCAAGTGAGCCAGCAGGTCGTTCTGTACACCCAGCGACACATCGCCCTCGATTTTCTCCGATAGCCCATAACCCAGCAGGTCAAAGTAATGCACCCGATGGGTGGTGATGAAGTGCGGTGCAATCCGGTGCCACACGTAAGAAGAGAAGGGCGTGCCATGCACGAACACCAACGGCGGACCGTCGCCCCGTACGGCGTAACGAACGGAGCGCCCGTTGAAGCGATAGGTCTGAGGCAGCGGCCAGTCAGTCATTGGGGGTGTCCTCTTGGCGTGGGGGAGCCAAAAAGCATAGGCATAAAAAAACAGCCATTGAAGGCTGTTTTTATATTCACTGACGAAACGCATTACCCCCTGTGGGAGCGGCGGTGCGGCGATCCGACTTGCTCGCGAAGGCGGTGTCCCAGTCAATGCATATGCCTGCTGATACACCGCCTTCGCGAGCAAGCCCGCTCCCACAGTGATTTTTATCGGCGTTTAGATCGGCTTATTCACCGTGATAGATGCAACCGCTGGTGCACGTCTCGTGAATGCGGATCGCGCTGAGTTCCGGCAGCAGCGGCTTCAATTCCTTCCAGATGAATTTGGCCAGCACTTCACTGGTCGGGTTTTCCAGGCCGGGAATGTCGTTCAGGTAGTTATGGTCGAGGCGCTCATAGAGCGGCTTGAAGATCGCCTTGATTTCCGAGAAATCACGGATCCAGCCCGTGTGCGGATCGAGGTCGCCGCTCAGGTGGATCGCCACTTTGAACGAGTGACCGTGCAGGCGGCCGCACTTGTGGCCTTCCGGTACGTGGGGCAGGCGGTGGGCGGATTCGAAGGTAAATTCTTTGAAGATTTCCACAGTGATTTCAGCTCTGTCAGGTGGCGATCGCCGCGGCGATGTGGGCAGGCGGCGAGTTTAACAGTTTGCGTTTGGCGTTGCGGGAAAACACTGACTAAAGGGTCAGCAAGCGCTCCCCGAGGCGACCGCTGGCAGCCAGTTCGAGGAACTCATCGCCCATGCGACGGCTTTCATCCATCGTCGTGCGCCAGTATTTCTGTCGGCTCGGGGCATCGCCCATGAAGCGTTTGAAGTCGTTGCGGTCCGGGAGTTTGCCGTAGGGCAGGCGCGCCAGGTAATCCTTTGACGGCGCCAGCAACAGGACATCCTGCAAGCGCGCAGGACACGCGCGGCGCCATGGCAGGGTCTTGTCGAACCAGCCGGGAATCACCCGGTCGGTGAAATGCGGATAGAGCACGATGTCGTTGCCGCTGTAGGGCAGGTCGAGGTGATAGTCCAGCAGACCGCCATCGCGAAACGTCCCGGCACCGGCACCCGGCAGATTACGCACGCCTTCCATCACCATCGGGATCGAGCCTGAGGCGAGCAAGGCCTGGCGCAGGTTGCCGGCATTCAGCGCAACGAAGCGCGAGGGGAAATCGTTGAGTGCATTGACCGGCGGGGCCAGGCGCGGATCGTGAATGATCAGCCGCTCGAAATGCCGCGACAGGCGCGGCCGGCCGCGCAGGTTGTCGGCGATCACCGATGACAGGCCCAGCCCCAGTCGGCCGCGATGATCGTCCGCCAGCAGGCCGTGGCTTTTGACCACCATGATGTTCAGTCGGTAATGAGCGTTGTCCAGAATCGAGGCATCGCGGCCGTCGAGCAGCTCATCGAGCATGCGCCGGGAGCTCTGGCTGATCTGCGCCATGGTCACGCCCTTGGCGAAGTTCTGCCCGGTGTAGAGGTGACCGAGGCGGCGGATACCTTCGGCGGCATCCGGCAGACACGCGCTGGCGAAGCGCCAGGAACCCACCGACGCACCGATTAACGAGCGCTCCCGCGGTGCCGTCGGCAGCCATTCGCCGAACAACGCCAGGTCCAGACCTTGAATCCCCAACGCCTTGGGACCCCCAGCGGCACCCGGCAGTGTGCCGACATCGGCGGCGCTCAAACCGTTTTCACGGATGCGCGCCAAGGCACGAGGGCCGGCCTTGAGGGTCAGGGAGGGGAACTTGATGTGGAAAGCGGTCATACCGGTCTCGAATGCAGGCAAGCGGGGGATTATAAACGCATGAATCCCTGTGGGAGCGGGCTTGCTCGCGAAAGCGGTGAGTCAGCAGCATTAATACCAACTGAAACACCGCTTTCGCGAGCAAGCCCGCTCCCACAGGGTTTTGTGCAGGGCGGTGATGTCGTGTTGCCATCTTCAATGATGGCAATTCAGTTTCAATTAAGTTCGCCCCGTTAAGGTGCACTCCCTCGGCAACACATAAAAAAATACGGAGACACCCCATGAAAACCCTGACTGCCCTGTTCACCGCGTCCATCATCGGCATGACCGCCAGCATCGCCCACGCTCGCGACCTCGGTCCCGACGAAGCCCTGAGGCTGCGCGACGCTGGTACCATTGTGTCTTTCGAGAAGCTCAACGCCACCGCTCTGGCCAAACATCCCGGCGCCAAAATCACCGAAACCGAGCTGGAAGAAGAGTACGGCAAGTACATCTATCAGGTGGAAATGCGCGACCCTCAGGGCATTGAGTGGGACCTGGAACTGGACGCCGTCAGCGGGCAGATTCTCAAGGATCATCAGGATACGTAATGAAGGTGTTTTCTTTTTCACAGCGGTGCACGAGAGGTCGAATGGCTCTGGCGCTTCTGGCTTTTTGCTCGGTGGCCATGGCTCGCGACCTGGATCAGGACGAAGCCCTGCGCCTGCGTCAACATGGCGTGATCCTGCCGCTGGAGCAGCTCGTGCAGCAAGCGCTGGACCGCTACCCCGGGGCCAAATTGCTGGAAGCCGAGCTTGAAGAGAAACACGACGTCTACGTTTATGAAGTCGAGTTGCTGACCCGTGAAGGTGTGGTCCGCGAACTGGACCTTGACGCCACCACCGGCCAGTTACTGAAAGACAAGGAAGATTGATCGATGCGTTTGCTTCTGGTGGAAGACCATGTGCCGCTGGCCGACGAACTGATGGCGGGCCTCAACCGGCAGGGTTACGCCGTGGACTGGCTGGCCGACGGTCGCGACGCGGTGTATCAGGGCAGCAGCGAGCCTTATGACCTGATCATCCTCGACCTCGGCCTGCCGGGTTTGCCTGGGCTCGACGTGCTGACGCAATGGCGGGCCGCTGGCCTGTCGACGCCCGTGCTGATCCTCACCGCCCGTGATTCCTGGGCCGAACGAATCGAAGGCCTCAAGGCCGGCGCCGACGATTACCTGACCAAGCCTTTCCACCCCGAAGAGCTGCACTTGCGCGTCCAGGCGCTGTTGCGCCGTTCCCACGGCCATGCCAACCAGCCGACGCTCAAGGCTGCCGGGCTGCACCTGGACGAAGGCCGCCAATGCGTGACCCGCGACGGCGCCGACATCCAGCTCACTGCCGCTGAATTCCGCCTGCTGCGTTATTTCATGCTGCACCCCGAGCAGATTCTGTCCAAAAGCCACCTCGCCGAACACCTCTACGACGGTGAAACCGAGCGCGATTCCAACGTACTCGAAGTCCACGTCAACCACCTGCGGCGCAAACTCGGGCGCAGCGTCATCGAAACCCGTCGCGGCCAGGGTTACCTGTTCGGCGGGCAAGCCCAGTGAGGTCGATCCAGCGCCGCTTGAGCCTGGGACTGATCAGCGTGATGGTGATCGTCGGCCTGGTGCTGGCGCAGACCAGCCTGTGGCTGTTCGAAATGGGTTTGCAGCGCTACCTCGAAGCCGGGCTGCGCGACGACAGTGAAAACCTGCTGGTGGCGCTGGTGCGTGGGCCGCAGGGTTTGCAGCTGGATGAGCGACACCTGTCGCCGGCCTATCAGCGACCGTTTTCCGGGCATTACTTCCGCATCGATTTCGCCGACAGCCATTGGCGCTCCCGTTCGCTATGGGATCAGGAACTGCCGCGCCTCGACCATGCAGGCCTGCACAGCAACCTGCAATTGGGGCCGGAAGGCCAGCAATTGCTGGTGCTGCGTTCAGACTATCGACGGCTCGGCCAATCGATCTCCATCAGCGTGGCCCAGGATTACACGCCGGTGCGCGAGAGTTTCCAGCGCATGCGTCAGGTCGGATTGGGCCTTGGGCTGACGGGGCTGCTGCTGATTCTGCTGCTGCAACGGATCACCGTGCGCCGGGCCTTGCGCCCGCTGGAAAAGGCCCGCGAGCAGATCGCCCAGTTGCAGCAAGGCCAGCGCTCGCAACTCGATGATCAGGTGCCGGTAGAGCTTGAACCGCTGGTGGCGCAGATCAACCATTTGCTGGCGCACACCGAAGACAGCCTCAAGCGTTCGCGCAATGCGCTGGGCAACCTCGGCCACGCCTTGAAAACCCCGCTGGCGGTGTTGTTGAGCCTGGCCTCAAGCGAGAAGCTCGATGCGCATCCGGAGCTGCGCAAAGTGATGCAGGCGCAACTGGAACAGGTTCAGCAGCGACTCAATCGCGAACTCAATCGCGCACGGTTATCCGGCGATGCGTTGCCGGGGGCGTTGTTTGATTGCGATGCTGAATTGCCTGGATTACTGGCGACGTTGAACATGATTCATGGCGAGCATCTTCACCTCAGCTATGTGGCGCCGAAGGGGTTGCAACTGCCTTGGGATCGTGAGGATTTGCTCGAACTGCTCGGTAACCTGCTGGACAACGCCTGCAAATGGGCGGATGCCGAGGTTCGGTTGAGCGTGGTCGAGACGGCCGAAGGGTTTGAGTTAAGCGTGCAAGACGATGGACCGGGGATTCCCGAAAACCAGCGCGATCAGGTGTTCAGCCGGGGTACTCGGCTTGATGAACAAACGGATGGGCATGGGTTGGGATTGGGGATTGTGCGGGACATCGTCGATACGTGGGGTGGGGTGTTGCGGCTGGAGGAGAGTGAGTGGGGCGGGTTGAAAGTGGTGATTGAGTTGCCTAAGCGTTCAGGCTGAAAGCCACCCCCTCACCCCAGTGGGGAGAGGGGGAAAGGGAGCTGATCTCCATTGGCTTCTAATGCCGAGTTCGACTCTATTTTCTCGGTCGCAGAATATCTAAAAACCAACTCGGTCAGTCCCCTCTACCCTCTGGGGAGAGGGTTAGGGTGAGGGGTGGTTCTCAGACCCGAAACTGATCCATCAAACTCTGCTGCTGATTCGCCAGGCTATTGAGTGACTGACTCACCCGCGCCGATTCATTGGCCTGCCCCGACAGCGACTCCGTCACATCCCGAATCGTCGCCACGTTGTTGTTGATCTCCTCGGCCACGGCGCTTTGCTCTTCCGCGGCACTGGCGATCTGCAAGTTCATGTCGCTGATCACCGTCACCGCCTCACCAATCTGACGCAACGCCGTCACCGCCTGACCCACTTGTTCGACACTGCCCTGAGCCTGGCGATGGCTGTTGTTCATCGAACCGACCACGTCCTGAGTGCCGCTCTGCAACTGCTCGATCACCAGGCGGGTTTCTTCGACAGACTCCTGGGTCCGGCGTGCCAGGTTGCGCACCTCATCGGCCACCACGGCAAAACCGCGCCCGGCTTCACCGGCACGAGCAGCCTCGATGGCGGCGTTCAGCGCCAGCAGGTTGGTCTGTTCGGCAATGGCCCGGATCACTTCCAGCACCGAACCGATCTTCTCGCTGTTGGCTGCCAGGCCTTCGACTTGAACCATCGCCGCGCTCATGTCGGCGGCGAGGTTGTCGATGCTGGCGGTGGTGCGGTCGATCACGCTCAGACCGCGACGGGTGGCCTGATCCGCATCCCGCGCGGCCTGTGCTGCTTGCGCTGCACTGCGAGCGACGTCCTGGGCGGTGGCGCTCATTTCGTGTGACGCGGTAGCGACTTGATCCACCTGACGGTATTGCTGCTCCATGCCGGCGCTGGTCTGGGTGGCGATGGCGGACGACTGATCCGCCGTGCTGCGTGCGTCCTGCACCGAGCGTTTGACCTCGGCGATGATCGGTTGCAACTTGTCGAGGAAGCGGTTGAACCAGCCAGCCAATTGGCCGAGTTCGTCCTTTTTGTCGTAGGCCAGACGGCGGGTCAGGTCGCCTTCGCCGCTGGCAATGTCTTCGAGCATGTGCGCCACACCCAGAATCGGTTTGGTCACGCTGCGGGCCATCAGCCACACCAGCAACAGGCCAATCAACGCGGCCAGCACACCGAGGCTGAGTTCGACCAGGGTGCCGACGGTGTTGCTTTCATCGAGTTGCTTTTTCAACGCTTCGGCGGGGCCGACCAGGACTTTCTCCGGCACCTCGAGCAACACGCCCCAGGACTTGCCACCGGGAATCGGCTGGAATGGCGACAGCACTTTGAGCTGTTGATTGTTGTGCAGGCTTTCGGTCTTGCTGCTGGCGGCGAGCATGCGGATCAGCTCGGCACCGTTGGTCTTGTCCACGGTGTCCAGGCGCTGGCTGAGCTTGCTGGCGTCCGGGCTGTAACCGGCCAGCAAACCGACCGGGCTGATGATGCTGACGTTGGTCTGGCCGTCATAGAGCTTCTTGCTCGCACCCTGGCTGACGGCTTGCAGACTGTTGAGGTTGATGTCCACTGACAGCGAAGCGATGACCTTGCCGTTGACCATCAGCGGGAAAACGATGCTGGTCATCAGCACGTTCTGGCCGTCGATCACGTAGAAGTAGGGTTCGATCACGCAGGGTTTGAGGGTCGTGCGCGGGCAGGTGAACCAGGCGTTGGCCGGTTCGCCGCTCGGGCCGGTGCTGGTGTCGGCCATGTCGCTTTCCGGTAGCGCCATCGACGTCACCTTGCCGGGTGTCGGCTGCGACCAATAGAGCGCGAAACGGCCCTTGTCGTTGCTACCCAGCTCGGCCTGGCCGGCGAACAGATCGTCCTTGCCGTCCAGCGCATTGGCTTCGAACACCAGCGAGAGGCCGAGCAGTTCCGGGTTGGCTTGCAGGGCTGACTTGACTTGACGGGTCAGGTCTTCACGCAGGTCAAAGGCATCGAGAAAGCGCTTCTCGGCCTGCTCGCGCAGGAACAGCACCTGACGCGAAAAGCCATGGCCATATTGATAGGCATCCATGAACTGCTGGCGAATCCCCAGCGCCTGGTTTTCACCTTGGGATTCGATCCGGGCCTGGGCCGCTTCGGTGAGCATCTCCATGCTGGAGGCTTTCACCATCTCGGAGCTGTGCTCCATGCGATACAGCGAAAGACCCACCAGCAGGGTCACGATGCCGGCCAGGCACAGCCCGGCCAGCAGGGTGATTTTCCATTGAATGGAAAGTTGTCTGAGCGACATGGAGACGTCCTTATTCGATAAATATCTGAGACTTTGCACTGTAGCGGCCGCGATTCGGCTTTCTTTATGGCAGTTCCTGAATGATGAAACTCCGTTGGTCGGCTGCCTTTGTGGCGAGGGGATTTATCGGAATGCCGCACCACCCCGTTCGGCTGCGAAGCAGTCGCAAAACCTGACAATTCGGTGTGACTGACGGAATTGCAGGGGGCCGCTTCGCGACCCAACGGGGTGGTGCGGCATTCCGATAAATCCCCTCGCCACAGGGTTCATCACAACCGTTTACATCCCCCAGGCCCATGCGCTTTGACACCGGGCCGACTCTGCGGCACAGTGCGCGCCCTCTAATAAAACCCTCTCATTCAATCCGCTGGCGGCTCTTTGCAGACTGCCGGCCGGACTCTTTCCGTTTGCCTTGAGGTAACGATGATTAATGCTGTAATTGCCGCGGTCGGCGTCATGCTGATCCTCAGCCTGTCCCGCGTGCACGTCGTAATCGCGCTGATCGTGGGCGCTCTGGTGGGTGGTTTGACCGGTGGCCTGGGCATCGACGCGACACTCAAAGCCTTCAACAGCGGCCTCGGTGGCGGTGCGACGGTCGCATTGTCCTACGCCTTGCTCGGCGCTTTCGCAGTGGCCATTGCCAAGTCCGGCCTGGCACACGCCCTGGCAGACAAAGCCTTGCTGATGGTCGACCGCCAGCACGCCAGCGGTGGCGGTCAGGTCAAATGGCTGTTGATCGGTTTGCTGTGGGTGGTGGCCATCGCTTCGCAGAACATTCTGCCGATACATATCGCCTTTATTCCGCTGCTGGTGCCGCCACTGTTATATGTGCTGACCAAGCTGCAACTGGATCGCCGGTTGATTGCCTGCGTCATGACCTTCGGCCTGATTACGCCGTACATGTTCTTGCCCGTGGGCTTCGGCAACATCTTCCTTAATGAAATCCTGCTGGCCAACGTCGCCCGTAGCGGGGTGGACATTAGCGGCATCAACGTCACCCATGCCATGGGGATTCCAGCCTTGGGCATGGTCGTCGGGCTCGCGGCAGCGTTTGTCAGCTATCGCAAGAAGCGCGTCTACGATCTGGAAAAGATCGAGCAAGTCGAACAGGTCGCGGTGCAGTACAACCCGCTGAGCCTGATGGTCGCCGGTCTGGCCATCGCGGTGGCGTTCATTATTCAGCTGTTGCTGGACTCGATGATCATCGGTGCGCTGGCAGGCTTTCTGATTTTTTCGGTGTCGGGGATCGTGAAGTGGCGTGAAACCGACGACCTGTTCACCGAAGGCATGAAAATGATGGCGATGATCGGTTTCATCATGATCGCCGCCTCCGGTTTTGCCGAGGTGATGAAAGCCACCGGTGAGGTGCAGACACTGGTCGAAGCCTCGGCTTCGTGGATCGGCCACAGCAAAGGCATTGGCGCGTTGCTGATGTTGTTGGTCGGACTGTTGGTGACCATGGGCATCGGTTCGTCGTTTTCCACTGTACCGATCCTGGCCGCGATTTTTGTGCCGTTGTGCGTACAACTGGGCTTCAGTCCGATCGCGATCGTGTGCATTGTCGGCACTGCCGGTGCGCTGGGCGATGCCGGTTCGCCAGCGTCGGACTCGACCCTCGGCCCGACCTCGGGCCTGAACATCGACGGCCAGCATCACCACATCTGGGACACCGTGGTCCCGACCTTCCTGCACTACAACCTCCCGTTGCTGGCGTTCGGCTGGGTGGCGGCGATGGTCCTCTAAACACATTCCCCCTGTGGGAGCGGGCTTGCTCGCGAAGGCGGTGGGTCAGTCACGTCAATGATGGATGTGCCGCCGTCTTCGCGAGCAAGCCCGCTCCCACATTAACCGCGTTCAACTTTTGAATTGGCCTGCCGTTAAAGCCTTTAACCGCGCCAATAAAATCAAAAGAGTGAACCGTCATGCGCATGAGCCTGAAGGCTAAAGTCCTGTCCCTTGCCGTCCTCCCGGTGTTGCTCTTTGCGCTGGTCATCAGCCTGACCACGTTGTTCATTCTGCAGGAGCAGGCCCGCAAGGAAGTCGAGGAAACTCGCCAGCGCCTGCTCAGCGATGCCAAGGCAACCCTGCAAAGCTACGTCGCCGTGGCCATGACCACGATCAAACCACTCTACGACGCAGCTGCCCCCGGTGATGACGCGGCGCGGGCCCAGGTGGTCAAGTTGCTGTCGAGCATCACCTACGGCAAGGACGGCTACTTCTTCGGCTACGACTCCAATACCGTGCGCCTGTTCAAGGCCAACAGCCCTGAAGGCGTGGGCCAGAGCTTCAAGGACAACCGCGATCCGAACGGCGTCTACGTCAACCGCGACCTGGTGAAAGTCGCCAAGGACGGCACCCACTACCTGCAATACAGCTCGCCGCTGCCCGGCAACAGCCAAGTGCTGGTGCCGAAACTGGGCTACACCGAATACTTGCCCAAGTGGGACATGGCGGTCGGCACCTCGGTCAACCTCGACGGCATCGAAGCGCAAGTGGCGCTGGTCGAAATCAAGGTCCAGGAGCGCATGCAAGGCGTGGTGCTGAGCATCGTCGGAATTGCCGCCGTGGTGCTGTTGGTGATCGCCGCCGCCGGGATGCTGCTGGCCAACACCATCCTGCGTCCGCTGAACCTGATGAAAGCCAACCTCGATGACATCGCGGCGGGTGAGGGCGACCTGACGCGTCGCCTGACCATCACCAGCCAGGACGAACTCGGCGAGCTGGCCGGCTCGTTCAACCGCTTCGTCGACAAGATCCACGGCCTGGTGCGTCAGATCACCGAAATGACCTCGCAACTGACCGGGCTGGTGAATCAGGTCTCCGATCAGGCGCAGCGCTCGGATCAGGCCATGGAGCGTCAGCGTCACGAGACCGATCAGGTCGCCACGGCGATCAACCAAATGTCCGCCGCCGCTCAGGAAGTGGCGAAAAGTGCACAAAACGCCGCGGTGGCTGCCCAGCAGACCGACGAAGAAGGGCAGGCTGCCAAGCGTGTGGTGGCCGGCAGCATCGTGAAGATTCATGCGTTGGTGGACGATATTCGCAGCAGCGGCGTGTCTCTGGACAGCCTGCAAAAAGACGTGTCATCGATTGTCAGCGTGCTTGGGGTGATCCGTTCGATTGCCGAGCAGACCAACCTGCTGGCGCTCAACGCCGCCATCGAAGCCGCCCGTGCCGGTGAGGCCGGTCGTGGTTTTGCGGTGGTGGCCGACGAGGTTCGAGCGCTGGCCAGCCGCACGCAAATCAGCACCCAGGAAATCCAGGGCATGATTGATCGCTTGCAGGCCGGCACTCAGTCTGCGGTGGAAGCGATGCGCCGTTCCAGCGAGGCCGGCGACGGCACGTCGGCTCAGGCCAAC
Organism: Pseudomonas sp. PDM25; assembly: GCF_019219045.1. NCBI lineage: Bacteria > Pseudomonadati > Pseudomonadota > Gammaproteobacteria > Pseudomonadales > Pseudomonadaceae > Pseudomonas > Pseudomonas sp. PDM25. The sequence continues at coordinate 96,913 of NZ_JAHUWL010000002.1, forward strand.
GAAGCGGGTGCATCGCTGGACACCATGGCCCAACTGATCGGCACCATCAACTCGATGAACGCGCAGATCGCCAGCGCTGCCGAAGAGCAGACCGCCGTGGCCGAAGAGATCAACCGCAGCGTGCACCAGATCGCTGTGGCCGTAGACAGTGTCGCCGACGAAACCCAACTCGGCGCCCAGACCTCCCGCAGCCTGGCCGACCTCGGTCAGCGCCTGGGCAAACTGGTGGGCCAGTTCCGTATCTGACATCCCGAAGAACCTGTGGGAGCTGGCAGATATTACGGTCTGTCCCAGTAGGGCACCGCGCCAAAGCATTCCACGAAAAAATCAATCACCGTCCTGACTTTCACCGACAACCGTCGGCTCCCAGGCCACAGCACCGCAATCTGCTGCGGCTCAAGGCTGTTGGACACCTGATACGCCCCCAGCACCGGCACCAGCGTGCCGTTGCGCACCGCTTCACCAATCAGCCACGACGGAAACATCACCCGCCCCAAGCCTTGTTCGGCGGCTTGGGTCAGGGTGTCGGCGTGGTTACCGGTGATCGACAGCTGCTACAAGCTCCTACACTGGTGGTACGGGTCGCATTTGCCAGACCCGGACGACCACAACCAATGGAGTCAGACACATGATCAGCAGTGACAGTAAATGCGACTGCCCCAAATGCTCCTGCAAACTGGGCGAACATCCGATCGCGCGCCACGGCAAGCACTATTGCTGTGAAGCCTGCGCCAAGCACCACGAACATGGTGAAGAATGTGCCAGCAAGGGCTGCAAGTGCGCCCAACGCTGACCACTCATCCAAAAAAAGGTGGAGCCTGATCGGGCTCCACTTTCATTTCAATTCGCCGGCCGCCACTTGACGTTTTCCACGCCGAATTTCTCCGCCATCGGCTTGCTGGTTTTTTGCACCTTCTCTCGGCCGAAGCGGGGGATTCTTCCGACCCCCGCGTCGCAACTTGCCCAATGCCAGGCTTCCGCGTTATCCATCTTGTCCAGGCGGATGATGAAAGACTTGGGCGCGCCATGAAGGGTGTATTCAATGACGAAAAGTTTTGCGTTGTTCATAAAGCCCATATTCCTCCCTGTGGTATTACAAGGATCGTTGGGGTTACGGAAAATTCAGTCGAATTGTCAGATGGAGGCCGCCCGTAGCGACAAGCCCCGTGGCTCGTTACCATGCAATCTCTGAAATCCCCAATGATTGCTGCCCATGGCCCTTGCCGCCCCTCCCGACCTGAGTGACACCGATGTGCCCGTGCAACCGCTGGCGCGCACCTATCCGCGCGGCCTGTACATCGAGCCGCATGAACATGTCTGGGGGCAGTTGCTGTATGCGATGAGCGGGGTGATGTGGGTCGAGACGCCCCATGAAGCGCTGGTGGTGCCGCCGCAACGAGCGGTGTGGCTGCCGCCGGGTGTGCCCCACGGGATTCGCGTGGTGTCGGATTTACAGATGCGCAACATCTACTTGCGGCCCTCATTGGCGGCGACGCTGGACGACACGGTCCAGGTGATCGAAGTCGGCGGACTGCTGCGTGAGCTGATCGTCGGGCTGGTGGAGCAGGGCGACGATGGCGCGCCCGAGTATTACGAAGCGCTGGTCGGCCTGGCGCTGCTGGAGCTTAGGCGAGCCCGGCGCTCGTTGCTGAAAATCCCCTTGCCGGATGATTCCGACCGACGGCTGATGAACCTGTGCCAGGCGGTCATGGCCGCGCCATCGCTGGACATTGCCTTCGAACAACACGCCGAAAACGCCGGTGCCAGCGTGCGTACCCTGGCGCGGCTGTTCAAGGACGGTCTGGGCATGGGCTTCGCCGAATGGCGGCGCCAGGTGCAATTGGCAACGGCGGTGGCGGAGTTGATCCAGGGCGTGCCGGTCAGTGCGATTGCCCGGGAGTTGGGTTACTCACCGAGCAGCTTCAGCGACATGTTTCGGCGGGAACTGGGTGTCGCGCCTTCGCAGTTTTCGGCAATCCAGCGTCAGGATTGAAAGCGCTTTGGCCGATATTCAGAAGCACTTGGCCGGTGCTCGTCGCTACCGATCTTTAGACTCCGGGCATACCTTAATCAGCCACGGAGTCTGCCATGAGCTACCTCATCTCATTGGTCATCGGTCTGGGCGTCGGTTTGCTCTACGGCGCTCTGGATTTTCGTTCCCCCGCACCGCCGGCCATCGCGCTGGTAGGGCTGCTCGGCATGTTGGCCGGTGAGAAGTTGTGGCCAATGGGCCGGCAGTTGGTGGCTGGCTGGATCGCCTGAACCGTTTATTTCATTCGAGGGAAACACTCATGAAAGCACTGCAATTCGACAAGACCGGTGAGCTCTCGGCCCTGCGCTACGTTGAACTTCCCACCCCCGTCCCCGGCGCCGATGAAGTGCTGGTCCAGATCAAGGCGGCCGGCCTCAACCCCAGCGATGTGAAGAACGTGCTGGGGCGCTTTCCCTACACCACACTGCCGCGGATTCCCGGTCGTGATTTCGCCGGTGTAGTCGTTGAAGGCCCGCAGGCGCTGATCGGTCAGGAAGTCTGGGGCACCGGTCGTGAACTGGGCTTTTTCGCCGATGGCTCGCACGCACAATTCGTCAAACTGCCGGCCAATGGTGTAGCGAAAAAGCCGACCCATCTGAGCTTTGCCCAGGCTGCCAGCCTCGGCGTGCCGTACACCACGGCGTGGGATGCGTTGGAGCGCAGTGGGGTGACGGCCGAAACCCGCTTGCTGGTGATCGGTGGCGGGGCGGTTGGCACTGCGGCGCTGGCGCTGGGCAAGGTGCGTGGCGCTCAAGTACTGGCCGCGGCGCGGCGGCCGGAACAGATCAAGGATTTGCAGGCCCAGGGGTATCAGACGCTGCAACTGGATAAACCCGAGGATCTCGGCGCTCAGGTGAATGCCGTGTATGCCGGCGGCGCTGATGTGATTTTCGACACCACCGGTTTCTGGCTCCCGGCCTCGGTCCCGGCGCTGGCCGCGTTCGGTCGCATCGCGATCATCGCCGCACCGGTGGACGGCATGGTGCAATTGCCGGCCCTGGCGCTGTATCGCAAGGGCGGTTCGGTGGTGGGGATCAACTCGTTGCTGTATGGCGTCCAGGCGTGTGCGGCGATGCTTGATCAGTTCGGCACGTTCTTCGATCAGGGCTTGTTGCCGTTGCCTGAGGGTTTGTTTGAATCGCCGTTGGCAGAAGGGCTGGAGCGGTATGCCGAGGTGAGCCAAGGTGCCGGCGACAAAGTGATTTTGTTGCCGTAACCCTAATCAAATGTGGGAGCGGCGGTGCGGCGATCCGACTTGCTCGCGAAGGCGGCGGCACAGTCAATATTGATGTGCCTGACACACCGCTTTCGCGAGCAAGCCCGCTCCCACAAAGGTTTTGTATTGTCAGATCAAGCCTCGGGAACACCGTTCTCCCACGCCGACCAGTTCTTCAAAATCTCCTGCACCAGCGGATTTCCCGTCCGGTACAGGTTCTCCAGCGCCGGCACAAACCCACCTTGATCCGCATACTTGAGCAGATTTTCCACCTCGCTCTGACCCGGCGCCGGCCGATCAAAATCGGAACCCGCACGCACCACCGCCAAACGCTGCACATCCACCAACCCTTCACGGCTGGCCCGCAGCAGCGCCTCATAGGTGGAGTTGTCTTCCTGCTGCGTCGTGCAGTACTCACCGTTGTTATCGGTCAGCAGCCGGGTCCAGACCTCAGCCCGCTCACTCAACCGCGTCCCGGAAAACCAGGTATTGCCCGCCAGCGTGTCGCACTGCGTCACCACCGGCGGCTGATTGGCCGGGGCCGACGGATACTTCATGCGCCACGCGGCCGATTCCTTGCTCTCGCTCAATTGGACTTTGTGGCTGAGAGCAAAGGCCCTGGCCTGCAACTTCGGGTTGAGTTCGAAGACTTCGGTCTTGTAATCCAGCGGCGGTTTCTCGTTCGGGCCTTTGGTATTGATGCCGATATAACCGGTCGGCCAGTCTGACGGCGCGTCCCGGGAATCCAGCTCCCATTGGGTGCCGAACTCCACCAGATAATGCGCCCACGCCGTGGTGCCGATGGTCCCGTGTTTTGGGCTGATGCCGGCAATCCCGGCGACCAGGAAGTAACTTTTGCGCAGGTCGAATTTCGACGACAGCGCCAGGGCCAGCGTCGACGCCGCGGCGTTGGTCTGGCCCATGCCGGTGACCATCAGGCATACCTGTTGACTGTTGCAGCGAACGGTCGGGTACTCGGCGGACAGCCCCGGCACCCGCACTTGCCGCTTGAGTTCCAACCGATCAATCCAGTTTTGCGCCTCGGGAGCGAACATGGTGATCAGCATCACCTTCGGCTGGATCGGCGCTTCAGTCGCCCATGCCGTTGCGGAGAGCAGGGCGGCACAGGCCAGGGAAAGACGCGTCATTGCATGCATAAAACCTCCTGATTCAAACAAGTCTTAAAACTGATAACCGATGCCGGCGTAGTAACCCCAACCGTCGGAACGGGCGCGGAAGTTACCGTCGCCAAAATTCAATTCGCTGCCATCCTCCCAGTTGCCGCCGTTGTGGAAATAACGGCCGACCAGGGTGAACCGCAAATGGGTGAACGAGTACAGCAAGACGTTGGTGGCCACCGTAGCGTTGGCAGTACGAGCCGGGTTGTCCTTGTGCAGGTCCGAGCCGAAGTCGAAGTTGGTGAACCCGATGTAGGTCAGTGACGCGCCGTTGCTGAAGCTGCTGATCGGCACGATGTATTTGAGTTGGGCGCGATAGCCGTCCCACGAATATTCGTTGCTGGCGCCGTAGTTTTCCCACTGGTAGCGCCCATAGAAGTTGGCCGACAGGTTGACCCGCGAATGGGTGTCGATGTCGGTGCCCAAACCGCTGTACAGCGTATTGGCGCGGTTGGCGCTGTTACTGCCGTGGTCGTAGATCCAGTCAAAGGCCACGTACCATTCCTTGAACGGCCCGATGGCCAGGCTGCGGCCGGCGAGGTAATCGATGGAGATCCGCGGTTCGTGCTCCATGAACACCGGCGAGCCGTGGTCCCACACGCCTTTGTCATGGCTGTTGCCGATGTCGAAGATCTTCGGAATGTCGATGTAACCGTACAATTCGAACGGCCCCTTGCGCCCGAAGTACTCGTATTCCAGGTAGATATCGTCGGCCGGTTGCGGGCCGAAACTGATGTCTTTGCTGCCGATGACGGTCAGGTCCTGATTGAACCAGTCCGAGAGGTACACACCTTTTTTCGGTGGGCTGGCTTCGGGGCTGAGGCTTTCGCCTTGGGCGGATTCTTCGGCGGGAGCGGGCTGCGCCAAAACGGTGCTGCTGAGTAGTCCTGTAACGCTGGCCAGCAGCAAGGAAACAGCAAAAGTGCGCGAGCAAGTCACGCGGCTGAACGTGCGGTGCATTAAAAGTCCCTTTTCGTGCGGATCGAAAGCCCGGTTCTTCGGGCTTGCGCGGTTGTGTAGCGAAAACGCTTGTATCAGCGACTCGCAAACGTTTGCACAAGGCATACCAGTTTTGCTCAAGGCACGGAAAAGCCTAGGGAATTGCTGGTTTAACTGTCCTTTCGGTCAGAAGAGCGTTGCCACGCGGGATCGAGGGAACGATCAGCTCCTACGAAATAGGGTTGATGTAAACTCCTCGGCACTGACTTCACGAGATGTGCCCCCCATGAGCGAACCGATTCGTCTGACCCAATACAGCCACGGTGCCGGATGTGGCTGCAAGATTTCTCCCCAGGTGCTGGAAGTGATTCTGGCCGGCAGCGGGGCGCAGAACCTTGACCCGAAACTCTGGGTCGGCAATGCCTCGCGCGATGACGCGGCGGTGTACGCCATTGATGAAGAACGCGGCGTGGTCTCGACCACCGACTTCTTTATGCCGATCGTCGACGACCCGTTCGACTTCGGCCGCATCGCCGCCACCAACGCCATCAGTGACATCTACGCCATGGGCGGCGATCCGTTGATGGCGATTGCGATCCTCGGCTGGCCGGTCAACGTACTGGCGCCGGAGATTGCCCGGGAAGTGATTCGCGGCGGGCGTTCGGTCTGCGATGAAGCGGGGATCCCGCTGGCTGGTGGGCATTCCATCGACGCGCCGGAGCCGATCTTCGGCCTCGCTGTGACCGGTCTGGTGGAAAAGCGCCATATGAAGCGCAACGATACCGCCACCGTCGGTTGCCTGCTTTACCTCACCAAACCGCTGGGCATCGGCATCCTTACCACCGCCGAGAAGAAGGGCAAATTGCGCCATGCCGACATTGGCCTGGCCCGCGACTGGATGTGCACCCTGAACAAACCCGGCAGCCGTTTCGGCAAACTTGAAGGCGTCACCGCCATGACCGACGTCACCGGTTTTGGTCTGCTGGGGCATTTGGTGGAAATGGCCGACGGCAGCAACGTGACCGCTCGCATCGAGTACGACCGCGTACCGCGTCTGCCAGGTGTCGAGTATTACCTCGACCAAGGCTGTGTGCCCGGCGGGACGCTGCGCAACTTCGACAGCTACGCCAGCAAGCTTGGGCGTCTTCAGGAAATGCACAAACGCGTGCTCTGCGATCCGCAGACCAGCGGTGGCCTGCTGGTTGCGGTCACCCCCGAAGGCAACGAACACTTCCTCAAAGTGGCCGCCGAACTAGGCCTGATCCTTGAGCCGATCGGTGAACTGATCGAGCGACAGACGAACGCGGTTGAGGTGTTTTGATGTCCATCGAATTCACCGATTACCGCGACATTTTTCTCAACGACCGACCGATGATGGATGCCCGTGCGCCGGTCGAATTTCTCAAAGGCTCATTCCCCGGCGTGATCAACCTGCCGCTGATGAATGACCATGAGCGGCAACGGGTCGGCACTTGTTACAAGCAACACGGTCAGCAAGCGGCCATTACGTTGGGGCACCAGTTGGTGTCTGGTGAGATAAAAGCCGAGCGCGTCCAGGCCTGGGCCGATTTTGCCCGGGCTCATCCTGATGGGTATTTGTATTGTTTTCGCGGCGGTTTGCGTTCGCAGATCGTCCAGCAATGGCTCAAGGACGAGGCCGGCATCGACTATCCGCGAGTGGGTGGTGGCTACAAGGCGATGCGCACCTTCTTGCTCGACACGCTCGATCAGGCGGTTGCCCAGTGTGATTTCGTGTTGCTGGGCGGCATGACCGGCACCGGCAAAACCGAAGTGCTCACGCAGTTGCGCAACGGCCTGGACCTTGAAGGTCACGCCCATCATCGCGGCTCCAGTTTCGGTAAACGCGCCACCGGCCAACCCTCCAACATCGATTTTGAAAACCGCCTGGCGGTGGACGTGCTGAAGAAGCGCGCCCACGGCATCGAGCAGTTTGTGCTGGAAGACGAGAGCCGCGCGATCGGCAGTTGTGCGCTGCCGTTGCCGCTGTTCCAGGGCATGCAGCAGTTTCCGATGGTCTGGCTGGAAGACAGCCTGGAAGGGCGGGTCGAACGGATCCTGCGCGATTACGTGGTGGACTTGTGTGCCGAGTTCATCGGCGTGCATGGCGATGAAGGTTTCGCGCTGTTTTCCGAGCGTTTGCTGGAGAGCCTGAACAATGTGCAGAAACGTCTGGGCGGTGAGCGCCATCGGCGGCTGTTGATGTTGATGGAAGACGCGCTGGCGGAGCAGGCGAGCAGCGGGGCAGTGGACTTGCACCGGGGCTGGATCGAAGGGTTGCTTCGTGAGTATTACGACCCGATGTATGCGTTTCAGCGGGAGAAGAAAGGGGGGCGCATTGAATTCGCTGGAGAGCGGGCTGCCGTCCTTGAGTATCTGCGAGAGCGGGTCAGTCAACGAAGTTGATGGTGTTTTTTTCGGCCCCTTCGCGAGCAAGCCCGCTCCCACATTAGATTCTCAGTGAACACAATATTTGTGTACGACAAAGATCAAATGTGGGAGCGGGCTTGCTCGCGAAGAGGCCCTTGCAGACGCTATAAAACTTAAAGCACTGCCGCCCCTTATGTCGGACAGGTCTCCTGCCCATTATTCAGACCTTGCTTGTAGGCGTGGCTCACCACGCTGGCCTTGCCGTTGTGCCAGGTCAGGGTGAGCACGTACAGCGAGTCGTAGTCGTTGGATTCCCAGTCGTCGATGATGTTCTGTTTCTTGCCGATGGCTTCCCCTGCGACCTTGTTGATCAGCTCCGGCAGGTAGCCGTGGGACCAGGCGGTGTAGATGACCGAGTTGTGATATTTGTCGAGGAGCAATTCATCGGCCAGATCACTGGTGTCGTTGGCCGAGAAGTTGATGTTCACCGGCAAACCAAGCTTGATCGCGCTGGGGCTGATGGTCATCAGGGGACGGATGTAACTGTAGGAATTGTCCAGTTCGCCTTCTTCGACATTGCGCGTCGGGTTGGCGGCAAATACATAGTTGGCCTTGCCGAATTTTTCCGGCAGCAAGGTGGCCAGGTCGATGGCACGGTTCAGGCCCTGGCAGTTGAGCTGGCCGAGGCCGCCTTCGGGTTTTTCCGCGTGGCGCAGGAACACCAGCGTCTGGGTGCCGTCCATCGGTTGGGCGCGACTTTCGCTGGATTCAAGGAACAGGAACAGCGCGCAGACCGCCAACAGGGAGGGCAGGACCACGTACGCGCGATACTTGAAGCGTTTGGCGAATTTCAAAAGGTTCATCATTTGAATAGGTGATCTTCAGCGCATTCGGTTAAGGCTGACAAACCTTTACACCGCGAGCTCCCTGCGTCGGGTGTTTTCCATGTCGTTGGGCCGGCCCGTTTCCGAAAGGGCGATGCTCAGAGTCCTCTGAGGCCCATTTGGTTCGATCCGAGCAAGTGCGCAGCACTGTAGCGGCAACCTGAGATGGGTGGAGCAGAGGTTATCGACAGGATGTTGCCGATTTATGGACACAGTACACGTGTTGGCGCCATTCACAGGCTGCAATCTTCTGATCATGCTCATCAGCAATATTGATAACGCCAAAAGATCGCAGCCATCGGCAACCCATACATTATGATCAGCGTCTACTTTTTCCGTGTGGATGCTTCCCATGACCGATCTGTCCGCGTTCCCGATTACCCGAAAATGGCCGGCTCAATACCCCGAGTGGATCCAGCTTTACTCCTTGCCGACCCCCAACGGCGTCAAGGTGTCGATCATGCTCGAAGAGATCGGACTGCCCTACGAACCGCATCGTGTGGGCTTCGAAACCAATGACCAGATGTCCCCCGAATTTCTTTCACTGAACCCCAACAACAAGATCCCGGCCATCCTCGACCCCCACGGTCCGGGGGACCAACCCCTGGCGCTGTTCGAGTCCGGGGCGATTCTGATTTACCTGGCCGACAAGAGCGGGCAATTGCTGGCCCAGGAATCGGCGGCGCGATACGAGACCCTTCAGTGGCTGATGTTTCAGATGGGCGGTATCGGGCCGATGTTTGGCCAGCTCGGCTTTTTCAACAAATTTGCCGGCAAAGACTATGAGGACAAGCGTCCCCGCGACCGCTACGTCGATGAAAGCAAGCGCCTGCTTAATGTGCTCAATAACCGCCTGGAAGGGCGCGACTGGATCATGGGCGAGCGCTACACCATCGCGGACATCGCGACCTTCCCCTGGGTGCGCAACCTGATCGGCTTCTATGAGGCCGGCGAGCTGGTGGGCATAAAGGACTTCACCAACGTCACGCGGGTGCTGGAGCGCTTTCTGGCGCGGCCGGCGGTGATGCGCGGGCTGGAAATTCCCAAGCAAAACGCTTCGATTTGATCAAGAAACCAAGGAAGGCCATGCACTCATTCGATTTCAAGCAAGTAGATGTCTTCAGCCGTGTTGCGCTCAAGGGCAATCCGTTGGCGGTGGTGTTCGGCGCCGATGAGCTCAGTGATGAGCGCATGGCGGCGTTCGCCAGCTGGACCAATCTCAGCGAAACCACATTCATACTCGAACCGCGCGATCCTCGCGCCGATTATCGCGTGCGGATTTTCACCACCCTGAACGAATTGCCGTTCGCCGGTCATCCGACACTGGGCACCTGCCATGCGTGGCTGGAGGCCGGTGGCGTGCCCAAGGGCGAAGAGATTATTCAGGAGTGCGGTGTGGGGCTGGTGCGGGTTCGTCGACAAGGCGCAGAGCTGGCCTTTCTCGCACCGCCATTGCTCAGGACCGGGCCGGTGGAGGCGGATGTGGTTGAACGGGTGCGGCGGGGGCTCGGGCTGGAATCGGGGGCGATTGTGCGCACTCAGTGGGTCGACAACGGTGCCGGATGGCTGGCCGTGATGGTCGAGGATCGCCAGCAGGTGCTGGACCTGCAACCGGATCATTCGCAAATGCTTGGCCTGGCCGTCGGTGTCATCGCGCCATGGCATCCCGAGCGCGAGGGTGATGACGCACAGTTCGAAGTGCGGGCGTTCATCTCCGGCGACGGCATGCCGGAAGACCCCGCCACCGGAAGCCTGAACGCCGGAATTGCTCAATGGTTGCTCAGCGAAGGACTGGCGCCGGCGTCCTATGTGGTCAGCCAGGGCCTGACCATGGGCCGCGCCGGACGCATTCAGGTCGAGCAGGTGGGCGACGAGATCTGGATCGGCGGTTCTGTGGTGACCTGCATCAGCGGAACCTTGAATCTGTAACCTGTGGGAGCGGGCTTGCGTTAATTGCGCGCGATTGTTGCTGTCGCGGTAACGCAGTCTTGAGTGATCGAGGTTTGTGCCCCGCGCCTTGCAAGGCATAAGCTTCGCCCCCTACGACTTTCGTCTCGTCCTTCGTTTTTCAGGAAATCCACATGTCCAGTCAGTTCCCCGAAGCACGTCCACGCCGTCTGCGCCGCAATGCGAGCCTGCGCAGCCTGTTCCAGGAAACCGAGTTCAGCTTGAACGATCTGGTGCTGCCGATTTTCGTCGAGGAAGAGATCGACGACTTCGTACCGATCAAAAGCATGCCCGGCGTGATGCGTATTCCGGAGTCGAAACTGGCGGGTGAAATCGAGCGTTATGCCCGGGCCGGGATCAAGTCGGTGATGACGTTCGGCGTGTCGCACCATTTGGACGGCAACGGCAGCGACACCTGGAGCGACAACGGTCTGGTGTCGCGCATGTCGCGCATCGCCAAGGATGCGGTGCCGGACATGATCGTGATGTCCGACACCTGCTTCTGTGAGTACACCGACCATGGTCATTGCGGCGTGCTGCACAACCATGAGGTCGACAACGACCAGACCCTGATCAATCTCGGCAAACAAGCGGTGGCCGCGGCCCGTGCCGGCGCCGATGTGATCGCCCCGTCGGCCGCCATGGACGGGCAGGTGCAGGCCATTCGCCGGGCGCTCGATGAAGCGGGTTTCAACCAGACCGCGATCATGGCCTATTCGACCAAGTTTGCCTCGGCGCTCTACGGTCCGTTCCGTGAAGCCGGCGGCAGCGCACTCAAGGGCGACCGCAAAAGCTATCAGATGAACCCGATGAACCGCCGCGAAGCCGTGCGCGAATCACTGATGGACGAGCAGGAAGGCGCTGACGCGCTGATGGTCAAACCGGCCGGCGCGTACCTGGACATCATCCGCGACATCCGTGAAGCCTCGCGTTTGCCGCTGTCGGCGTATCAGGTGAGCGGCGAGTACGCGATGATCAAATTCGCCGCCCAGGCCGGGGCGATCGATGAGGATCGCGTGGTGCGTGAGAGCCTTGGCGCAATCAAGCGGGCGGGCGCTGATCTGATCTTCACTTACTTCGCGATGGACCTGGCGCTGGCCGGGATCTAAACCCCACCACAAAACCACTGTGGGAGCGGGCTTGCTCGCGAAGGCGGTGTGTCAGTCAACACTTGAATTAACTGACACACCGCCTTCGCGAGCAAGCCCGCTCCCACATGTCTACGGTGTTGAATCAGCGGGCGCCGAAAAACGGCCGGATCCCGTGATCCCGGAAGTACCGCTCGATCACCTTGGGATCGGCAGAATTGTCGGCAATCGCCACATACGTATCCGGCCGCAACAGGTAAAACCCGTTACGCCCCAGGCCAGCCGCTTCAAACGCCGGCCGCCAGTCAAACACATGCAACGGCAAATGATGTTCGTGGCACCAGGCGATCATTTCATCGCTGGTGTCGCCATACACATGCACCTGCCAGGTCAGACACTTCAGCGATTCGAAATTGTCCCCCTCACCGTCGTGAGCCCAGGGCAGACGGTCGCCGCCGTGAACATGACCGGCAACACCCGTGCTCAACGGCATCCCGCGATAGTTCAGGGTGATCTGCGACACCGTGCGAAACAGGAACTCGCGGGACGCCTCAAACGATGCCATTTTCGGAATCACGAACGGCGCCAGACGCGTGCGCAGCACATCGGCGATGCGCCCTTCGGCCGTGACGAAAGTGAACACTCTGTCCGTGGTGGCGACCAGTTTGCGGGCAAACGCGATGCGCTCGGTTTCGTACGTGTCGAGGAGTTTGGCCTCAGCGCCGCCGCTCAACACCGCCGCGAGTTTCCAGGCAAGGTTGATGGCGTCGCCAATGCCGGTGTTCATGCCCTGGCCACCGGCAGGGCTGTGGACGTGCGCGGCGTCGCCCAATAGAAACGCGCGCCCGGTACTAAAATGATCCGCCACCCGATGATGCACCCGGTAGGTCGAGAACCAGTTCAGTTGCTCGATCTTTACTTTCATATGCTCGATGGCCCGACTGCTGACGTCTTCAAATTGCAGGGTTTCGGCTTGCTCGGCGCGCTCGTCGCGTACGGTCCCGATCAGACGGGCGCGGCCCGTTCCGCCCAAGGGGAACACCGCGAGAAAATCCGCTTCATCAAGATCCACATGCAGTTCGCCGTTGAACGTCGGCCCGCTGGCTTGCACGTCGGCGACGTAGAAAATCTGCTGGTACGTGCCACCGGGAAATCCGGTGTCCAGGGTCTTGCGCACGATCGACCGGGCACCGTCGCAACCCGCAAGATAGCAGGCCTGGCAGGTTTCCTCCTGACCATCGGCCAAGCGCAAATAGGCGGTGATGCCGTCACCGGTTTCCACGAAACTCTCAAGTTCTGTGTTGCGCTCCACCTTGATGCCAAAGGCTTCAAGGCGGTCTATCAGCAGCCGTTCGTGTTCGTCCTGAGGAAAGATTTCGAGGAACGCATAAGGCGTCAGACCTTCGCCAATGCGGCTCAGCGGCATGCGCGCCACGGGTTCGCCCTTGACCCAGAAATTGGCGGCGGCCACTCGATGACCGTTCTGCACCACCGCATTGCTGAGGTCGAGCTGGCGATACAGCTCCAGCGTCCGCGCCTGGACGGCCAGCGCCCGCGAGGTGGTTCCGGGTGCCGACGTCTTGTCGATGATGCGCACTTGCACGCCAAGCTTGCTCAGCCACAGCGCCAACACCAGTCCGGTCGGGCCGGCGCCGATGATCAGAACGTCGCTACGGTTCATGAGACTGTCCTCCTCGGTGTGTGGCTCAAGTATGGTTCAGCCGCGACGGACGGGCAGGTTGTCTGCCAAACGGAAAAAGGCCCCCGCGACCAGTTAAGCCAAAACGCGGAACAGGGCGCGGCGGCGAGAGTCATAGCCTGCGCCATGCCATTGATCGTATGGTTACCCCGGCTCAACGGATTTGATGGAGCAACATGCAAGCCAATCGATTGATGATGAGCGTCGCCGCGCTGCTGGTGCTGGCGGGTTGCGGCACTCAGCGCACGCAAGAGCTCCCTGCGCGCAAGCCTGCCGAGGTCAAGGCCGAGATCGTGCGCCTGCTGCCGGCCCAAACCGCCGATCGCCAGGGCTGGGCTACCGATATTTACGCAGCATTGGCTGCCCAGAACATTTATCCCTCCACCCAAAACCTGTGCTCGGTACTGGCGGTCACCGAGCAGGAATCGACCTTTCAGGCGGACCCACCGGTACCGGGCCTGGGCAAAATCGCCCGCGAGGAGATCGACCGCCGCGCCGACAAAGCCCACATTCCCGGCCTGCTGGTGAGCGGTGCGCTGCAGGTGAGTTCATCCAACGGCAAAAGCTACAGCGACCGACTCAATGCGGCGCGCAGCGAGAAAGAGCTCAGCGCGATCTTCGATGATTTCATCGGCATGGTGCCCATGGGCCGGACGCTGTTCGGTGGGTTCAACCCGGTGCATACCGGTGGGCCGATGCAGGTCAGCATCGATTTCGCCGAGCAACAGGCGAAGGCGTATCCGTACCCGGTGGCCGGCTCGATCCGTCATGAAGTGTTCAGTCGTCGCGGCGGGATGTACTTCGGTATCGCCCACTTGCTCGGTTATCCGGTGAGCTACAAACAACCGCTGTATCGCTTTGCCGATTTCAATGCCGGTTGGTACGCCAGTCGCAATGCCGCGTTTCAGAACGCGGTGAGTCGCGCGTCGGGCATACCGCTGGCGCTGGATGGTGACCTGGTCCGCTACGATTCGATCATGCCTGGCACCACGGAATTGGCGGTGCGAACGCTCGGCAAGCAACTGGGCATGCGCAATCCGACCATTCGGGACCAATTGGAGGAAGGCAAAAACTTCGAATTCGAGGACACCCAGCTCTATGCACGGGTTTTTGCCCTGGCCGAACAGGCGGAAGGTCGGCCATTACCGCGTGCGGTGTTGCCGGGGATTGAGCTACAAAGCCCGAAAATCACCCGCAAACTCACCACGGCGTGGTTTGCCAAACGGGTCGATGAGCGTTATCAGCGTTGCATGGCGCGGGCCGGCAAGTGACCGAACGCAAAAAACAGGCGTAAAAAACCCGGCTGATAAGGCCGGGTTTTCATTGAGTACTGCGGTAAAACCATTCATTTATACGGCGCGGCTTTCGATCAGACGGTCCGAGCCACCTTCAGCGACCCGGTTTTCGATCAGACGATCGGAGCCACCTTCAGCGACGCGATTCTCGATCAGACGATCGGAGCCACCTTCAGCGACGCGATTTTCGATCAGACGATCGGAGCCACCTTCAGCGACGCGGTTTTCGATCAGACGATCGGAGCCACCTTCAGCGACGCGGTTTTCGATCAGACGATCGGAGCCACCTTCAGCGACGCGATTCTCGATCAGACGGTCGGAACCACCTTCCGCCACACGACTTTCAATCAGTCGATCCGAGCCGCCTTCAGCGACAACCGGGTGAACAGAGGTAGCGGCGAAAGCGTTAACTGCAAAAACCGAGAAAGCGATGCTGAGGAAGATTTGGCGTTTCATGATGGTGTGCTCCGGGGTGTAGTTGTTGGGTCTGGAGCTGATGTTACGCCGCGGATTTTTTATGAGAACTTCATTGCCATGATGGTGAACATCGACGGCAATGATAGGAAGGACAATGCCCCCCCCCCACGCGAGCATGATGGTTGCGTTCAACTACTCAGGTGCGACGGCGAACAAACTTGCGCCACAACCCGACCCACAGCATGAACAGCGCGAAGGCTGATGTCTTTGCGGGTCGCCAATTCATCCAGGCGTTCACCGGCTAGACTGGCCGTTGACGAGTGTTCGCTCGTCGGCTGACGCTATTTTCGTTTCGCCAGGAGCGCGCGATATGTACCAGCTATACGGACACCAGAACTCCGGCGCTGCCGCGATAGAAGCGGCACTGGAACTTTGCGAAATTCCTTACCGCTTCATCGATGTTGAAGCCTCTCCCGAGGCGACCCACGGGCTGGAGAAACTCAATCCGCTCAAGCAGGTCCCGACCCTGCAATTGCCCGATGGCAGCGTTCTCACCGAGAGCGCGGCGATTCTGATTCACCTGGGGCTCACGTTCCCCCAATCAAACCTGTTGCCGAAAAACGCCGCCGCGCGGGATCAGGCCATTCGCGGCCTGGTGTACATCGTCAGCAATTGCTATTCGGCGATTGGCATCATCGACTACCCCGAGCGCTGGTTGGCCGAGGCGGATGAATCGTCCAGGCAAAACCTCATGGCCGGCGCCCGCGCGCGACTGCACAGGAGTTGGGAGGTGTTTGCCGATCAGTTTTCGGGCGATTTGTATCTGGGTGACGAGACGCCGGGGGCGCTGGATGTGCTGGCGGCGGTGGTTTCCAGATGGGCGGGTAGCCGCGAGTATTTACGCAGTGCAAGGCCCGGGTTTTTCGCCTGGCTTACGCGCATTGACCGGCACCCGACATTGGCACCGGTCTTCGCGCGGCATTGGCCGGATTGATCTATTCGCCGCGGATGTACTGCTCCAACTGGCGAATCAATTCAGCCTGTTCGGCGATGGCTTCCTTGACCAGGTCGCCGATCGACAGCAAACCGATCAACTGGCCGTTTTCCACCACCGGCAAGTGGCGCAGGCGTTTGTCGGACATGATGCCCATGCAGGTTTCGACGGTTTGATGGGTGTCCACGGTGATCACCGGCGACACCATGATGTCTTCGACCGGTGTACCGACGGAGGAGCGTCCCTTGAGCACGAGTTTGCGCGCATAGTCACGCTCGCTGATGATGCCGACGACCTCGCCATTCCTCAAGACCGGCAAGGCGCCGACGTTTTTGGCGGCCATGACCATCAGCGCTTCCAGCACCATTTGATGCGGTGCAATGGTGTGGACCTCATGATTCTGTTCAGCCTTTAACTTCAGCAGTTGGGCGACGGTTTTCATGGCAGTTTCTCAGGTGTTGTCGTTGTCCTTGAAGAATCGTAGACACGGGCGCTGAGGGCAAGGCAGAAAGCGGCAGATAACGCGCAAAAAACGCCATTCAGCGGTTTTTCTTTGGTAAACCTCTCGTGTCCGGTCGATAAACGCCCGTAACCGCGAGTCCGGGGTAGGTCAGCGCCCAGTTTTTTTGCGGCCCCCTAATCAACTGCCTCGCTCTGACGATCTCTTTGGCGATAGAAAACTCACCGATGCAGCCCTGGACCCGTGGGTTAACTAATGTTGGACGGCGGACGGTTATAGCTTTGTTAGTTAATAACTTGAAACAGATAGAGGAAAATGAAAACCGGTAATTCGAATAGGCTCGTGTTTTCTATCGTTCATGGATGACGAATCATAATGTTTAATGCGCTAGCGTTCGCTCAATATAAACAGCGTTCATTTGCCGATCCTGTTAATCAGAGTCGGCACGTAAACTTCATTGTCAAGGCGACCCCTGACTGGCTTGCAAACACTAGCTCAGAAAACCGCGCGGCTTTAAAACAGGCTGTTGGGCCTGCGATGCCTTGGTATGACAGGGCGTCGGCGCCACTGCGTGGTGAAATGAACAGGGTGTTTGAAGACAGTTGGGTTTCCCACAATGAACTGGATAAAACCCTGAAAAGACTTCAAGGAGTCGAAACGTTCGCGGAAGCACTATTAACCACCGCATTGAAAGAAAGGTACAACATTGCTCTGGATGTCAAAGCGACCTACCTGCGGCTGTATTGTCCAAAAGGTATTGTTACAGGGTTTGATGTGCGGACACTGTCGCTGCTTGAGGCCTCGCTGCATAACTTCGAAGTTAAAGAAACCCGAACGGGGTATTTCGACAGGGCGAGCGACTTCATTAGCAAACCTTCTGACACCGGGCAATTTGAGGTCGTGCCGATTAAATCCAAACTGTCTGTCGAGGCCTTCGCAGCGCTGTGTCGTGAGCTGGATATTGGCGCTCGATATCAGGCTTACCTGAAGACATTTATGGGATTCGACAACCCGGTGGCGAGGGCAGTGTTAAAAATCAAAGTCCAGACCAGCCACAAGGACGCGTTGCGTGCCGCCAGTGTGATGGCTCTCATGAAGCAGGATATCGATCGCGAGTCTCACCATATGCTTCTCAAGTTGGCAGAGGGGCGTCGTGCGCTGATGTTTCGCGGTAAACAGATGCATTGCTTCGGGTTGACGATGATGGATGTTGGGCTTTCGGACATCGTCCTGTTTGCTGCGGACATTGACCGGAGTGGTACGACCGAGCCCATCATCGCTTATGTGCCCCACGATCCCCTGCACCCGGTCAAACAGTATTCGTCCATCTCCCGTTTCGCCGCCGAGCTAACCGCGCAACTTCGTGCACCTGAGTATCAAAGGTTTTTCAGCCGGTTTGTCCCGCACCAACAGCGGGGAACTTTCTTTTTCCAGCTCAATGACAAACTGTCGAAGGTTCGATGGCACAAACCGATTCCGTTTGAACAAACCCCGCCATGGCGGGCCGAGCCCGTTCAGAATCCACGTTTGGGGATGACATATGAGCGAGTCCGTGGTGACTTCTGGACCCATGATTTCCACCAGAAGCTGAATAAGATTCTCAATGACGCGAGGGCGAGGGCGGTTCCCACTGACGATGAGGATGAAAAATCCCGTTGGGCGCGATGGGACAGCTTTCAGAAAATTGCGTTAACCGTTCTTGAAGTAGTTGCTTTTGTGGCCACCCCCTTTGTGCCTTTTCTTGGCGAGCTGATGCTGGCTTATACCGCCTATCAACTGCTCGATGAAACATTCGAAGGAATTATCGAATGGTCAGAAGGGCAGCGAACCGAAGCCACCGAGCATTTGATTGGCGTGGTTGAAAGCCTCATCCAGTTGGGGACATTCGCAGCAGGCGGCAAATTGGCGGGAGAGCTGTTGCCATTCAAGCCTTCGCCATTTGTCGAACGCATGAAAGTCGTTGAGATCAGCAATGGTCAATCGCGTTTATGGCAACCGGACCTTGAGGTTTACAAGCTGCCGGTGCCCCTGGGGGAGAATGCCCGACCTGACGGCAAGGGGATTTATCGGTATGAGGGACGTGAGGTACTCCCGCTTGATAACAAGCACTTTGCAATCAGGCAGGAACCTGGACTGGATCAATACCGTATTCAGCATCCCACCCGAGCCGATGCTTATTCACCCAGGCTTGCCCATAACGGCGTTGGCGCCTGGACCCATGAGGCCGAACGCCCCGAGACGTGGCAGGGTGTCACGCTCATGCGACGTCTGGGGCACAGCGTCGAGTCATTTACCGATCAGACCCTGGAGCAGATTCGTATTGTCAGCGGCGTCGAAGACGACGTGTTGCGCAAGCTGCATGTCGAGCACGAGCAGCCGCCAGCGTTGCTGGTCGAAACCATCAAACGCTTCAAGGCTGACCAAGAGGTTCAGACATTCATCGAGCAGATGAGCAGCGATGATCCCCTGGTGTTTGGCAAGGCTGACCTGAAGACCCAGCTGGAACTGCTGACGCTTTATGGAAAATGGCCGGAGTTACGCGCGGTCGAGTTGCTGGACAGTGACGGTAAGGTCCTTTGGCACTATTTACCGGAGTCGGCCACTGATCCGTTGTTGCAAATCAGAGAGACGCAAGCCGGTCACAACAACTTGGCGAGAACGCTGTTGGGTGGACTGGACGAGCCGCAAATCAAAACCTTGCTTGATGAAGAAGCGGGTCTCGGTCCTATTGCCCTTGATGTGCGAGCAGCCAGGCTGCGCACGGTGATAGCCGGGCTGGCCAAGGCCAGAACAGTCACACTGGTCGATGCCCGATACAGATTCTTCGAGCGCGCTGGCGATACGAGTGCCAGTCCGTCTGTTCAGTTGATGCGTAACGACTTTGCGCATTTGCCGCGATCGGTCGTGGATGAACTATTGATCAACGCAACCCCTACCGAACGGCTGCGAATGCACGAAAGTCGGCAACTGCCGCTGCGTCTGCGACAGGCCGCCCGTGCTGCGACGCTTGAGCTACGGCTCTTGCGCAGCTACGAGGGGCTCTATCTGGAGTCGAGTGAAAGTGTCGATACTGCACGGTTGGCATTGCACAGCCTGGAACAGTGGAGGGGCTGGTCGCCGGATCTTCGTATCGAGATCCGGAGTGTTACGTTTGACGGACCGTTGCTCGATAGTGTCGGACCTGTCGAATCATCCGTTCGCAAAGTCCTGGTGTTGAGCGATGTGGGCGGTTTCCAGCCATATGACGCCGAAGGCAATTCCCTGCATGGCACCGACGAGTTTTACACGTCAATTTTGCAGGCGTTGCCTGATTCCAGTCGCAAGGCGCTGGGCTACGAAGTCGGCCAGGGTGCCCGATTGAAGGCGAGCCTTCAGAAGGCTCCTTTAGCACAGGACGAATTTCGCAAGGTGCTTTTGCAGCACCCTGTTCGCAAGCCGGTCTATGACCCCGGCGTCATGCGTTTGCGGGGAGGCATGCAAGGTTATGAACCGATAGCGGCCGGGCAGGACGAGGCGCCCAGCCCCGGGGAGCGTTTCAAAACGCTCTATCCGGGCACGACGGCGGACACCTTTACTGCATTCATGCAGTCGTTTGATTCCCAAGCCCAGGCACTGGCCTCGATCCGGCAGCGTGAGTTGGAGTTCGAAGCGCTGAGCAAGGCACTGGATAGCTGGGTGGCGATTGAAAGAGGTGAATTTCTGCCGATGGATCAGCGCTACCACAAAGGACGCTTTGCCAAGGCTCTCAAGCAATGTTGGCAGGCTGCTGAAGAGTCGTTGGCGCAAGGCTACACCCTGGATCTGGACTTTCACTGGACGAGCGATTTTCTCGAGTATTTGCCAGTGTTGACCGCAGATTTTCGTCACGTCAGCGCGATACAGTTTCGGCATGCCGCATTGAATACCGATATCACCGATTTTCTGGGTTACTTTCCCAGTCTCAGAGCGCTGGATTTGAGTGAAAACGCTTTGGTCTCCCCACCTCGTTTGCGCGAGAACCTGCCGGCGCTCGAGCGTCTGAACCTTTCTAATAACCAGCTGACGCTGACGGTGAATAGTGCAGCTGACCTGGGTGGCCTGACTCGACTGCAAACGCTTGGATTAGGCGACAACCCGACGCTGGCGCTACTTCCGGATGTTAGCCGGATGCCTGACCTTGACCGCCTGGATTTGCACAATACCGGTAGCGCCGATTGGCCCCCCGGTCTATTTGCGTTATCGCGGCCGCGCGCCTTTGAGCTGGATTTGCAAGGTAACCCTATCGAACACATCCCTGACGTCGCACTGGGGTCTGATGAGGCCCGACTGATCGCCCGAACCCGCTTGAGTCGCGATCAACTCACTGACCAAAACCGTCAGCTGTTTCAGGATTATATGCGTTCGGTAGGTTATGACCCGACCCGCAGCTACCCGCCCAAAGGGGAGGAAACCAGTGAGTACTGGCTTGAAGGTGTTGCGGCAGAACAGCGAGTGAGCAGGCAAACGACCTGGGATGAACTTGAGCGGGAACCGAACGCACAAGGTTTTTTCGAAGTGCTGGAACAGCTCAGCGAATCAGCCGACTACGTCGACGATTCCTACCGGCCGGGGCTGACGCAAAGAGTGTGGCGAATGCTCGACGCCGTCGCCGAGAACACGCCGCTGCGTGAAGAACTGTTTCGCATGGCCGTCAACCCGGACTCTTGCGCAGATGCCGGCGCGCAGATTTTTAATGAAATGGGCAGCAAGGTGCTGGTCCACGAAGCTTATCGGGCAGGCAGTCCTGCGCAGATCGAAGCCAGCCTGATCACGTTGGCCAAGGGCAAGTCTCGACTGGATCAAGTCAATGAAATCGCCCGCGCAACTGTCCAGAGCCGGTTGCAGGCGGGGGAAACTTTTCAGACGATCGATGAGGACGGCGAAATCACCGGGACCATCGATGAAGTGGAAGTCTATCTGGCGTTTCAGACCGGTCTGGCCGACCGACTTGAATTGCCTTGGCAATCACGGGACATGTTGTTCCGGGAGATGGCCGAGGTCGGTGAGGAGCAGATAGACCAGGCGTATCAATCGGTCCTGGCGCTGGAGGCCGGAGACGGTTTGGTGAACCGGATTATCGAGCAGGGGTTTTGGCGCAAGTACCTGAAAAGTCGTTATCCGCAAGAGTTTGCGCAGAATTCGGCGGTGTACAACGCAAAGTCCGAGGCGTTGCTCGCTGAGCAATTGGCGGGCTCGGTTTCGCAGAGGGACTATGAGCGCGACATCATTGAATTGGCGGATGCGCGCAAGGGCTTGCTCCGCAGATTGACTCGGGAGCGGTTGTGAGCAATTTATTGATCTGAGTGCCTTTGCGGCAAAAGTGACCAGCCATGGGGCTTCTGACAGGCTGATCACTATTGCAGGTATTGATTGCATCCGGCTTCCCTAACGGTAATCCAGAACGGCACTGTTCCATTGGGAATGAGTCATCGGCTTTCTCCCCGTCAATACGTTGAACACAGGAGTATTGTCATACGACTCAAGCAAGATGTTGGCACAATTGAAGCACGCAGGAAAAGCAACCGCCGCTTTTGCACCTGTCAATATTTGCGTTACCACATCAATCTGCGATGGATCAGCATCTCCAGTAGATTGTTGAATGTTGAGTGCGAGGCTTCCTGCCATCACTTCTGCGTGAGCGCCTGGGAGCCCTGCTGATTTAGGCAAGTAACGCCCGCTTGCTTCAATATGGCCCTGTATACGCGTCTTTATCAGCGGATTAAGTACCGGTTGCTCATACTGTATGCCCTTCAAACCTCCTGCTTGTTCTACACCCCCCTTATAGAGCTTTACTGGAAGCGTGTTGTCGTTAAGGCGATTGATATAGCTCGACTGAATGTGATCGGTATATAGATTAAGATCGCCGAACTTGAAAATACCATCGGCCGCAGGATGCTCTTCTCTATTCAGGTGGCTAATGGGGCCGCTATGCAACATGACTCCATCACGCTCAAGTGTCAGTTCGGACGGTATGGGGATATTGTAAAAGTCGGTCATGGAAATAGTGTCGTCAGGCGGTGGGCCTATAATTTCCACGCCGGCATGGGCCACTGCTACCTTGCCTCTGTACGCACTCGTAAATCTGGCGTCCGGGTGTTTTGTGTAGTGCTCAGTTGTCCTTTCCGCTATTTTTTTTGCGGTACCTTTGAATTGCGGCAATGGGTGTGTTAAAGGGCCGGCAATGAGAGCGGTGGTTCTGTTACTTACCCTGGTGTTAAGTGAATCATTGGATCTGACAAGTCCGAGTATATCGACAAAGCTAAGAGGGTTATTTCCCACAAACGCGTACAAATTCAGCCCATCCACATCCCCCGCCGGATCGGCACTCACCCAGCGTTGCAACCACGGTGCGTAATAACGCAGCCCATAGTAGTAGAGCCCACTGACATCCATTTCCTTGCCCGAATAACGGATGGTTTTATAGCTGACCTCCAATGCCGAGTCCGCCGTGAGCCAAGCCGTGCCACCAAACGGGTAATACCCTTCGTGGCTGATCAGTCGGGCCTGTTGGTCGAGTTCGATGAGGCTGGAGTTCAGGTGGTCGTCAAGGCTGTAGCGCAGCTGATCGGCCTCGATCTCGTCGGGTTGGCCACAGAACCAATGCAGACACCGTACGCTGCCACGCCCACCCGATACGGTGATGACATGCAGCTCTTCGCCATTATCGCGGGTGCGAATCTCCAGCCCCGGCAGGTAGATCACCTGATGAAAATGGGTGGTCCCTGATGCATGGGTTTCGTGGCGTTTGTAGACCCGTGCGCCATGGCTATAGCGATAGGTTTCTTCATCGTTGGGCGCATCGTCGCGTTTGACCAGTCTCACGGACGCCAACTGATCACGGCTGTTCCAGTGCAAGTCCTGTCCCGGGTGCAAAGCCTGGAGATTGCCATGCAAATCAAACAATGCAGAAAAATCGGGTGCCGGGTCTCCTTTCTTCCAGCGCACGCCGCGGTTGCTCGACGGGTCGATGAACATCTGGTGGGTGTAGCCACCCACCGCACGGCCATGGATCAACTTGATCAGATTGCCACCCGCGTCGTACTCGTATTCCTGTTTGTAGTTGAGGTGATTGCGGGGATCACTCGGCAATGGCCGGCCCGGCAGATCCGACGGCGGGGTGGCGTCATGACCGGTCGCGTTGGTCAGCCGGTAGAGCGAGTCATAGGTGAACGCGCGGTGGCCATCGATGCGCTGGTTGGCGAAGAACACCGTCTGGAACGTGTGATCGTCAATGCGTAGCACGTTGCCGATCGGATCATAGACATACTCAAGGTGCTGCCGCGGGGCTTGGCCGGGCACGCCGGCCTTCAAATTCTTCAGCCGACCGTCCGCCGGGTCGTAGGTCCAAGTGCTGACCACGCCGTTGCCTGCGAGTTGTTCGCTGATCTGGCCGGCGGCGTTGTACTGAGCATCTTTGAGGATGTCCAGGACCGGACCGTCGGCATCGATTTGCAGCGTCACTTGCTTGAGCTGCCCGGCAATGTCGTAGCGAGAACGTTGCTGATGGCCACGCGCGTCTGTCTGGCTGAGAGGCTGACCGCTTGCACCGTAGGACCATGCCGTGGTGTAGACCTCACCCCCCGGGAACGTGCGGGTTTCTTCAAAAGGCAGGCCATGCAGGCTGAAGCGGCTGAACTCGATCAAGCCCGCAGGATCGGCCTTCTTGCGCAACTGACCCCGTAGGTTGTATCCCGGGTCTGCATCGCCCCGCGCATAGGTAAAGACCTCTACCTGCTGGGTATTTTCATCGACTGTCAGCGCGCGCAGTAGATCATCGTAAGTGGTTCGCCACCGATTGCCGCGCTCATCCCAGCGCTGAAGGATTTCACCGCCCAGCCCGGCCAGGCTCAGGCGCCACCCGCTATCGACGCTGTCGACTTTGATGGGCTGGCCGGACAGCCCATGAACAGTCGCCAGATTAGGTTTTGGGGCGTGGTCGAACAAACGTGGATCCCACTGAGCAATGAGCCTGCCCGCGACGTCATATTGCTGTCGGGTGATGAGCGTTTCCACCGATGTGCCAGCGACCTTGCGCAGATAAGCAACCTGACGGATCGACAGGCCACGACCGTCATAAACTTCAAGCAAGGGAGTGTTTCGATGCACGGCGAGACTCATCGATCAATCTCCTGCGATGCTGTGCACCGGAATTTGCGAAAGGGTTTGTAATGGATTGATTCTATCAATGCAGCCCCAATGCGTGACCTGTCATTTCTGACAGGTCGTTTAGGCCGAATATGTTTATAACGCCGAAAATTTATTTCGATTTGATCTCAATCCAGCGTTCATCCACGTAATCGCGCAATGACGCGTAGAATTGCGCCTTGAATCAAATCTTGAGGTTGCAGTGGTGGATTTACAGCGGGGCTTCGTCCTGACCCGGCATTGGCGCGATACCCCGGCCGGTACGGAAGTCGAGTTCTGGCTGGCGACCGACACCGGTCCCCAGCGGATCCGCCTGCCTCATCAACCGTCGGTGGCGTTCATCCCCGCCGCCCAGCGCGAGCAGGCTGAAGCGTTGCTGCGCGGCGAAAAGAACGTCGAGCTGCGGCCGTTGGCGTTGCTGGATTTCGAGCACCGCCCGGTACTCGGTCTGTATTGCCAGCAGCACGGTCAACTGATGCGTCTGGAAACCGCGCTGCGCAAGGCCGGCGTCGACATGTTCGAAGCCGATGTGCGCCCGCCGGATCGCTACATGATGGAGCGTTTCATCACCGCGCCGGTCCGGTTCAGTGGCACGCCGAACGCCGAGGGCCTGCTGCTCGATGCGCAGATGAAACCCGACCCCGACTATCGCCCGAGCCTCAGGCTGGTCTCCCTGGACATCGAAACCACCGCACAAGGCGAGCTGTACTCCATCGCCCTGGAAGGCTGCGGCGAGCGCCAGGTCTACATGCTTGGCCCGCCCAATGGCGACGACAGTGAAGTGGATTTCCAGCTCGAATACTGCGATTCCCGAACCCTGCTGCTGAAAAAGCTCAACGAATGGTTCGCCCGCCATGACCCCGACGCGATCATCGGCTGGAACGTCGTGCAATTCGACCTGCGCGTGCTCCACGAACACGCCCGGCGCCTGGCGGTGCCGCTGAAACTGGGGCGTGGTGGCGAAGAAATGCAGTGGCGTGAACACGGTAGCCGCACCCATTACTTCGCCTCGGCCGCCGGCCGGCTGATCATCGACGGCATCGAATCCTTGCGCTCGGCGACCTGGAGTTTCCCCTCGTTCAGCCTGGAAAACGTCGCGCAAACCCTGCTCGGCGAGGGCAAGTCGATCGACAATCCGTACCAGCGCATGGACGAAATCAACCGCATGTTCGCCGAGGACAAACCGGCCCTGGCCAAGTACAACCTCAAGGACTGCGAGCTGGTGACGCGGATTTTCGCCAAGACCGAGCTGCTGACCTTTTTGCTGGAACGGGCCAGCGTCACCGGGTTGCCGGCGGATCGCAGCGGCGGCTCAGTGGCGGCGTTCACACACCTGTACATGCCGCTGATGCACCGCCAGGGGTTCGTCGCGCCGAACCTTGGGAACAAGCCTGCGCAAGCCAGCCCCGGCGGGTTTGTCATGGACTCGCAACCGGGCCTGTACGAATCGGTGCTGGTGCTCGACTACAAAAGCCTCTATCCGTCGATCATCCGAACCTTTCTCATCGACCCGGTGGGCTTGATCGAGGGCCTTAAACACCCGGATGACAGCGAGTCGGTGCCAGGCTTTCGCGGTGCGCGTTTTTCCAGAACCCGGCATTGCCTGCCCGCCATCGTCGCCCGGGTCGCCGAAGGGCGCGAAACCGCCAAGCGCGAACACAACGCGCCGTTGTCCCAGGCCCTGAAGATCATCATGAACGCCTTTTACGGCGTGCTCGGTTCCAGCGGTTGCCGCTTCTTCGATACACGCCTGGCGTCGTCCATCACCCTGCGCGGTCACGAGATCATGCTGCGCACGCGACAGCTGATCGAAGCCCAGGGCCACACGGTGATTTACGGCGACACCGACTCGACTTTCGTCTGGCTGCGCCGCGCCCATGGTCAACAAGAAGCCGCACAGATCGGCCGCGCGCTGGTGGATCACGTCAACCAGTGGTGGCGCGAGCATGTGCAGCAGGAATACGGTCTGGAAAGTGCGTTGGAGTTGCAGTTCGAAACCCACTACAAGCGCTTTCTGATGCCGACCATTCGCGGCGCCGAGGAGGGCAGCAAGAAGCGCTATGCGGGGCTTGTGACCCGCGCCGATGGCACCGACGTAATGGTCTACAAAGGCCTGGAAACCGTGCGCACCGACTGGTCGCCGCTGGCCCGGCAATTCCAGCAGGAGCTGTACCTGCGCATCTTCAATCGCAAGCCCTATCAGGAGTATGTGCGCGACTACGTGCGCAAGACATTGGCGGGGGAGTTCGACGATCGCCTGATCTACCGCAAGCGCCTGCGTCGCACCCTCGATGACTATCAGCGCAACGTGCCGCCCCATGTGCGGGCCGCAAGGATTGCCGATGAGTACAACGACCAGCAGGGCCGTCCGCGGCAATACCAGAACGGTGGCTGGATCAGTTACGTGATCACCGTCGCCGGGCCCGAGCCGCTGGAAATCCGCAGCGCACCCATCGATTACGACCACTACGTCACCCGGCAACTGCAACCGGTGGCGGACGCCATTCTGCCCTTCGTGGACGACGACTTTTCAACGTTGATTGGTGGGCAACTGGGCCTGTTTTGAGTCCAGCAGCAACAACGTCCAGTCATCCAGGATGCCGTGGAAATACTGGTCAAGTGCTCGATGAAAGTCGCTGTTAGCGCCGGCAACCTGGGCGAACAGCGTCATGGAAGAGTGAAACTTGAGATCGTCGGGATGGCCGAATATGCCGGCCACCGAGCTTTTTTCGATGTTCAGCACCATTTGCGTGCAGGTGCGCAACCGTGAACCCAGCAGCGGATGATTGAGGTACGCCTCAGCTTCCTCTTTGGAACGAATGGCAAAGTGGCGGGACATCTCGCTGCCGCCCAACCCTGAGAATTGCGGAAAGATGAACCACATCCAGTGACTGCGCTTGTGGCCGGCATTCAGCTCGGCCTGGACCCGTTTGAACACCGGGTCCTGTGCCTGGATAAAGCGTTGCAGATTAAAGTAATCGTCCTGATCAGTGCTTCTCATGCCGAAGCCCTCTGACAGACTGCGATGGCTCAGACCATGGCCAACCGCTGTTTGCGTTGTGGCGCGCGAAACGCCTGGTCCAGCGCCTCCAGATCCCCAGCCTCCAGTTGCAATTGCGCCGCTTGCGCGTTGAGTTGTACGTGTTCGGGTCGGACCGCCTTGGGGATGGCGATCACGCCTTCGTTACGAAGCATCCATGCCAGCGCTACCTGGGCCGGCGTCACACGGTGACGGGCGGCTATTTGCTTGAGCGTTGTATGGTTCAGCATAGGCCCGCCCTGACCGATCGGACAGTAGGCCATGACCGGCATTCGATGCTGGCGGCTCCAGGGCAGCAGATCGAACTCGATGCCGCGTTCTTCCAGGTTGTAGAGCACCTGATTGGTGGCACAGGCCGGTGATGCCAGTTCTTCCAGGTCGTCGACGTCAAAATTGGAGACGCCCCAGCGACCGATCTTGCCTTCTTTGCGCAGGCGTTCGAAGGCTTCGACCGTTTCTTCGAGGGGATACTGGCCGCGCCAGTGCAGCAGGTAGAGATCGATGTAATCGGTATCCAGCCGCCGCAGACTGCGTTCGCACGCCTGGGGGATGCCTTTGCGGCTGGCGTTGTGCGGGTACACCTTGCTGACCAGAAACACTTCATCACGCCTGCCGGCGATGGCTTCACCGACCACTTCCTCAGCGCCGCCCTCGCCGTACATTTCAGCGGTGTCGATGAGGGTCATGCCTAGTTCGATACCCAGGCGCAAAGCCGCCACTTCCTGGGGGTGCCGGGAACGGTCTTCGCCCATGCGCCAGGTGCCTTGACCGATGACCGGTACGTTGACGCCGGCCAGTTCGAGGGTCCGCATTCAAATCTCCTTATTTTGAATCGATGAGTACTCATCGGTTGGCAACAGAATCCCCCGGTGGTTCCATCGACCTGTAGCAGCTGTGGCAGCTGCTACATGATCGTGTTGGGCCTTACTGGGTAGAAAACTTCAGGACGGTGCTCTGGGCATAGGTCTTGCCCGGGTCCAGGCGCGTGGACGGAAAGGTCGGCTGATTCGGCGAGTCCGGATAGTGCTGGGTCTCCAGCGTGAACGCGCCCCAGTGCGGATAGACCTTGCCAGCCTTGCCCTTGACCGAACCGTCGAGGAAGTTGCTGGTGTAGAACTGCACACCGGGCTCGGTGGTGTAGAGCTGCAAGCGACGACCGGATTGCGGATCGCTGACCTCGGCGGCGAGTTGACCCACATCACCCATGGCGTTCAGCACCCAGTTGAAATCGAAGCCACCCTGTTTCGGTTCGGCAAATTTCAACTGTGGGTGATCGGCTTTGATGTGCTTGCCAATGGCGGTCGGTTGGGTGAAGTCCATCGGTGTGCCGGCCACCGGGGCCAGTTCGCCGGTCGGGATCAGCTTGCCGGTAACCGGCGTGTAATGGCTGGCATGCAGGGTGGCGAGCTGTTTCAGCACATCACCGTTGCCCGCGCCGGCGAGGTTGAAATAGCTGTGATTGGTCAGGTTCAACACCGTGGCTTTATCGGTGGAAGCCTGGTAGTCGATGCGCAACTCGTTTTGCTCATTGAGGCTGTAGGTGACCTCGGTTTTCAGGTTGCCGGGGAAGCCCATTTCACCGTCCGCCGACAGGTAAGTCAGGGTCACGCCGACCGCATCCTTGCCGTTGCTCGGCTGGGCTTTCCAGACGTGTTTGTCAAAACCCTGAGGGCCGCCGTGCAGCGAATTGGAACTGTCGTTGAGCGGTACCTGATAGCGCTTGCCGTCCAGTTCGAAAGCACCGTTGGCCAGGCGATTGCCGAAGCGCCCGATGGTCGCACCGAAATACGCCGTGCCGCTCTGATAGCCCTGCACGTTATCGAAACCGAGCACCACATCGTCGAACTTGCCGTTTTTGTCCGGCACTTTCAGCGACTGCAAAATGCCGCCGTAGGTAATGACCGTGGCGGTCAGGCCATGGCTGTTGCGCAAGATGTATTGCTCGACGGGCGTGCCGTCATTGGTTTTGCCGAAGGCCTTGTGTTCGCTGGACAGGCCGGCGGCCTGGGCGCAGAGGGGGGCGATCATCAGGGACAGTCCAAGGGCGCAGAGCGGGTGTCGGGATTGAAGCATGGTTGACCTTCCTTTTTGTTGTTTTTGGCTAACTAGTCATACTAATAATCGAATTTAAATGCGATCAAGGAAGGTTTTATAGCTTATGTACGAGCTGTTGCAATTATAAAGTATGACTAATGTGGTGATCCTCTTGACGGTTGGCAGCGTTTACGGACCGCCGGCACTGCACTTTTCAGGGATTCACGGCTCCTATCCTGGGCCAGCCTGCGGCGAATCCCCACCGCCGGCCCATGCCCAAGTTCAATAACCCATGGCTCGAGTTTTACCCCGCACCACCGCGCCAATCCGCCGCCGTTGCCTGCTGTTGGCCTGCTTGTCGATGCTCGCCGCCTCCGGGTGCAGCCAGCAGCAGGGCAACGACATCGTCAGTCAGTTCCGCGAAGGCAAACCCCAGGAATTTCTCCAGACCAGCGTCGACCGTATAGCGACCCTGGCGATGCGCGACAACCTCGACAGCCTCTACCTGCTGATGAGCAAGCTCTACTTGCGCAACCCGGACGAGCTGAAAAAATCCGGCTTCCTCGACGCCCGCACCGCTGGCAAGCAAGTGCGCATGGCCATCGAACAGCAACAGCCGTTGCCGACTCTGGGGGGCAAAAAAGACCTGGCCGCGCTGAGTTATGCCATGAGCCCGGAGTTTCTCGGCGACCGGGTCGGTGCGTTCATCTATGCCATCGGCAGCATGCTCGTTACCGCCCACGGCAATCGGCTCGAGTTCTACATGACGGACGTGATCAATCCGACGTTCGTCAGCAACGCTGCCCGCAACATCGAGAAAGCCACCTGGATACTCAGCCAGCGGCAAAACAAGAACGGCGAGCCATTGCTGTTCTCCAATGAAATCTCGGAGGAGGGCAGCAACCTGAGTTTTGCCGTGGAGTTCGGCAAGATCGTCGCGCGGCTGGACCTGCTGACGCAGATGCTGGACGAGCGCTACCGTCGGATCGGTTTGAATTACGCGCAGAGTTTGCTGTTCCTCAATTTCCTGCCAGTACAGTGAACCCCTTGTGGGAGTGTGTGTGGACTTTAGGTATAACGATAGTTCGCATCGATATAACTGGTTATAAGAAAAATCGCTATGCTGCGATCCAGATTTTTCATGCGTTTTTTGTGGGCGTGTTAATGGAATTCGGTAATTTCGGTTTAGTCGTGGCAGGTCTGGTAGTCGGCTTTATTGTCGGGATGACTGGTGTTGGTGGCGGCTCCTTGATGACCCCCATTCTGTTGTGGTTCGGTGTCAATCCGGCCACCGCAGTGGGGACGGATTTGCTGTACGCGGCGATTACCAAATCCAGTGGCGTGCTGGTTCATCGAAAGAACAAGAACATCGACTGGGCGATTACCGGTTGGCTGACCCTCGGCAGTGTGCCGGCGGTGGCGCTGACGTTGTGGTTCCTGAGCACCTTGCAAACGTCGCCCGAGGCGATGAACGCGGTCATCAAACAGGCCTTGGGCTTTGTTCTGTTTGCCACGGCGCTGGCGATTTTCTTCAAGAAACGCCTGCTCGATTTCGCCCACAAACGTGCGGGCGGTCATTACAACCCCAGCGGCAAGCGCTTGAATGCGCTGACCGTGATCACTGGCCTGGTCCTGGGCGCCATGGTTGCCCTGACGTCCATCGGCGCTGGCGCCCTGGGCACCGTCGCGTTGTTCATTCTCTATCCGCTGTTGCCGACCCGCCGCCTGGTGGGCACGGAAATCGCGCACGCCGTACCACTGACCCTGGTGGCCGGCCTCGGCCACGCGAGCATGGGCAACATGGATTGGCACGTGCTGGGTTTTTTGCTGATCGGTTCGTTGCCGGGGATTTACCTGGGCAGTCACCTGACTGGCCGCATCTCCGATGAAGTGCTGCGGCCTTGCCTGGCCACGATGCTGGTGCTGATCGGGTACAAACTGGCCTTTTAATCGGGTAGTGCTTTCAGAACAAACCCGCTTGGCAGGCGCGCTCAGGGCCGAGTCAGAATCTCCAGCAGATGCCCGTCCGGGTCATCGAAGTAAATTCGCCGGCCACCGCCGTAATCGTTGATCTCGTTCGGTCGTTGTTTGCCGGGGTCGGCCCACCAGGGTTGCTGCCGGGCTTGCAGGCGGGCGAAGGCCGCATCGAAATCGTCGTCACCCATCAAAAACGCGTAGTGCTGGGAGGCAATCGGCGGGTCATTGTCGTAGAAGTCCAGCGACACGCCATTGTCGAACTTGACGATCAGCATCGGGCCGAAGGGTTCGGGGCTGGGCAGGCCGAGGATGTCTGCCAGATAGTTGGCTGATGCCTGCTTGTCGCGACACCAGACGATGGTGTGGTTCAACTGAGCGCTCATGCACAGGTCCTCACGGCGGATCAGGGCTTGGTTGTTGAGCCATGAGATTAGCTCAGCCTGTTGCGCAATGACCGCCCTGACCTAAGCTTGGGGCAAGGCGAGACATAATTGCGTGCGTCACCCGGAACGAACGCAGCGATGCGCAATCATTAGAGCGTGGATATCAAAAGGAGATGCGCATGCTCATCAGGTCATTGACCCTGACTACCCTGCTGGTTTTTGCCGGCCCCTTGCTCGCTGCCGATGACGGCTCACCACTGGATATGGACAAGGGCAGGGCCCGGCCGTTGATTGTCATCGCTCCGAGCACGGTCGATCCCACGTGGGTGAGCCTGAAAAAGTCGCTGGATGAACCGACCAATCGCAAGGGGTTCACCGAGCGAAACATGGTCCTGTACACCGTGCTCAATTTGATGGGCCAGCGCGAAGGCAAAGACCTGGGGCCACAAGACACGGCGGCATTGATCCGTTCGCTCAAGTTGGGTGCCGGCGCGAAGAGCAAAGTCATCCTGGTGGGCAAGGACGGGGAAAAGAAACTTGAACAATCGGGAGCGATTGAGCTGAAGGAGATTTTCGCCGCCGTCGACCAATTGCCGGCGACAGAGCAAGAAGCCACGGCACCGACACCGCCGCCGGTCACTGAAGTCGCACCGGCCAACGGTGCCAACGGTGCCAAAGGCGCAAAACCGGGCAAACCGGGCAAACCGGCGAAGCCTGCCAAGCCGCCTGAAATGCCGGATGATTAAACGCAGACTTTTGTAGCCGCTGGCGCAGCCTGCGCCAGCGGTTAAAAAAAATGGGGTGTTTCGGGGGGAGATGTATCGGCTTCTATTGGTCTCGGAAGTTTCCTGCAAGTTCTGTCGGTCTTTATGAACTGGTTTCTGTCAGAGAGCACCGCTAGCCTTCGTCAGCCACCGCAAAAATGCGGTCGGACGTGGGAATCCGCGACACTGAGGGATCCAGGGACGAAAACACCAATGGCACAAAAAGGAGCCTCGTCTGTGAAAAAGTTCAGCAAGCATCAACCGCAAACCCTGACCGACGCCGAACATCTCGATCCTGCGAAGCCATGTGAAACCGCGAAAGGCGCAGTCACCCGAAGCCCCAGGCCTACCGCCACGACCCAGCAGATTTTCACTGTTGCTCCTGGTGTCGACACACTGACCCTGCTAAATCAGGCCTGCGAAAACCTTGCCTCCCTGAATGTCTTGATTGCGAGTTTTGCCGGGACACTGGAAGGCTCTAGCCGCACAGTGCTGCTGTCGATTCAGCAATTGGCGGCGGTCACCGGGTTGTTGGTGAATCAGGCACGGGAAAATCTTGATCGGAGAAGCGATGCACCTGATGCTCAGCCGCCGACTCTGCATTGAGCTGGTGCAGTAACGACGATGGGCGACCTCCAAGGGGTCGCCCATTTTGTTTGCCCGCTAGTGATCTGTAGCAGCTGTCGAGCCTGCGAGGTGTGGTGAGGAGATTGTGGCGAGGGGATTTAGCGAAACGTCGCACCGCCCCGTT
Source organism: Pseudomonas sp. PDM25 (assembly GCF_019219045.1). Taxonomy (NCBI): domain Bacteria; kingdom Pseudomonadati; phylum Pseudomonadota; class Gammaproteobacteria; order Pseudomonadales; family Pseudomonadaceae; genus Pseudomonas; species Pseudomonas sp. PDM25. The sequence continues at coordinate 130,562 of NZ_JAHUWL010000002.1, forward strand.
CGGCGGCGAAGCCGTCGTAATCAATTGGACGCGGTGTGGCTGAAAAAAAGGGGCCGCTTCGCAGCCCAACGGGGCGGTGCGACGTTTCGCTAAATCCCCTCGCCACAATTGGCTACTTGCTCAGAGCACTCAATATCGTATGAGCAATCTTGATCCGCTCCGGGTTCGGGTAGTTTTTGTTGGCCAGGATCACGATGCCGATGTCTTTCGACGGCACGTACGCCACGTAAGCCCCGAAGCCGCCCGTTGAACCGGTTTTGTTGATCAGTATGCTTTCCGGTTGAGGTTGCGGTGGGGTCAGCCACTGGACTTCGTGAGCCTCCATCGCCATCTGCGTCGAGTTACCCGCCAGTAATTTATCGAGGGTGACCGGGTAATGGTAGAACTCCCAACCCAGCCCCTGAGTCATCTCGCCGACCTTGTAATACCCGGTGTGAGTGATGGCGATTGCCCGCTGCATCGGCGTTTCAAGCCCCGACGGTTTCATGTTCGCCTCAACATACCGAATCAGATCCGCCGCGCTGGTTTTCACCCCATAAGCCTCCGAATCCAGTGCCCCCGGCCCAACCCGTACAGGTTTGTCTTCCTTGTTGTAACCCTGAGCGTAAAGCCCCATTTGAGCCTGCGGCACTGTGAGGTAGGTGTGTTTCAGCCCGAGTTTCGGCAGCAGGGTTTTTTCCATCACGTCATCAAACGGCGCGCCCATGCTTTGGGCGGCGAGGTAACCGAACAACCCCAGGCTCGGGTTCGAATACAGCCGATGGGTGCCGGCGGCATAAGTCGGTTTCCACTGCTTGAAGTAGCCGAGCATTTTGTCCGGTGCATCGGCATCGTCGGGGAATTGCAGCGGCAGGCCACCGGCGCTGTAGGTGCCCAGTTGCAGCACGCTGATGTTATCGAACGCGCTGCCACGCAGCTCCGGCAGCACGCTGCTGGCCTTGTCCGACAGGGACAGTTTGCCGGTGGCCTGAGCGTAGGCGGCGAGGGTCGCGGTGAAGGTTTTGCTCACCGAGCCGATTTCGAACAGGGTGTCTTCGGTGACGGCTTTGCCGTTTTCCTTCGAGGCCACGCCGTAGTTAAAGTAATGAGGCTGGCCGTTGACGGTAATCGCAACCGCGACACCGGGGATCTGCTGTTGCTGCATCACCGGTTCGATGGCGGCCTTCACGATGGCTTCAATGCGGTCATCAGCAACGCAATGACCGGCGCTGAGGGCAAGTGCGAAAGCGCTGTAGAGCGCGAGTTTGTTGTGCATGATTGATTCACTTTCCATGAGTTCAAGGGTGTTAACCGCTACACTCCGAGCGGCTTTTCAATCCGGGTTGCTGATGGGCGAGCCAATCTATGCAGTCTGCCGAGGTTCGACAACCGATGATATTTCGAACGAGCCATTAGAAAAATTTGGGAGTGAGCATGATCCGGCCTCAATTACCGCTCAATGCATTGCGCGCCTTCGAGGCCTCCGCCCGGCATTTGAGTTTCACCCGGGCGGCCGTTGAGTTGTGTGTCACACAGGCGGCGGTGAGCCATCAGGTCAAGAGCCTTGAATCGCAACTTCGCGTGACCCTGTTCAAGCGCTTGCCCCGCGGGCTGATGCTGACCAGTGAGGGCGAAACCCTGCTGCCGGTGTTGCGCGAGTCTTTCGACCGTATTGCACGCACCCTTGAGCGATTCGAGGGCGGACATTTTCGCGAGGTATTGACGGTCGGCGCGGTGGGGACGTTCGCGGTAGGCTGGTTGTTGCCACGGTTGACGGACTTCCAGGCGAAACATCCGTTCATAGATTTGCGCCTGTCGACCAACAACAATCGCGTGGATGTGGCGGCTGAAGGGTTGGATTACGCGATACGGTTTGGCGCGGGAGCCTGGCATGGGATTGAGGCCGTCAGGTTGATCGAGGCGCCGTTATCGGTATTGTGCGTTCCCGAAATTGCCCGGCAACTGAAAACACCGATAGACCTGTTGCAGCAAACGCTGTTGCGTTCTTATCGCACGGACGAGTGGCCCGAATGGTTTCAGGCCACCGGCCTCTCGACCCACGCAGCGCCGCCCCGAAGCATCGTCTTCGACTCGTCGCTGGCAATGATGGAAGCGGCGCTGCAAGGGGCGGGCGTTGCATTGGCGCCGCCGCTGATGTTCGCCCGACTACTGACGGCGGGTGCAATCGAGCAACCGTTCGCCATCGGGATCACCACCGGCAGTTACTGGCTGACCCGTTTGCAGTCGCGCCCTGAAACGTCGGCGATGATGGCGTTCAAGCAATGGTTGCTGCAAGCAGCGCAAGAACCTGTGGGAGCGAGTTCGCTCGCGAAAGCGGTCTATCCGTCACATTGATGGTGGATGTGACGACGTCTTCGCGAGCAAGCCCGCTCCCACAGGGATTGAGGTTTTTCGATAGACCTAGCGCACCAGACACGGCCGCTTGTTATCGAACTTCCAGCCCGGAATCAGAAACTGCATCGCCACGCTGTCATCCCGGGCGCCCAGTCCCATGCCTTTGTACAACTCATGAGCCTTGGCCAGTTGATCCATGTCCAGTTCGACGCCCAACCCGGGTTTCTTCGGCACCTGCACGCAGCCATCAACGATTTGCAGCGGTGCTTTGGTCAGGCGCTGGCCGTCCTGCCAGATCCAGTGGGTGTCGATGGCGGTGATGTCACCTGGCGCGGCGGCCGCGACGTGGGTGAACATGGCCAGGGAAATATCGAAGTGGTTGTTGGAGTGCGAACCCCAGGTCAGGCCCCACTCATGGCACATCTGCGCCACGCGGACTGAGCCCTGCATGGTCCAGAAGTGCGGGTCGGCCAGCGGAATGTCCACTGATTGCAACTGGATCGCGTGGCCCATTTCCCGCCAGTCGGTGGCGATCATGTTGGTGGCGGTTTTCAGGCCCGTGGCGCGACGGAATTCAGCCATGACTTCACGTCCCGAATAACCGTTTTCCGCGCCGCACGGGTCTTCGGCGTAAGCCAGTACGTGATGCTGATCCCGGCACAGGCGAATGGCTTCCTTGAGTGACCACGCGCCATTCGGATCAAGGGTGATGCGCGCATCGGGGAAGCGTTCGGCCAGGGCGGTGACGGCTTCGATTTCTTGATCGCCACTGAGCACGCCGCCCTTGAGTTTGAAGTCCTTGAAACCGTAGCGGGCGTGGGCGGCTTCGGCCAGACGGACCACGGCGTCGGCGGTCATGGCTTTTTCGTGACGTACGCGGAACCAGTCGTTGTCGGCGTCCGGTTCGCTGCGGTAGGCCAGGTCGGTTTCATTGCGATCACCGACATAAAACAGGTAACCCAGCATCTTCACTTCGTCGCGCTGCTGACCTTCGCCGAGCAAGGCTGCGACCGGCACGTCCAGGTGCTGGCCCAAGAGATCAAGCAGCGCAGCTTCAAGGCCGGTGACGGCGTGGATGGTGATGCGCAAATCGAACGTCTGTAACCCGCGACCGCCAGCATCACGATCGGCGAAGGTCTGGCGCACTTGATTGAGGATCTTCTGATACGTACCGATCGGACTGCCGACCACTAATGAGCGAGCGTCTTCGAGGGTCTGGCGAATGCGCTCGCCGCCCGGTACTTCACCGACGCCGGTGTGGCCGGCGTTGTCCTTGAGGATCACGATGTTGCGGGTGAAAAACGGCCCGTGGGCGCCGCTCAGGTTGAGCAACATGCCATCGTGGCCGGCCACCGGAACAACCTGCATGCTGGTGATGACCGGGGCTTTGGCGGTTTCTTGTGGGTTCATTGTCATGTCCTTCAAAACAGTGCTCTTACATGAGTGTTCAGGCGTGGTTGGGCGCTGGTTTGTCCAGTGCAACGGCTGGTGCGGATTTCGGTTTGTTGCGTGCGGCGAAGACGATGATTGCGGCAATGATCGAGGTCGCGGCCAGGCCGTACAGCCCGCCCTGAATCGAGCCGGTGCGTTCTTCCAGCAGGCCGAACGTGGTCGGCGCGACGAAGCCGCCGAGGTTGCCCACCGAGTTGATCAGTGCGATGACGCCTGCCGCGATCCGTGCGTCCAGATAAGCCTGAGGAATCGGCCAGAACAGCGATGACGCCGATTTGAAGCCCAGCGCAGCAAAGCAGATTGCAACGAAGGCGAAGATCGGCCCGCCGGTGGTGGACATGAACATCCCGGCTGCTGCGATCAGCAGGGCCGCAGCGACCCAGGCTTGTTGATGCTTCCATTTGGCCGACAGCGAAGCGAAGGCGTACATGCCGACGATCGACAGCAACCATGGAATCGAGTTGAACAGCCCGACCTGAATGTCGCTCAGGTCGCCCATCTTTTTGATGATGCTCGGCAGCCAGAAGGTCGCGGCATAGATGGTCAATTGGATGAAGAAGTAGATCAGGCAGAACAGGATGATCTGGCGATCCTTGAGCAGCTTGCCCAGCGACGGTTTGATTGGTGTCGCGGCTTCGCGGGCCAGTTGTTCGTCGTCGATGGCTTTGACCAGCGCGTCTTGTTCGGCGCGGCTCAGCCATTTGGCGTCGTGGGGTTTGGAGTCCAGCCAGAACCAGACGAACACGCACAGCCCGACCGAGAACATCCCTTCAATGAAGTACATCCATTGCCAGCCGTGCATGCCCAAACCGCTGATTTGCAGCAGTAACCCGGACAGCGGGCCGGAGATCAGCGAAGCAATCGCCGAACCGCTGAGGAAGATGGCAATCGCCTTGCCGCGTTCAACGCCAGGCAACCAGCGGGTGAAGTAGTAAATCACTCCGGGGAAGAAACCGGCTTCGGCCACGCCGAGCAGAAATCGCAGGATGTAGAAGTGGGTTTCGTTCTGGATGAAGGCCATGCAAGCGGCGACCACGCCCCAGGTCAGCATGATGCGGGTCAGCCAGATTCGTGCGCCGACTTTTTGCAGGAGGATATTGGAGGGGACTTCAAACAGCGCGTAACCGATGAAGAACAGACCGGCGCCGAGGCCGTAGGCGGCAGCGCCGATGCCCAGGTCATGTTCCATGTGGGCGCGGACGAAGCCGATGTTCACGCGGTCGATGTAGTTGACGATGAACATGATCACGAACAGCGGCAGAACATGGCGTTTCACTTTCGAGATGGCGGACTTCAGGACCGAATCGGCGCCATCGTTCATCCCGGATATGGATGTATTCACTGCGTTATCTCCCACTGATTATTTTTATGCGGGGTGTGGCGGGGTGTTGCGATGTTGATAGACATCATACAACTACGTTTTTTCCTCCTGCAAGCCCTGTCGTCCAACAAAATGGCGCTTTATATAAGATTTGTTATTCTTTTTTCAGTAATGCATGAGCTTGGTTTCGGTCTTGAATGCCCGATTTGTTGAGTGTTGTCATACAAGTTGGTCGGCTTTTTCCCGAGATTCCCGTCGGGCGCAGTGCTACGATTCCAGTAGCCCTGCTCTCGGATGATCGCCATGCAAGAAGACCTCGACGCGCCTGCCCGCAAGCGCACCCACAACCTGGCCCATGACCTGGTCGCCAAACTGACCCAGAGCATCTTGCTCGGGCAGATGCTGCCAGGTGACAAGCTGCCGTCCGAGAACACGATTGTTCAGGAGCACGGGGTCAGTCGCACGGTGGTGCGCGAGGCGATCTCGAAGTTGCAGGCGTCCGGGTTGGTGGAGACCCGGCACGGCATCGGCACCTTTGTCATCGAGCGAGCACCGGAGCAGGGACTGCGGTTGAACGTCGATACCGCGCTGGGGGTGCGCAGTATTCTGGAGTTGCGCATGGGCCTGGAAACCCAGGCTGCCGCACTGGCGGCAACCCGTCGCACCGAGCATCAATTGGTGCAGATGCGCGAAGCGCTGGACGACTATCAAAGCCTGCTGGCCAACAACGACAGCTGCGTCGAAGCCGACAAGCGCTTCCACTTGCTGATCGCCGAAGCCACCGGCAACGTGTGCTTCACCGAAATCATGCAGCACCTGGGCAGCGCCATGATCCCACGCACCCGCGTCAATGCCGCCGAGCGCGGCGCAGTGGACTTGAGCAAGCTCGGGCAACTGGCCAACCTTGAGCACGAGGCGATTCTCAATGCGATCAAACGCCAGGACCCGGATGCGGCTCGGGCGGCCATGTGGCTGCACCTGACCAACAGTCGCGACCGGTTTTCGGCCGATGGCTGACCGCCATTTGTCTACTCGAACAGAACCCGGCCAGTGCGCCTGGTTTTTTTATCGCGGGAAAGCCCGCTCCCACAGGTTTCGAGTCGGATGAAAATGATGCGATCGCCACAAACCCTGTGGGAGCTGGCTTGCCTGCGAAGGCGTCGCAGGTATCGCAAAAATGCCGCATCAGACGCCGACTACTCGAATCGACACAATCCTGCGCTCCAGATTCAACGCCAACACGCTGACCAGCACCACCAGTGCGCCCGCAACGATCATCAACGTCGGCCGCTCGCCCAGTGCAAAAGAGGCAATTGCCATGGCGGTCGGTGGAATCAGATACAGCGTCATCGTCGCGCGGCTCAAATCCACATGAGTCAGCACATAGGCCCAGGCGAGATACGCAAGGGCACTTGGGAAAATGCCCAGCCCGATGACCGCAAGCTGTACTTCAACTGGAGCGGTGATGACCTGGCTCACCAGTCCCGGGAGATAAACCAACAGCAGCAGCGTCCCGAACCAAACCGTGTAACACACCAACGTCAGCCCGTCGTAGCGCCGCGAGTGATGCTTCTGCAAGGCAAAGTAAAAACTCCATGACACCGCCGCCAACACAATCAGCCATCCATGGGCGTCGATGCTCCCCAATCCGTGATCACCGGCCACCACCATCACCACGCCGATCAATCCCAGAAAAACGCAGCCCCAACGCCACACGCTCACCCGGTCCTTGAACACGAAACGCGCCAGCAACGTGCTGAACAACGGCGTTGATTGCGCCAACACACTCGAGGCGCCGGCGCTGATACTTTGCTGGCCGAAATTCAACGCGACATGGTGCAGGCTCACGGCAAAAAATCCGAGCGCGAACAGCAACGGCAGGTCACGAGTTTTCGGCAGGCTAATGCCTCGGAACACTGCGACCACCGCCATGAAGGCCGATGCCAGCAGAAACCGCAGCAGGGCTAGATGACCAGGATCATAGGCCTGCAAACCGATGTGAATGCCGGTCGGTGAGTAACCCCAGCAGCTGACGACAAATGCCATGGCCAGGAAGATTTTGGCGGGGGAGCCGGGGGAGGGCGTGAGTGGCTTCATGATCGGGCACCTGTAGGCGGATGCACCCAGTATCAGAAGCCTGAATGTTCTCCACAACTGACTTATAGTACGTCAACTCTTCACTTTTGGTGATGTATGGAGCTGGCACAGATACGCATGTTCAAGACCGTCGCCGAGGTCGGCAGTATCGCTCGGGCAGCCGAGCTATTGCATTGCGTGCCGTCGAACATCACGGCACGGATCAAGTCCCTGGAAACGGAGCTGGGTGTCGCGCTGTTTCTACGCGAGGGCCGAGGGCTGCGAATCAGCCCGGCGGGGCAGACCTTTCTGGCTTATGCCTCGAAAATTCTCGCCCTGACGGCGGAAGCCAAGCGCGCGGTGGACCCTTCGGCCGAGCCGTCCGGGCCGTTGCGCATTGGCGCCATCGAGTCGTCGGCGACCGGTCGATTGCCGCGGTTGCTGGCGAAATTCCACAAGCGTTTCCCGGCGGTGGCACTGGAGCTGACCACCGGCACCTGGAGCCAATTGCTCGACGACACGCTCAATCACCGGCTCGACGGCGCGATCGTCGCCGTGGATGTCGAGCGCTCACACCTCAAGCGCACGCCGATGTACCGCGAGGAGCTGTTGTTGATCGCCTCGACGTCCCTGGGGCCGGTGCGTGACATCGCGGATTTGCAGGACAAGACCGTGTTCATGTGGCCTCAGGGCTGTCCCTACCGGGCGGCGCTGGAACATTGGTTGCTGCGGCAGGGGCAGGCGTTGCCGATTGTCAGCCTGGCCAGTTACGGGGCGATTGTCGGCTGTGTCAGTGCCGGGGCGGGTGTCGCGCTGGTGCCAAAAGGCGTGTTTGATCAGTACGCCAAAGGGGCGGGTTGCGCAGGGTATGAGTTCCCCGAACTGATGGCGATCGACAATCTGTTTTACTGGCATGAAAACGCCGGGGTTCACCCGGCGCGAGAGGCGTTTGTGGGGATGTTGCGCGAGGAGTTCACGTAACGGCTTACCTGTGGGAGCGAGCCTGTTCGCGATAGTGGTTTAACATTCAACAATAATGTTGGCTGTGATTCCGTCATCGCGAGCAGGCTCGCTCCCACAGTGGGGGGCGTTCTTGATGATCATGTGACGCTGACATCCCGCATCAACAACCCAAACTGCAAATCCACCGCATCCGGAATCGGCAGGTACACCGTATGCCCATCCCCCGGCGCCACTTCGATAGGCTCGCCCCTGACGTTTTGCAGTTGATGCAAGTCGAATTGGAAGTTGCCCTTGGGCGTCATCAGTTCCATGTGGTCGCCCAAACCAAATCGATTCTTCACCTTGACCTCCGCCATCCGGTCACGCCGCGCGCCGGTCAGCTCGCCGACAAACTGCTGCCGCTCCGACACCGAACTGCCGTGCTGGTAGTTCTGGTATTCGTCATGCACGTGCCGTCGCAGAAAACCTTCGGTGTAGCCGCGCTGGGCGAGTGATTCCAGGTCCAGCATCAGACTGCGGTCGAACTCGCGACCGGCCATCGCGTCGTCGATCGCCCGACGGTAAACCTGAGTGGTGCGTGCGCAATAAAAATGGGATTTGGTCCGGCCCTCGATTTTCAGTGAGTGCACGCCCATCTGCGTCAGGCGCTCGACATGCTGCACCGCGCGCAAATCCTTGGCGTTCATGATGTAAGTGCCGTGTTCGTCTTCGAAGGCCGGCATCAGTTCATCGGGCCGATTGGCTTCCTGCAACAGGAACACCTGATCGGTCGGGGCGCCGATGCCCAGGGTCGGTTCGGGCTGGAAGGTCTGCACGATTTCGCCGAGCTGGTTTTCAGTGGCCTCTTGCGCCGAATATTTCCAGCGACAGGCGTTGGTGCAACTGCCCTGATTGGCATCGCGCTTGTTCATGTAACCCGACAACAGGCAGCGACCGGAATAGGCCATGCACAAGGCGCCGTGGACGAACACCTCCAGCTCCATCGCCGGGACTTGTTCGCGGATTTCGGCGATTTCTTCCAGGGACAGCTCCCGCGACAGGATGATCCGGCTCAAACCTTGTTGCTGCCAGAACTCGACACTGGCCCAGTTCACCGTGTTGGCCTGTACCGACAGGTGAATCGGCATCTGCGGATAATGCCGGCGCACCAGCATGATCAACCCCGGGTCGGACATGATCAGCGCGTCCGGCGCCATGGCAATGACCGGCGCCAGGTCTTTGAGGAAGGTTTTTAGCTTGGCGTTGTGCGGGGCGATGTTCACCACCACGTAGAAGCGCTTGCCTTGGGCCTGGGCCTCGTGAATGCCGAGGGCCAGATTGGCGTGATCGAATTCGTTGTTGCGCACCCGCAGGCTGTAGCGCGGTTGACCGGCGTACACCGCATCGGCGCCGTAGGCGAAGGCATATCGCATGTTTTTCAGGGTGCCGGCGGGGGCGAGCAGTTCTGGAGGCAGGAGAGTCATGGCAGAGTCGGTCACAAAAGCCGCCGAGAGTAAGCGGCTTGCCCGCGAGGTTCATTGATCTGGATCTATGCTTGATGAACAAACGGATGGCACTCGCGCGAACCGTGGCGGACTAAGCATCAGGACGCAACATTGTGTCCTTGCGGACTGACATGGATCGGACATGAACGAAGAGACAGTACAAAACAAATCACTGGTGATCTTGCTGGGGCTGGTCACCGCTGCCTTCATTTGGATTTTGCTGCCGTTTTACGGCGCGGTGTTCTGGGCGGTGATCCTCGGCATCCTCTTCGCGCCCCTGCACCGACGACTGCAACTGAAGTTCGGCTGGGAACGCAATCTGACGTCGCTGCTCACCCTGAGCATCTGTCTGTTGATCGCGATTCTGCCGGTGATTGTCCTCAGTATCTTGCTGATTCAAGAAGGGGCCTCGGTCTACCACCGCATCGAAAGTGGCGAACTGGACATTGCCGGGTACGTGACGCATTTCAAACACAGCCTGCCGCCGTACTTCCAGCACTTGCTCGATCGGGCCGGGGTAGGCGAACTGGACGGGCTGCGGGAGAAAATCATCAAAAGTGCGGTGACAGGCAATGAGTTCATTGCCAACAAAGCCTTCAGTTTTGGTCAGGGTACGTTCGATTTCGTGGTGAGCTTTTTCATCATGCTCTACCTGTTGTTCTTCTTTCTGCGGGACGGCGCCGAACTGGCCCGCAAAGTGCGCGCCGCCGTGCCGCTGCAGGAGCACCAGAAACGCCGTTTGCAACTCAAGTTCAATCGTGTGGTTCGAGCGACAGTGAAGGGCAACCTGCTGGTGGCGATCACGCAGGGCGCATTGGGCGGTTTGATTTTCTGGTTTCTGGATATTCCGAGCGCGTTGCTCTGGGCGGTGCTGATGGCGTTTCTGTCGCTGTTGCCAGCGGTGGGGGCGGGGATTGTCTGGGCGCCGGTGGCGGCGTTTTTCCTGTTCACCGGAGCGATCTGGCAGGGCGTGGTGCTGGTGCTGTTCGGGATTTTTGTGATCGGCCTGGTGGATAACGTGCTGCGACCGATCCTGGTGGGCAAGGATACCAAGATGCCGGACTACCTGATCCTGATCTCGACCCTTGGCGGTCTGGCGATCTTCGGCCTCAATGGCTTTGTGATCGGGCCGCTGATCGCTGCGCTGTTCATGTCGAGTTGGGCAATTTTCATCGAAACCAAGCCGCGGGTGCAGCTGCCTTAAGCGCTGAGTTGGCCTCGGCCGATGCGTTGCGACAGTGCCTGGGCGGCTGGCAGCGAGGTGAGCGGACCGCTGATCGGTTCGCCGTCCTGCACCAGATACCAACAGGCGAGCAATCCTAGCTCTCTGAGCGGTGCGGGAACGGCACTGCCGATAACGGACATGATCTGAACCTGGGACATAAGTACCTCCATCAATCGATGGAGCCACCTTACGGAACGGACGCTTGAACGGACAATCAACGCTTTCGATAGTCGTCATTGATGCCAATGAGTCATCGGTTCAGTCGACCACCAAGTCCAGCATATGAACCACTTCCTGCTCGTTGAGCAGGCCTTTTCGCACCAGGTTTTCTGCCAGCAGCGAAAGAAACTTGGCGCTGCGATGGCCTTCCAGGTGCTTGAGTTCGGTCAATGCGTTGTACACCTTGCTGGAAGTGCACAAGCCGACAACTCGGTGCGGGTTTTGCGTGGGCATAACGTCGTCCTTGTTTTTATCAACCTGTGTTAACGGACAGATCCAAGAGTGCGGACCCGACATGACATAAATATGACCGTTTTCCCCAAAGCGGGGAAAGGATGGCGAGTCAATCTTGCCAACTTGTGCCGCAAAGACTGTCCCGACAGCGACCTTGGCGAGATTTATCCAGACCTCTGCCGACGGACGGTCACAAAAAAGGCCCCGCTATTGAGGCGAGGCCTGATGATTCCGTTACCAACGGCCATAACCGTGGGGAGGGCCGTAGTAGCCGCGCGGTGGACCGTAATAACCACGTGGTGGGCCGTAATAAACTGGCGGTGGGCCGTAATAGACCGGTTGCTGCACGTAGACCGGTGCCGGCTGGTAATAAACCGGTGGCGGGCCGTAGTAAACCGGTTGTGGCTGAACGTAAACCGGTTGCTGTACATAGACCGGGCGATTGCTGTTGATGAGGGCTGAACCGACGATGGCCGAGCCCACGATCGCACCAAATACCGCCGGTCCTTCCCAACCGTGACCGCCGTGACCGCCGCCAGCTTCTGCCTGCCCTGCGATAGCAAGCGCACCGATCAGCAAGGCTACTGTGGGGATTTTACGGATCATGATAGTTCCTCGGTTCTTCGCCCCGGCGCTTGTGTCTGCAATAGACCCAAGGATTGTCGCGGGGATACTTCTAAGACAGCTTTTTTTCCAAAATCAGCACAGCCATTGGGTAAATTTTGTGTAAGGTCTGTACTCGCTTCTTTACGGTTCAGTGAGGCCACGTGCAGACACACCGTTATGATCGATCAGACCCGATGGATTGGCTAATCCCGTCCATCCGAAAGTGCTATTGAAGGAGATTTTTCATGCAGATGAACCCCGACAGAGACACCCAGCTGTGCATGTCGCTTTCCGCACGTCCCGGGAACTTCGGCCTGCGGTTTCACAATCATCTGTATGAGCAACTGAACCTGAATTTTTACTACAAGGCCTTCAGCAGTCAGGATTTGCCCGGCGCCGTTGGCGGCATTCGCGCCTTGGGGATTCGAGGTTGCGGCGTGTCGATGCCGTTCAAGGAGGCGTGCATTGCGCTGGTCGATGAACTGGACCCCTCCGCTGCGGCCATTCAATCGATCAACACCATTGTTAACACTAATGGCCATCTCAAGGCTTACAACACCGACTACATCGCGATCGCCCAGTTGCTTGACACCCACCAGGTGCCGAAGGAATTGACCTTTGCCCTGCGCGGCAGCGGCGGCATGGCCAAGGCGGTGGCGAGTGCCTTGCGTGATGGCGGCTACAAAAATGGCCTGATTGTTGCCCGCAACGAGCGTGCCGGACGGGCGTTGGCCGAATCGCTGGGCTATCGATGGCAAGCGGAGCTGGGCTCGGAGCGGCCGCAGATGTTGATCAACGTCACACCGATTGGCATGAACGGCCCTGAGGCCGATCAGTTGGCGTTCGATGCTGAAACCATCGCTGCTGCCCAGACTGTCTTCGATGTCGTGGCAGTCCCCTCGGAAACACCGTTGATTGTGCGCGCTCGTGCTGAAGGCAAGCGAGTGATCACCGGGCTGGAAGTGATCGCGATCCAGGCGCTGGAGCAGTTCGTGCTGTACACCGGCGTGCGGCCGACCGATGAGCAGTTTCACAACGCCGTGGAATTTGCCCGCAGTGGCCATGGCTCTCCTGCTGCCCAATAAGCGAAACCGTGACTGAGGTGACTCATGCATCCTGCCATTCTTAATCTGGATCAGGCCGAACTTGAGCCGCTGCCCGAAGCGTTTGCCCCGACGGGAGACACCGCCGACCGCTATCGGCAACGGCAGGCGCGCATCGGCCAGCAACTTGGCGCGCAGAAGCTGGGTTATCGCCTGTACGCGCTGGAACCGGGGATGCGTGGCAGCCCGTTTCACAGTCATCGGGTCAATGAGGAAATGTTTTACATCGTGGCCGGGGAAGGGGAGATTCGCTTGGGCGCCGAGCGCTTTCCCGTTCGCGCCGGTGATGTCATTGCCTGCCCTCCGGGCGGCCCTGAAGCCGCGCACCAGATCATCAACACCAGCAACGCTGAGCTGCGCTACCTGGCAGTCAGCACCCAACAATCACCCGAGATTTGCGAGTACCCGGATTCCGGCAAGTATGCGGTGATGGACGACTTCAAGGTCGATGCCGAGGGCAATGCCTCGGGCTTCGTCGCCATCGCCCGGCCGGCCGACGGCGTGGATTATTGGGACGGCGAATAACCACAGCCTCGCAGGCTCGACAGCTGCTACATAGACCGTGTTGTTTATTCGAGGCGGGCCAGTCGCTCTTCCAGCGCCGCAATTCGCGCCTCAAGCTCTTCGATCCGTTCAACCGATACGCCGCCACCCGCGCCACGTTCGGCCGGGTTCTGCCTTGCCGCCAGGATCACTTCGATGTCCGCCGGGTCGCCCAAGGCGTGCATGTAGCGGTCTTCCCGCTGACCGGCCTGGCGCGGAATAAGCAGTGCCAGATCGCGAGCAATCAGCCGTTCCAGTTGATGCACCACCTGTTCGGCATCTTCAAAGTCATGCATGCGGCCGCTGCGGGTCAGCAGTTCATTGACCGTTTGTGGGCCGCGAAGGAATAACAGCCCCGTCAAAATCACTTGAGCGGGCACCAGTTCCAGTGCCTTGTCGACTTTGTGTTCCCAGCGATCCGCACGACTGCCCATTACCAGTTTGGTAAAGCCGCGACCTTCGAGGGCGCGCAGACTTTGGCCGACCTGACCCTGGGTCAGGTTCATCACCGGCTCGCGGCTGGTTTTCTGGTTGCAGGCAATCACCAGCGCATTGAGCGTCAGCGGATAGGTTTCCGGGCTGGTGGCCTGTTTCTCGATCAACGAGCCCAGTATCCGGATTTCCGTGCTGTTAAGCTGCGGCTCGTCGAACGTCGTCTCTTGCTCAGTACTCATGGTTCTGCGTCCTTCCCGGGGTCAATTTTTCTCCTGCTGGCATGCACTGTAGATTGACGTGTGTCAATGGCAACTGAATTCGTCACGCGTTCTTGCTATCGTCACAAAACCTAAATGAATAATTAACGCTATTTTTACAATCCAGCGAGCAACGTATGCATGCCGAGAGCTGGCGGGCCTGATTGCGGGCATCTGGTAGTTCTCCCATCGACGATACAAGCCTTATTGACTGGACTATGGAGCAAAGCATGAAGCTGACGTGGGTATTGGCCAAGAACAATGCGCTGATCGGCGCGAACTCCCAATGACTGTTCTGGTCACTGGCGCCGCCGGCTTCATCGGGTATCACACTGTTAAGCGTTTGTGCCGGGAAGGCCTTGAAGTCATCGGCATCGACAACCTCAACGACTATTACAGTGTTGAACTCAAGCGTGCACGGCTTAACGACCTTGCATCCTTGCCTGGCTTTCGTTTTCAGACCCTGGATATCGTCGACAAACCAGCACTGATGGCGTTGTTCAACGAACATCGTTTTACCGAGGTTGTGCACCTGGCGGCCCAGGCGGGTGTTCGCTATTCGCTGGACAACCCGGACGTCTACGCGCAATCGAACCTGGTGGGTTTTCTGAATGTGCTGGAAGCTTGCCGTCACTATCGTCCCGAGCACCTGATCTATGCATCAAGCAGCTCGGTGTACGGTACCAACAGCAAAATGCCGTTCAGTATTGAAGACGCTGTCGATCATCCCATTTCACTGTACGCGGCCAGCAAACGTGCTAATGAGTTGATGGCTCACAGCTACTGTCATTTGTATGGCCTGAGGGCCAGCGGCCTACGCTTTTTTACCGTTTACGGACCTTGGGGGCGCCCCGACATGGCGCTGTTCAAGTTCACCGAAGCGATCCTCAACGGTTTGCCGATTGATATCTATAATCACGGCCAGATGGCGCGCGACTTCACTTACATCGACGACATTGTCGAAAGTGTCGCCCGTTTGCGCCTTCGGCCGCCGATCCCGGACGGGGAGGGCGACGGCGTTAACCGGATTTTCAATATCGGGCGTGGCATGCCGGTAGCACTGCTGGAGTTCGTCGATTGTCTGGAGTCGACGCTGGGGATCAAAGCGCAACGCAACTTTCTACCACTGCAGCCTGGCGATGTGGTCAAGACTTGGGCTGACGTATCGGCATTGACCCAATGGGTCGACTTCCACCCTCAGGTGACGGTGGAAGCGGGTGTAGCGGAATTTGTGAAGTGGTATCGCCACTTTTATCAGAGATGAAATGTTCGCCCTTGATAATAAGAAACCAAGGATTAAAGGGGGGACCCTATGAGTCATGAAATTTTTGTATCTGTACTGATTCCTGCAAAAAATGAAGCAAACAACCTGAAGCCGTTGATTGAAGAAGTGCGCACAGCCTTGGCCGACGAGGCGTACGAAATCATCGTCGTGGACGATGGCAGTACCGATGCCACCTTGCACGAACTGCGGCAGATCAAAAATAATGGCCTGAACACGCTGCGGATCCTGCGTCATGAGCGTTCGCTTGGGCAAAGCACCTCGCTTTACCATGCAGCGCTGGCTGCCAAGGGGCAGTGGCTGGCCACGCTCGATGGCGATGGCCAGAACGATCCTGCGGACATCCCCGGGATGTTAGCGCTGGTGCGCGGTGAACAAGGGCTGGCCGGCCTTCAGTTGGTGGCCGGGCACCGGGTCAACCGCCGCGACAACGCGAGCAAGCGCTGGGCCTCACGGTTTGCCAATGGATTGCGCAGCCGCATGCTCAAGGACCAGACACCGGACACCGGGTGTGGATTGAAGTTGATCGAGCGGGCGGCGTTTCTGCGCCTGCCGTACTTCGATCATATGCATCGGTACATTCCTGCACTGATCCAGCGCCATAACGGCCGAATGATCACTCACCCGGTCAACCACCGTCACCGCACAGCCGGGGTCTCCAAATACGGCAACCTGGACCGTGCCCTGGTGGGCATTCTCGACCTGATCGGCGTCTGGTGGCTGATCCGGCGCACGCGCCTGAACGCCACTGCGCAGGAAATCGAAGGATGAATCTCTCCCGTGAAACCCTGTGGCTGGTGGTCGGCTTCGCCGGCCAGATAGCCTTTACCGGTCGCTTCGTCTTGCAGTGGCTTTACAGCGAATACAAGAAACGCAGCGTGATTCCAGTGAGTTTCTGGTACCTGAGCATCGTCGGTAGCGCCCTGCTGCTCGCTTATGCCATTTACCGGGAGGACCCGGTATTCATTGCCGGTCAAGCCTTTGGCTCGATCGTTTATCTGCGCAATTTGCAGTTGATTGCTCGCAGCAAACACTTAAAGGACTGAGTCATGCGCAGAACGTTATCACCCCGGGTCGAATGCCTGGGTTTGATGGTACTCGCCCTGGTTTTGATCGGTGCCGGACTAGGACTGCGTCAGCCGCAGAATGTCGACGAGGAGCGATTCCTTGGTGTTGCGCTCGAGATGCTGCAGCACGGCTCGTGGCTGATTCCGCACCGTGCGGCAGAGATCTATGGCGACAAACCGCCGATTTTCATGTGGACGGTGGCGTTCTTCGCCTGGCTCACCGGGAAACCCTCCATCGCCCTGTACCTGCCGGGTCTTCTATCGGCCGTGACGGTCACCGCCGTGGTTTATGACCTTGGCCGCCGGTTATGGCATCAACGTGCGGGCCGGATGGCGGCGCTCTTGTACCTGGCGACCTATCAGACCTACAGCATCCTGCAGACCGGTCAGATCGACAGCTTTTTGATTCTGTTCACCTCCGTGGGTATGTACGGTCTGGCGCGGCACCTGTTGCTCGGGCCCGCCTGGCGCTGGTTCTACCTGGGCTGCGCCGCCATGGGCATTGGTGTGATCACCAAAGGGGTTGGCTTCGTCCCGGCCCTGATGCTGATTCCGTATGCCTACGCGGTGCGCAAAGGTTGGCCCGGTGTGGTGGCCATGCCGGGCGAGGCGCGCAAGTGGCTGCTGGGACTGTTGGTCATGCTGGGCGCCATCGCGATCTGGTTACTGCCTTTGGCCTTGTCCATCGCGCTCAATGGCACTGCTGAAGAGATCGCCTATGCGCGAGAGATTCTGCTGCGCCAGACCGCGGGACGCTATGCCGCCGCCTGGGACCATCGCGAGCCGTTCTGGTATTTCTTCGTTCACGTGATCCCGCAATATTGGCTGCCGCTGGTGCTGGCATTGCCGTGGCTGGTGCCCGCCTGGCGCCGGCAACTGCGCAAGCACGACGGCCGAGTGCTGGTGCTGCTGGGCTGGGTCGTGCTGGTGGTGCTGTTTTTCTGTATCAGCAGCGGCAAGCGCAAGTTGTACATCTACCCGGCGCTGCCCGGGCTGGTGCTGGTGGCTGCACCGCTGATTCCCTGGTTACTCAAACGCTGGTTCAGTCAGCGTCCGCGCGGTCGGCGGGTATTCCAGGCGCTGGTCGTGACCTGGTTTGCGCTTTGGATTGCCCGCGGTTTCATCGAACCGATCAAGGACGGTCCCAACCCTCACGAAGCGATCATGGCGCAAGCGGCGACCATGACCCACGGCGCCGACCTGGTGTTGGTCAATTGGCGCGAGGGCCATTGGCTGTTCGCGCGACAACCGATCGTGCACTTCGGGATGGTCGGCTCCACAGTCGAGCAGGCGGCACTGTGGTTGCGCGAACACCCTAAGGCGTATGCCTTGGTCCCCGACGAACTGTTGAGCCAGTGTTTCAATCCTCAGGCCGCGCGTGAGTTGGGCGAAACCTCCCGAGCGCAATGGTCGATCGTCGGCGCCGATGCCGATAACGGCCAATGCCATCCGCGACAACCCGTGAATGTCTATCGATTTACCTGGGATCGAGAAAAAGTATGAGCAAGGCAAGGAAGGCTGGAATTGTTCTGATCGCCGCGCTGGTCGGCGTTGGTGGGGTTTTCGTTCATTTTGGCTGGCCCGGGCAGTTGTACGCGCACTGGCATAACAGCTGGTATGGCAATCAGGCGCCAGACAAAAATATCTGGCTGCCAGACTACAAGGTCGCGGTCGAAGGCAAACCGATTCCGGGCATCACTGATATGTCCGGTCTCGCCTATGACCCTGATCACGACCGCATTCTGGGTATCACCAATGGTGTGCCTATGGAAATTCTGGCGCTGACCCGTGATGGCGATTTGATCGAACGCTACCCATTGATCGGTTTCGAGGACACCGAAGGCATCGCTTACATGGGTAAAGGGCGGGTGGTCATCGTTGATGAACGGCAGCAGCGGTTGCACATTTTTACCCTGCCGGAGACCGCTGGACCCATCCGTGCGGATCAAACCGAATCACTCGCTATTGAGATCAACCTCAGCGCGCATAACAAGGGGTTTGAAGGTGTGACCTATGACCCGGCCAATGACCGCATCTTCGCCATCAAGGAGCGTGATCCGCGGCAACTGTACTCAATCACCGGCATGCTCGGCTCCATTGGCAACCGAATGCAGATCCGTATCAAGGACTTGACGTCCTGGGTCGACCGCGGCGTTTTCAGCAAAGACCTTTCCGAGGGTTACTACGATCCTCGGACCGGCCACTTACTGTTGCTAAGCGAAGAGTCCAGCAACCTGACCGAACTGGACCAGCAGGGTAACTTCGTCAGTATTCTCTCCCTGCGCGCCTTGGCGGGTGACCTCAAGCGTACGCTTCCGCAAGCCGAAGGCATGACCATGGACAATAAAGGCGAGCTTTACATTGTGAGCGAGCCCAACCTGTTTTACCGGTTCACCCAAACGAAGGCCGGTCTGTCGGCGAGTGCAGAAAAACACTGATCAATTTGAGGTTTTCATGCCGGCGGGGGGCTAACTTGCGCAGCTCGTTCAGAGCTTGCGCTACGTTTCCCCTTGCGGATAAAAGAGCCGCCGCAGGGGACCGTGCATGGCTATAATCGCCCCACGTTTCCCTCCTGTCACAACACGAGACTGCCATGACTATTTCTCTGTACGCCGCTTCCGTTCCGGTTTTCAAGCAAATGCTCAACGCCCTGAGCGACGTTTTGAACAAGGCCGAAGCCCACGCCACTGCCAAGAACATCGACCCGAATGCTTTCCTGCAAGCCCGTCTGTACCCGGACATGTTCCCGCTGGTCCGTCAGGTGCAGATCGCCGTTGATTTCGCCAAGGGCGTTTCCGCGCGTCTGGCCGAAGTTGAACTGCCAAAGTACGACGACACCGAAACCACCTTCGCCGAGCTGCAAGCGCTGATCGCCAAAGTGCTGGCCTTCATCGGCGAGATCAAACCGGAACAGATCGACGGCAAGGAAGGCATCGAAATCATCACCCGTCAGGGCACGCCGAAAGAGAAGCGCTTTACCGGCCAGGCTTACCTGTTGAGCTACGGTCTGCCGCAATTCTTCTTCCACGTCACCACCACCTACGCACTGCTGCGTCACAACGGTGTGGAAGTGGGCAAGCGCGATTACATGGGCGCGTTCTAAACCTCCCGGATACACAAAAGCCCGCCAAGGTTCGCGCCTTGGCGGGCTTTTTGTTGGCTCTCTGGAGGAGCTGGGGGGCGCCTAGCCCTTGCCGGCGATGGCGATCTCAAGTACGCCATCGCCGGCAAGCCGTGCTCCTACAAGTACATTGTTACGCCAACCGTTGGGCTTTCTCGTCTTCACCCAGGCACGCCGCCGCGGTGAACAGTACGTCTGTGGAGGAGTTCAGCGCGGTTTCCGCCGAGTCCTGCAGCACGCCGATGATGAACCCGACGGCAACCACCTGCATGGCGATTTCACTGGGGATGCCAAACAGGCTGCACGCCAGTGGAATCAACAGCAACGAACCGCCCGCCACGCCCGAAGCGCCACAGGCACAGATCGCCGCGACGATGCTCAGCAGGATGGCGGTCGGAATGTCCACGGCGATGCCCAGCGTATGCACGGCCGCCAGGGTCAGCACGGTAATGGTGATCGCCGCGCCCGCCATGTTGATGGTCGCGCCCAGCGGGATCGAGACCGAGTAGGTGTCTTCGTGCAGGCCCAGGCGCTTGCTCAATTCGAGATTGACCGGAATGTTCGCCGCCGAGCTGCGCGTAAAAAACGCAGTGATGCCGCTTTCGCGCAAGCACGTGATCACCAATGGATACGGGTTGCGACGCAGCTTCCAGAACACGATGACCGGGTTCATCACCAGCGCCACAAACAGCATGCAGCCCAGCAGCACCGCCAGCAGATGCACATAGCCGATCAAGGCGCCGAAACCGGAGGTGGCGAGGGTCGAAGCCACCAGGCCGAAAATGCCCAGCGGCGCAAAACGAATCACCAAACGCACGATCAGGGTCACGCCGTTGGACAAGTCGCCGAGCACTTCGCGAGTGGTGTCACCGGCATGGCGAATGGCAACGCCCATGCCAATCGCCCACGCCAGAATGCCGATGAAGTTGGCATTCATCAGTGCGCTGACCGGGTTGTCGACCACGCTCAACAGCAGACTTTGCAACACTTCACTGATACCGCCTGGCGCGGTGACAGCAACGTCGTGAGTGGCCAACACCAGGCTCGACGGGAACAGCGTACTGGCGACAACGGCCACCACCGCCGCCGCAAACGTTCCCAGCAGATACAGGAACAGAATCGGCCGGATGTGGGTTTCCTGGCCGTGCTTGTGGTTGGCAATCGAGGCCATGACCAGCACGAACACCAAAATCGGCGCGACAGCTTTAAGCGCCGATACGAAGACTTTGCCGATGAATGCGGTGGACTTCGCCACCTCCGGCGCGAACAGGGCCAGGGCAATCCCGGCGATCAGGCCGATGATGATTTGTGTAACCAGGCTCAAGCGTTGCAGGCGTAACCATAGCGAAGGGGATGAAGCGGTCATAAAACGGCATCTCTGATTTTATTAGGTGCGGGGGTATCGCGACATCAATGCCAATCAATGGCCGATGAACAGGGTGTACGTATCGCAGGGCGCGGACTTTATCACAGCGTAGTCTTCATCCTTCAGACCTGTGACGATCTGCCGCCCGCGGGGTCAACGAGATCGGCAGGTTCGTGCAACCCTGATCGGAAACACTCTGTTAAGATTCGCCATCCTCATTTTCAAGTCATGCCAGTGGGCCTTCGGGCTATCGCTGGTGTCGTCGTTTTCTGGAGTTCTGCATGCTGTTGCCCATCCTTCTGTTGTCCGCTGCCGGTTTCACGGTGCTGACCACGGAATTCATCATCGTCGGCCTGTTGCCGGCGATCGCCCGAGACCTTGAAGTCAGCATCCCCCAGGCGGGTTTGCTGGTGACTTTGTTCGCCTTCACGGTTGCCGCATTCGGGCCGTTCCTGACCGCCTATTTCGCAAGGTTTGAGCGCCGCAAATTGTTCATCTCGGTGCTGATCATGTTCGGTCTGGCCAACACCCTTGCGGCGTTTGCGCCGAATATCTGGGTGATGTCCGTCGCCCGGTTGATCCCCGCGTTGGGGCTGCCGGTGTTCTGGGCGCTGGCCAGTGAAACCGCGGTGGACATCGTCGGCCCGGACTACGCCGGTCGCGCCATCGCCAAGATCGGTTTCGGAATTGTCTGCGCCACCGTGTTCGGCATTCCGGTGGGCACATTGATCTCCGATGCGTTCGGCTGGCGCAGTGCCTTCGGCATTCTCGCGGTGATCGCGTTTGCCAAGGCGTTGCTGCTGTTTATCTACCTGCCGAAAACCAATTTGCATCAGCATCAAGTCAGTTTCCGCTCGCAGTTCAGGATCCTGCGCAGCCCGCTAATGGTGGGGCATGTGCTGCTGTCGATCCTGGTGTTCAGCGGCATGTTCACCGCCTACACCTACCTGGCGGACATTCTTGAGCGCCTGGCCGGTTTCAACGGCACGGTGGTCGGCTGGTGCCTGATGGGCTTCGGCGCGGTCGGCTTGATCGGCAACTCGCTGGGCGGCCGCGCGGTGGATCGTCATCCGTTGATGGCTTCGATGATGTTCTGCGCGTTCATGATCGCTGGCCTGGTGGCGCTGGTGCCGAACATTCATTCGCCGCTGGGTCTGGCAGCGGCGATGGGGATCTGGGGCGTGACTCAGGCAGCGTTGTTCCTGGTCAGCCACGTGCGATTGATGAAGGCTGCACCCGAAGCGCCGGCGTTCGCGGCATCGCTGAACATTGCCGGGGCTAACCTCGGGATCGGCCTGGGCGCGATGATCGGCGGCAGGGTCATCGACGGTGTTGGCCTGCAAGGTCTTGGTTTCGCGGCGGCTGCTTTTATCCTCGCCTCGATCCTCCTGGCCATCGCGCTGATGACCTTCAAGCCCCGCGAAGTCTGCGCCTGACACCTCACATCCCGGTGAACAGCTCGCGTCGGGCACCTTCGGTAATGGCGACAATGCCGGGGTGCTTGACCTTGCGTTCCACCGAAATGGCGTAGAACGACTCGGTCACCGCGTCGGTCTGGCCAATCAATTCCACGCCGTATTGGCGTATCACTTCATCGGCAATCACGCTCGGGCCGATGAATATCCCGCTGCCGGATTGGCCGAAAGCCTGCATCAAGGCGCTGTCGTCGAACTCGCCGACGATGCGCGGCTGGATCTGCTGCTCGGCAAACCAGCGCTGCAAGCGACTGCGCACCACGGTCTCCGGCCCTGGAATCAGCAGCGGTGCGCCGTGCAGGCTGCGGGGGAAATCCTGACCGTATTGGGCCGCCAGTTCAGCCGTGGCGAAGAAGCTGATCCCGCATTCCCCGAGTTTCTGGCTGTAGCCCTTGATGTCCAGGTGCGAGGGCATCGGGCTGTCGGAGATCACCAGGTCGAGCCGCTGGATCGCTAGGTCGGCGAGCAGGCGTTCAAGTTTGTCTTCGCGACAGGTGATGCGCAGCGGCTCGCTCAATTCCATGGTCGGCGCGATCAGGCGATAGACGATGGATTTGGGCACCACATCGGCCACGCCAACCCGAAACAGAATCTGCTGTTCGTTGGGCTGTGCCCGCAGCATCAGCTCCAGTTCGCCGCCCAGCTGAAACATTTGCTCGGCGTAGGGCAGGGTCTGACGGCCGGCTTCGGTGAGTTCCAGCTGCCGGCCAACTCGGCGAAACAGCTCGATGCCATAGGTTTGTTCGAGCAGGGAAATCTGCCCGCTGATGGTCTGCGGCGTCAGGTTCAGCTGCTCGCAGGCGCGCACAATGCTGCCGGTCTTGGCCACCACCCAGAAGTAATGCAGCTGTCGATAGTTGAGCATGGCGACCTACGGTTCGTTAAAACCGAAGTATAACCGCTAAAAATACGAATTTTACTGAAGTGTTTGCCTCCCTAGAATGCCCCGCTATCGACGGGTGGCCTTTTCGCCCTGTCTGTTCTATCGAGGAAAGCATCATGAAGCTTAAAACCACGGCACTGCTGATCACGTCTTTACTGGTATTGGCCGGTTGTGACCAGGCCGAAAAAAGCGCTCAGCAACTGATGGACAAGGCTGCCGAAACCGCCAAACAAGCGATCGACGACACCCACAAAGCCGCAGAACAGGCAATCAGTGATGCCACTGGCGGGCTGATCAGCAAGAAAGAACAACCGGCCAAGGAAACGGATAAAACCGAATCTTCGTCCCAGGAAATCTAAACCGTCTTAAACGAGTCAGGACTGACCCATGGAATACCTTTTAGAACTTGCTGCAAGCCCCACCGCCTGGGTCGCCCTGGCGACGTTGATCGTCATGGAAATCGTGCTCGGCATCGATAACCTGATCTTCATTTCGATCCTGACCAACAAACTGCCTGAGCAGCACCGGCAGAAGGCGCGGCGCATTGGTATCGGCATGGCGCTGATCCTGCGACTGGCGCTGCTGAGCACCATCGCGTTCATCGTCCAGTTGACTGAGCCTGTGATCGATATCTTCGGCCAGACGTTCTCCTGGAAGGACATGATCCTGATCGCCGGCGGCCTGTTCCTGTTGTGGAAGGCCACCACCGAGATCCATCACAGCATGGACCCGGCGCCGGAAGATCCAACGTCGGCCACCTCGACCGTGACCCTGGGCTTTGCCGCCGCGATCGGTCAGATCCTGCTGCTGGACATGGTGTTCTCTATCGACAGCATCATTACCGCTGTCGGCATGACCGAGCATTTGCCGATCATGATCGTCGCGGTGGTGGTGTCGGTACTGGTGATGTTGCTGGCGGCTGATCCCCTTGCCAAGTTCATCAACGACAACCCGACGGTGGTGATGCTGGCGCTGGGCTTCCTGATCATGATCGGCATGACGCTGATCGCCGAAGGCTTCGGCGCCCATGTACCGAAAGGCTACGTGTATGCGGCCATGGCGTTCTCGGCGACGATCGAGGGTTTGAACATGATGTCGCGACGGGCGAAACAGAAGCGAATAGCCGCCGAAGCTTAACTGGCGCTAAACGAAACGGCCGCCTGCGCTCGAAAGAGCCCAGGCGGCCGTTTTTGTCTGGAGACCCAAGGGGTGTCGGTCAGTGCGCGGTAACGTGCTGTTCTGCGGTTTTATCGGGTTTCGCCACTGGCGTCGACTGAGCCGGATGATGGTGCCGGCGGGTAATGCGCAGGACGCCCCATAACATGGCGGCGGCAACGGCCAGCCAGCCAGAAATCAACATCACAATGGTCATTGTCAGGCTCATCAGTGCCTCCTCTTCGCCCTGCTGCGGGCACACACTCTTTGCAAATGACAGTCTAGTCGCTGCTGTGTTTCAGGCTATTGACCAAAGGTGGGCTGTCACCAATCAGTTCGCTCTATCGAATCCCGTCATCTGCCGGTTAAGGCTATACCGTTGCCGCGCGGCGTCCTATGATCGACGGCCAAGCCGGGAGCGCGAATACCTGGCGTCCAAATCAAGAGAGTAATAATGGTGCGGGTATTTTCTCGAGTTCGATCTTTAGTGCTTGTCGTTGGCTGCGTAGCAGGTCTGGCTGGCTGCGCGGGGAGTGTGGCACCTGAAATCAAGCGCCTGCCGGAGCGAGTCGAGCTCAGTGGTACGTTCTACCGTGG
Organism: Pseudomonas sp. PDM25; assembly: GCF_019219045.1. Taxonomy (NCBI): domain Bacteria; kingdom Pseudomonadati; phylum Pseudomonadota; class Gammaproteobacteria; order Pseudomonadales; family Pseudomonadaceae; genus Pseudomonas; species Pseudomonas sp. PDM25. The sequence goes on from NZ_JAHUWL010000002.1 coordinate 155,760, forward strand.
CGTGGCGAATCAGAGTGGGCCGCAAGTGCTGGCCAGCATGTTGTCCCAGCAAGGCATTGTGATTACGCCAGGCTTGCTCGAAAAACCGTTGCATTTGCCGGGTGCCGAAGCCCAGTTGCAGCAGAACATGCAAAACCTCGCTCGCGAGTACGGCATGGTCGTCTATCCCCTCGACAACAATCTGCCTGCCCTGTTGACCCAGGTTGCGGCCGGTTACCCGGTGATGGTGCGTTTCACGGAAGGCTCGGCGTTCTGGGCTGAACCGCGTTACGCCATTCTTGCCGGGTACAACCGCCAGAAGCAGACCGTGCTGCTGCGCTCGGGCATGAATCATCGGGAGTTGATGGGCTTCGGTTCGTTTGAATCGGCGCTCAAGGATGCCGGTGGCTGGGCCGTGCTGATTCAGAAGCCGAATCAACTGCCGGCCAATGTCGATCAACAGCGATGGCTCAAGGCCGCGAGCGACCTTGCCCAGGCAGGTCAGGAGCAGGCAGCCGCCACGGCGAAGAAAGCGCTGAACGCGCAATAAGTCCGTTCGTCATTTATCGGGCACCCTTGCACTTTGCCGACCTCTAATGGAGAAGGGCTTGGTTTTTCCGGGCCGGACTCAAAGGAGGCGCCCATGGCACATTCCACTACCCCTGTCGGCCCACATTCGTCTGAGCATTCTTCGGGTGATGAATTGGGCTTCGATCCCGATTCGCCAGACCTCGCCGATCCTCAGGTCGACCCCATCGGACCTGCCAAGGCGCCCAGGGATGTGAAGCCGGGCGACAATACCAAGGCTCCCGCGAAGCCTTACGATCCACTTGCCAATCTGAAACCCTGAGCCTGAGTGAGGTGCGTATGTCTACCGATTCGAGTTTTGACGACAAACGTCCGGACAGCGTTCCAACCACGCCACAAGAGAGCGTTGACCCTGTGATGGACCCGAACGATCCGTTAAGGGATCCCTTGGCGCGTCCGATGGTAGTGCCAACGGAACATCCCCACCGCACGAGAGATCCGAGTGCCGGGGACGGCATTCCGGATGACGACCAGATGCCGCTGCCCAATGACTGACGCCGGACGAAAAAAGCCCCGAATAATCGGGGCTTTCTTTTGCTTGTCGTTTACTTATTTTGACGCTTCAACCACGCCACTCTGACGATGCTTGAGATTCTTGTCGGACTTGTACTGCAAGGCTACAGACGGCACGTTCGTGCCCCTGCCGGTTTCAACCCAGCTGCGAATACGGCTGGCATCGGCAAAATGCGTGTACTTGCCAAAGGCGTCGAGGATCACCAGCGCAACCGGGCGATTGCCCATGCTGGTGACCAGGACCAGGCAGTGACCTGCCTCGTTGGTGAAGCCGGTTTTCGTCAGCTTGATGTCCCAGTTCGGCTTGTTGACCAAATGGTCGGTGTTACGGAAACCCAGGCTGTAGTTGGGTTTGCGGAACGAGACGGTTTTTTCCTTGGTCGTACTCAGCTCAGTCAACAGTGGGTACTTGTGCGCAGCGATCAGCAGTTTGCTCAGGTCGCGGGCCGTGGACACGTTGCGAGGGGAGAGGCCGGTGGGTTCGACAAAGTGCGTGCTGGTCATGCCCAGTGCTTTCGCTTTGGCATTCATTGCGGCAATGAACGCGACGTAGCCACCCGGATAATGATGGGCCAGGCTCGCGGCAGCGCGGTTTTCCGAGGACATCAGGGCAATCAGCAGCATTTCCCTGCGCGGCATTTCGCTGTTGAGTTTGACCCGGGAAAACACACCTTTCATTTCCGGGGTGTCACTGATGTTGATGTTGATGAATTCGTCCATGTTCTGTCTGGCTTCAACCACGACCAGGCCGGTCATCAGTTTGCTGACGGACGCGATTGGCACCACCACGTCAGGATTGCTGGCATAGATGACTTTATTGGTCTGCAGATCCATCAGCAATGCGCTGCCGGAGGCGATCTTCAGTGATGACGTATCTCGCGGTGCCGAAGTGGTGTCGGCAGCGTTGGCTATTGGCGTGGTGAAAGTCCCTGTAAATGCAAAAAATAGGCTCAGGATGGAAAGACGGATTTTCACGCTGGCAGACTCGTTAGGTGTGGATAAGCCGTTTTGTAACGGGTTGTTTCTTTAAAAACGACGCATTTTAGGAGTATGAGCTACGAAAGCGCTAGCTGCCTGTATGGCGAGTGCTTTATATGAAAAAAATGAGGTGAAGGTGTGGGAGGGAGATACTTATGCCAGGTTTAGTCTCAGGCAATGTGGGTGCCTGAGAGATTGTGGGTGGGTTTTGTGTTCAGCGCCCTTTGGTCTGATTCCGCTTGGGCACAAGCATTCCGACCTCCTGCTGATAGCGCTGGTATACCTCTCCAAGTGAATCGACCAGGTCTTTTTCTTCCAGATGCGCGCCGATCAGGATGTAACTGGTACTGAGTATCGCAAACAGAAGATGCCCGGCGGTCATTTCGGGCGTCGCCCAGAATGCAATCAGGAAGCCTGCGTACAAGGGATGGCGGACAAGTTTGTAGAGCCATGGCGATTTGAAGGTGGGCTTTTCGGGGATCCGCTTGCGCCAGGCATCAAGCGCTTGCTTCACACCGAATAGCTCAAAGTGGCTGATCAGGAAGGTTGCCAATAGCGCGATGCCCCACCCTAGCCAGAACAGTGAGATGAGCAGCCCTTTGCCCCACGGCGATTCGGCGTTCCAGATGGGCGTTGCGATAGGCTGCCAAAGCACAAACAACAAGGTGAGCACCAGGCAACTGGAAAGTACGTAGGTAGCGCGCTCGAGCGTGGCGGGGATGAACCTCATCCACCATCGCTTGAAGTTTTTTCGCGCCATGCCACTGTGTTGTACGGCGAACAACGTGATCAGAATGGCATCAACCAGCACCGCCAGAGGCCATGTGATGCCGGGTCCTGAATTGATATCTTTGGGGACTCCGATACCTGCGAGAAATCCGATCAGATAGAGAACGGTCAGCAGGAAAAACAGGTAGCAGCAGAGGCTGTAAAGCAAGCCGGCCAGTTTTCCAGAGAAAACGAAAAAAGGATGTCCAGTCAGGTTAGGAGGTTTCATGCGTGATGCCTTCCAGGCTTTGCGCGTACTTCCCGATTCGCGTCTACGGTTTATGAGGATGTTTCGAGTATCAGTCTAGGACGGTATGGGCTGTTCGCTGCTTCTCTGACCTGCAGTCTTTAAGAGGGCATTACTTGAGCTGCGTCTGAAAACAGGAAACCCCGCCAATGGCGGGGTTTCCTGTGTGTTCGATTGCCGGTGGAATCAGCTGTGCAGTGTCTCTGCTGCGTACAATGTATTTTCTAGCAGGCAAGCGCGAGTCATCGGGCCAACGCCACCCGGGACTGGGGTGATCCAGCCGGCGCGGGGCAGGGCGGTGTCGTAGATCACGTCACCGACCAGTTTGCCGTCTTCCTGGCGATTGATGCCAACGTCGATCACGATCGCGCCTTCCTTGATCCACTCGCCTTTGACGAGGCCCGGCTTGCCGGCAGCGACGACAACCAGATCGGCGCGACCGACGTGGCCTGCCAGATCCTTGGTGAAGCGGTGGGTGACGGTCACGGTGCAGCCGGCCAGCAGCAATTCCATTGCCATCGGGCGGCCAACAATGTTGGAGGCCCCGACAACCACTGCGTCCATCCCGTAGAGATCGACACCGGTGCTTTCCAGCAACGTCATGATGCCTTTAGGGGTGCACGGGCGCAGCAGCGGAATACGCTGGGCGAGGCGACCGACGTTATAAGGGTGGAAACCGTCGACGTCCTTGTCTGGACGAATGCGCTCCAGCAATTTGGAGGCGTCCAGGTGTTCAGGTAAAGGAAGCTGAAGCAGAACGCCGTCAATTGCCGGGTCGTCGTTCAGGCGATCGATCAGATCGGTCAGTGCTTCTTGAGTGGTTTCGGAAGGCAGGTCGTAGGCTTGGGAAATGAAGCCGACCTCTTCACAGTCTTTACGCTTGTGCGAGACATAAACCTGAGAGGCGGGATCGCTGCCGACCAGGATCACCGCGAGGCCGGGCGTGCGCAGACCTTGCTGGCGACGCTCGTTGACGCGTTTGGCGATCTGCTGGCGCAGGCTGGCGGCGATCGATTTGCCGTCGATTAGTTGTGCAGTCATTGCGCGTGATTAACCATCGAGAGGGGAAAAAAAGAGAACGCATTCTCGCATGTCATGAGGTGAGGGCAAAGGCGCTTGGTCTGCAAATTCCCCTAACCCCTTTAATTAAATGAATTTTTTTTAAAAAAGAGTTGACGACCTTCAGGGTCACCTATAACATTCGTCGCACTTGTCGGGCACAGCCTAGCACTGGTTAAGAAGGTCGAGCAGAGTTGATGTTTAATTCGGTGAGACTGAAAGCACTTAGTTTGTAATCGTCCAAGAATACAGATTAACAAGGCGCCCGTAGCTCAGCTGGATAGAGCATCCGCCTTCTAAGCGGATGGTCGCAGGTTCGAGTCCTGCCGGGTGCGCCATTAGGCAGCTTTGGCACAAGTAACGCAACATGGCAATATGGTGGGCGTAGCTCAGTTGGTAGAGCACGGGATTGTGACTCCCGTTGTCGAGGGTTCGATCCCCTTCGTCCACCCCATATTTAGAAAGGCGCCAGATTAACAGTCTGGCGCCTTTGCTTTAAAAGCTTGATGCGGATGTGGTGGAATTGGTAGACACACTGGATTTAGGTTCCAGCGCCGCAAGGTGTGAGAGTTCGAGTCTCTCCGTCCGCACCATTACAAACAGCTATTTAATAGCAGAAAACGGCGCAGCACCTGAAAAGGGCTGCGCCGTTTTTGTTTTAGAAGTCTGGATTTTCAAAGCGGCCGCAGGTTCTGGGTCGAGAGGGTGGCTCGGATCGTCGGATTTATGTTTCTCGATGATGCTGATTCGCCCGTTGGTCCCCTTGTGGGGTCGACTGTCAGGGATGGATTGCCGATGCCTTCTATATATAGAAGGATTGGTGCAGAGCCCTGGCATGATTGGCTGTATTTGCTAACAGGGCGAGGCACAACCGTTTGTCCCCGCCTATAAATTGCCTGCTGCTTTTTTACCCGTTTTCAGTAGGGTGACTTCTTGAGTTTGACCCACTAGAATGCATGCCCTTGATTCTGGGGTCGGAAACGGCCGGCTAACGTCTGTGCAACGAGGAATATCCATGCAAGTTTCTGTTGAAAATACTTCTGCTCTTGAGCGCCGCATGAGCATCACCGTGCCGGCTGAGCGCATCGAGACTCAGGTCAACAAGCGTCTGCAGCAGACTGCCCAAAAGGCCAAGATTGCTGGCTTCCGTCCAGGCAAAGTGCCAATGAGTGAAATCAAGCGCCGTTTTGGTGCTGATGCACGTCAGGAAGCGGTCGGCGACGTGATCCAGTCCTCTTTCTACGAAGCTGTCGTTGAGCAGAAGCTGAACCCGGCTGGCGCTCCTTCGATCGAGCCGAAATCGCTGGAAGCCGGCAAAGACCTGGAATACGTCGCGATTTTCGAAGTGTTCCCTGAGTTCACCGTTGCCGGTTTCGAAGGTATCGCGGTTGAGCGCCTGAGCGCTGACGTGGCTGATGCTGATCTGGACAAAATGCTGGAAGTGCTGCGCAAGCAGAACACCCGTTTTGAAGTAGCCGATCGCGCTGCTCAAAACGAAGACCAGCTGAACATCGATTTCGTTGGCAAGGTCGACGGTGAAGTGTTCGCTGGCGGTTCCGCCAAAGGTACTCAGCTGGTTCTTGGTTCCGGCCGCATGATCCCTGGTTTTGAAGACGGTCTGGTTGGCGCTAAAGCTGGCGAAGAGCGCGTTCTGAACCTGACCTTCCCAGAGGACTATCAGAACCTCGACCTGGCAGGCAAAGCCGCTGAGTTCACCGTAACCGTGAACACTGTTTCCGAGCCAAAACTGCCAGAACTTACCGAAGAATTCTTCGCTCAATTCGGCATCAAGGAAACGGGTCTGGAAGGCTTCCGCGCCGAAGTTCGCAAGAACATGGAGCGTGAACTGCGTCAGGCGATCAAATCCAAGGTCAAGAATCAGGTAATGGACGGTCTGCTGGCCACCAACCCGATCGAAGTGCCTAAGGCTCTGCTGTCCAACGAAGTTGACCGTCTGCGCGTGCAGGCTGTTCAGCAGTTCGGTGGCAACATCAAGCCTGAGCAACTGCCGGCCGAGCTGTTCGAAGAGCAAGCCAAGCGCCGTGTTGTGCTGGGTCTGATCGTGGCTGAAGTGGTCAAGCAATTCGACCTCAAGCCTGACGAAGCCCGCGTTCGTGAAATGATTCAGGAAATGGCTTCGGCTTACCAGGAGCCTGAGCAGGTTGTGTCTTGGTACTACAAGAACGACCAGCAACTGAACGAAGTTCGTTCGGTTGTGCTGGAAGAACAAGTTGTGGATACTGTTCTGCAGAAAGCTAGCGTGACCGACAAATCGGTCTCTTACGAAGAAGCAGTCAAGCCGGTAGAAGCTCCACAAGCCGACTGATCGTTTTTGCGGTAAGAAGTACACACCATAAGCCAGCCTTCGTGCTGGCTTATGCGTATTCAAGACATAACTATTTGGGAGTGACTGCAGAGCATGTTCCGTAATTCGTATATTCAGCAGAACTCTGATATCCAGGCCGCAGGCGGCCTGGTCCCGATGGTTGTCGAGCAATCTGCTCGTGGCGAGCGCGCCTATGACATCTACTCGCGCCTTCTCAAGGAACGAGTGATCTTTCTGGTTGGTCCGGTAGAGGACTACATGGCCAACCTGATCTGTGCGCAACTGCTGTTCCTTGAAGCGGAAAACCCGGACAAGGACATCCATCTCTATATCAACTCCCCGGGCGGTTCGGTGACGGCGGGCATGTCGATTTATGACACCATGCAGTTCATCAAGCCAAACGTGTCGACTACCTGTATCGGTCAAGCGTGCAGCATGGGTGCGTTCCTGTTGACGGCCGGTGCTGCTGGCAAGCGTTACTGCTTGCCGAACTCGCGTGTGATGATTCACCAGCCACTGGGCGGTTTCCAGGGCCAGGCTTCGGACATCGAAATCCATGCCAAGGAAATCCTCTTCATTCGTGAGCGTCTCAACACGCTGATGGCCAAGCATAGCGGGCACACTCTTGAAGAAATCGAGCGCGATACCAACCGCGATAATTTCATGAGTGCAGAAGCTGCGCGTGAGTACGGGTTGATCGATGAAGTGATCAGCCAGCGCCCCGCTTAAAATAAGCAGCTCAAAATAGGCTTGGTCGGCGCGTCCGACACCAGCGGGCTTGAAAAAGCCCGCAATAGCCTTCATCTTGTGTTGCAAGCCTATCGGATTTGGATCGAACGAATGACTGACACCCGCAACGGCGAGGACAACGGCAAGCTGCTCTATTGCTCCTTCTGTGGCAAAAGCCAGCATGAAGTGCGCAAATTGATTGCCGGCCCCTCGGTCTTTATCTGCGACGAGTGCGTCGACCTGTGCAATGACATCATCCGTGAGGAGGTGCAGGAAGCCCAGGCCGAAAGCAGCGCGCATAAATTGCCTTCGCCTAAAGAAATCAGCGGCATCCTTGATCAGTACGTGATTGGTCAGGAGCGTGCGAAAAAGGTACTGGCCGTAGCGGTGTACAACCACTACAAGCGCCTGAACCAGCGTGACAAAAAGAATGACGATGTCGAACTCGGCAAGAGCAACATCTTGCTGATCGGCCCGACAGGCTCGGGTAAAACCCTGCTTGCCGAAACACTGGCCCGCTTGCTGAACGTTCCGTTCACCATCGCCGACGCAACCACCCTCACCGAGGCAGGTTACGTGGGTGAGGATGTCGAAAACATCATTCAGAAGCTGCTGCAGAAGTGCGATTACGACGTAGAAAAGGCCCAGATGGGCATTGTCTACATCGATGAGATCGACAAGATCTCGCGCAAATCTGACAACCCGTCGATCACCCGGGACGTTTCCGGTGAAGGCGTGCAGCAGGCCCTGCTCAAGTTGATCGAAGGCACGGTCGCTTCCGTTCCGCCTCAAGGTGGTCGCAAGCATCCGCAGCAGGAATTCCTTCAGGTCGACACCCGTAACATCCTGTTCATCTGCGGTGGTGCGTTCTCCGGTCTGGAAAAGGTTATTCAAAACCGTTCCACCAAGGGCGGTATCGGTTTCAACGCGGAAGTGCGCAGCAAGGAAGAAGGCAAGAAAGTCGGTGAGTCCCTGCGTGAAGTCGAGCCTGACGATCTGGTCAAGTTCGGTCTGATCCCGGAGTTCGTCGGTCGTCTGCCGGTACTTGCCACGCTGGACGAGCTTGATGAGGCTGCGCTGATGCAGATTCTCACCGAGCCGAAAAATGCCCTGACCAAACAGTATGCCAAGCTGTTCGAGATGGAAGGTGTGGACCTGGAATTCCGGGCCGACGCTCTGAAATCGGTCGCTAAACGTGCCCTGGAACGCAAAACCGGTGCCCGTGGATTGCGTTCGATTCTCGAAGGTGTACTGCTCGACACTATGTATGAAATTCCCTCGCAGTCCGAGGTGAGTAAAGTAGTGATCGACGAAAGCGTTATAGAAGGCAAGTCCAAGCCACTGTATATCTACGAAAACAGTGAGCCGGCTGCCAAGGCAGCGCCAGACGCCTAGGCGTCACGCTGCTGGAATAAAGAAGGGGCCTTCGGGCCCCTTTGCTTTTTGCGCGTTTTAACACCTTCTTTAAGCTTGTTTTTTTTGAAGGTAGCCCCCATCTTGGTTTCAAGCTCACTTCCATCTGTTTACGGCCTTATGGCCGCCGTAGAGGCGAAATCATGAAGACAACCATCGAATTGCCTCTCCTGCCATTGCGTGATGTTGTGGTTTATCCGCACATGGTTATCCCGCTGTTCGTGGGGCGCGAGAAATCCATCGAAGCCCTCGAGGCAGCGATGACGGGCGACAAGCAGATCCTTCTGCTGGCTCAGAGAAACCCTGCTGACGACGATCCCGGTGAAGAAGCACTTTATCGCGTAGGTACCATTGCGACCGTTCTACAGCTGCTCAAGCTGCCTGACGGCACGGTCAAGGTTTTGGTCGAAGGTGAGCAGCGGGGCGCCGTTGAGCGTTTCAGCGAAGTGGACGGCCACTGCCGTGCCGAAGTCTCATTGATCGACGAAGTCGACGCGCCAGAGCGCGAGTCGGAAGTGTTCGTACGCAGCCTGCTGGCTCAGTTCGAACAATATGTGCAGTTGGGCAAGAAAGTCCCGGCTGAAGTCCTGTCGTCGCTCAACAGCATCGACGAACCAGGTCGCCTGGTCGACACCATGGCCGCACACATGGCCCTGAAGATCGAGCAGAAGCAGGAAATCCTCGAAATCATCGATTTGTCGGCCCGGGTCGAGCACGTTCTGGCGTTGCTGGATGCCGAGATCGACCTGCTGCAAGTCGAAAAACGCATTCGTGGTCGCGTCAAAAAACAAATGGAGCGCAGCCAGCGCGAGTACTACCTGAATGAGCAGATGAAGGCCATTCAGAAAGAGCTCGGCGACAGCGACGAAGGCCACAACGAAATTGAAGAGCTGAAAAAGCGCATCGATGCCGCCGGTCTGCCGAAAGACGCCTTGGCCAAAGCCCAGGGTGAATTGAACAAGTTAAAGCAAATGTCGCCAATGTCTGCCGAAGCGACCGTGGTGCGTTCGTATATTGACTGGCTGGTTCAGGTGCCGTGGAAGGCGCAGAGCAAAGTGCGCCTGGACCTGGCGCGCGCAGAAGACATTCTCGATGCAGACCACTATGGTCTGGAAGAAGTCAAAGAGCGGATCCTCGAATACCTCGCCGTGCAAAAACGCGTGAAGAAAATTCGTGGTCCGGTGTTGTGCCTGGTCGGTCCTCCTGGGGTGGGTAAAACCTCTCTGGCGGAGTCGATTGCTCACGCCACCAACCGCAAATTCGTGCGCATGGCCCTCGGTGGCGTGCGTGATGAAGCGGAAATTCGTGGTCATCGCCGTACTTATATCGGTTCGATGCCAGGAAGATTGATTCAAAAGATGACAAAAGTGGGCGTCCGCAACCCGCTGTTCCTGCTCGATGAAATCGACAAAATGGGCAGCGACATGCGCGGCGATCCGGCGTCGGCGTTGCTGGAAGTGCTCGACCCTGAGCAGAACCACAACTTCAACGATCACTATCTGGAAGTCGACTACGACCTGTCCGATGTGATGTTCCTTTGCACCTCGAACTCCATGAATATTCCACCCGCCTTGCTGGACCGGATGGAAGTGATTCGTCTGCCGGGTTACACCGAAGACGAAAAAATCAACATCGCCGTCAAATACCTTTCGCCAAAGCAGATTACTGCCAACGGTTTGAAAAAAGGCGAGCTGGAATTCGACGCCGAAGCGATCCGCGACATCATCCGCTACTACACCCGCGAAGCCGGTGTACGTGGGCTGGAGCGCCAGATTGCCAAGGTTTGCCGCAAGGCGGTCAAAGAGCATGCAATGGAAAAACGCTTCTCGGTGAAGGTCACTGCCGAGATGCTGGAACACTTCCTGGGTGTACGCAAATTCCGCTACGGACTGGCTGAATCGCAGGATCAGATCGGTCAGGTTACCGGGCTGGCGTGGACTCAAGTGGGCGGTGAATTGCTGACCATCGAAGCCGCCGTCGTACCGGGTAAAGGCCAGTTGATCAAGACCGGTTCCCTGGGTGACGTCATGGTCGAATCGATCACTGCGGCCCTGACCGTTGTTCGCAGTCGTGCGAAGAGCCTGGGGATTCCCCTGGACTTCCACGAGAAGCGCGACACGCACATCCATATGCCGGAAGGGGCGACCCCGAAGGACGGCCCTAGCGCCGGTGTGGGCATGTGCACGGCTCTGGTGTCGGCATTGACCGGGATCCCTGTGCGCGCGGACGTCGCCATGACTGGCGAAATTACGCTGCGTGGTCAGGTGCTGGCGATTGGCGGTTTGAAAGAAAAACTGCTCGCTGCTCACCGTGGCGGAATCAAGACGGTGATCATTCCTGAAGAGAACGTACGCGATCTGAAGGAAATTCCTGACAATATCAAGCAAGATCTGCAGATTAAACCGGTTAAATGGATTGACGAGGTCCTGCAAATTGCGCTGCAATACGCGCCGGAGCCCTTGCCAGATGTCGCTCCAGAGATAGTCGCCAAGGATGAAAAACGCGAGTCTGACTCTAAGGAAAGAATTAGCACGCATTAGTACGCATTTGCCTGGGTGGCTTGTTGACAGCTTTTTAGAGCCCTTGTTATAAAGCGGCTCTTAAGTGTCTGTAGGCCATTCAGCACTCGTTTTTGCTTTCACCAAAAAACTTAGAATCATACTCAAATAGATATAAGGGGACTTAGAGTGAACAAGTCGGAACTGATTGATGCTATCGCTGCATCCGCTGATATCCCGAAAGCTGCTGCTGGCCGTGCGCTGGACGCTGTAATCGAATCCGTCACTGGCGCTCTCAAGGCTGGCGACTCTGTTGTTCTGGTTGGTTTCGGTACCTTCTCCGTCACTGATCGTCCAGCTCGCATTGGTCGTAACCCACAGACCGGTAAGACGCTGGAAATCGCAGCAGCCAAAAAACCAGGTTTCAAAGCCGGTAAAGCACTGAAAGAAGCTGTCAACTAAGTTCGATTCAGGTTTTTGCCTATCCGGGTCGGGGTCATGCCTGACCTGGCAGCGGAGCGGTAGTCCAGTCGGCAAGTCGTCGATCCGAGACGCCGAGGCTCGCAAGTTCGAGTCATCGGTCCGCTCCGCCAGTTACGAGAAGGCGCATCCTCGGATGCGCCTTTCTTCTATCCGGATTCTACCCACGCTCCACGGTTGCCTAATTTTGAAGTTCAACCGTTTCTGGGGGACGCATGCTGCAGAATATCAGGGACAATTCACAAGGCTGGATTGCCAAGACCATTATCGGGGTCATCGTTGCACTGATGGCTTTGACCGGTTTCGACGCCATCTTCAAGGCCACGACGCACCAAAATGATGCGGCTAAGGTTAATGGCGAAGAAATCAGCCAGAACGAGCTGAGCCAGGCGGTCGATATGCAACGCCGTCAGCTCATGCAACAGCTGGGCAAGGATTTCGATGCTTCCTTGCTCGACGAAAAAATGCTGCGCGAATCGGCCCTCAAAGGCCTGATCGATCGCAAGCTGCTGCTGCAAGGCGCAGAAAACTCGAAATTCGCTTTCTCCGAAGCTGCTTTGGACCAGGTGATCCTGCAAACGCCTGAATTCCAGGTTGATGGCAAGTTCAGCCCTGAGCGTTTCGACCAGGTTATTCGCCAACTCGGCTACAGCCGCATGCAATTCCGCCAGATGCTGGCTCAGGAAATGCTGATCGGTCAGCTGCGCGCGGGTCTGGCAGGTAGTGGTTTTGTCACCGACGCACAGGTTCTGGCATTCGCCCGTCTGGAAAAACAGACCCGCGATTTCGCCTCCCTGAACGTCAAGGTTGACCCGGCGGCTGTGAAGCTGACGGACGATGAAGTCAAAGCCTACTACGACGAACACGCCAAGGAGTTTATGACCCCGGATCAGGTGGTCATCGATTACCTGGAGTTGAAGAAGGCTTCCTTCTTTGATCAGGTCAGCGTCAAGGATGAAGACCTGCAAGCGGCGTATCAGAAAGAAACCGCGAACCTGTCGGAACAACGCCGGGCCGCGCACATTCTGATCGAAGTGAACGACAAGGTGACCGAGGCGCAAGCCAAGGCCAAGATCGAAGAGATCCAGGCACGTCTGGCAAAAGGCGAGAAGTTCGAAGCCCTGGCCAAGGAGTTCTCCCAGGATCCTGGTTCGGCGAACAACGGCGGTGACCTCGGCTATGCCGGTCCTGGCGTCTACGATCCAGCCTTCGAAACAGCGCTGTATGCGTTGGCCAAGGATCAGGTCTCGGCACCGGTCCGCACTGACTTCGGTTTCCACCTGATCAAGCTGTTGGGTGTCGAAGCACCTGAAGTGCCGACGTTCGCCAGCCTGAAAGACAAGCTGACCCGTGAACTGAAAACCCAGCAGGTCGAGCAGCGTTTCGTCGAGGCGACCAAGCAACTGGAAGACTCGTCGTTCGAAGCCTCCGATCTGGCTCAGCCGGCGCAGGACCTGAAGCTCACTGTTCATACGTCCAAACCGTTCGGCCGCGAAGGTGGTGAAGGTATTGCGGCCAACCGTGCCGTGGTCACTGCTGCGTTCAGCCCTGAAGTGCTGGATGAGGGTGCCAACAGCACCGCCATCGAGCTCGATCCGGAAACCGTGATCGTGCTGCGCGCCAAGGAGCACCTGAAGCCTGCGCAACTGCCGCTGGAAAGCGTCGCTGCAAGTATTCGCGCGCAATTGACCAAGGAGCACGCCAGTGCTGCCGCCAAGACCAAGGCTGAAGAGCTGATCGCCAGCCTGCGCGATGGCAAGACTGCGCTGGACAAACCGATCGACGGTCAGAGCTGGAAAGTGACCCAGGCAGCTACTCGTGGCCAGGAAGGGGTTGACCCAACCGTGCTGCAGGCGCTGTTCCGCATGCCGAAGCCCGCCGCCAAGGACAAGCCGACTTTCAGCAACGTGACCCTGGCCGATGGTAGCCTGGTGATTGTGCGTCTGAACGGCGTGAACGAAGCGGCTGCGCCGACCGAAGAAGAGAAGGCTCAATACCGTCGCTTCCTCGCTTCGCGCATTGGCCAGCAAGACTTTGCGGCCTACCGCAAACTGCTGGAAAGCCAGGCTGAGATCAAACGCTTCTGATGCCTGACTGAGTTTTGCGCTGCACAAAGACCCCGGCCGAAAGGCTGGGGTTTTTTATGGGTGAAACGAAAGCCGCGCGGGTTACCCGTCGCCTGAGTATTTACCGTGCGACTTTTTCCTGTAAATGACAGTCAGTAGACTTGTAACTGTTTTAAGACACTAATCGATACTCCGCTAAGCATCGATCTGTTGCACAATACGCCCCGGACCGTTTTCCTCAGGATGTTCAATGTTTAAATCAATTCCCATGCGTGTTGCAGGGCTGGCGTTGGTGCTGGCCGCCGCGGCCGGTTGCTCGTCGAAGAAAGCCCCTATCTACGAGCATGAGAACTTCGATGACTCTGGAACGTTTTCGCGCAGTTACCCGGTGACTGATGCGCAGACGTGCGAAGCCGCCCGTCGGGCGTTGCTCAGCCAGGGCTACATCATCACCAGCGCCGACCCGAAACTGGTCAGCGGACACAAAAGCTTCCAGCAGACCGGCGAGACCCACATGGAGATCAGCTTCAGTGTGGTCTGTGCCGATGACGGCAGTGAGGGGCATCACGCGACCATGTTCGCCAACGCCCTGCAGGATCGTTATGCGCTGAAGAAGACCAACAACTCCGCCAGCGTTGGTGTGGGTGTGCTGGGTTCTGTGTCGATGCCGATCGGTTCGTCCGACGACTCGATGGTCAAGGTTGCCAGCGAAACCGTATCGTCGCCCAAGTTCTACGAGCGTTTCTTCACCCTGGTCGAGTTGTTCCTGCCGCCGGAAGCGAAAAAGGCCGCGCACATCAAGGATAAGCCGAAACCCGATCTCGGCGTGCCTGAAGCCAAGGCCGCACCGGCTCCGTTGGCGCCGTCTGCGGCACAACCTGCACCGGCGCCTGCCGAAGGTGCTCCAGCAGCCTCTGAGCCTATAGCTCCACCGCCTGAAGCCGCTCCGATTGCTCCGGCCGGGAACGCCGAGCCGGCATCGACCACGGAAACGGTCACTCCGCCGCCCCAATCAAGCCTGCCTCCACCCACCGAGCCTATTTCGGCCATTCCTGTATCAGGCGAGTAATCGTGCTCTGACGCTGCGGGATCAGGTCGGACGACACCGATCCCGCAGCGGCGCTTTTAAATTGACCCACGTCAACCCAGGCCGTTGTCCTACGGCCCGTATCGAAAAAATCCTGTGATAAATTCCTGACCGCCTGCTACGTTTTATTAAGTAGCTGCTGAGCGGCGTGCCTGCGTCATTTTTCTTTCACGTGGGCACTTTATGCTCGGGGCGCTGGTCATTTATTCAGGCGTTTTTTTCAACGAGCTGTGGGGGATTCAAAATGGACGAATATCAAGAAGAGCTGCTCGAGTATCAGGCGTTTGAACTGGACCCGCTGGAACCGGCCGAAGACGCTACCGAGCTGTAAGCGTCAAGCGGATTGGCGATGACTGCGGCGAAACTCGCCGGGAGTCTGGCCGCTCCAGCGTTTGAAGGCCCGTTGAAAGGCTTCGGCTGAGGCAAAACCCAGTAGGTAGGCGATTTCTCCGAACGCCAGTTCGGTATCGCGGATGTAGGTCATGGCCAGGTCGCGACGCGTGTCATTGAGGATCGCGCGAAATTGCGTGCCTTCCTCGGCGAGTTTGCGACGCAAGGTCCAGGTTGGCAGCTTCAGGCGTGCCGCCACTTCTTCCAGGTCGGGTTCCCGGCCACCATTGAGCAATGGCCCCAGTAACTGAGTGATACGTTCACGCAGGCTACGGGTGCGTGTCAGTTGCTCCAGTTCCCGCTCACACAGTTGCAGCAAGTGTCGCCAGGTGCTCGGGCAGTGTTCCGGGTTGCGCTGGGCGAGGCTGGCGAGGCTCAAGCGCAGTTGATTGTGCTCACTGCCGAACTGGATCGGGCAGTCGCCCAGCACGCCATAAGCCATGCGGTAATCCGGCTCTTCGAACTCGATCTCGATACGTTCGGCCCGCAACGGGGCAGGGCTGATGCTGGACAACTGCTGTAACCAGCCAGCAATGATCGAATCCACCACGAAGCGGTTGTAGGCGTTGTAAGGGCTGATGGAATAAAACCGCAGCCAGGCGCCTTGGGCGTCTTCGTGAAAACTCGATTGACCGCGATAGTTGGAGCCATACAAGGCTTCGAAGCGAATCAGGCAGCGCGCGGCTTCTCGCACCGTTGGCGCTTGAGCGGCCGTGACCCCGGCCAGGCCGACCTGGCTCAGGCGACTGAGCTGACCCATGCGCAAGCCAAGTGCCGGGTTGTCAGTCAGTTGAATGGCGCTGTGGCCCAGGCGCATGTAGCGCGGGATCGAGAGCCGGGCGCCCGCTTCGCTGAGGCGAGCCGCGTCGAGGCCGTATTGTTCGAGCAGCGGCTGAGGATCTACACCGTGGCTGCGCACGGCGTCGGCCAGGCTATGAACAAAGCCCACCGACAGATCACCGAGGCGCATCGGCAATGGTTTCATCGGTTACAACCAGAGGTTCAGCAAGCGCGCGCCACTGGCATTGCCGTCGGCGAACTGCTGCCCGTTGCTGCTGAGAAAACTTTGACCGGCGCTGCCCTTATCCCAG
The DNA here is from genome assembly GCF_019219045.1 of Pseudomonas sp. PDM25. Taxonomy (NCBI): domain Bacteria; kingdom Pseudomonadati; phylum Pseudomonadota; class Gammaproteobacteria; order Pseudomonadales; family Pseudomonadaceae; genus Pseudomonas; species Pseudomonas sp. PDM25. The sequence continues at coordinate 171,972 of NZ_JAHUWL010000002.1, forward strand.
AACTGACCACGCAGGAACACGCTCATGCCGGCGATTGCCTGGCTGCTGGGCGGTTTAGCGGTGAGTGTCAGACGATGCCAGGCCTGACCCTCGCTGAGCTCCCCGGCCTTGAGACTGACCGAGCCGGGCGTCGACAGCCCCTTGTAACCGCGCCACGGTTTGTCCCAGGTGCCGCGCCCGACCACAAACGCCGGGACCGCGACGAACTGCGCACCCTGGTCGTCGAGCTTGCGGTAATTGTCCGGGTACCAGCTGTCGCTGCCGATCAGCACGCCCAGGCGTCCGGCCGGGGTATCGACGACGTTGAGCGTATGCTCGCCGTTGGCGGCGATGACTTCATGTTCGTCGAAAATCGGGTGCATCTGGCGCTGGGGCTGGCCGATTGGCAGGCCATCGCGACCGAACACCACGCTGCTGTTGTACAACGCGCCGCGGCCGATTTTCAGGGTGCCGTCGATGATGCTGGGCTCGGGCAGCACGATGGAGCCCGCCACCAACGTCACATGGAATTCTTTCGCCAGACCACCAAACAGCGCCTGGTAGTCCTTGGCCATGCCTTTGGCCTTCATGCGCAGGTGCGCGTCGTCCAGACGTTTTTCGCCCTCGGCGCTGATCAGTGCGCGGACGAACTTCAGTGGGTTGCTGACCGCCAGCCAGTTCATGGCCTCCTTGAGCGTGGTGGCCTGGTACAGCTCATCTTTCTCGCCGCTGACCATCAACCAGGTGCCGACATGTTCGGGCAGGACGACGATGGTTTTTTCATTCAGCAGGCCCTGGTCCCGGGCCTTCTGCAAATAAGCCGCCAGCTTGCGGTGCAGGCGCTCGGGGCTTTGATAGTCGGTGGGAAACAGCTCGGGCTGGATGCCCAGCAAATTGCCGCGATCAGCGGGTGTGCCTTGGTCGACCGCGAGGTTGATGCGCAGGTCCGACAGGTAATGACCCACCGGACGGTCCGCGGCCCACATGGCGTAGGTCGTAAGGGCAGCAATCAATGCCATGGAGAAGGTCAGGTACAGAAGTTTGCGCATGGGAAACGGTCAACGGCCGTGTGCAGGATTCGCGACTAGGGTAGGGCGCATACCGGCACTTGCCAAGGGGCGCTGCACATTTGGATCAATAAGTTGTCAGTTACGGTCATTGAGTGATGGCGGTGTGACTCTTAGTCTGTCCAACATGACTGATGGGGGCCGTAGAGCTCCTGCACTTTTTCCGTGATCGCTCGATGTGGAGTTACCGATGGCCGCCGCTCATTATCCGCACCTGTTGGCCCCGCTGGACCTGGGTTTTACCACGCTGCGCAATCGTACCCTGATGGGTTCGATGCACACTGGTCTTGAGGAAAAGCCCGGCGGTTTCGAGCGCATGGCGGCGTACTTCGCCGAACGTGCCCGCGGCGGCGTTGGCCTGATGGTCACTGGCGGTATTGGCCCGAACGACGAGGGCGGGGTGTACTCCGGCGCAGCCAAACTGACCACCGAGGAAGAAGCGCTCAAGCACCGGATCGTCACCCGCGCGGTGCACGAGGCCGGGGGCAAGATCTGCATGCAGATCCTTCACGCCGGGCGTTATGCCTACAGCCCGAAACAGGTCGCCCCGAGCGCCATTCAGGCGCCGATCAACCCGTTCAAGCCAAAAAAACTGGACGAGGAAGGCATCGAGAAGCAGATCAGCGATTTCGTCACCTGTTCGACCCTGGCGCAACAGGCCGAGTACGACGGCGTCGAGATCATGGGCTCCGAAGGTTATTTCATTAACCAGTTCCTCGCCGCCCACACCAACCACCGTACTGACCGCTGGGGTGGCAGCTATGAAAATCGCATGCGCCTGCCGGTGGAAATCGTCCGTAGGGTGCGCGATGCGGTAGGCCCGAACTTCATCATTATCTTCCGCCTGTCGATGCTCGATCTGGTGGAAGGCGGTAGCAGCTGGGAAGAAATCGTCACGCTGGCAAAGGCCATCGAGCAGGCCGGCGCGACCATCATCAACACTGGCATCGGCTGGCACGAAGCGAGGATCCCGACCATCGCCACCAAAGTGCCGCGCGGCGCGTTCAGCAAAGTCACGGCCAAGCTGCGTGGCTCGGTGAGCATTCCGCTGATCACCACCAACCGGATCAATACCCCGGAAGTGGCCGAGCAGATTCTGGCCGAAGGCGATGCCGACATGGTCTCCATGGCGCGGCCGTTCCTCGCCGACCCGGACTTCGTCAACAAGGCCGCGGCCGGCCGTGGCGATGAAATCAACACCTGCATCGGCTGCAACCAGGCTTGCCTCGATCACACCTTCGGCGGCAAGTTGACCAGTTGCCTGGTGAACCCGCGCGCCTGCCATGAAACCGAACTCAATTACCTGCCGGTGCAGCAGATCAAGAAAATCGCGGTGGTCGGTGCCGGCCCTGCGGGTTTGTCCGCCGCGACCGTGGCGGCTGAGCGTGGTCATCAGGTGACCCTGTTTGATTCGGCCAGTGAAATTGGCGGCCAGTTCAATATCGCCAAGCGTGTGCCGGGCAAGGAAGAGTTCTTCGAAACCCTGCGCTACTTCAACCGCAAACTGCAGACCACCCACGTTGAGGTGTGCCTGAACACCCGCGTCGACGTGGCGAAACTGGTCGAGGGCGGTTACGACGAGATCATTCTCGCCACCGGCATCGCGCCAAGAACCCCGGCGATTCCGGGTGTCGAGAACGCCAAGGTGTTGAGCTACCTGGACGTGATCCTTGAACGCAAACCGGTGGGCAAGCGCGTCGCGGTGATCGGTGCCGGCGGTATCGGGTTCGATGTCTCGGAGTTCCTGGTTCAACAAGGCGTGGCCACCAGCCAGGATCGCGAGGCGTTCTGGAAGGAGTGGGGCATCGATACGCATCTGCAAGCGCGCGGCGGTGTCGCCGGCATCAAGGCTGAACCTCACGCACCGGCGCGTGAAGTGTTCCTGCTGCAACGCAAGAAATCCAAGGTCGGCGATGGTCTGGGTAAAACCACCGGCTGGATTCACCGCACCGGTCTGAAAAACAAGCAGGTACAGATGCTCAACAGCGTCGAGTACCTGAAGATAGACGACGAGGGTTTGCACATCCGCATCGGCGAAACCGGCGAGCCGCAGTTGCTGCCGGTGGACAACATCGTGATCTGCGCCGGGCAGGATTCGCTGCGTGAATTGCACGAGGGGCTGGTGGCGGCCGGGCAGAACGTGCATTTGATTGGCGGCGCGGATGTGGCGGCGGAGCTGGATGCCAAGCGTGCGATCAACCAGGGTTCGCGTCTGGCGGCTGAGTTGTAACCCCCAGGTTTAGCGTGCCAACGGCCTTCGCGAGCAAGCCCGCTCCCACAGGTTCTGTGTTGTTCACAAATTTTGTGACCGATACAAAACCCCTGTGGGAGCGGGCTTGCTCGCGAAGGCGTCCATTGAGCGGCTAGACTGCTGGATCTATCCGAGCACAATCAGGCGCCAATGCTTTCCCCTCCAACCGATTGGCTACCCCAGGCCCCCCTCGTATCCCTTCATCTCGGCTGGCTGACCAACGCTGGCATCGAAGTCGCGATCCTGCGTCTCGACCAGATCGACCCGCTGATCAGCGGCAACAAGTGGTTCAAACTCATCGAGCACCTGAAAGCCGCTGACCGGGTCGGTGCCGAAGGCATCATCAGTCTGGGCGGTGCCCACTCCAATCATCTGCATGCATTGGCCGCGGCGGGTAAACGTTTTGGTTTCACCACCGTTGGCCTGCTGCGCGGTCATCCGCAAGAAACGCCGACGGTGAAAGACTTGCAGGCGTTCGGCATGCAGTTGCATTGGCTGGGTTATGGCGGTTATCGCGCGCGGAACGAGCCGGGTTTCTGGTTGCCATGGCAGGCGCAGTATCCCGACCTGCATCCTGTACCGGAAGGTGGCGGCGGTTTGCAGGGAGCAAAGGGCTGTATGCAGCTGAGGGCAATGGTCAGCGAGCAACTGAACGGTCTGGGCTGGAGCGACTACGACGGTTGGTGGCTGGCCTGCGGAACGGGCACCACCCTGGCTGGTCTGGTGCTGGCCGAGGCGGGTGAGCACCCGGTGTATGGCGCGCTGGCGGTGCCCGACGATCATGGGGTTGCGCAGCAAGTCGAATCAATTGTGCAAGAAGCGGGTTTACCGGATCGCGCTTATGAATGGTTCAGCGCCAGCCGTGGTGGTTTTGCCAAAATCGATCCGCTGTTACTCGAATTCATCGATCAGACCGAACAGGCCAGCGGCATTCCCCTCGAACCGCTGTACACCGGCAAAGCCCTGTTGGCGCTCAAGCAGCAAGTAGAAGCGGGAAGATTCGAAAGCGGCACGCGCCTGATCTTCGTCCATACCGGCGGTTTGCAGGGCCGCCGGGGTTTCCAGTGAGCGGCGGGACTCACCCGCGCTTGGGCATCATCCGCAGCAAGGTGTTATCACCCACGACATAGTGGTGATAAATCCCCGCTACGGCGTGCAGGCCGATCAGCCAGTAACCAATGGTGCCGCCGAGTTCATGCCAACCCTGTATCTGCTTGGCCAACGCCTTGTCCTCCGCGACCAGCAATGGCAAGTCGAAGCCGAAGAACATCACTTGGTGACCCTTGGCGCTGGTGACCAGCCAGCCCAGAATCGGCATGGTGATCATGAAAATATACAGCGCCCAGTGCATCAGTTTGGCCAGCACGACCTGCCAGTGAGGCGAGGCCGGGAAGATTTTCGGTGCCGGGCCCAGGCTTCGAGCGAATAGCCGCAGCCAAACCAGGACAAACACCAACAAACCCAGCATGAAGTGCGATTCGGTGATCAGCGTCCGGCCGCCACTGCCTTTTGGAAAGATCCCGCGAAATTCGATACAGGCATAAACCAGCGCCAGCAGGACCAGCATCAACCAATGCATCGCGATCGATACGGTGCTGTAGCGTGAGTCGGAATTCTTCCAGGGCATACGGTGTTCCTCACAGGTCAAGTCGAGCCACCGCTCTTGTTCGACGGTGTGCTTTAACTGTAATCCGCTTTGGTGGATTTGCCTGTGGCTATTTGGGCGTGCAATGCTCTGGATCAAGTGGTTGGCCACAAAAAAGCGCCAGTTCCGTTAAGAAACTGGCGCTTTTTTATGCTGCGACAGGCGCAATCAGCTGGTTTGTGGCATCTCGCCCTTGGCCAGACGCTTGTTGATATCGGCGATCACCTCCGGCAAATCGGTGATGGTGTCGATCATGTAGTGCGGGCGTGAGCCTTCGAACATCCCGTGGATGCGCTTGCGTTCGCTGTCCAGTTGGTCGCTGCCGAGGGCGCGGTAACCTTCATAGTCCAGGCCCAGCGCATTACCGGAACAAATCAGCGCCACGGTCCACATGCCGGCGCGACGACCTTCAAGAATGCCTGGCACGGTGTCGTCGACCTTCACGCAGGCCGCGACATCATCGATCCCGAGTGCAATCACGTTGGCCAGCGCCTGGGCCGGCCATGGGCGACCGTTGGGCACTTCGTCGGTGGCGACCACGTGATCGGCGACGTAGCCGTTGGTGGCGGCCAGTTCGACCACCTTGTCCATGACCTGTTTCGGGTAGCCGGAGCAGGAACCGATCTTGATTCCTTGCTGGCGCAGGTTGGCGATGGTGTCCAGCGCGCCCGGAATCAGCGCCGAGTGCTCGGCGATTTTCTCGATTTGCAGGGGCATGAAGCGTTTGTAGATGGCGGTGACGTCATCGTCGGTCGGCGTGCGGCCGAACACGGCGCGATAACGTTCGGCCACTTGCGGCTGATCGCACAGGGTGCGGATGTGGTCCCACTTACCCATGCCCATCGGGCCGCGGGCTTCTTCGATGGACACCTGGACGTCGAATTCAGCGAAAGCTTCGACAAAAATCTGCGTTGGGGCGAAGGAGCCGAAATCGACCACGGTGCCAGCCCAGTCGAGGATGGCGGCTTGCAGTTTGGTTGGGTTTGTATAGTTCATGGTGATCAAATCCTGTGGCAACTGGCTAATAGAGGCGCTGTTTTTTGTGGGAGTGAGCCTGCTCGCGATAGGGCCCTGTCAGTCGACATCAAGGGTGAATGTCAGGCCGCTTTCGCGAGCAAGCCCGCTCCCACAGGGGATTGCGGTGTGAATCAGATTTCGAGGACTTCCATCTCGCGCAGTACTTCGGCGATTGCCGCCACCGCCGCGTGCATCTCGTCCTGGTTGACGTGGCCGATGCAGCCGACGCGGAAGGTTTCGACCTGGGTCAATTTGCCGGGATAAAGGATGAAACCCTTGGCCTTGACGCGTTCGTAGAATTCCTTGAACTGGTAACGCGGATCTTTCGGCGCATGGAAAGTGACGATGATCGGCGCCTGAATCGCGGCGGGCAGGAAGCTGCGCAGCCCCAGTTTGGCCATGTCATCGAGCAGCACCTGGCAGTTGTTGGCATAGCGCTGATGCCGGGCGGGCAAACCACCTTCTTCGTTGTACTGCAGCAGGGCTTCGTGCAACGCCGCGACCACGTGGGTCGGCGGGGTGAAGCGCCATTGGCCGGTCTTGGCCATGTAGGTGTGCTGATCGAAAAGGTCCATCGCCAGCGAGTGCGAGTTGCCGGCGGCATTGGCCAGCGCTTCTTTGCGAGCGAAGACAAAGCCCATTCCCGGCACGCCTTCCAGGCATTTGCCCGAGGCGGCGATCAGCGCGTCGAACGGCACCTGTTGCGCATCGATCGGCAAGGCGCCAAAGGAGCTCATGGCGTCGATGATCAGGCGTTTGCCGTGTTGCGCGATGACGTGGGCGATTTCCGGCAGCGGGTTGAGGATGCCGGTGCTGGTTTCGCAGTGGATCAGCGCGACGTGGGTGATGCTGGCGTCGGCACGCAGCAGGCGGTCGACGTCGGCGGCGGTGGTCGGCTCGTCTTCGGCGGTTTCGAAGGTGCTGAAGGAGCGGCCGAGCACTTCGCAGATTTTCGCCAGGCGTTTGCCGTAGGCGCCATTGATCAGCACCAGGACTTTGCCATCGCGAGGCACAAGCGTGCCGATCGCCGCTTCGACCGCGAAGGTGCCGCTGCCTTGCAGCGGCACGCAGTGGTGGCTGTCGCCGCCGTTGATGATCGCCAGCAGTTGTTCGCACAGACTGGCGGTCAGTTGATTGAAACGGTCATCCCATGAACCCCAGTCGACCATCATCGCCTGACGGGTGCGGGCCGAAGTGGTCAGTGGGCCGGGGGTGAGCAGGATGGGTTCGGCAGTACTCATTCTCGTGTCCTCGCAATCGATGGGATGAAGCTACGGGGCTTAAATTGCAATTTGCTGTGCTATCAATCAAATTGTTTGTTGTTATGCCAGCCATCAGTGAGGGTTATTCATGAACCTGTTCCAGCTCCGCGCATTCGATGCGGTGGCCCGCGAGGGCAGCTTCACCCGGGCCGCCGCGCGACTGTTCATCAGCCAACCGGCGGTCACCGGGCACATCAAGGCGCTGGAGGAGCATTACCAGATCACCCTGTTGCGGCGCACCGCACGACGGGTGGAGCTGACGGAGGAGGGCACCAAACTGGCCGCGATCACCCGGGCAATGTTCGGTCTGGCCGAAGAAGCGCAAGTGATGCTGGAAGCGAACCGGCAGTTGCTGACCGGGCGTCTGGAGGTGGCGGCGGACGGGCCGCACATGGTCATGCCGATGCTCGCCAGTTTGCGCGCGCGGTATCCCGGCATTACCGTGAACCTGCGGCTGGGCAATGCACAGGAAACCCTGGCGGCGTTGTTGTCGGAGCATGCCGACGTGGCGGTGCTGACCGAGGTCGAACCGCGCAAGGGGCTGCATTTGCAAGACTTGAGCGAATCACGGATTTGTGCGCTGGTGCCCGACGGCCATCCCTGGGCGCAGATGTCCAAGGGGGTGCCGCTCAAGGCGCTGGATCAGGTGATCATGGTGTTGCGCGAGCCCAGTTCGATCACCCGGCGCACTTTCGACGAGGCGTGCGCAGCGGCGTCGGTTAGTCCACGGGTGTTACTGGAGCTGGACAGTCGCGAGGCGGTGACCGAAGCCGTCGCCGCAGAGTTAGGGGTTGGCGTGGTGTCGTCGGTGGAGGTCAGTCATGACCCGCGGGTGGCGGCGGTGCCAATTCTGGGTGAAGGGTTGGTTAACCGACACATGATTGGCTGCATGGAGCGGCGGCGGGATTTGCGCTTGATACAGGCGTTTTTCGATTTGGCACCCGCCCGATAAACCGAGGCGCGGCCTTCGCGAGCAAGCCCGCTCCCACATTTGATCGCATTTCTCCAGGAAGAACTCGGTCAAATGTGGGAGCGGGCTTGCTCGCGAAGGGGCCGGGCCTGCCTACACAAGGCTTTCGCGTACCATCTCCAGAAACGTCGCCACCACCCGCCGCGAACTCTGCTCGCGCAAGCACACCAGTGTCTCGGTCAATCGCCGTTTGCAGTCGGTAATCGGCAGCGCGCAAACCCTGGAATCTGCACCGAACTCGGCGGCCGACACCACACCGACACCAATCCCCACCACCACCGCCTCACGCGCCGCTTCCCGGCCTTCAACCTGAATCGCCGGGCGGATACGTAAGCCTGCCTGAGCCATTTCTTCTTCCAGCGTTTGCCGAGTCACCGAGCCGATTTCCCGCAGCACCAACGGCGTGTCATCCAGATCCGCGAGGCAAATCGACTCGCGGTCGGCCCACGGATGATGGCGCGAAACGAACGCCACCATCGGGTCGTTGCGCAGCGGCAACGAGATCAGACGCTCGTCACTCACCTCCCGGCCCAGCAGCGCCAGATCGGCCTGGTAGTTGAACAACCGGAACAGCGATTCGTCGGTGTTGCCAGTTTCGATCTTCACGCTGATGCCGGGGTAGCGCTCACAAAAGCGAGCAATCTGCGGCAACACATGCACTGGCGCATCCACCGCGAGAATCAGGCTGCCGGTTTGCAAGGCCCTGGAGTCATGCAAGAGCTCCTGCGCCTCGGCCTCGATAACGAACAATCGTTGAGTAATGCTCAGCAACCGCTCGCCCAAATCCGTCAGCCGGACCGAACGTTTGTTGCGGTGGAACAACAGCACACCGAAGCGCTCTTCGAGCTTGCGCACTTGGTCGGAAATCGCCGGTTGCGTGAGGAATAGCCGCTCGGCGGCTTTGGTGAAGCTTCCATGGACGGCCACGGCGTGGAAGGCTTTGAGCTGGGCGTGGGAAACCGACATCGAAACCTCCAGTAACAAGCTGAGCTTATATTGGAAATACGATAAATCGATTTCACTTATTAATCAGTAATTGTTTTTATCCACCTCAGCCCCGGTGACTGGTCAGTCGAACAGCGTCGGCGGCCATGAGCCTGTGCGTGCAACAGCAGGACTCATCTGACCGATATCGCCAAAGGGAAGCCGCGATATCGAAGTGCTCAACAATAAAAAAACAGGCGTTATTTCTCAATTTCTGCCGGCACACTCACACCCTGAGGTCAGAACCACCATGAACAAGCACATCGGCACCATCAAGCGTTGGCGCGTGCAGATCTTCGCGATCACCTGGCTCGCTTACGCCGCGTTCTACTTCACCCGCAAAGCTTTTTCCGTGGCAAAACTGGGGATCGCCGAAGACCCCACCTTCATGCTCGACAAAATGGCCATGGCCAACCTCGACGCCATCTACCTCACGGCTTATGCCATCGGGCAATTCACCTGGGGCATCCTGGCCGACCGCTTTGGCCCAAGGGTCGTAGTGTTTGGCGGGTTGTTGATTTCAGCGGCAGCAGCCTTGGTGATGGGCAGTTTTGCGACGTTGCCAATCTTCGCTACCTGCATGTTGATTCAAGGGTTTGCCCAGTCCACCGGCTGGTCCGGGCTGTGCAAGAACCTCGGTAGCTTCTTTCCCGCCGAGCAGCGCGGGCGGGTGCTGGGGTTGTGGAGTTCCTGCTACGCCTTTGGTGGGTTGGTGGCTTCGCCGTTTGCTGGCTGGTGGGCGTATACGCTGATCGGCACCTGGCATGCGGCGTTCTTTTCCAGTGCGGCGGTGGTTGGGCTGGTCGCCGTGCTGTTTTTTATTTTTCAGCGCAACAAACCCGAAGACGTTGGCTTGCCGGCGGTGGAACCGGAGCCGCAGCTGACGGCGCAAGAGGCCGACGCGCAAAGCAAGATCAGCATTCTGGAACCGTTAAAGGAAATTTTGCGCAACCGCACCGTGCTGGTTCTGGGCCTCGCGTACTTTCTGCTGAAACCGGCGCGCTACGCGATTCTGCTCTGGGGGCCGGTGATCGTCTTCGAGCAGATGCCCTCGGTGGGCAAGGTCGGCGCGGCAATCATTCCGACCGCATTTGAACTGGCCGGGTTGCTTGGGCCGATCCTGCTGGGGCTGGCTTCGGACAAACTGTTTGGCGCCCGACGCATGCCGGCGTGTGTGCTCAGCCTGTTGGCGCTGACGGTGACCCTGGCGTTGTTCATGGGCGCCCTGCATACCGGCAGCGTGATGCTGGTGGTGGCGCTGCTGTTCGTCATGGGCCTAACCCTTTATGGACCGGACTCGATGATCAGCGGCGCGGCCGCGATCGATTTCGGCACCGCCAAGGCGGGCGCCACAGCGGCCGGTTTCGTCAACGGTTGTGGTTCGGTCGGGGCGATTCTTGGCGGATTGCTGCCGGGCTACTTCGACTCGGTCACTGTGTTCATCGTCTTCGCCGGCTGCGCGCTGTTCTCGGCCCTGGTGCTGATCCCGCACTGGAACAGCCGCCCGGCTGGCCTGCGTGCCGAAAGCGCTTTCGTGCCTAACCAACGGATGACTGTAAAACCTCTGCGTAGCTGAACCCCTTTCCCTCGCGGCTTGCTGCGCCTGCGGCAGGCTAGCGGGTGGACATCTGACTGGAGATTTCCAATGAGACCCTTTTGGCTGGACCAGGCCCTGAAGGCCGATGTATCCGACACCTGTCCGGCACTGGAAGGCGACACCCGGGCCGAAGTCTGCATCGTCGGCGGCGGCTACACCGGGCTGTGGACAGCGATCATGCTCAAGGAACAGAACCCCGAGCTGGATGTGCTGCTGATCGAGGCCGATATCTGCGGCGCCGGCGCCAGTGGGCGCAACGGTGGTTGTGCGCTGTCGTGGTCGGCCAAGTACTTCACCCTTGAACGGCTGTTCGGCGTCGAAGAAGCGGTGCGACTGGTCAAGGAGTCGGAGCGCAGCATCCATGCCATCGGCGCCTTTTGCGAGCAGTACGCGGTGGACGCCGATTACCGCTTCGACGGTACGCTCTACACCGCCACCAACCGTGCCCAATGCGGCTCGACCGATGCCGTGATCGCGGCGTTGGAGCGCAATGGCATCAACTCTTTCACCCAACGGCCGGTGGCCGATGTGCAACGCATGGCCGGTTCCAGCAAACATCTGGAAGGCTGGTTTTCCCCGGCGGCGGCCAGCGTGCAACCGGGCAAACTGGTGCGCGGCTTGCGCCGGGTGGCCTTACAACTCGGGGTGAGGATTCACGAGCACACCGCCATGACTGGGTTGCAGGAGGGCAAGCCTGCGGGGATACAAACCCTCAACGGCACCGTTCGCGCGGATCGCGTGGTGCTGGCGATGAACGCCTGGATGGCCCGGGCGTTTCCACAGTTCGAGCGCAGTGTGGCGATTGTTTCCAGCGACATGCTGATCACCGAACCGCGACCTGATCTGCTCAATGAGATCGGCTTGACCAGCGGCGTCACCGTGCTCGATTCGCGGATTTTCGTGCACTACTACCACAACACTCCGGACGGCCGAATCATGCTCGGCAAGGGCGGCAACACCTTTGCTTACGGCGGGCGAATGTTGCCGGTGTTCGATCAGCCATCGCCCTATGCCGGTTTGTTGCAGCACAGCCTGAGCGAGTTCTTCCCGGCGTTTGCCCAGGTCAAGGTCGAGGCGACCTGGAACGGTCCGTCTGATCGCTCGGTCACCGGTTTACCGTTTTTCGGTCAGATGAGTGCCAGCGGCAACGTGTTTTATGGTTTCGGATACTCCGGCAGCGGGGTTGGCCCGTGTCATATGGGCGGGCAGATTCTCGCCTCGATGGTTCAGGGACTGGACAACGCCTGGACCCGTTCGCCTCTGGTCAACGGACCGTTGGGCTTGTTTCCGCCAGAACCGATTCGTTACCTCGGCTCCCTGATGGTGCGCAACGCCATTCGCCGCAAGGAACGCGCCGAGGATCACGGGCGCCGGCCACGGCATCTGGATGTGCGTCTGGCGAAGTTCGCGGCGGCGGCCGGCAAGGCCGACAAGGGCTGAGTGTCAGGGCATGAGGTCCGAGCGATTGACCAGCCAATCGAGCAGCAAGTGGCTATCGCGGCGTGGCTCGGGAACAGGCCGGGTGCGTGGGTGATGGCCCATGCCGACGCACAGCACCGGCCGGTCCGGATCACTGTCGAGAAAACTGATCAGGACGTCGCTGCCGCCCGTTGGCAGGTTGCACGGGTTAATACGAGCGTCCGGCGCTGCAAGGGCCACCGGTAGCCAGAGTCCGGCAGATTCAAGCGGATCCGCTTGCGCTGTTGGCCACAGCCCGACCTGTATTCGACCTCGATCATCCAGCGCCGCTGGCTGCCCGGCAGGGCCCAGCACCCGGGCGGGCTGATAGCCCGGGATGCTCGGCCTGGTCTGTTTGAGCGCCGGCCTGAATACCGTTGACCAGGGAATGGCGGTGAACTGATTGCGGTAATGGCGGACAGTGACGGGTTTGTCGGTGGCAAGAATCGAAGGTTGTTGGCCCTGATGTCGGGTTTCGGTGAGTAGCCACTGATCGTTGAAATTCGCCAGTGGATGTTCTGACACTTGCACTATCCGTGCGCTGCGCAGTGCGCTCTGGTTGCTTTGACCGTGGATCTGCAGGTGCTGGCAACGCAGACGTTCCAGTTGTCGTCGGCTCAACTGATCGCGATGGATGTACTCGGCCGCGGGCCGGACCCTCAGCGGCAATGGTTTGCTGAAAGCGTGGTTGGCCGCTCCCTCGTCAGGTTTTTGCGAGCCACGGTTCCTGGCCTCCAGTCGTGAGGGAAAGGGCGGCGAGTCATGGCGCTGGAACAACTCACTGATCACCGGCACGTCACTGTCGTCGGGCGCGTTGCCCTGGAAAGGCGTAAGGACGGGGTCCTGGGGGAAGCTCAGGCTGTCATCGGCCAGGACCAGCACATGCCCGTCGCGCTGATGTTCGAAGTGATAGTGAATGCCTTCTTCTTCGCACAGCCTTTGCAGCAATGCCAGATCGCTCTCCTCGTACTGAATGCAAAAAGGCCGGACGGGATAGTGTTCGTTCGACAATTCAAAGCGATAGCTCCCTAAGGGCACATCATGTTCCTCCAGCAGTTGGCGCAGGATCATCGGTACGCTGAGGTGATGAAAGACGCGGCGTGAACGCTGCCGGTCGAGCCATTGAAGGTAGGGCACCAGCACCAGTTTGTAGCCGATCCGGTGTGGGCCGCGATGCTCGCGACTGGCTCTGTGAAGTACGCCATGAATACCCTGGCCCTCCATCAGGCTGAGGAACACCGGCTGCTGCAGCAATCGGTCGAGGTTCATGGCCGGTGCGAGGCCGATCGCTTCGATGTCGAATCGATAGGGCTGGTTGAGGGCTTCTCGGCCACTGAATTGCAACACCTGCAAACTCAAATCGCCGTCGAGAAGTGTCAGGGTTAAGGGACTTTCCTTGTCGTTGTGCATCGAGCGCGCTTCTGCCATGGAATTCGGGCGCAGAGGGTACGAAACCACAGCCCTTTATGGTCACCGCAAATCGAAGTTTCAGAAACGCCCTACAACTGCCGGTGAAGATGTCGATTGGTCATGCGGGTAAACAGGGTGGATTTTTTGGTCGATTGCCAACTTTAGGGCGTATAAACTTGCGCCATGCGTCGGCCAATAGATGTCTCGGCGCCATAGATCAAGAGAGTGAGTAATGGGCGCACAGTGGAAGGTTAAACACAAAGAAGCGGCATCTAACGCCAAGGGCAAGATCTTCGGCAAACTGGTAAAAGAAATCACCATCGCGGCCCGAAACGGCGCCGATACTGCCACCAACGCACACCTGCGCCTGGTGGTCGAGCAGGCCAAAAAAGCCTCGATGCCCAAGGAAACCCTGGATCGCGCGATCAAGAAAGGCGCGGGCCTGTTGGGTGAAACCGTGCAATACCATCGCGTGACCTATGAAGGTTTCGCACCGCATCAGGTGCCGCTGATCGTTGAATGCGTGACCGACAACATCAACCGCACCGTCGCTGAAATCCGCGTTGCGTTCCGCAAGGGCCAATTGGGCGCTTCCGGTTCGGTAGCGTGGGACTTCAACCATGTCGGCATGATCGAGGCGTCCCCGGACAGCCCTGACGCCGATCCGGAAATGGCCGCCATCGAAGCCGGCGCCCAGGATTTCGAGCCAGGTGATGAAGAGGGCACGACCCTGTTCCTGACCGAGCCTGCGGACCTGGACGCTGTGCAGAAAGCCCTGCCCGAGCAAGGGTTCACCGTGTTGTCGGCCAAGTTGGGTTACCAGCCGAAAAACCCGGTCAGCGGTCTGAGCGATGAGCAGATGGCTGAAGTCGAAGCCTTCCTCGAAGGCCTCGATAACCACGATGACGTGCAGGACATGTTTGTCGGGTTGGCGGGGTAATTTGATTTTTCAGTGACACCGCTTTCGCGAGCAAGTCGAATCGTCGCACCGCCGCTCCCACATTTATCTGTGTTAAACACATATTTTGCTATTAACAGAGATTAAATGTGGGAGCGGCGGTGCGACGATTCGACTTGCTCGCGAATGACCGCGTAGCGGTCACCGATTTTCCAGTATTCGCACAATCTCCGCGAACCCCGGTCGCTCCAGCACCTGCGGCTGACAGCAGCGCTGCTGCAATTGCTCCAGCTGCACACGACCTTCATCGCTCAACCCTGAGTCGATCCGCTCCAACAATTCCCCCAGCAAAACACCAAACGCCCGCACTTCTATCCGTTGCAGCGCACGGCTTTCAAGGCTGTCCGAGAGGGCATGGAAAGACGCGGCGCCAAAATCCCCCAGCAGACAATCACCGTGCTCGTTCCACAAAATGTTGTGGCCGTAGAGGTCGCCGTGGGTGATGCCATGCTGGTGCAAATGTTCGGCTGCCGAGGCGATGCCACAGGCGATCCGCAATGCCACGCCAGCGCTGAACCGGGTGTCGTTGGCGTAAACGTCGCGGGTGCATGACGCCAGGCTCGGCAGCCCGGCCAGATTGCGGTAGCTCGGATCGATCAATTGCATTACCAGCCCGGCCTGGGCTTCTGGATGTTCGACGACTCGCCCTTCAACCCGGATCAGGTTGGGGTGACAACCTGCGGTGATGCAGGCGTTCATTTCGTGCAACGGCGAGCCATCGCTGGTCATTTCGCCTTTGTAGAGTTTGACCGCGACCTGTGTGGCCGGCTGGTCCGGTCGATCCCACATGGCCCGATGAATCACTCCTGAGGCGCCTTCGCCCAGTTGCTGCTCCAGTCGCAGTTCAGGCCAGGGAATGCGGGGCGTGGCTTCGAGAGCGGCCGCATCGGCTTCGGTCTCCAGCGGGTTACCGGCGTACGCCAGCCAGGTCAGGCTGGGCAGGGACAGCAGCCACTCGGGCAACTCGCTCAACTGATTGGCGGCGATGCGGATCAGTTCGAGTCGATGGCAATGACGCAAGCTCTGCGGCAAACGTTGCAAGCGGTTGCCAGCCAGCATGAGTTTTTGCAGGTGCGGGCGTTCACCCAGCTCGGCCGGCAGTTCAGTGATGCAGTTATCGGTCAGGATCAGCCAGCGCAGCAACGGTGGCAGGGCGGCGCCTGGCACGTGCTCGATGCGGTTGGCCTTGAAGCCAATCATCGTCAGCGCGGCGCAGTGGCCCAGACAGTCGGGCAGTTCGGTGAACAGATTGTCCGAGCAGAACAACACGCGCAAACGGGTCAGGCGGTGCAAGTCGTCCGGCAGACTGCTCAAGGCATTGCCGCTGAGGTTGAGGACTTCCAGCGAGTCCGCCAGGTCGAAGATTTCTCGCGGAAACTCCGTCAGGCCGCCGGTGAGGTCCAGGCGGGTGATGCCCGACAGTTGGCCGGCGCGCAGTTGGGCAAGGGTATCCATGAACAGATTCACTCTTGATCGAGAGGAGGGCGCGGAGGCCTGGAAACGGGCGACATGATACCGGCAAATGTGTGGTGACTGTCAGGCCGCCTTCGCGAGCAAGTCGAATCGTCGTACCGCCGCTCCCACATTGGAATGCGATCAACTGTGGGAGCGGGCTTGCTCGCGAAGGGGGCCTGACAGACACCACAAAACTTACGGCCCCCTGACTTCGACCAACTGCCCCAACCGGCTGCGCGTGCGCGCCAGATCGATGGCATCGCCGCCCAGGCTTTCGCGCAAAGACCGCTGGCCGAGCAGAATCAGGTGCTTGTCCTGGTCGTACAGGACGTCGACCAGATTGATGAAGCGCTGCTGGGCGGCGATGGAACACTCGGCGAGGTTGGGCAGTTTATCGATGAACCAATGATCGAAACGTCGGCACAGCTCCAGGTAATCCATGACCGCTGTGGGGTGGTCGCACAGATCGCCGAAGGTGAAACCGATGGTTCGCCCTTCGCAGTGTCGGGCCTGAAGATTGCGTGTCCCGACGGGCAGTTGAATGGCCGGCGCGTCGCGTTCGGGCAGGTTCAACGACTGACGCTGCGCCACCGTGGCCGGCCAGACGTACTGGCCTTGGGTAAACAGCTGCTGGGCGTGGGTTCTCGCCTGACTGCGGTAGTCGTGGGGGCCGCCGACCTCCATGACCTGCATGCGAGCGTTGATCAGGTCGATCGCCGGTTTGAAGCGCGCGTGGTACAGCGGGTTGGGCAGCAGTCCTTCCGGTGGGTAGTTGGATGTGACCAGCAGCAGGATGCGTCGGCGGAACAATGCCTTGAACAGCCGGGTAATGAGCATCGCATCGCCGATGTCATGGACGTGAAACTCGTCGAAACACAGCACCCGGCAATCGCGCAGCTGTTCGTCGAGGGTGGTTTCCAGTGCATCGGGTTGATCGCGATGAGTGAACATTCCCTGGTGAAGGTCCGCAAAAAACCCATGAAAATGCAGGCGCTGTTTTTCCGCGATGGGAAGGGCCTGGAAAAAACCGTCGAGCAGCCAGCTCTTGCCGCGACCCACAGCACCGTGCAGATAAAGACCGGGAAGCGTTTTTGCCGAGGTGCCCGACAGCGCTGTGGCGTGTTGCGCCATGCAGTCGATGACGCGCAGTTGGCTATGGCTGAGGGTGTAACCCTGGGTGTGGGCCTTGCGGTGGAAGTAGTCGTGGATGACTCGACCGGTTGCGGTGTTACCGGCGGATGCCGTCGATGAGTTGCCGAACAAGCGGCGAAGCGCAGGCCAGCGTGGCGTGAGTCGCGAGCGGTTTGGCGGTCGAACGGCCACTGTGATTTCACCCCGTAATTTGCACGCCGGCTCCCCCGAGCTGCGGCGGCGTAGTGTAACCAAACGGGGAATTTTCATTCCAGTTCTGTCGACGAAAGCGCTGGTGGCGAGGGCGCTTTCCTGAGGTCAGTCAGTCAAGCGCGAAACCTGTGGGAGCGGGCTTGAACGCGAAGGCGGTGTGTCAGTCACCCTTTCGGTTGCCTGACCTTACGCATTCGCGGGCAAGCCCGCTCCCACAAGGTTTGCTGTGTTGCCTCGATGGTGTTGTATCCGCTGGTTACCGCTCGATACTACGATTCCAACGGGCATTCCATGCCGGGCGCTGTTCGTTGACCTGATCCCAATCGATCGCAATGGCAGTGGTCAGGTACTGCTTCATCGCCTCCACCTGGCCGCGAGTCTTGTCGGTGGTCGGGGTATTCGGGTTGGACGGGATCTGGTCGCCGTCTTCAAGCGCAGCGGCCTGCGCTTCAGGTGTCAGCAAGAAAGCAGCGAGTTTTTGCGCCAGTTCCGGCTGAGTGTTGTTGGCGATGGCACATTCGGCCACGTTGAGCACCACGGCGCCTTCCTTCGGTTGCGCATATTCCACCGGCATGCCCTTGAGTTTCAGGGCGGTGACCTGGGTCGGCGTCAGCGGGAACAGCGCGGCTTCGTCGGTCTGAAGCATTTCGGAAATCTTCGCCGAGCTCGGAATGTACTCCAGCACGTTGCGCCCGACGGTGTTCGGCCACGCCTTGAAGCCTGGCTCGACGTCGGTTTCGCTGCCGCCCTGAATCCGGTTGAACATCAAGAACCCGTGCAGGCCAAAGGTCGAGGAGGCCATCGACTGGAACACCAGTTTGTCCTTGAAGCGCGGGTCGGCCATGTCCATCCACGAGGTCGGCGCGGTCCAGCCTTTCTCCTTGAACAGACGCGTGTTGTACGCCAGCCCGGTCACGCCGAGGCTGACCGCTACGGCCTGATCCTTGATGCGGCCCTTGGCCGGAATCTGCGCCAGCGGTGCGCTGTCTTCGAGTTTGTCGCACAGCCCCATGGCGATGGCGCGGTACATGATGCCGTCGTCGAGGAACATCACGTGCATCTGCGGGTTGCCTTTGCTGGCCTGGACCTTGGCCAGAATATCGGCGGAGGTGCCGGGCACGATCACCACTTTGACGTTGTTGGCCTTCTCGAAAACCGGCAGCACCTTGTCGGCGTAGAGCCGCTCCATGGTCCCGCCGTTCATGCCCAGGTAAAGCGTCGGTTCGGCCTGGGCCTGGGTGGCGGCGAGCAGAGCGCCCAAGCAGGAGATACCGAGCAGTGCAGTGCGTTTGACGTTATTCATTAGCGCGACCTTCCTCTATCAAGCAACGGAGATGGAGTGAAACCGGGTGATGGAAAACGCATCCAGCGACGTTTTTGAGGCGCCGCTGCAGATGATTTCGGTGAGCGCCTGGCCCACCGCGGGGCCGATCTGAAACCCCGCACCGGCAAAGCCGAACGCGTGCAACAGACCGGGTTGAGTGCCACTGTGGCCGATCACCGGTTGGCGATCGGGCAGGTAACCTTCGGTGCCGCTCCAGGTACGAATCGCCTGGGCGCCTTCAAGAAACGGATAAAGCTCGACCGCCTGACGCAGGATCTCGATTACCGCGTGCTGGCCCGGCCGGGCGCGGGCACCGTCGAGGGCAAACCCCTGGCCGCCACCCAACACACAATTGCCGCGAGCGACCTGACGGGCATAGATACCGCCGCCCTCGACCCCGGTGCTGGCATTCATCACCAGCGGCAACGGCTCGGTGACCAGCATCGCCGGGTGCCCGGCGTGCATCGGCACTTTCTCACCGAACTGTTCTGCCACGGTGCCGGCCCAGGCTCCGGCGCAATTCAGCAGCCAGGGCGCCTGCAGCTCCAGACCGGTTTGAGTGCTGATACGAAAGCGTTGGCCATCGTGTTCCACCGCTGTCACCGGGCATTGTTCA
Organism: Pseudomonas sp. PDM25; assembly: GCF_019219045.1. Classification (NCBI taxonomy): domain Bacteria; kingdom Pseudomonadati; phylum Pseudomonadota; class Gammaproteobacteria; order Pseudomonadales; family Pseudomonadaceae; genus Pseudomonas; species Pseudomonas sp. PDM25. The sequence goes on from NZ_JAHUWL010000002.1 coordinate 191,309, forward strand.
TGGACCTGGGCGCCATGTCGCCGCGCCGCCCGGGCAAACGCCGGGGACACCAGTCGCGGGTTGGCATGACCGTCACCGGGGCAAAACGAGGCACCGACCGCCACCTCGCCGACCCACGGAAAACGTGCGCGTAATTCACTGCGATCGAGTACCTGCAAGTCGAGGCCAAAGCCCCGGCTGCTGGCGGCATAGTCTTGCAAGGCGTGCAGATCGTTGAGGCTGCGGGCCAGCTTCAGGTGGCCGCTGCGCTGATACTCACCGTCGATGCCAATCAGCTGCGGCAGTTGTCCCCATATGTCGTGGGCCCGCTGCGACAGCGGCAGTTGCGAGAGTGGTCGCCCCTGGCGCCGCACGCCGCCGTAGTTCACGCCGCTGGAATGCGAGCCACAAAAGTCCCGCTCCAGCAGCGCCACGCGACGCCCGGCCTTGCTCAGAAACAGCGCGGCGCAGGCGCCGACAATTCCGCCGCCGATGATGACGACATCGACTTCGATCATGACTCGACCTCCAGACCAAACGGCAGGGGTTTGATGGGGGCCTGAGCCCGAAGCCTGCCGATGTCGGACACGCAGCGCTGACTTTCGCAGGCAATGATTTCCGCGGCGGCGGCGCCACACATCCGTCCCTGACAGCGGCCCATGCCGACCCGGCAATGCGCCTTGACCCGGTTGATCTCCCAATGACCCTCGCGCACAACCTGGCGGATGTCGCCAGCCCGCACTTCTTCGCAACGGCAGATCATCACGTCATTCGGGGCATCGGCGGCCCAATGCTCGGGAAAGACGAAGGCCCGTTCCAGACCTTGGCGGAAGGTATCGATCCGTCCCAGCGCCTGCTCCAATTGAGCCCCACGTTGCGGCGGGATCAGGTAACCGATGTCTTCGAGCAACGCCAGGGCCGCGCGCTCGCCGGCCATTTCCGCCGCGTCGGCGCCCATGATGCCGGCGCCGTCACCGGCCAGGTAAACCTCGGCGACACTGCTGCGACCGGCGCTGTCGCGTTGCGGCAGCCAGGCGCGGTTGAGCGGGTTCCAGGCGAATTCACAGCCGAGCAGGTCGGCGAGTTGGGTTTCACTGCGCAGACCGTGGGCGAAGGCGACGGCGTCGCACTCCAGAGGCTGATCGCCCTTGGCGTTGCGCCAGGTCAGCGATTGCACCCGCTGTTCGCCGTTGATGCCTGTGAGGCTGGCGCCCTGATGCACCGGGATGCCGTGGGCGGTCAACCAACTGCGGTAATAGATGCCTTTGGCCAAGGTGGCCGGTTGCGAGAACAGGCCGGGCAGGGCGCGGGCCTGAGCGCTGAACGGCGAGCTGTCGAGCACCGCGACCACCTTGGCGCCGGCCTTGGCGTATTGATACGCCACCAGGTACAGCAACGGCCCGCTGCCGGCGAACACCACGCGTTCACCGATGGCGCAGCCTTGAAACTTGAGGGCGATCTGCGCAGCGCCGAGGCTGTAAACCCCCGGAAGGGTCCAGCCTGGCACCGGCAGAATCCGGTCGGTGGCGCCCGTGGCGACGATCACCCGGGAGAACGCCAGCCGAGCGGCGCGGCCTTCATGCAAGGTGTCGAGCGCACCGTGCTCGGCGTTCCATACCAGCGTCTCGGGACGGTAATCGAGTTGCTCGCGCAGCGCGTCGATCGTCTGATGCAGCGCGTTGGCCTTGCCGGCTTCGAAGCCATACAGCTTGAGCGGCGAGCGCTTGAAGTTTGCCGGTTGGCGACGATAAATCTGCCCGCCACCGCGTGCGGCTTCGTCCAGCAGCACCGGGCGAACGCCGTGGGCGACCAATGTTTGCGCTGCCCGAATCCCGGCCGGACCGGCACCGATGATGACCACCGAATTCATACCCAACCCCCTGTGGGAGCGGGCTTGCTCGCGAAGGGGGCGGTACATTCAAAAAGTGTGGTGGCTGACACGACGCTTTCGCGAGCAAGCCCGCTCCCACAATTGATGCGGGGTGCCCCCGGCTTTCGTGAACGCCGCCGACCCCCTGTGGGAGCGAGCCTGCTCGCGAAGGGGGCGGCACATTCAACAGATGTGTTGGCCGACAGACCGCTATCGCGAGCAGGCTCGCTCCCACAATTGATGCGGGGTGCCCCCGGCTTTCGTGAACACCGCCGACCCCCTGTGGGAGCGGGCTTGCTCGCGAAGGGGGCGGTACATTCAAAAAGTGTGGTGGCTGACACGACGCTTTCGCGAGCAAGCCCGCTCCCACAATTGATGCGGGGTGCCCCCGGCTTTCGTGACCGTTGCCGATCCCTTGTGGGAGCGAGCCTGCTCGCGATGACGGTTGGACATTCAACATTAATGCTGGCAGACAGATTGCAATCGCGAGCAGGCTCGCTCCCACAGGGGATACGGTTTTTGCTGGTAGGAAAGGTGTTCATAGGGGCCTCCCCGGTTCGCGGCTGATCTGCTGTCCGGCTTCGAGCAACGTCGAGCAGGCGCGCACGCGTCGACCATCGCCCAGCCTTACCCAGCAGTCCTGACACGCACCCATCAGGCAGAATCCGGCACGGGGTTCGGCGCTGAAGTCGCTGCCGCGCAAGTGTTCGCTGCAGGTCAGCACCGCCGTCAGCAAGGTGTCGCCGAGCAGGCCGGTGGCCGGTGTGCCGTCGAGGGTAAAGTCCAGGGCCGGGCGGTCGCCTTCGGCCAGTCGTTTCAGCAGAGCCATGGCGCCCTCATTGTTTGCCCACCAGAACCCGATCGAGGCCGTAGACCCGGTCGAGCAAAATCATCGTCAATGCAGTCAGCGCAATCACCAGTGCCGACACCGCCGCCATCATCGGATCGATGGATTCGGTGGCGTACACGTACATCCGCACCGGCAGAGTTTGCGTGGCCGGCGAGGTGACGAAAATCGACAGCGTGACCTCATCAAAACTGTTGATGAACGCCAGCAGCCAGCCCCCGGCCACCCCCGGCAGAATCATCGGCAAGGTGATTTCCCGGAACAGCGTGAAGCGCCCGGCACCGAGCGATTGCGCGGCGTGTTCGGCGCTGCGATCCAGGCCGATGGCTGACGCCAGCACCAGTCGCAACACGTACGGTGTGATCACCAGCACGTGGGCGAAGATCAGCCAGGCGAAGCTGCCGTTGACGCCCATCAGCGCAAACAACCGCAGCAACGCCACACCCAGCACCAGGTGCGGAATGATGATCGGCGACAGGAACAGACCGTTGAGAAAGTCGCGGCCGGGGAACTCGAAGCGGGTGATCGCCAGCGCCGCCGGCACCGCAATCAGCGTCGCCAGACTGGCCGCGCAAAACGCCAGGATCAGGCTGTTGTAGAACGCATCGACAAAGTCAGCACGCTCGAACACCGCGCGGAACCAGCGCAGGGAAAATTCGGTGGTCGGCAGGCTCAAGGTGTTTTCCGGGGTAAAGGCCACAAGGCAGACCACCACCAGCGGCGCCAGCATGAACAGCACCACCAGGGTATGGAACAGCAGGGCGAAAGGACCGTTCTTGGACATGACGAGTTATCCCAATGACTTCTTGTAGCGGCCTTCGATCATCCGGTTCCACGACAGCATGATCAGCAGGTTGAGCAACAGCAGGGCCACGGCGATGGCCGCGCCCATCGGCCAGTTGAGCTCCGACAGGTACTGGTCGTAGATCAGCGTGGCGACCATTTTTATCCGGCGTCCGCCGAGCAGGCCGGGGATGGCAAACGAGCTCGCCGCCAGCCCGAACACGATCAAGGTGCCGGAGAGCACGCCCGGCATGATCTGCGGCAGCACCACTTGGCGCATCACGGTGAAGTGGCTGGCACCGAGGGACATCGCGGCCTGCTCGGCCGCCGGGTCGAGTTTTTGCAACGAGGTCCAGACCGGAATGATCATGAACGGCAGCATCACGTGGACCAGCGCGATCACTACTGCGAATGGCGTGTAGAGCAGCTTCATCGGCGAGCCGCCGAAGGCTTGCAGGGTCTGGTTGACCAGGCCGTCGGCACCCAGCAACAGGCTCCAGCCGAAGGCGCGCACCACCACCGAAATCAACAGCGGGGTGAGGATCAGAATCAGGAAAATCGAGCGCCACGGCGTGCCCATGCGGCTGAGGATGTAGGCCTCGGGCACGCCGATCACCACGCAGAGCAGGGTGGTCAGGGCGCTGATCCACATCGTGCGCAGAAAGATTTCGTAGAAGTACGGATCACCCAGCAGGCTGCTGTAGTGATCGAGGGTGTAAGCGTCGCCGTTGATCCCCGAGCTGTAGTCGAAGACGTTGAACGACAGCACCAAGGTCAGCAGCAATGGGATAACCAGCAGGCTGAGGTACAAGGCCAGGGCCGGTGCCGAAAGCCAGTAACCCTGGCGTCCGTGGCGAATGGCGACAAGCGTACTCATGCTGGCACCTCGTCAACACTCAGCACCCGCAGCAGCGTTGCGTCCCAATCGAGCCCGACCGCCGTGCCTTCGGTGAGCGGTGCCGAACCGTCGTTGCGGCGCACTACGCTGAGTTCGCCCAAGGTTGTCGAGACGCCGTACAGCCATTGGCTGCCGAGAAAGAAGCGGCTGACGATGTTGCCTTGCAGGCGGCCCTGACCCTTGTCCCGCAGATCGATTTTTTCCGGACGCAGGCTCAAGGTCAGTTCGCCGTCGCCGCGGCTGCACACTTGAACGACACCGGCGCTGTCCCGCTCGCCCGGCAACAGATTGGCCTTGCCGACGAACCCGGAAATGAACTCGGTGCGCGGGTGTTCGTAAAGGGTGTACGGCGCGTCGATCTGGGTGATGCGCCCGGCCTGCATCACCACCACCCGGTCGCTGATGGACAGCGCTTCGGACTGGTCATGGGTGACCATCAGCGTGGTGATCCCGACTTCGCGCTGGATGCGGCGGATCTCGAATTGCATCTCTTCGCGCAGGTTGGCGTCGAGGTTGGACAGCGGCTCATCGAGCAGCAGCACCGGCGGCTCGATCACCAGGGCCCGAGCCAATGCAACACGCTGACGCTGGCCGCCGGAGAGTTCTCGCGGGTAACGCTCGGCGTGCTGGTTGAGGCGCACCAGTTTCAGCACCCGGTCCACTCGCTGCTGCAACTCGCCGCTGGCCACTTTGCGCATGCGCAGGCCGAAGGCGACGTTGTCTTTCACGGTCATGTGCGGGAACAGCGCGTAACTCTGGAACACCACGCCCAAACCACGGCTGGCGGGTTTGGCGTGGGTGATGTCGCGACCGTCCAGCACAATGCGGCCGCTGCTGACTTCGACGAAGCCGGCGATCATTTGCAGGGTGGTGGTTTTACCGCAACCGGAGGGGCCGAGCAGCGAGACGAACTCGCCTTTCTCGACCGAGAGGTTGGTGGCAACGACGGCGTCGATCTCGCCGTAACGTTTGCCGAGTCCTTCAAGTTGCACAAAAACCATAACTGCGCTCCACCTGAGATTGTTATGCGTCGCCCGAAGGCGCGCTTTTTTGTATGGGCAGATACGAAAAGGTCTTGCTGGGTGCGTTGGCGCTCGACTTCTGTCGGCTGCCGCTGTTGTTCGAATCGCCCCTGTCTGGACGCAGAGTAGGACGAAGAATAGGATGGGCTCAATGACCTATTTCACTGAAGCGATGACTATTTTCAGTTTCATTCGGTGAGTAAATTAATACTCGAGAAAACCCATGACAGATTCCATTGAGCGGAATGAAAGCAAAAGTGATGTCGGTGTTGGCGCGGTCTCCAGACTGTTTGCCGTGCTGCGCAGTCTGGGTGACACCGTCGAGGGCGGGGAGCGGGTGACGCAACTGGCCCAGCGCATCGGGTTGTCGCAACCGACCACGCACCGATTGCTGCGCAGCCTGATGGATGAGGGCATGGTCGAGCAGGATGCGCGCAGCAAACGCTATCGCTTGAGCCTGGAGTTTTTTGCCCTGGCGGCCCGTGCCGGGAACACCGGAAACCTGCGCGAACTGGTGCGTCCGGCGTTGTTGCGGCTGTCGGCGTCGTTGGGGGATTCGTTGTTTTTACTGGCGCGCAGCGGTTTTGATGCGATCTGCCTGGACCGCAGTGAAGGGCCGTTTCCGATCCGCACCTTTACGGGTGACATCGGCGGGCGGGTGGCGCTGGGCGTGGGGCAGGGCAGCCTGGCGATTCTGGCGTTCCTGCCGGAAGAAGAGCGCGACACGGTGATTCACTACAACTTGCCGAGGCTCAAGGATTTCCACCTGTACGACGAGGTGTTCCTGCGCTCGGAAGTCGAGAACGTGCGCAAGCTCGGTTATGCCGGGCGCAACACCGGCGTGTTGCAGGGCATGGCCGGGGTGGCGGTGCCGATTCTGGATCGGGAGGGGCGGGCAGTGGCAGCGTTGAGTGTGGCGACCGTGAGTGATCGGCTGGGACCGGATCGCTTGCCGACGGTGGTGGAAATGCTCAAGCGCGAAGCGGCACTGATCGGACCGCGGATCAATCCGTTCGACCCGTTGCTGCGTAGGCCTTCGCAAGTGTTCGGGCAGGGCTGAAACCGCCACAAATCCCCTGTGGGAGCGGGCTTGCTCGCGAAAGCGGTGTGACAGTCGACATAAATCTTGAATGTTGAACCGCTTTCGCGAGCAAGCCCGCTCCCACAGGGGATTTGTGGTGTTGTCAGAACTGGACGGTTTGCTTGAGCATCTGCGCCGCCGGCGTATCGCTCGGGCTGACCATCGCGTAGTTATACCCGCCCCCCGACCAGTACTCGGCCTGCAACTCGCCATCACTGCGACTGCCCCTCGGCAACAGGTAGTTTTTCGGACCCGGTGGGCGGACGTAGAAACTGATTTTATGGCCGCCCTGATCCTCGTAAACCACCATCGCCGCCGGCCCTTGCTCGGTGCTCAGCAAGCGTCCGCTGACCGGTTTGAAACCGGCGGCCGAGAGGTCAGGCAAGCGATTGGCCTGAGTGAAATAGCGGTCAAGCCAACCCTGCATGTCACCGTCATCGCTGACTTTGTAGTCGGCCGGCAAAATGCCTTGCTGGGCAATCAGGCGATAGGCCTGCAGGGCATCGGTCATTGGCGGCATGGCTCTGATGAGCATCATCTCCCGGGCTTGCCAACCGCTGAATCCGCCGACGCTGACCGCGATCAGCAACACGGCGGCGCTGGCCAGGTGACGGCGAGATTGTCGTTTGAGGCGTTGGCGAATCAGTGCCGGGTCGAGGTTCGGGTTGGCCGGTTGCTGCAGGGCGCCGCTCAATGCCGCGCGCAATTGCTGGGCGTCCTGTTGCCAGGCACGCACTTGGGCAGCCACTTCAGCGTTGCTGGCCAGAAAAGTGTCCACCAGACGTCGGTCGGCATCGCTGAGTTGCTGGTCGACATAGGCGTGCAGGTCACGCTCGCTTGGGGGCAGGCTGATCATTTGAGTCTCCGCAGAGAAGGGCGGGTAATTTCGCCGTCGCTCAACTGGCGCAAGGCCTGGCGGGCACGGGACAGGCGGGACATCACGGTGCCGGTGGGGACGTCGAGAATCTCGGCGACCTCTTTATAACTCAAGCCTTCGACCGAGACCCAGAGCAGCAGGGCGCGTTGTTCGGTGGTGAGTTGATCGAAAGCTTGCAGGGTCGATTGGGCGATCACGGTGCGCTCCACCGACGGCTGTGAGTCGTCACCGCCGGTAAAGAATTCGAGCATTCGCGCATAACGCCGGGAGCGTCGGTGAGCATCGAGAAACTGTCGATACAGAATCGAAAACAACCAGGCGCGCAAATCGCCGTCGGGACGTTTATCGCCCCAACTCGACAGCGCGCGCTCAAGGCAAGATTGCACCAGGTCGTCGGCGCTGCTGGGATTGCGCGTCAACGACACGGCAAACCGGCGCAATCTGGGAATAATTTCTCGCAGTTGTTCGTCGATATCGTTCATGAAGTTCTGGCTAGTCACTACGCTGTGGACTAGGAAGACGCCCGGCATTGGAGGTTATTCCACGCCCGAAAAAATAAATACCGGGCGATGGAATAAACCGCCACGGGGTTCGTCTGCTTGATCCTTCTCACTTGTGGCCGATGGCCCTGGAGTCTTTCATGGTAGATCGCTCATCACCGCCAACCCGGCCACCCTTGAGTGCCGCGAGCCTGACATTGCGTCTGGCCGGTATCGCTGTGGTGGTTGCCGCCCTGGCCGGGGCTTTTGCCTACGTCAACGGCACCTTTGACCCACAGCGCCTGACCCCGAAAAAGCTGATCAATGTGCTGGAGACCAACAACGGCGTGCACCCCGGCTTCCGGCGTAACCACTCCAAAGGCGTGTGCGTGATCGGGCATTTCGAGAGCAGTGGCGAGGCGCGCAGCTATTCCAGCGCTCAGGTGTTCAATGTTGCGCGGACCCCGGTGGTCGGGCGTTTCGCCTTGCCGGCCGGTAATCCTTATGCGCCAGACAACAGCGTGCCGATCCGCAGCCTGGCGTTGCGCTTCACCCAGGCCAACGGCCAGCAGTGGCGCACCGGGATGAACAGCATGCCGGTGTTCCCGGTGGGTACGCCCGAAGCGTTCTATCAATTGCAGCAGGCCCAGTCGCCGGACCCGGCCACCGGCAAGCCGAACCCGGCTGCGGTGCCAGCGTTCTTCGGTTCGCATCCGGAAGCTGCACCGTTCCTGGCCTGGATCAAAACCGCCAAGCCGTCGGCCAGTTACGTGACGGAAACCTACAACAGCGTCAATGCGTTTTACCTGGTGAACGCGGCCGGGCAACGGCAAGCGGTGCGCTGGAGCATGGTGCCCGTCGCTCAGGATGCCGCGGGTGCTACGGCGCCTGAGGGTGGTGAATTCCTCGAGAAAGACCTGGTTCAACGTATTTCCGCAGGGCCGCTGCGTTGGCAGTTGAACATCACGCTGGCCAACCCTGGCGATCCGGTCAACGACGCCAGCAAGGCCTGGCCCGAGGGTCGCAAAGTGTTGAACGCCGGCACCCTCGTGCTCGAAAGCACCCAGCCGCAACTCAATGGCGAATGCCGGGACATCAACTACGACCCGCTGGTACTGCCCGCCGGCATAGAAGGTTCCGACGACCCATTGCTCGCCGCTCGTTCAGCGGGGTACGCCACTTCCTACTTGCGTCGTACCAGCGAAGTCAGCCAGTTGCCCTCTGCCAATAAACAGGAGTCTCATCAATGAGCGCTCAACCGAACCACTTCGCGCCTTTAGCGCGATTGCTGCACTGGCTGATGGCGCTGATGATCATTGCCATGCTGTTTATCGGTGCGGGCATGGCCGCTTCGGTGTCCGAGCGTCATGAGTGGCTGATTCATCTGCACAAACCTTTGGGCGTCGCAATTTTGCTGTTGGTGGTCGTGCGCCTGGCCGTGCGCTTTTCCACGCAACAGCCACCGCTGCCGGCGGATCTGCCGGGTTGGCAAGCGCTGGCGGCCAAGGCTTCGCATGTTTTGCTGTACGCCTTGATGTTGATTCTGCCGCTGCTGGGTTGGGCGATGATTTCGGCGGCGGGGGATCCCGTGATGCTCAGCAGCTCGTTGCAGTTGCCGTCGATCGTACCGGCGAATGCGCAGGTGTTTGCGTTCCTGCGCAAGGCTCACGGGTATCTGGCGTACTTGCTGTTCCTGACGGTGCTGCTGCATTTGGCGGCGGCGTTGTTTCACGGTTGGGTGCGCCGCGATGACGTGCTGGACAGCATGTTGCGGGGCAAGGATCGCGGCTAAAAGATCGCAGCCTGCGGCAGCTCCTACAAAGACTCGTGCGGTTCACACGGTCGGCGTAGGAGCTGGCGAAGCCTGCGATTTTTTGATTCTGCGCATCAGCGCAAGGTGTTGACCATTTCCGCCACGGTCGTCAGCACATCCTTGCCCAATTGCTTCGAGCGTTTGCCAGACCAGCCGGTCAGCGCATTCGGCGCATCGTTGTTGTCCTTGAAGGGCATTTCGAGGGTCAGCGACAGGCAGTCGAATTTCTGACCGACGCTGTTGCACGCCAGGGTCATGTTGGCTTTACCCGGTTCGTCACGGGTGTAGCCGTGCTTGGTCTGGAAGTCCTTGGTCAGGTGCTTCAGATGACTGCGGAAGTGCTCTTCGAGTTTTTCGATCCGTGGCGTGTAACCCGGGTTGCCTTCGCAACCGGCGGTGAACACGTAGGGGATTTCTTCATCGCCATGGATGTCGAGGAACAGATCCACGCCATACTTTTCCATCTGTTGCTGAACGAACAGCACTTCCGGGCTGATTTCCTGGCTGGCGCTCTGCCAGGCGCGGTTCAGGTCCTGGCCCATTGCGTTGGTGCGCAGGTGACCGTGGAAAGCGCCGTCCGGGTTCATGTTCGGCACCAAATACAGATCGGCGCTGGTCAGCAGTTTGTTCAATACAGGATCGTCGTGTTTTTCCAGGCGTTCGATCACGCCTTCCATGAACCATTCGGCCATGTGTTCGCCGGGGTGTTGCTGGGCGATGATCCAGACTTTGCGCTGACCTTCGGCGCCCGTGCCTTTACGCAGCAGCTGGATGTCTCGACCTTCGACACTTTTTCCGGTGGCCAGCAGTTCGGTGCCAGCCTTGGTCAGCGCTTGCTCGATCAGCCAGTCGTGACGGCCACGGCTGTAGGGTTCGAAGTAAGCAAACCAGGCGTGGGTGGCGGTGGCTTCAAGGCTGAAGCGCAGGCAATCACCTTCGAAAATGGTCGGCACCCGGAACCAGTTGACGTGGTCGTAGGACGCCACCGCCTGATAACCATCCCAGGCTTTGTTGTAGGAGGACTTGCTGGCATTGTTCAGACGAAACCAGTGTTCCTGACCGACGTGCAGACCGCTGGCCTTGAAGTGGAACCACTGAAAGTGCTGGCTGCGGGTGTCTGGCTTGATGGCCAGCAGGGCTTGCAACGGATTGCTGATGTCCAGCACTTCAATGTTGCCACTGTCGAAGTTGGCACTGATGTCGAAAGAGGATTTAGCCACGGCCATAGTCGATTCCTGAATATGATTTTATGGCTGTTACTTTACACGCTGGGAAGGGAAAAACCGGGGGAAATTCTGGGTGAAGCGGGGGGGCGTCCTCCTTGACGCCGACGAAGCTTAGAGACTGTGCGATTGATTCTCAAGCGCTATTTATGAATAGTTTGGGCCAATGAAGCCGGGCTTCTCTTGCCAATGGATATTCTTTTGATATCATCCGCGCCATTCGAATTTGCAGCACCTAAAGACTTCATTAGCCTGAAGGTAAAGCCAGAATAACTGGCAAAAAAAAGACCCGGCAAAAAGCCGGGTCAAAAACCGTGATTAGCCTGATGAGGAGATAGTCCAGGAGACCGACCTAAGGTCACTTGGACAATCGACTGATCTCGCGACCAGCTGCGTGCAATAATAATCATTCTCGTTTGCAAGTCAAATGTTTTTATCTGCGCGATTGGAAAGTTCTTTCCCGTCCTCCTTGTCAGTACCCGTGTCTCACCCGTTCTGATCGCCCTCCAGGGATCGATCCACCATCGCCCTGGCCATGTCGATCATGTGCACCGTCGAAATCGCCAGGTCCCGACTTGCGCCCTGCAAATTGTTGGCTGACTCGTACGCGATAGCGGCTGCACAACGCAGCAAATCGGTGGCATGGACCAGCGCCTCTTCGCAGCTGATGTTGCGGTTTACGTCAAAGAAACGTTCTTCGACCACGTCCTCTGAAACAGCTGGTTTCAAGTAATAGTCCAGCGCTCGTTGCGCGGCGGCAGAGCCTTTGGGCGAGGTGAGGGAAGTGTCGATGTGCATGTCAGGCAGGTCGTTGCAGGGGATGGACATGGCGATGGCAAACTCCGTGATAGATTCAGATCCGTGAACCCATCCTAGTACGTACTGTATTTATGACGAGAGATTAAATACTACAATTTGTGTTTTGACGGCTGGAGGCGCCCACGTATCGTGCCGCACATGGATAAATGGATTGAATTGGTCAAGGCCAAGATGAGTGAACTCAAAGTCACTCAAGAAGAACTCGCAGATCGCCTCGGGATGTCCCAGGGCGGCGTCGGCCACTGGCTGAACAAACGCCGCGACCCCGGCGTCGTCAACATGAACCGTGTGTTGAAGGCGCTGGGCATGGACTTTCTCGAAGTGGTGCTGGTGATCCGCGAACCCCTCATCCTGGAAGAGGAGGAGATGCCTCTGGCGCTGAAGTACAACCCGTACTTCCGCTACCCGGTCAGTGACTGGAAGGAGCCGGCGCAGCTGCGCGATGGTGAGCTGACGGTGTATCGCAAGGAGGAACGCTTCGAGCTGACCGACTACCACGCCCAGGGCCCGGCCTTCTGGCTGAGTGTGGTGGGCGATGCGATGACCGCGCCCACGGGTATCAGCATTGCCGAGGGCATGATGATCCTGGTGGACCCGGCCATCGTGCCGGAACCCGGAAAACTGGTGATCGCCCAGTGGCCGGACAGCGCCGAGGCGACCTTTCGCAAGCTGATCGAAGAGGGCGGGCAGCGTTACCTGGTCCCGCTCAATCCGACCTATCCGAAGGCTATCTTCACCGACGAGTGCCGAATTATCGGCGTAGTGGTCCAGGCAACCGCTAAATTCTAATCAGATCGGTCCTCGCAAGACGTAGGACCGATCTTCATTTCATGCTTCTTCAAACTCGACCAGCGCACTGCCTTCGCTGACCATCTCGCCTTCCTGGCAATACAGCGCCTTGATCACCCCGGCGTGTGGCGCACGAATGCTGTGCTCCATCTTCATCGCCTCCAGCACCACCAACTGCGCCCCGGCTTCGACCGTTTGCCCGGCTTGCACCAATACCCGCACGATGCTGCCATTCATGGGCGCGGTCAGCCCGCCGTGATGGCTGTGACTGGCCTCGACGGCGCTGATCGGGTCGTAGGACTCGATGCGGCGCAATTCACCTTCCCATTGCAGATACAGAACGTCGCCCCGGCGGATTGCCCGATGCTGGCGGCGCAGGCCGTTGTGCTCGGTCAGCAGTTGCTCGCCCTTGAGTTGAGCGGTGTGGGCATCAGCGTCGCCCAATGTCAGCGCGCGATCCTGGCTTTCACAACTCAAGTGCAGGGTGATTTCTGTCGGCAGTCCGGCACGGAAACCATTGCTGTTGGCCCAAGGCGAAACCGGGTCATCGGCTCGTGGAGAACTCGGCTGGCTTTGAGCAAAAGCCTGGGCGGCGGCTTGCCAGAATTCGTCACTGAGGTCTGAGGCGACTGGCAGTAGTTCTTCCTGATAACGCGGAATGAATCCGGTATCCAGTTCGGCCGCTGCAAACGCCTGATGGCCAACGATCCGGCGCAGGAAGTTGATGTTGGTCTTGAGCCCGCCAATGGCAAACTCATCGAGCATGCTGAGCAGCCGCAGTCGCGCCTGTTCACGATCCTCGCCCCAGGCAATCAGTTTGCCGAGCATCGGGTCGTAGAACGGCGAGATCTCATCGCCTTCTTCGACACCACTGTCCACCCGTCGTCCCGGACCTTGCGCGGATTCACGATACAGCTCCAGTCGACCGGTCGCCGGCAGGAAATCATTGCCCGGGTCTTCGGCATACAACCGCACTTCGATGGCATGGCCGATCAGCGGAACCTCGGCCTGAGTCATCGGCAGCGCTTCGCCACGGGCCACACGAATCTGCCAGGCCACCAGATCGAGGCCGGTGATGGCTTCGGTGACCGGGTGTTCGACTTGCAGGCGTGTGTTCATCTCCATGAAGAAGAACTCACCCCGCGAATCCAGCAGGAATTCCACAGTGCCGGCGCCGACATAACCGATGGCCTGTGCCGATCGCACGGCGGCCTCACCCATGGCGCGACGCAGTTCCGGGCTCAAGCCAGGAGCGGGTGCTTCTTCAACGACTTTTTGGTGCCGACGCTGGATCGAGCAATCACGTTCGTTGAGGTACAGGCAGTTGCCATGCTGGTCGGCGAACACCTGGATTTCCACGTGACGCGGTTTGAGCAGGTACTTCTCCACCAGCATCCGCGAATCACCGAACGAGGATTTCGCTTCACGTTGGGCCGAGGCCAGGGCTTCGGCCAACTGGCTGACGTCCTCGACCACTTTCATGCCTTTGCCGCCACCGCCCGCAGTGGCCTTGAGCAGCACCGGATAACCGATGCGTTCGCAGGCGTCGCGGAAGGTGTCGAGGTCCTGAGCTTCGCCGTGATAGCCAGGCACCAGCGGCACGCCGGCGGTTTCCATCAAGGCTTTGGCGGCGGATTTGCTGCCCATGGCGTCGATGGCCGAGGCGGGCGGGCCGAGGAAAATCAGGCCCGCATCTTCGATCGCACGGGCGAACCCGGCGTTCTCGGAAAGAAAGCCATAACCCGGATGAATCGCCTGAGCGCCGCTGGCCTTGGCGGCGGCGATCAGTTTGTCGATTTGCAGGTAACTATCAGCGGCTTTGCTGCCGCCGAGGTCGACGCGGATATCTGCTTCGCGGCTGTGTCGGGCTTCACGGTCGGTGGCGCTGTGCACGGCCACGGTGGTCAGGCCCAGGGCTTTGGCGGTGCGCATCACCCGGCAAGCGATTTCGCCGCGGTTGGCCACCAGCAGGGTGGTGAGAACAGGTGCGCTCATCAACGCGGCTCCTTGGTGGTGGTTTCGGCTTGCCAGCTCGGCGGACGTTTTTGCAGAAAGGCCCGCAGGCCTTCCTGACCTTCGGGGCTGACGCGGATGCGGGCGATGGCGTTTTCGGTGTAGCGGCGTAGTGCCGGGGTCAGCGCGCCGTGGCCGACTTCGCGCAGCAAATCCTTGCTGGCACGCATGGCGGCCGGGCTGTTGAGCAGCAGGTTGTCGATCCACTGTTCGACTTTTTGCTCCAGCTCAGCGATCGGATAACTCTCCGACAACAAGCCGATTTCCCGCGCTCGTTGTCCGCCGAAACGCTCGGCAGTCAGCGCGTAGCGACGTGCCGCGCGCTCACCGATGGCTTGCACCACGAACGGACTGATCACCGCCGGGGCCAGGCCGATACGCACTTCCGACAGGCAGAACTGCGCGTCATCGGCGCCGATGGCCATGTCGCAGCAACTGATCAGGCCCAGCGCACCACCGAATGCAGCGCCTTGCACCACCGCCAGCGTCGGGACTTTCAGCTTGGCGAGGTTGTACATCAACTCCGCCAGTTCCCGGGCATCGTCGAGATTGGTGTGGTAATCGAGTTCGGCCGATTGCTGCATCCAGGCCAGATCCGCGCCGGCGCTGAAATGCTTGCCGCGTCCGCGCACCAGCAGAAACCGCAGGCTGGTGTCGCTCGACACTTTGTCCAGGGCGAGGATCAGTTCGCGGATCATTTCGGCGTTGAAGGCGTTGTTCTTTTCTTCACGGCTGAGCCACAGGGTCGCAAAACCACGCGGGTCGGTCAGCAGTTCGAGGGTGTTGAAGTCGCTCATATATATCCGTCTCCACAACTCTTGTGGGAGCGGGCTTGCTCGCGAAGAACGATAACGCGGTGCATCAGGTAAACCGCGGTGAACCCTTCGCGAGCAAGCCCGCTCCTACAGAAAATCACATCCGGAACACGCCGAAGCGGCTCGGTTCGATTGGCGCGTTCAGCGACGCCGACAAGGCCAGGGCCAATACATCGCGGGTTTGCGCCGGGTCGATGACGCCGTCGTCCCACAACCGGGCGCTGGAGTAGTAGGGATGACCCTGCTCTTCATATTGGTCGAGGATCGGTTGCTTGATCTCGGCTTCCTGCTCGGCGCTGAAACCGTGGCCACTGCGTTCGGCCTGTTCGCGTTTCACCTGCACCAAAACACCCGCCGCCTGCTCGGCACCCATCACGCCGATGCGTGCGTTCGGCCACATCCACAGGAAACGTGGATCGTAAGCTCGCCCGCACATGCCGTAATTACCGGCACCGAAACTGCCGCCGATGATCAGGGTGAATTTCGGCACCTTGGCGCACGCCACGGCGGTCACCAGTTTCGCGCCGTGCTTGGCGATGCCGCCGGCCTCGTATTTCTGGCCGACCATGAAACCGGTGATGTTTTGCAGGAACAGCAGCGGAATGCCGCGCTGACAGGCCAGCTCGATGAAGTGCGCGCCTTTCTGCGCGGCTTCGGCGAACAGAATGCCGTTGTTGGCGAGGATCGCGATCGGGTAACCGTGCAAATGGGCGAAGCCGCACACCAGGGTCGTCCCGAACAGTGCTTTGAATTCGTCGAACACCGAACCATCCACCAACCGCGCAATCACTTCACGCACGTCGAACGGCTGCTTGGCATCCGCCGACACCACGCCGTACAACTCGTCGCTGGCGTAAAGCGGGGCGATCGGCGTGCGCTGTTGCAGCTCACCGAGTTTGCGCCAGTTGAGGTTGGCAATGCTGCGCCGCGCAATGGCCAAGGCGTGTTCGTCGCTCTCGGCGTAGTGGTCGGCTACCCCGGAAATCTTGCAGTGCACATCGGCCCCGCCGAGGTCTTCGGCGCTGACCACTTCACCGGTCGCGGCTTTTACCAGCGGCGGGCCGGCGAGGAAAATCGTCGCTTGCTCACGCACCATGATCGCTTCGTCGGCCATGGCCGGTACGTACGCGCCACCGGCAGTGCAGGAACCCATGACCACCGCGATTTGCGGGATGCCCATGGCGCTCATGTTGGCCTGGTTGAAGAAGATCCGTCCGAAGTGCTCACGGTCCGGGAACACCTCATCCTGACGTGGCAGGTTGGCGCCGCCAGAGTCCACCAGATAGATGCACGGCAAGCGATTCTGCTGGGCGATGGTTTGGGCGCGCAGGTGTTTTTTCACGGTCAGCGGGTAATACGAGCCACCTTTTACGGTGGCGTCGTTGGCGACGATCATGCATTCGACGCCTTCCACGCGACCGATCCCGGCAATCACGCCAGCGGCCGGAACGTCTTCGCCATACACCTCGTAGGCCGCCAATTGGCTGATCTCAAGAAACGGCGAACCCGGATCGAGCAGGCGATTGATCCGTTCACGAGGCAGCAGTTTGCCCCGCGAGGTGTGGCGCTCTTGCGCCTTCGGGCCGCCACCTTGCTGCACTTTGGTGAGCAGGGTGTGCAGGTCGTCGACCTGTTTGAGCATCGCCGCGCTGTTGGTCGCGAACTCCGCCGAACGGGGGTTGAGCTGGGTATGCAGGATAGCCATGGACAGCTCCGTTTAGCGGGTTTCGTTGAACAGTTCGCGACCGATCAGCATGCGACGGATCTCACTGGTGCCGGCACCGATTTCGTACAGCTTGGCGTCACGCAGCAGACGACCGGCCGGGAATTCGTTGATGTAGCCATTGCCACCGAGAATCTGGATCGCGTCGAGGGCCATTCGGGTCGCGCATTCGGCGCTGTAGAGGATGACGCCGGCGGCGTCCTTGCGGGCGGTTTCGCCGCGCTCGCACGCTTGCGCTACCGCATAGAGGTAGGCGCGGCTGGCGTTGAGTTGGGTGTACATGTCGGCGACCTTGCCCTGGATCAACTGGAATTCGCCGATGCTTTGGCCGAACTGCTTGCGGTCGTGGATGTACGGCACGATCAAGTCCATGCAGGCCTGCATGATCCCGGTCGGGCCGCCGGACAGGACAACGCGTTCGTAATCGAGGCCGCTCATCAGCACCTTCACGCCGCCATTGAGCACGCCGAGGATGTTTTCTTCCGGTACTTCGACGTCATCGAAGAACAGCTCGCAGGTGTTGGAACCGCGCATGCCGAGCTTGTCGAATTTGTTGCTGCGGCTGAAGCCTTTGGAATCACGTTCTACGATGAACGCGGTGATGCCGTGGGGGCCTTTTTCCAGGTCGGTCTTGGCGTAGATCACGTAGGTGTTGGCGTCCGGGCCGTTGGTGATCCAGGTCTTGCTGCCGTTGAGGACGTAGTGATCGCCGCGTTTATCGGCGCGCAGTTTCATCGACACCACGTCGGAACCGGCATTCGGTTCGCTCATGGCCAGGGCGCCGATGTGTTCGCCGCTGATCAGCTTCGGCAGGTATTTGGTTTTCTGTTCGTGATTGCCATTGCGGTTGATCTGGTTGACGCAGAGGTTGGAGTGCGCGCCGTAGGACAGGGCGACCGAGGCCGAACCGCGGCTGATTTCTTCCATGATCACCACGTGCGCCAGGTAACCCAGGCCAGCACCGCCGTATTCTTCCGGGACGGTCACACCCAGCAGGCCCATGTCGCCGAATTTACGCCACAGGTCGGCGGGGAACAGGTTGTCGATGTCGATCTGAGCGGCGCGTGGTGCGATCTCTTTGGCGACGAAGGACTGAACCTGATCGCGCAGCATGTCGATGGTTTCACCGAGGGCAAAGTTCAGGGATGGGTAGCTCATGGGTCACCTTTTGGCATTTTTGTAGGGTAGGGAGGGCCGTGATTTGGTTCTCACCTTTACGTTAACGTAAGCCTGTGACGAATGGCTGTCAATCGCCCTTTACGTTAACGTCAACTTGAGCGAGAGTAGAGCCAGTTTCGACACGGTAACGCGGACCGACTCTGTGGGAGCGGGCTTGCTCGCGAATGCGGTTTGTCATTCAACATTCATGTCGATTGACCCGCCGCTTTCGCGAGCAAGCCCGCTCCCACAGGTGACGTTCGGCAACCCACTAATAAAGACAATAGGGGTCGTCATGGATCAACCCAGTGCAAACCCGCAGCGCAGTTACACCCGTGGTTCCCAGGACAAAGCCTTGCTGGCGATGACCATTGGCGAGGCGTTCGATAACACCGTTGCGCAGTACCCGACCGGGGAGGCGCTGGTCGTGCGCCATCAACAGTTGCGCTACACCTGGCAGCAACTGGCCGAAGCCGTGGATCTGCATGCCAAAGCGCTGTTGGCGCTGGGCTTGCAGACCGGTGATCGTCTGGGTATCTGGGCACCGAACTGCGCCCAATGGTGTATCAGCCAGTTCGCCAGCGCGAAAATCGGCGTGATTCTGGTCAACATCAACCCGGCCTACCGCAGTTCCGAACTCGAATACGTGTTGAAGCAATCCGGTTGCCAATGGCTGGTCTGCGCCGGTGCCTTCAAGACCTCCGACTATCACGGGATGCTGCAGGGCCTCGTTCCCGAGCTGGCTGAGCAATCCATCGGAAAATTGCAGAGCGAACGCCTGCCGGAGCTGCGCGGTGTCATCAGCCTTGATGCTCAGCCGCCATCGGGTTTCCTGCCGTGGTCGCAATTGACCGATCTCGCGGGGAGCGTGTCGGCGCAGCAGTTGAGTGAACGTCAACACTGCCTGCATTTCGACCAGGCGGTAAACATCCAGTACACCTCCGGCACCACCGGTTTCCCCAAGGGCGCGACCCTCAGTCACTACAACATTCTCAACAACGGTTACATGGTCGGCGAAAGCCTCGGCTTGACCGCGAGTGATCGCCTGGTCATTCCGGTGCCGCTGTATCACTGCTTCGGCATGGTCATGGGCAACCTCGGTTGCATGACCCACGGCAGCACCATGATTTATCCCAACGATGCGTTCGATCCACTGCTGACCCTGACTACCGTCGCCGAAGAAAAGGCCACCGCGCTTTACGGCGTACCGACCATGTTCATCGCCATGCTCGATCAGCCAAAGCGCTCTGAATTCGATCTGTCGAGCCTGCGCACCGGGATCATGGCGGGGGCGACCTGTCCGATCGAAGTGATGCGTCGGGTCATCAGTGAAATGCACATGAGCGAAGTGCAGATTGCCTACGGCATGACGGAAACAAGTCCGGTGTCGTTGCAGACCGGTCCGTCAGACGAACTGGAATTGCGCGTCACCACCGTCGGTCGCACCCAGCCACAACTGGAAAGCAAGATCATCGACGAGGC
The DNA here is from genome assembly GCF_019219045.1 of Pseudomonas sp. PDM25. Lineage (NCBI taxonomy): Bacteria > Pseudomonadati > Pseudomonadota > Gammaproteobacteria > Pseudomonadales > Pseudomonadaceae > Pseudomonas > Pseudomonas sp. PDM25. Next base: position 210,980 of record NZ_JAHUWL010000002.1, read on the forward strand.
GGGCAATCTCGTGCCGCGCGGCACTATCGGTGAGCTGTGCACCCGCGGCTACAGCGTGATGCTCGGTTACTGGAACAACCCGCAAGGCACCGCGGAAGCCATCGACCAGGCCGGCTGGATGCACACCGGTGATCTGGCGAGCATGAACGACGAAGGCTACGTATGCATTGCCGGACGTAACAAGGACATGATCATCCGCGGCGGTGAGAATGTTTACCCGCGGGAGCTGGAAGAGTTCTTCTTTACCCATCCGGCGGTGGCGGATGTGCAAGTGATCGGGATTCCGTGCTCGCGGTATGGCGAAGAGATTGTCGCCTGGATCAAATTCCATCCGGGCCACAGTGCTACCGAGCAGGAGCTGCAAGCGTGGTGCAAGGAGCGCATCGCGCACTTCAAGACACCGCGTTACTTTAAATTCGTCGATGAGTTTCCGATGACCGTGACCGGGAAGATCCAGAAGTTTCGGATGCGTGAGATCAGTATCGAGGAATTGCGCGGTAACCAAGACTGACAACATTCCCCTTGTGGGAGCGGGCTTGCTCGCGAACGCGGTGGATCAGTCGACACATGCAGTGACTGACACGCCGCGTTCGCGAGCAAGCCCGCTCCCACAATTTGATCGAGGAAAACACGAATGCCGGAAAGCACAAAGGGGAGCCGAAGCTCCCCTTTAATTTTGTCGTTGCGCGTGCTCTTTTTTTATTATTGAGGGGCGGTCTGTTGTTGTTTTTGGAAACCGTGACCCTTTACCGCTGTTTTTGTCGATCCCCATCCGGGATCAAGAGCAAACGTATTTTTTTGAGCGCTGATCTACTTTTTCGCTAAGCGATCCAACCAGTTCGGGAGCTACCTGAAGGTAGTTTTATTGTTCTCTGCCCGGTTGCGGGTTACTCCGAAAAGCACCCTGAAAAGCACATCCTCTCCAAAAAAATCTGTTAGCTGCGTCTCTGCCGTGTTGTTTTTGTTATGTCAGAGTCGTTACGTCTTATTTTTATTAGGTTTGCCGCTTTTTTTGTTCTTGTTATGCCATAGAGATAGCAGAAGGCGTGCCAACTTTTAAAAATCCTTTTAAATCAATAGTTTATGATTTTGTCGGATTTTTCGTTCCGTCAAAACCCGACAATTTGTTTCCGTGTTACTCGCTTGCGCCCCACGTTTCAGACGCGGCGGTAACACCCCGGCACAGCCGCGCACTCACTGTGCGCTACGAGCCTTGGCCACGCGCGAACCGGTCGGTCGCCCCAGCACTGTGCAAATCTGCTGACCGGCCAGAATCAAGGCGTCCAGGTCGATACCGGTCTCGATACCCAGGCCATTGAGCAGGTAAACCACGTCTTCGGTCGCGACGTTACCGCTGGCGCCCTTGGCGTATGGGCAGCCGCCGAGGCCGGCGATGGAGCTGTCGAACACCGAGATGCCTTCCAGCAGGCTGGCGTAAATGTTGGCCATGGCCTGGCCATAGGTGTCGTGGAAGTGCCCGGCCAGTTTTTCACGGGGTACATCGGCCGACACCACGTCGATCATCTTGCGGGTCGCGCCAGCGGTGCCGGTGCCGATGGTGTCGCCCAGGGAAACTTCATAGCAGCCCATCGCGTAGAGCTCGCGAGCGACCCGAGCGACTTGTGCAGGCGCGACGTTACCTTCGTAAGGGCAGCCCAGCACACAGGACACGTAACCGCGCACGCTGACACCGTGTTGCCTGGCGGCGTCCATGATCGGCACGAAACGCTCCAGGCTTTCGCTGATCGAGCAATTGATATTGCGCTGGGAAAACGATTCCGACGCGGCAGCGAAGACCGCGACTTCCTTGACCCCGGCTGCAATGGCGTCTTCAAACCCGCGCAGGTTCGGGGCGAGTGCACCATACGTCACGCCAGGCTTGCGCTGGATTTGCGCGAAGACGTCGGCGGAACCGGCCATTTGCGGTACCCATTTGGGCGACACGAAACTGCCGACTTCTATATAGCCGAGCCCGGCGGCGGTCAGCGCGTCGACCAGTTGCACCTTGTCCGCAACGCTGATGGGTTGGGCTTCGTTTTGCAGACCGTCGCGTGGACCGACTTCGACCAGGCGTACGTGAGTGGGGAGGGACATGGCAATGGACCTATTGTTATGGACGAACACTGTTCAAATGTGGGAGCGGGCTTGCTCGCGAAAGCGGACTTACATTCAACATTGAGGTTGGCTGACTGATCGCCTTCGCGAGCAAGCCCGCTCCCACATTAGATTTGTGTAGACCTATTGAATGACTTGCTGGTTTTTGATGGTCTGTTCCAGCGCCTGGGTGCAACGCTCCTGCGCGGTGTCCAGTTCCAGCTTCATCTGTTCGATGTCTAGCATCTGCTGCTCCAGCTGTTCGCGGCGTTCGGCGATTTTGGTCAGCATGGTTTGCAGCTGTTTCTGATTGCCACCGGTGGGGTCATAGAGTTCGATCAACTCGCGGCATTCGGCCAGGGAGAAACCAATGCGCTTACCCCGCAGGATCAGCTTCAGGCTGACCTTGTCACGGGGCGAGTAAATGCGTTCCTGACCGCGTCGCTCGGGGCTGAGCAGGCCTTGCTCTTCATAAAAGCGAATGGCCCGGGTGGTGATGTCGAGTTCGCGGGCGAGGTCGGAAATGCTATAGGTCTGGCTGCTCATGGAAGCGCTCGAAAAAGGTCATGGCGCTAAGCTAATGGCAGGTTGACGTTTACGTCAAGCAGCATGAATCTTCAGTGTTCTTGCGGGCCCATTCGCGAGCAAGCCCGCTCCCACATTTAACCCAGTTCTTTCAGAAAGAATGCGATCGAATGTGGGGGCGGGCTTGCTCGCGAAGAACGATGACGCGGTGCCAAGTCCTACACTTTATCGAGCTTCTTCTCATGTGCCGTCACCTGCTGGCACAACTCGATCATCTGCTCGCGCATCCAGCGGTTGGCCGGGTCCTGGTCAGTGCTTTCGTGCCAATAAAGGTGGGTTTCCACCGGCGGCACATCGTTGACCGGCAGGTTCACCGAATACAAATCATGGCGACGGGCAAAGCGTTCCGGCACGGTCATCACCATGTCGGTCTGCTGCAACACCTGGGATGCCATCAAGTAATGCTGGGACCGCAGGGCGATCTTGCGCTGGATGCCCATTTTGCCCAAGGCCAGGTCAACATGGCCCAGTCCGCTGCGGCGGCTGGAGATATGGATATGGGTCAGCGACAGGTAATCGTCGAGGGTGAACTTTTCTTTGCCCGCCAGCGGATGGCCCTTGCGCATGGCGCACACGTAACGGTCCTCCATCAACTTGACGTGGCGCACTTGCGGGTCAGTGTTGAGGGGGGCATCGACGGCGAAATCAAGACGCCCGGCCGCCAGTTCCTTGGTGGTCTCGCGGCGCTTGGACAGGAAACTTTCGATGATCACCGTCGGTGCCAGGCGACGCAGGCGCTGGAACAGCGGCGGCAGGATCACCGCTTCAGTGAGGTCGGTCATGCTGATGCGGTAGGTCTTGACCGCCTGCAACGGGTTGAAAATACGGCTTTCCTGCACCGACACCCGCAGCAGGGAGAGGGCGTTGCGCACCGGCCCGATAATGTTCTGCGCCATGGGCGTCGGGACCATGCCCTGAGCGGTACGCACGAACAACGGGTCATTGAAGGTCTCGCGCAGACGGGCCAGGGCGTTCGAGACTGCCGGTTGAGTAATGCCGACAATCTGCCCGGCGCGGGTCAGGTTGGCTTCGGTGTAGATCGCGTCGAAGACGATGAAAAGGTTGAGGTCGACCTTGCTCAGATTCATTGCGCGGCACTCTTATTGTTTGGGGCTTTTTGTTGTGGCCGGAGGCCTTGGCGATCACCCGATCATATATCGGTGATGAATGTTAATACACGCCGAGAATAGGCTAGGTAAATTTTCGTAGCTGTTCTAGCATCGAATGCATGACCTGAACAACTCATCAAAACCCTCAGTCAAAAGGTAGAGCTGCCCATGGATTTCGCTTATTCGCCCAAGGTGCAAGAACTGCGTGAGCGCGTGACCGCGTTCATGGACACCTACGTTTATCCCGCCGAAGCGGTGTTCGAGCGCCAGGTCGCCGAGGGCGATCGCTGGCAGCCGACCGCAATCATGGAGGAGCTCAAACTCAAGGCCAAGGCTGAAGGTTTGTGGAATTTGTTTCTGCCTGAGTCCGAACTCGGCGCCGGCCTGACCAACCTCGAATACGCGCCGTTGGCCGAAATCATGGGTCGTTCGCTGCTGGGCCCGGAGCCGTTCAACTGCTCCGCGCCAGACACCGGGAACATGGAAGTGCTGGTGCGTTACGCCAACGAAGAGCAGAAGCAACGCTGGCTCGAACCGTTGCTGCGCGGCGAGATCCGTTCGGCGTTCGCCATGACTGAACCGGACGTGGCCTCGTCTGACGCCACCAACATGGCCGCCCGCGCCGTGCGTGATGGCGACGAGTGGGTAATCAACGGCAAAAAATGGTGGACTTCAGGCGCCTGCGATCCACGCTGCAAGATTCTGATCTTCATGGGCCTGAGCGATCCTGACGCGCCGCGTCATGCGCAGCACTCGATGATTCTGGTGCCGGTGGATGCCCCGGGCGTGAAGATCGTTCGTCCGTTGCCCGTGTTCGGTTACGACGACGCACCCCACGGTCACGCCGAAGTGTTGTTCGAAAACGTCCGCGTGCCGTACGAAAACGTCCTGCTGGGCGAAGGACGCGGCTTCGAAATCGCTCAGGGTCGCCTTGGCCCGGGACGGATTCACCACTGCATGCGCTCAATCGGCATGGCTGAACGTGCATTGGAACTGATGTGCAAACGGGCGGTAACCCGTACTGCGTTCGGTAAACCTTTGGCACGCCTGGGCGGCAACATCGACAAGATCGCCGACTCGCGGATGGAAATCGACATGGCTCGGCTGCTGACATTAAAAGCGGCGTACATGATGGACACCGTCGGCAACAAGATTGCGAAAAGCGAAATCGCTCAGATCAAGGTTGTCGCACCGAACGTGGCCTTGCGGGTGATCGACCGGGCGATCCAGATCCATGGCGGGGCAGGGGTGTCCAACGATTTCCCACTGGCTTATATGTATGCGATGCAACGCACCCTGCGCTTGGCCGACGGTCCAGACGAAGTGCACCGCGCGGCGATCGGCAAGTTCGAGATCGGCAAGTACGTGCCCAAAGAAATGTTGCGCAACAGCCACTGATTAATGTGGGAGCGGGCTTGCTCGCGAAAGCGGACGGACATTCAAAATCAATTTTGACTGTTCAACCGCTTTCGCGAGCAAGCCCGCTCCCACAGGTTCGGTTCGTCAGTCGACCATTGGCAACCCGTAGAATGCTCGCGCACACGCCGTGCTGTGAGCTGCCAGATCTTCCTCGCTCTCCCCCCGATGCAGCGCCACTTCCCGCAACACTTCGGTCAGATATGCCGGTTCGTTGCGACCATTCTTCGGCTTGGGTCGCAGACTGCGCGGCAACAGATACGGCGCATCGCTCTCCAGCATTAACCGTCCCCGCTTGATCTCTTTCACCAGTGGATGCAGGTGCGTGCCCCGGCGCTCGTCGCAGATCCAGCCGGTGATACCGATGTGCAAATCCAGATCGAGGTAACTGAACAGCGCCTTCTTTTCGCCCGTGAAGCAATGCACCACGGCGGCCGGCAACTGATCACGGTAATCGCGAAGGATTTCCAGCAAGCGCTGGCTGGCATCGCGCTCGTGGAGGAACACCGGCAATTGCAGCTCGACCGCCAACTCCAAGTGCTTTTCCAGGACTTTTTCCTGCTGCGGGCGCGGCGAGAAATCACGATTGAAATCCAACCCGCATTCACCCACCGCCACAACGTTTGGCTCCTTGAGCAAACTGCGCAGACGCTGGGCGCTGTCGGCGTTCCAGTCGCTGGCGCAGTGCGGGTGAATGCCGGCCGTGGCGAACAGCCGTTGAGCCGTTTCATCCAGTTGCCGGCACAGTTCCAGCGCCTGCTCGCTGCCCTCGACACTGGTGCCGGTGAGCACCAATTGGCAGACCCCGGCAGCGTAGGCGCGGTCGAGTACAGCCTGGTGCTTGTCGGCAAAACTGGGGTTGGTCAGGTTGACGCCGATATCGATGAGTTGCATGGTGCTACCTCGGACCAAAGGCCGGAAAGCATATCAGAGCTGTAGATTTATAAGAAAAGCCAAGAACTACAACGAGTTATAGCTGTCTCTTGGTGCCGCGAGACAGGTCAGGGTGGCCAGGGTGCCATCACTGTGCCAGTCTTTCGCACTTTGCCAGCGCTCACGGCGCTCTGTTTCTGTCGTTCGATTTCATGAAAATTCTTGAAGTCGGCCCAGTATTCTTTCTGGAGAGTGGATGATACGTCCCTCGGTTTTGCTACTGCTGTGTTGTTCGTTGCTGCTGCCGATGCCGGCGGTTGCGCGTCTGGCCGGGCCGTTGCAAGCCGTGCCTTCGACCAAAGTGCGAGACTTGGCGGAAATCCGCAGCAGTCGTGTGTTGCGGGTGCTGGTCAACCAGAGCCGCAACAGCTCCGGCGAAGTCCAGGGGCAGGCCATCGGTGTTGAGTACCACCGTTTGCGTGCCTTCGAGCAGTACCTCAACGGTCACGCCCGTGACGGTCAGGAAATTACCCTAAAGATCATTCCCAAGGGCAAGGATCAACTGATCGGTGCTTTGCAGCGCGGCGAGGGTGATCTGGTCGCACCGGGGGAACTGCTGGACCTGCAACCGGGCCACGCGGTCAGCACCAGTGAACCGATTGCCAGCAACATCCCGTTGATATTGGTCGGGATCAAAGGCGAGCGACGTTATACCCGTCTCGAACAACTCTCCGGCAAAACCCTGGCGTTGCCCACCGGCAGTGCCGCCGGGGACGCGGTCAGCCAGATCAATCAAAAGCTCGCCTTGCTCAAACTGCCACCGGTGACCATCGAGTGGGTCGATCCCAGTCTGGCGGTCGAGGATGTGCTGGAGATGGTCCAGGGCGGAATCTTTCACCTGACGATCGTCGAGCAACCCATTGCCGAGCGCTGGGGCAAGATCCTGCCCAAATTGCGTTTCGATCGGCAGGTGCTCATCAGCGAACCGGGCGAAGAGTTCTGGTTCGTGCGCCGCGACGCCTCAATGTTGCGCGCGAGCATTGATCGCTTCCTGAGCGGTTACAAAAAACCATCGGATCAGGATGCCGCGTTCATGCGGATCTATCGACGTCTGTATCAAGTGCACTATCCATTGGCCAAGGCTGATCGGCAGCGCCTCGAAAAACTTCGACCGGTGCTGCAAAAACACGCTGAAGCCCAAGGCATGGACTGGTTGAATCTGGCGGCGCTGGCGTTCAAGGAATCGGCCCTGCAACCCAATGCCCGCAGTGGCAGCGGCCCTACCGGCCTGATGCAGATCACCCCGTCCGCCGCCCAGCGGGTGGGGGTCGACAACATTCAGAATCTCGACGCCAATGTGCAGGCCGGGGCCAAGTACCTGGCGATGATTCGTCGCAAGTTTTTTGCCAGCCCCAAACTCAACGAGCGCGAGCGCATGGCGTTCGTGCTGGCGGCCTACAACATGGGGCCGGAGCGGGTTCAGGGGATGCGTGCCGAGGCTCGTCGGCGCGGTTTGAATCCCAATCAGTGGTTCTTCCAGGTCGAACGCATCGCCATGGAGCAGGTGGGAATGGGCGCCGTCAGCTATGTTAATAGCGTGAACAAGTATTACCTGGCGTTCGATCGGGAGCGGGAGTCGTTGGAGCCCCAGGGGCAGAAAGTTGCCTCACGCAAATAATCGAATAAACTGATTGTTATGGCGCGTTAATTGCGCTTTTAACATGAGATTTACTGATTAATATAGCGGCCAACCAACACACACTGACAACGGATGACACAGCATGAGCACACTGATCAACAAGGTACTGTTTACCCGCGCTGGCTACGGCCTGACTGTCTTGCGGATTTTCGTCGGCATCATCTTCGCTGCCCACGGCTCGCAGAAACTCTTTGGGGCGTTCGGTGGTTACGGCCTGGCGGGCACGGCGCAGTACATGGAAAGCATCGGCCTGGCGCCGGGCTATCTGATGGCGACGCTGGCGGGCGGTACCGAGTTCTTCGCCGGCCTGGCATTGATCATTGGCTTGCTGGTTCGCCCGGCAGCCCTCGGCCTGACCATCCTCTCACTGGTGGCGATCTTCTCGGTGCATCTCCCTCACGGTCTGTTCATGGTCAACAACGGCTATGAATTCGCCCTGGCCCTGCTCGGTGGCACTATCGCGGTGCTGATCGAAGGCGCCGGCAAGCTCTCGGCTGACCGCGCTATCGCCGGCTGACCGCTCTGGCTCAATGAAAAGGCCCGCATTGCGGGCCTTTTTGTTGCTCGTCATTCTTGACACTGTCCGGTCAGCTTCTCTAGGATGCTGCTCATGCGCCGATTTAAACAGCTACTTGCGGGGCGCCAGGTGACTCATTCAGTTGCCGATAGAAGCTTGAAACAGGCTTCGAAATACCGCTAAAGCGCTGGTTCGGTGTTGCCTCTCACCTGCCATGCAGACTTTTGAGGCAGAGACACGACACAATGAATGCACTAAGCCCAGTTATACGCCCCGCGCCGATCACGGCACACCTCACCCAGCGCAATCCAAAAATCCTGCTTGGCGGCAAACATCAGCCGACACTTTTGCGTTATCTCGATGGCTGGCCACGTCGCACCGGTGGGCCTGCGGCCTTCCTGATCCAGTTTGTCGAAGAGGGTGAATCGCTGGCTCGATTTGCCAGCGACAGTTTCGATCTGGCGGTGATTCAATCGCCCAGCCTCCAGGACGCCCCCGAAGTGATCAAGCAATTGATTCGCGTTGCCCGACAGGGGCTGATTACCCGTCGTTGAGGTTTAGAGCGCAGCGGCTCAAAGATAGTCGATCGCCACGATGTACACGCACTGCTCACCGGTCGGTGTCTGGACCCGAACTTCGGCGTCCAGCGCCTTGCCGATTAGGGCACGGGCCAGCGGCGAATCGATGCTGATCAGGCCCTGTTTCAAGTCAAGTTCATCTGGCCCGACGATTCGATAGCGCGACTCTTTGCCGTCCTCGTCTTCAATCGTGACCCAAGCGCCAAAATAAACCTTGTTCGGATCGCTCGGTTTTTCGCTGACGACTTTGAGCGCTTCCAGCCGCTTGGTAAGAAAACGTACGCGACTGTCGATCTCGCGCAGCATTTTTTTGCCGTAGGTGTATTCGGCGTTTTCCGAGCGATCGCCCTGTGCCGCGGCCTCGCTGACTGACTGTGTCACCTGCGGCCGCCGAACATGCCAGAGCTCATGAAACTCGGCCCGCATCCGCGCTTCACCTTCGGGGGTGATCAGCGCGGTGCCAGCGGGGCGGGGAGGGCGATAACGGCTCATGGCAACTTCTTGTGATAGAGAGAGCTTGAGTCTATCAACCCTCGCGCAAGACTGTCAGGGGGCTGGCGTTCAGCGCACGGCGCGTACCAAACACACCGGCTCCCCCGATCAGCACCGCACCGATCAGTGGCAGCACCAACAACCACGGATGCGGGTGCCACGGCAGGTCGAAGGCGTAGCGGTAGAGCACCATACTTACCAGTTCCGAACCCAGCGCCGCCAACAATCCGCTGACCGCCCCCAGCAAACCGAATTCGATCCGCCGGGCCTTGACCAACAGTTGCCGCTCGGCCCCTAGCGCTCGCAACAAGGCGCCTTGTCGAATGCGTTCATCGAGCGTCGCTTGCAGCCCTGAAAACAACACTGCCATCCCCGCCGCCAACACGAACAACAACACATATTCCACCGCCAGGGTGACTTGGGCGAGGATGCTGCGCAGCTGTTCGAGCAAGGCTTCGACTTGCAAGATGGTCACCGCCGGAAACGCCCGGGACAGATCCACGATCTGCTGATCATGACCGGCCGCCAGATAAAAACTGGTCAGGTAGGTCGCTGGCAGATCCTTCAGTGTGCCGGGCTGGAAGATCATGAAGAAGTTAGGCTGGAAGTTGTCCCAGTTGATGTCCCGCAGGCTGGTGACTTTCGCTTCGCGATTGACGCCGCCCACGGTAAACACCATGTGATCGCCGAGCTTGAGTTTCAGGCTTTCGGCGACTTTGCCTTCCACCGATACGCCGGGGATATCGTCCGGCGTCTGTTCGGCCCACCAGTTACCCGCCGTGAGTTTGTTGCCCGCCGGCAAATCCGCCGCCCACGTCAGGCTCAGGTCGCGCTGGATCGCTCGGTCACCGGCCGAATCCTTGCTGACGATTTCCTGTACCGGCTCGCCGTTGATGCTGATCAGCCGTCCAGGTACCACCGGGTATAGCGGCGCCGATTGCGCCGACAATTCGATCAGGCGGTCGGTGAACGCCTGTTTGTCCGCCGGCAAAATGTTCAGCGCGAAATAGTTGGGCGCGTTTTTCGGTAGCTGGTTCTGCCAGGTGTCCAGCAACTCGCCGCGCAACAATGCGATCAGCGCCATGGACAGCAGAATCAAGCCGAAGGCCAGGGATTGCCCAGCCGCCGCCAGTGGATGACGCAGCAATTGGCCCAGCCCGAGGCGCCACGGCAAAGAGGCGCGCGCCAGCATTCGACGCAGACTCTTCAGAAGCAGCAACAGCAAGCCGCCAAGGATCAGCGCTGCGATCACGCCACCGCCGAGCAGGGCGAACGTCAGCAGCAGGTCCAGGCTCAGGCGCCACATGATCAGCCCAAGGGCGCCCAATGCCGCGCCGTAAACCATCCAGGTGCTGGAAGGAATCGGCAGCATGTCTCGACGCAATACCCGCAATGGCGGAACCCTGCCCAGTGCCGCCAGTGGCGGCAAGGCAAAACCGGCCAGCGCCACCAGTCCGGTGCCAATCCCGGCAATGGCAGGAAACAGACCGCCCGGTGGAACGTCGGTGGGTAATAAATCATGCAGCAGCGCAAACAGACCCAGCTGCGCGAACCAGCCGATGAGGGCGCCGCTGATGCTGGCGAGCAGCCCGAGCACCATCAGTTGCAAACTGAACAGCACCATGGTTTCCCGTCGGGACAGCCCCAGGCAACGCAGCAATGCACTGGCATCGAATCGGCGGGTGGCGAAGCGCGTAGCCGACAGCGCCACCGCCACACCCGACAGTAGAACTGCCACCAGGCTGGCCATGTTCAAATAACGCTCGGCCTTGCCCAAGGCGCCGCCGATCTGTTGGTTGCCATCACGGGCATCCTGCAAACGCTGGTTGGCGGCCAGGCCGGGTTTGATCAATTGACGATAGGCTTCCAGCGCCTCGGCTTTACCGCGCCAGAGTTCGCGGTAACTGACCCGGCTGCCGGGTTGCACCACGCCGGTCGCGGCGAGATCGCTGAGGTTGATCAGCACCCTCGGTGTCAGGCTGTAGAAATTGCCGGCGCGATCCGGTTCGTAGGTCAGCACTCGCGCCAGTTTGAGGGTTCGCATACCGACGTCGATGCTGTCGCCGATCTTCAGGTCCAGCGCCGTCAACAGTCGCGCTTCGACCCAGGCTTCACCGGGTTTCGGTCCGCCACCGGGTTCTTCCGGGGCGAAGGGCGCCGGGGCGCTTTTCAGTTCGCCGCGCAGTGGGTAGACGTCATCGGCAGCCTTGATGCTGGACAACTGAATGCCATTGTCAGTGGCGATGACGCTGGAAAACTCCACCACTTGAGCGTGTTCGAGGCCCAGTTCCGTGCCGCTTTTAATCTGTTCGGGCCGTGCCGGAGAGCTGCCTTCAAGCAGCAAGTCGGCACCGAGAAACTCGGTGGCGCGCAGCATCATGGCGCCGTTCAGGCGGGCGCCGAAGTAGCCGATGGCGGTACTCGCCGCCACGGCCACCAGCAAGGCAAAAAACAGCACGCGCAACTCACCGGCGCGAGCGTCGCGCAGCAGTTGGCGGATGGCAAGACTGAACAGGCGCAACAGCGGCAGGCGTGCCATTAAACCTCCAGAGGCGGGACGAGCAGGCCGGCGTCGAGGCGGATCAGGCGTCGGCAGCGATGTGCCAGGCGTTCATCGTGGGTCACCAGCACCAGGGTCGTGCCGCGTTCCTGATTGAGTTCAAACAGCAGATCGCTGATGCGCTCGCCGGTGTGGCTGTCGAGGTTGCCGGTGGGTTCGTCGGCGAACAGCACATCGGGCTCGGCGGCAAAAGCTCGGGCAATCGCCACGCGCTGCTGTTCTCCGCCGGAGAGCTGGCGGGGCGAATGGGTCAGCCGTTGGCCCAGCCCGACGCGTTGCAACAGTTCGGTGGCGCGCTCACGGGCGTCTTTGCGGCCATCGAGTTCCAACGGCAGCATGACGTTTTCCAGGGCGTTGAGGCTGTCCAGCAGCTGGAATGATTGAAAGACAAAACCCACATGCTCGGCGCGGATGCGCGCCCGTTGGTCTTCATCGAGGTTGCTCAGGGCTTGACCCGCGAGCGTGACTTCACCGCTGCTTGGCAGATCGAGACCGGCGAGCAGGCCCAGAAGGGTGGATTTGCCGGAACCGGAGGCACCGACGATGGCCAGACTGTCGCCCTTGTTCAGTTTCAGGCTCAGTTCGTGCAGGATGGTCAGTTCACCTTCCGCGCTGGGAACCACTTTGCTGAGGTTCTTCGCGGTGAGAATGCTTGCGCCCATGGAGAATCCGATGCGTGTGTGGTTTTTGAGTGCTGGCCTGGCCTTGATGTGCATGGCCCAGAACGCAGCGGCGGGAACAGTCCTGATCGTTGGCGATAGTATCAGCGCCGGTTTCGGACTGGATACCCGCTTGGGGTGGGTGTCGCTGCTTGAGCAACGACTCAAGCGCGAAGGTTTCGACGATAAGGTGGTCAATGCGTCCATCAGCGGCGACACCAGCGCCGGAGGCCAGGCGCGCCTGCCCGCGCTGCTTGCAGAGCATAAACCGGAGCTGGTAATCCTTGAGTTGGGCGGCAACGATGGCCTGCGCGGATTGCTGCCAACGCAATTGCAACAAAACCTTGCAGCAATGATCGACAGCTCCCGCGCCAGTGGCGCCAAGGTGCTGCTGCTCGGCATGCAATTGCCACCTAACTACGGTGTTCGTTATACCGAGGCCTTCGCGAAGGTCTACAGCACGCTGGCCGAGGAGAAAAAGATCCCGCTGGTGCCGTTTTTTCTCGACGGCGTGGGTGGTCATCCAGACTTGATGCAGTCCGACGGCTTGCACCCGGCTGTCGGGGCTCAGGGCAAGTTGCTGGAAAATGTCTGGCCTACACTGAAACCGCTGCTTTGACGCTTTTCTAGCGGCGGTGTTTCGGCTAAGGTGGCGCCCCCGATTTGGAGCCCCCGATGCCGCGTCCTGCCTGGTCACTTTTTGCCTATCAACTGATCGAGCCTGACGAACAGCTGGATCTGTTCGCCTGCCAGGAAGTGCGGGTACATCTGGTGACCCGTCAACTGGAGTTGGGCGGCTCGGCGGACCGTACTTTGTGCGGCAGCCTGTTGCCAGCACAACCACGCTGGTCGAGCGTCGATCGTCGTGTGTTCCAGGATCAGCGCCTGTGCTCGCTGTGCCGGGCCATTCTGGAATCGCAAAAACGCGGCACATCGCCGATCTGGCCGGAACTGCGTTTCGAGCTTTAGAAGCCGATAGATTGCTTGCTATCGGTCAACTCCCCGATTTTGCAGACGCCGGTGTACAATCCCGTTTTTATACCCTTGTCGATCATGCGAAGGATTTTCCGGATGTTGCCGCGCTTTCCTGCCGTCACCCGCTACCTGTCTCTCGCCGCCCTCTGTGTGGCGGGTCCCGTAGCAGCATTGGAGCTGCCCCTGCCACCGCCCGGTGAAGACATCGTCGGTCAGATCCAGGTGATCAAGGCCAAGTACGAAGATACCTTCGCCGACCTTGGCACCACCTACGATCTGGGCTATTCGGAAATGGTCGCGGCCAACCCTGGCGTCGATCCATGGCTGCCGGGCGCTGGTACCGAAGTGGTGCTGCCGACGCGTTTCATCCTGCCACCAGGCCCGCGTGAAGGCATCGTCATCAACCTGGCCGAGTACCGCCTCTATTACTTCCCGAAAGGCCGGAACGTGGTGTACACCTTCCCGCTGGGTATCGGTCGTGAAGGCTGGGGCTCGCCGATTGCCCATACCACCATCACCGCCAAGACGCCGAATCCGACCTGGACTCCTCCAGCGTCGATCAAGGCCGAGCACGCCGCCGATGGCGATCCGCTGCCGAACGTGGTGCCGGCCGGCCCGGACAACCCGCTGGGGCCGTTCAAGTTCACGCTGGGCACGCCGGGCTACCTGATCCACGGTTCGAACAAGAAGTTCGGCATCGGCATGCGCACCAGCCACGGTTGCTTCCGCATGTTCAACAACAACGTGCTGGAAATGGCGAGCATGGTGCCGGTAGGCACGTCGGTGCGCATTATCAGCGATCCGTACAAGTTCGGTATCAGTGGCGGCAAGGTGTATCTGGAAGCGCACACGCCGCTGGACGACAAGGGCAACCCTTCTGTGGTCGACAAACACACTGCGGTGATCAACGCGATGCTCAAGCGTGAGGACATCACCAACAACCTGCGCATGAACTGGGATGTGGTCCGCGACGTGGTTGCCGCCGAAGATGGCCTGCCGGTGGAAATCGGAGTGCCGAACGCCTCGGCGCCGATGGTGACGAGTGCGCCGATCGACCCGTTGCAGTAATGCTTGAAAGGAACCCGCCGATGCTGACTGCATCGGCGGGTTTTTTATCGCCGGTACGAAATAGCAGGCAATAAAAAAGCCGACCCAAAAAATGGGTCGGCTTGATAACAACCCCGAAGGATTATTACTTGCGGCTAGCTTTGTCCAGCATGCGCAGAGCACGCTCGTTAGCTTCGTCAGCAGTCTGTTGTGCTTTTTGAGCAGCAGCCAGAGCTTCATCAGCTTTACGGTAAGCTTCGTCTGCACGAGCCTGGGAGCGAGCTGCTGCGTCTTCAGTAGCGGTCAGACGTGCTTCGGTTTCTTTCGATACGCTGCTGCAACCGGTAGCCAGAACTGCGGCCAGAGCCAGAGCAGAGAATTTCAGAACGTTGTTCATCGTGTTCCCCTTCAAGGACTTTCTATTAAGTTAGCTGTCTCCTCAGAGTGAGGAAATAGCCGGCGTACATACTACCCATTACTTGTCGTAAGTAAACTGACGTAAAGCAAGAAGCCAAAAAAATTGTAGGCGTTGATTCTTTTTCGAGCAACTTTTAACTGCATTGTTTAAAAAATATCCAGCTGGGAGGCCCGAGCTGAGCGAGCCGCCGAGAAAAGTTCTGCGCGCTCAAAGCTCTTTTCCGAGTCTAGGCTAAAGTCTGTCTAGATGGATTCGTCCACACTTTTGTTCGGATTTTGCGTGGCGCCTCTCATATCTTTCTCCATGTTCAGGTGACTTTAACAAAGGGCGCTCGTCTTAAGTCTCAACATCCGGCAATGTTCAGGCTGTCGACCTTCAGAGATCTTGGTCGAGCCGTCTCTGCGTAACCCGGAGCAGTACCCCTCGCCCCAGCGTGATGACGAGCGTACCTTGAGCATTTCTACCAATGGTGCCTACTATTTGATACGTGCTCGGTTGCGCGAGATGGGTGCAGTTCTTCTCGGTGTCCATTCAGGCACGGGGTGGCGTAGATGTTCCTTCGCCGGGAAAACATCGGTAAGGTAGGGGTCAGAATTCCAGACCCGCGAGGAGTAGTGATGAGCGAGGCGTTGTCCATCCACCATGACCAGGCTGGTCATCAGTTCGAGACCAATGTGGACGGTCATCGTGCCTACCTGACCTATATGGATCTGGGGAAACAGACCCTGGATATCTATCGCACCTTTGTGCCCAACGCGCTGCGTGGCCGCGGTATTGCGGCAGCCTTGACCGAGAAGGCGTTGGAGTACGCTGACGAAATGGGTTACACCGTCATTCCATCGTGTTCCTACGTGGAACGCTACATGGAGCGCCACCAGCGGCATGCAGCCAAGCTGAGCCAGTAACCTTTCAAAGAATCGAACGCATAAAAAAACGCCGGGTTAACCCGGCGTTTTTTTTGTGCGGCGAAAAGTGATCAGCTGCGATCGCGTTTCGGCAGCACGTCCTTGAGCTTGGCATGCATGCTGCGCAAGGTGTTTTCGGTGGCGCTCCAGTCGATGCAGGCATCGGTGATCGACACGCCGTATTGCAGGTCGGCGAGGTCTTTCGGGATCGCCTGGCAGCCCCAGTTCAGGTGACTTTCGACCATCAGGCCGATGATCGACTGGTTGCCTTCGAGGATCTGGTTGGCGACGTTCTCCATCACCAGCGGTTGCAGGGCCGGGTCCTTGTTGGAGTTGGCGTGGCTGCAATCGACCATGATGTTCGGCTTGATCTTGGCTTTGTTCAGCGCTTGCTCGCAGAGCGCGACGCTGACCGAATCGTAGTTCGGCTTGCCGTTGCCACCGCGCAGTACCACGTGACCGTAGGCATTGCCCTTGGTGGTGACGATCGACACGCCACCTTCCTGGTTGATACCCAGGAAGCGGTGAGGGCTGGAAACCGATTGCAGGGCGTTGATAGCGACCGTCAAGCCGCCGTCGGTGCCGTTCTTGAAGCCGACTGCCGAGGACAGGCCGGAGGCCATTTCACGGTGAGTCTGGGATTCGGTGGTGCGCGCACCGATGGCCGACCAGCTGATCAGGTCCTGCAAGTATTGCGGGGAGATCGGGTCGAGGGCTTCAGTTGCGGTCGGCAGGCCCATCTCGGCCAGGTCCAGCAACAATTGACGACCGATGTGCAGACCGTCCTGAATCTTGAAGGAGTCGTCCAGATACGGATCGTTGATCAAACCTTTCCAGCCGACGGTGGTGCGTGGCTTCTCGAAATACACGCGCATGACCAGATACAGGGTATCGGACACTTCGGCCGCAAGCGCCTTCAGGCGCTCGGCGTATTCGTGGGCAGCCTTGATGTCGTGGATCGAGCAAGGCCCGATGACAACAAACAGGCGGTGGTCGGTGCCATCAAGAATGTTGCGAATGACTTCGCGGCCCTTGGTGACGGTGCGCAGGGCAGCGTCGCTCAGAGGAATATCACGCTTGAGCTGATCGGGAGTGATCAGCGTCTCGTTGGAAGAGACGTTTAGGTCGTTGATCGGTAAATCAGCCATCGTTTACTCGTCAGGTCACGGGTGCCGGCCGCCAGCGAACCCGCGCGGCGGAGCACAGCAAATTAAGCGCGTCGGGGAGCAGAACCTTAGCGCGTTACACCGTGGCTCGACAATGGGCAGACACCGGTTTAAGGGGCATTCTCAATTAGTTTGCGCGGGGAAAGCCATTGAGGATGCTCCTGCTAATCCAGCACAACCCGCGTAAATGCCCTGCGAACCGTCTCGTGAGAGAACTCATCAGCATGTTCCTGGACCCATTCGAGGGCCAGGGCCTGAGTTTCCTGCAGATCGTCATGCGCGTCATGCTGGCGGCAGTAATGTTCGATCTGGCACACCTGCTCGCCCATCCGGGCACTGAACATCATCTGTTCGTCCACAAAGGCAATGCCTACCAGATAACCGCGTTTGCGTCGCAGGCACCAGGCTACATAGCCCAGGAAGCGCATGTCGGGGTTCAAGGTCGGCATTCGCACTTCCAGCGCCGTACCGTGGCGCCACGCCCGGTGATAATTGCAAGCCATGCCCCCGAGGCTGATAGTGTGCAGCTGTTGCCGTGAAATACACTCGGGTTTGAGCAACGTTAATTCGACGGGCACATCGTCAGGGTGAGGAATAAAACGTCCCATGAACACGGACTCCATGTGTCGGCCATCTGACATTGTTCCACCCAGTATAGTGGTCGAATTGGAACTGACTGATTTCGACGCCGACCAACGGCTGCTGGCGATGAGCGGTGTGTCGCTGGTCATTTTCACCAGCGTCGGCTGCGCCAGTTGCCGTTTTGCCCGTGAGCAATTGCCACGACTCGATCTGGATGTCGATCGGCTGTGCTGGATCGATGCCGGGAACAATGGCGGGGTGGTCGAGCGTTATCAGGTTTTTTATTTGCCGGCGCTGTTTGTGGTGCGCGACGGTGAATTCTTCGGGGCACTAAAATCGCGCCTGACCCGCACCGAGCTCAATGCAGCCGTGGCTCAGGCGCTGAGTCGAATTGCAGAGGAGTTGCCATGATGGGGGCAGTAACCAAACCGACAATCGGTATTATCGGAACCGGCGCGATCGGCGGTTTCTACGGGTTGATGCTGGCGCGTGCCGGTTTCGACGTGCATTTTCTGTTGCGCAGTGAGTTTTCAGCGGTGGCCGAGCGCGGGTTACAGCTCGACAGTGCGGTGCACGGAGCGCTGACATTGAATCCGGTTCAGGCCTATTCGAATGCCGAAGACATGCCGCCCTGTGACTGGTTGCTGGTGGGCGCGAAAACCACCAGTAACGCACAACTGGCACCGACGATCATTCAAGCCGCCGCCCCCGATGCGAAAGTGCTGCTGATGCAAAACGGCCTGGACGTTGAAGACAGTCTGCGAGCGTTGCTCCCCGACTCGCTGCACGTACTCGGTGGGCTCTGCTATATCTGCGTTCATCGCGAAGGGCCAGGCGTCATCACCCATCAGGCGCTCGGCGCGGTGAATGTTGGTTATCACAGTGGCCCTGCAGCCGATCAGCAGGCGCGCATGGTGATTGTAGAGGAGGGCGCCGGGTTGTTCCGCGCCGCCGGCATCGACTCCCAGGCCATGGCGAACCTGCATCAGGCGCGCTGGCAAAAACTGGTCTGGAATATCCCTTACAACGGTCTGTCGGTTCTGCTCGGGGCCAGCACCACGCCATTGATGGCCGATGCCGACAGTCGGGAACTGATCAAGGCGCTGATGGCTGAAGTGGTTCAGGGAGCAATCGCCTGCGGTCACGACGTACCGGCCGGTTATGCCGATCATCTGTTCATGGTGACCGAGAAAATGCCGGACTATTGGCCGAGCATGTACCACGATTTTCTGCACAAACGACCGCTTGAGCTGGAGGCGATTTACGCCCGGCCACTGGCGGCAGCCAAGGCCGCAGGGTGCGAGTTGCCGCGAATCGAAGCCTTGTATCGCAGTTTGAGTTTTATCGATCGACGTAATACCTGAGTCGATCAACCTGAGGGGGAAGGGCATGGCAAAGACTATCGACGACAAACTGGTGCTGGCGATTTCTTCGCGTGCGCTGTTCGACCTGAGCGAAAGCCACAAGGTCTATCTGTCGAGCGGCGTCGAAGCCTATCGGCAATATCAGATCGAACACGAAGACGAAATCCTCGAGCCCGGCGATGCATTTCCGTTGGTACAAAAACTCCTCAACCTGAACACCAGCCTTGGCCGCGCCCGGGTCGAGGTGATCCTGGTGTCGCGCAACAGTGCCGACACCGGCCTGCGTGTTTTCAATTCGATCCACCACTATGGCCTGGCGATTTCCCGCGCGGCGTTTGTCGGTGGGCGCAGTCCTTACCCGTACCTGAAGGCGTTTGGCTGCGACCTTTTTCTCTCGACGCATGCCGAAGATGTGCGCAGCGCACTGGATGCCGGGTTCGCCGCCGCGACCATTCTGTCGGGTGGTGCCAGCCGTGCGGCCAGTGATGAGTTGCGCATTGCCTTCGATGGTGACGCGGTGCTGTTTTCCGACGAATCGGAGCGCGTCTATCAGTCCGGCGGTCTGGAAGCGTTTCAGGCCAGCGAGCGTGAAGCTGCCCGCGAACCCCTGCGCGGTGGGCCTTTCAAAGGCTTCCTCGCCGCCCTCAATCTGTTGCAGCGCGAGTTCCCGGAAGACGCCTGTCCGATCCGCACCGCGCTGGTAACCGCGCGATCGGCGCCAGCCCATGAACGAGTGATCCGTACCTTGCGCGAATGGGACATTCGACTGGACGAGTCGCTGTTTCTCGGCGGCCTGACCAAGTCGGCGTTTCTCGAAGCCTTTGCCGCCGACGTGTTTTTCGACGATCAGGCCGGTCATTGCGAGTTGGCTCGCGAGGTGGTCGCCACCGGTCACGTGCCCCATGGCATAAGCAACGAGCAAAAGGTTTAAGCCCACGGTTCAACGCGTTACGCGAAACGTCGTACTCGCCAAGGCACTGCTAAGCTGAATCAATCTCCGCCATGTCGGCACTCGAGGAGGTCATATGATTCATTCGATGCTGTATGCCACTGACCTCGGCCTGTATGCACCTTTGGTGATGCAGCATGCCTTGGCGCTGGCGCGCACATTCAATGCCGATCTCTACGTGGTGCACGCCGTTGAACCGATGGGGCTGTTTGCCGAGTCGGTGCTTCAGAGTTACCTCGATGAGCAGTCGTTGAACGAGTTTCACAGTCAGGGCCTGAATACGGTGATTGCCAATATCGAGCAGCGGGTGCTCGACAGCTTTCGTGAAGAATTGGGGGATGAAGGGGAGCAGGACCTGGAGCGGATCAAAGCAGTACGGGTGCTTCAGGGCGATCCGTCACAGGTGATTCTCGACCAGGCGCAGAAACTCTCCGTGGATTTGTTGATCGTAGGTAGTCATAGCCATGGTGCTGGCGCCGAAACGCCTTTGGGCCGGACCGCAGCGCGGGTGCTGCAACTGTCTCGGGTGCCGGTCTATCTGGTGCCGCTGGTGGAACGTCGTCGCCAAGGGGATCGTTAGTGTTCCTGCCTCGCATTCATGAGGCAGGACACCAGAACACGAATAGTGGCAGTTTGACAAAAAAGTTCTAGATTTATTCTTCAAACCATTAATATAGTTATATACCGTCGCTGATGCCCGTGGCGTCTACCTGCTTTGAGGGATTCATATGAAGCTTCAACAACTGCGCTACATCTGGGAAGTGGCGCACCACGACCTCAACGTTTCCGCTACAGCCCAAAGCCTTTACACGTCGCAACCGGGCATCAGTAAGCAGATCCGTCTGCTGGAAGACGAATTGGGGGTTGAGGTTTTCGCCCGCAGCGGCAAGCATCTGACCCGCGTCACCCCGGCCGGCGAGCGCATTATCACCACCGCCGGCGAGATCCTGCGCAAGGTTGAAAGCATCAAGCAGATTGCCCAGGAATTCTCCAACGAGAAGAAAGGCACCCTGTCGATCGCCACCACGCACACCCAGGCGCGTTATGCGTTGCCACCGGTGATCAGCAATTTCATCAAGCAATACCCGGACGTTGCCCTGCACATGCACCAGGGTTCGCCGATGCAGATCGCTGAAATGGCCGCTGACGGCACCGTGGATTTCGCCATCGCCACCGAAGCGCTGGAGCTGTTCGGTGATCTGGTGATGATGCCGTGCTATCGCTGGAACCGCTGCGTGGTCGTGCCTCAGGGCCACCCGCTGACCAAACTGTCGAAGCTGACCCTGGAAGCCCTGGCTGAATACCCGATCGTGACGTACGTGTTCGGTTTTACCGGCCGTTCGAAGCTCGACGAAGCGTTCAGCCATCGCGGCCTGACGCCGAAAGTGGTGTTCACCGCCGCCGACGCCGACGTGATCAAGACGTACGTTCGTCTGGGCCTGGGCGTGGGGATCGTGGCGAAAATGGCGGTCGATGCCAAACTCGATAGCGACTTGGTCATGCTTGATGCCAGCGACTTGTTCGAATCCAGCATTACTAAAATCGGTTTCCGTCGCGGCACGTTCCTGCGTGGTTTCATGTGCGACTTCATCGAGAAGTTCGCCCCGCACCTGACCCGCGAAGTCATGGCCAAGGCCATCCAGTGCCACAACAAGCAGGAACTGGAAGAGCTGTTCGACGGCGTCGAACTGCCGGTTCATTAATCTCCTGCGTCAGACCACCTCGGTAACAGAAAACTGTTGCCGAGCACCCGCCACCAGAATCTCCACCTCGTCCCCTTCGAACTTGCCCAGCAGGCTTTTACCCAGCGGTGAGCGGGGGGTGATGACGGTAATCCATTGCCCCACCAGATCGACCTTCAAACCCGCCGCGTCGGGGGCCAGAAACAACCATTGCTCACGACCCTTTTCATCTTCCAGGCCGAGCAGGGCGCCGACTTCGATACCACGCTGATCGTCGTAAGGTCGCAGCGTCAGGTTCTGGCAAAGCGTCAGTGACTGCCGGATTTCTTCCACCCGTTTGGCCTGTCCGGCTGCCAGATAAGACGCCTCCAGACCCAACGTGTCGTACTTGTTCTCGGCGATGTTTTCTTCGTGGGTCGCGGTTTCATAAGCGGTTTGTGCGGCACGCTCGGCGATGTCGAGGTCGATCCGTAGCTTGTCGAGAATCAGTTGGTGGACGGTCGGCTTGTGCATAGAGAGCTTCTTGATCAATCGCAGAATTGCTGGACGTTGGCGCGGCTTTTTTCGCTCGGTGCAGTCTGGTCCTGTTGCAACCAGAACTGGCATTTGGGGTTCGATAGATTGCGGTTGCTGCTGCGCGCCTGATCAAGCCTTTGCTGCTGCTCGTTCTTGCGCAGGTTCTCTTCATACTGTTCGAACAACGGGCTCTGCGGCGCAATGGCCGGCGCCGGTTGCACCACCACCGGTGGCTTGGCCAGTTGCTGCACTGCCTCGGCCACGGGCGCCAGCTGTTCGCTGAACAACAGTCGAGAGGCGAGCCAGCACGTCAACGCGATCGCGATAAACCCCAGCCACATACCCAGGGCAATGCTGCCGGTCAGTTGCAAGGCGCTGAGCTGGATCGGCAACGGGCGGCGCGGGTTGGGACGGTAGGGCATGGCTGCCTCCTGGCGGGTGGTCGCGGGCAAGTGGCGATTGTCGCATGAAGATTAATCGCCGTCGGCTCTTCTGCACGGGGTAATTTATGAGGACAATCGGCGCCTTTGCCAACGGGAGCCTGGAATGCCTGAAATGCCTCAAGTAAAAAACTGCTGGCGCTGGGATATTTTCTGCGCGGTGGTCGACAACTTTGGTGACATCGGCGTGACCTGGCGTCTGGCCCGACAACTGGTGGCCGAACATTCGGTGGCGGTGCGTTTGTGGGTCGATGATCTGCGGGCCTTCGAGCGCTTGTGTCCGCAAATCGATATCAACGCCTCACAGCAATGGCAGCAGGGCGTTGAGGTGCGGCAGTGGACGTCCGACTGGCAGCCCACTGAAGCCGCTGATGTGGTGATTGCCGCGTTCGCCTGCCAATTGCCGAGTACTTACATGGACGCCATGGCCGAGCGGGAAAAGCCGCCGCTGTGGATGAATCTCGACTATCTGAGTGCCGAGGACTGGGTCGTCGGCTGCCACGGCTTGCCGTCGGTGAAATACAAGAGCGTACAAAAATTCTTCTTCTTTCCGGGGTTTCAAAAGGGCACCGGGGGCTTGCTGCGTGAAAGCGGATTGCTTGAGCGTCGTAAGCAGTTTCAGCAAAATCCCGAGGCTCAGCGAGAATTCCTGCAAGGCTTAGGGATTGATCGTGCGCAAGGTGCGCAGTTGATCTCGCTGTTTGCCTACGAAAATAACGGGCTGGCCAGCTGGCTCGAGGCAATGGCTGCCGACTCGACGCCCACGCATCTGCTTGTGCCGGAAGGCAGGATTCTTGGGGATGTCGAACGTTGGCTCGGTGTGGACGGTCTGGTGGCCGGCGCGGTGCATGTGCGCGGCGAATTGACCGTGCAAGTGCTGCCGTTCGTCCGACAGGATCAATACGATCACCTGCTCTGGTGCTGCGATTTCAATGCCGTGCGCGGTGAAGACTCCTTTGTCCGCGCTCAATGGGCGGGCCGGCCGCTGCTCTGGCACATCTATCAGCAGGACGAAGATATCCATCTGGACAAGCTCGACGCCTTCCTCGCGCTGTACACCAAAGGCTTGTCCGAGCCTGCCCGCGAGGCGATAAGTGGTCTTTGGCGGGCGTGGAATGCGGGTGACAATATGACCGGGCACTGGCAATTGACCCGAAAACACTGGCCAGAACTGCAAAAACACGCCGAAGCGTGGTGTCTGGAACAGGCTTTGCAGGCAGATCTTGCCGCAGCGCTGGTACAGTTTTACCTAAATTGGATATGATACGCGGCCTAGATTTTTGTAAACCCCATCCAAATTCGGATACTCGCAATGAAAACTGGTAAAGAACTGAAACCCGGGATGGTTATCCGTCTCGAAAACGATCCTTGGCTGGTTCAGAAAGCTGAATTCACCAAGTCGGGTCGTAACAGCGCGATCATGAAGACCAAGCTGAAAAACCTGCTGACCGGTTACAAGACCGAGATCGTTTACAGCGCCGACGACAAACTGGACGACGTAATCCTCGACCGTAAAGAAGCGACCCTGTCCTTCATCAGCGGCGACTCCTACACGTTCATGGACACCACCGACTACACCATGTACGAGCTGAACGCTGAAGACATCGAAGCCGTTCTGCCTTTCGTTGAAGAAGGCATGACCGATGTTTGCGAAGCGATCTTCTTCGAAGAGCGTCTGGTTTCCGTAGAACTGCCGACCACTATCGTGCGTCAGGTTGACTACACCGAAGGTTCCGCTCGCGGCGACACTTCCGGCAAGGTGATGAAGCCTGCCAAACTGAAGAACGGTACCGAGCTGTCGGTTGCTGACTTCATCGAAATCGGCGACATGATCGAGATCGATACCCGCGAAGGCGGTTCCTACAAAGGCCGTGCTAAATAAGCACTGCTTCAGGAATGAAAAGCCCGACCATTGAGTCGGGCTTTTTTGTGCCTGAAGGAAATGCAGGGGCCAATACACAACCCAATCCCTGTAGGAGCACGGCTTGCCGGCGATAGCAGCCTCAAGTACGCCATCGCCGGCAAGCCGTGCTCCTACAGGGGGCGATGTTATTTCAGGTGTTGCTTCAGTTCTTCGGACGCTTGAAGCATCGCCGAACGCACCGCTGGCACCTGGCTCACCACGTTAAGCAAACCGTAGTCGTGGATCATGCCGTTGTAGCGCACGGCGGTGACCGGCACCCCAGCCTCGTCGAGTTTGCGGGCGTAGGCTTCACCTTCATCGCGCAACACGTCGGCGCCGGCCGTTTGCACCAGTGCAGGTGGCAGACCCTTGAGTTGCGCGGTGGTCGCTCGCAGCGGCGAGGCGTAGATCTCGTTACGCTGTTTGGCGTCGGTGGTGTAGTTGTCCCAGAACCACTTCATCATGTTTTTGGTGAGGAAGTGCCCCTCGGCAAACTGGTTGTAAGACGCCGTCTCGAAGCTGGCGTCAGTCACCGGCCACAGCAGCACCTGGAACCTGATCGTCGGCGTGCCTTTATCTTTGGCCATCAGCGCAACCACTGCCGCCATGTTGCCGCCGACGCTGTTGCCGGCCACGGCCAGACTCTTGCCATCGACGTTGATCTCTTTACCGTGCTCGGCCACCCATTGGGTTGCGGCGTAAGCCTGGTTGATCGCCACCGGGTAATGCGCTTCCGGCGAAGGCGTGTAGTTGACGAAGACAGCTGCCGCCCCCGAACCCACTACCAAATCCCGAACCAGGCGCTCATGGGTCGGGAAATCCCCCAGCACCCAGCCGCCGCCGTGGAAGAACATGAACACGGGCAACTCACCTTTGACCCCGGCCGGCCGGACGATGGTCAGGCTGAGCGGTTGGCCGTCGACTTGAATGGTCTTCTCGCTGACATCGGCTTTTGGCAGCGTCAGTTTCACCCCGGCCTGCGCACCGACCAGCACGGCGCGGGCTTCTTTAGGGGTGAGTTGTTCTATCGGTTTGCCGTTGCCGGCATTCAGGACGTCGAGGAACGCTTGGGTGTTGTGTTCAACCCCGTCGCCCGCGAACGCGCTGTGGATGGACAAGGCGAGAAGGGTACCGGTCAAGACTTTACTGAAAGTGCGCATGTTCGTTTCCTGGTTCGGGCCTGGGAATCAGCGGTTAGACGGTAACGTGCAGGCGCACATCGACGTTGCCACGGGTGGCGTTGGAGTACGGGCAGACCTGGTGTGCGGCGTCGACCAGGCTTTGTGCATCGGCTTGTTCAAGACCCGGCAAGCTGACGTGCAGGTCGATGTCCAGGCCGAAACCGCCAGGGATCTGGCCGATGCCGACATGGGCGGTGATCGAAGCGTCGTCCGGGATTTTGCGTTTGGTCTGGCTGGCCACGAATTTCAGCGCGCCGATGAAGCATGCAGAGTAACCGGCTGCGAACAGTTGCTCAGGGTTGGTCGCTGCACCGCCAGCACCACCGAGTTCTTTGGGTGTGGCGAGTTTGACGTCGAGGATGTTGTCGCTGGAAACCGCACGACCGTCACGGCCGCCAGTGGAGGTTGCGATAGCGGTGTAGAGAGTTTGCATGGTGTGAGCCTCATTCGGAGTTGGGTGTTTTGCGCTAAATGTTTGCGCGCTAAGTAACTGCGAGGCGAATGTACCGCGCAAATATTTAGCGCGCAATATAAATTTTTGAAAAGGTTTTTGGTTGAGGAGTGGGTGCTGATTGGATGTGTTGAGTTAGAGCGGTCGCGGCAGGGTTTTCAGCGAGGATTTTTTTTCGGGGAAATGAGGCAGAAGGCACACCACAAATCCCCCTGTGGGAGCGGGCTTGCTCGCGAATGCGGTGTGTTAGTCAAGATCAATGTTGTCTGACATACCGCATTCGCGAGCAAGCCCGCTCCCACAGGGGGATTTTTGGTGGTTTGGAGATTAGAGGCTGTTCTGCAGATTGCTGCGCAGCGCTTGCAGCTCCGCTTGCAGTTTCTGCAGTCTCTCCAGGGTCATCCCGCTGGCGCCGAGGATGCACCGGGGAATACCGCGGGCCTGCTCCCGCAAAGCGCGACCCTGTTCCGTGAGTTCGACAATCACCACTCGCTCGTCTTCACGACTGCGGGTGCGGCTGAGTAAACCTTCGACTTCCAGGCGTTTGAGCAAGGGCGTCAGTGAGCCAGGATCGGTCAGCAGGCGCGTGCTGATTTCGCCTACGGTCAAACCGTCCTGTTCCCACAACACCATCATCGCCAGGTATTGCGGATAGGTCAGGCCCAGTGCTTGCAACAGCGGCTTGTAGACCTTGGTCATCAGCAGCGAGGTGGAATGCAGGGCGAAGCAGGCCTGATTATCCAGCAGCAGGTCGTCGCAGTTATCCGGGGTGTTGCGCTCGGTGGTCATTTCGAAGCCTTGATCAGTGATCGTCATAAATCTAGCGGGCGAATCTTTAATGCACCAGACAATTTTAGCCTAGTGCCGGTCGAGGGTACTTTGCAGCGCCAGATCCCACGGCGGGATCGGGCTGAAGCGGGTCTTCAGGTATTCCAGCAATAAGCGGCTGCGGGGATTGGGTTGTTGCTCAAGGCGCAAGGCATAAATGCCGGTCGTTTCCGGTGGTGGCAGGCCGTGTTCGCAGAACAGCGGAAGCAGTTCACCGCGTAACAGGTATTCGCTGGTCAACCAGGTTGGCAAGTGCGCGATACCCAGCCCGGCCAATGCGCCGCAAACCAAAGCCTCGGCATTGTTGGCACTCATGCGGATGCGCGCAGGGCGGTGCAAGTGCAACTGCCCGTCCCGCTCGAAACGCCAGGCGAACGGCGGAGCCAGGCCATCCCAGTCGAGGCCATCATGCTCAATCAGCTGCGCCGGATCGGTCGGCACACCACGCCGTTGCAAATACCCGGGGCTGGCACAGGCGATGCGCACCATGCTCGCCAGCGGCGTGGCCACCAGCCGGGTATCGGCCATTTGCCCGGCGCGCAGCACCAGATCGACCTTGCCCAGATTCAAACCCTGCATGTCGACAAAACTGTCGATCAGGTGCAACTGCACATCGAGGCCGGGGTAGAGCATTAGAAAGTCGGCAATCACCGGCGCCAGATGTCGCCGTCCGAAGGCTGCCGGTGCATCGATCCGAATCAAGCCTTCCGGTGCGCTGCTCAACGATACCGCCTCAGCCCGAGCCAGCCGCAGTTCGGCCACGATCCGCCGCGCGCGCTCGGCAAACGCTAAACCCGCCGGGGTAGCGCGCACGGCGTGGGTGCTGCGAATGAACAACTGGCTGCCGACGGCGTTTTCCAGGCTGTCGATGCGCCGAGCCACCGCCGAAGGGGTCAGCGGGTGGCGGCGGGACGCGGCGGAAAAACTGCCGGTTTCCAGCACGTCGAGGAACAGACCCAGTTGTTCGGTCAATTGATTGGGGTTCATGGTGTCGTCTGCGCTTGTGCGAAGTTGGCATAGCCATTGTGCGTTGCTGTGCGTTTCCCCGCCAGCGCCGACTGCGTAGGATGAATAGCCTGACGTGAAGGGAAAATCGCCTGTGATTGAGTTTTTGATGTACCTGGTGTTTGGCGCCGCCCTGGGAACCCTCGGTGGGTTATTCGGCATTGGCGGTGGTTTGATCGCGATTCCGTTGCTGGGCGTGTTGTTCGGCCTCGATCAGCAGATTGCCCAGGGCACGGCGCTGGTCATGGTGGTGCCTAACGTGATGCTGGCGCTGTGGCGTTACCACCAGCGTAATCGCATTGAATGGCGCCACGCGCTGCCATTGGCCTCGATGGGGTTCTGTTTTGCCTGGATCGGTTCGATCTGGGCAGTGGGCATCGATGCACAAACCATGCGTGTCGGATTTGTCGCGTTCCTGATTGCGCTGTCGGCCTACAACCTGGTGCGAATGTTCTGCGCCAACGCACCAGTGTCTGCGCAGATGAATTACTCATGGCCATGGCTGGGCGTGCTCGGCGCCGCCTCCGGCACCATGGGCGGGTTGTTTGGCGTGGGCGGGGCAGTGGTCGCAACGCCAGTGCTGACCAGTCTGTTCGGCACCAGTCAGGTGGTTGCGCAGGGGTTGTCGCTGGCGCTGGCATTGCCGAGTACTGGCGTCACGCTTGTGACTTACGCGGTGCACCATCAGGTGGACTGGATGATCGGCTTGCCCTTGGCGGTTGGCGGTCTGATGAGCATCAGTTGGGGCGTGAGGATCGCCCACGCACTGCCAGAGCGACTGCTGCGCGGGTTGTTCTGTGGGTTCCTGGTGTTCTGCGCGGCAATGCTCGCCCTTAAAGTTTGAAGCCTTCGACAATGTGTTCGGCCAGGCACTCAGTGATCGGCGACGGGTTGTGCAGGTTGCGCACCAGCATGATGCTGGCCTCGGGCAGGATCGGCAGGTCTTCGGCTTCACCGAGAATGCGCATGTCGGGCGTGATCAGGCTTTCGAGTTGCGCGGTGACCGCCAGTCCGGCGCTGACCACCGCCATGATCGCCGACAGGCTGTCGCTGTTGTACGCCACGCGGTAATCGCGACCCATGGCGTCCAACGCATTGCAGGCCCATAAGCGGCAGAAACAATCACTGTTGAACATCGCCAGTGGCAGCGGCGTTTGCTCGTGGGCGCTGAAACATTGCGCCTCGGCCCAGACAAAATGCTCTTTGCGCAGTAACTGGCCGATTTCATTGCCCGGCTCACGGGTGACGATGGTCAAGTCCAGGTCCTGGCGCAGCAGCAATTGTTTTGATGATTCGCAGTGCACCTCGATCTGGATCAGCGGATACGTCTGGGCAAATCGCCGCAGAATCCCCGGTAAAAAACGCATCACGTAATCGTCTGGCGTTCCGATGCGCACCATGCCGACCATGTGCGGCTCGCGCAAGGTGTTGAACACCTCGCTGTGCAGCTTGAGGATGCGCCGGGCATAGCCGAGCAACACCTGGCCCTCCGCCGTCAGCCGCACCTGCCGCCCATCGCGCTGGAACAATTGACGCTGCAACACATCCTCTTCCAGCCGCTTCATCTGCATGCTAACGGCGGACTGAGTGCGATTGACCAATTCGCCGGCGCGGGTAAAACCGCCCTGGTCGGCGATGGCGACAAAGGTGCGCAGCACTTCGGTGTCGATACTTGGGAAGGCGGACATTCATCAATCTCCGAGATGTATTACATAAGAAACATTCGTTGGATTGATCTTAGCCCTGGCGCGACACTTGAGCCATCCAAACGGAGGGCAACAAGATGAAAGGTCAACATGAGTATCCAGCAGTAGAAAAGCACTCGATCCACCTGATATCCGATCTGCTGCACAAATTCAGTCGCTGGTACGAACTTCACCGGGAGCGCGAGTTGTTGGCGAGTCTGAGCGATGAGGCACTGAAGGACATCGGCATGAGTCGTGCGGATGTGGAGTTCGAGTCGGTCAAACCGTTTTGGAATGACCCGATGCACAAATGAGTAATGCACAACTACACAAACCGTCTTCCGGTGAGGTAGGTTGCGAGCAGACAAGGAGATGTTCATGCGCGCAACACTGTCCTTTTCCATCAAACAGGCTCGGCGTCTGGCGCTGGCCGCCCAAGGGTTCAACGGGCGCCAGCCGCCAGTGGCGATCAAACCGGTTCAGCTCAATCGTCTGATCGAGCGGCTGGGCATTCTGCAGATCGATTCGGTCAATGCATTGGTGCGTTCGCACTACCTTCCCTTGTTTTCCCGCCTCGGCAATTACTCATCCGACTTGCTCGACCAGGCTGCCTGGAGTTCGGGCCGGCGGCGCACACTCTTCGAATATTGGGGGCATGAAGCCTCGTTGCTCCCTTTGTCGATGTACCCGTTGATGCGCTGGCGCATGCTGCGCGCGACCCGTGGCGAAGATATCTATCAGCAACTGGCGCGTTTCGGGCGTGAGCAGCAGGACACGATTCGCCGGGTGCTGGCCTCGGTTCAGGAACTGGGCGCGCTGGGTGCCGGCAGCCTGTCGACCCGTCAGGAACGGGCAGGGCCCTGGTGGGACTGGAGCGCGGAAAAACATGCGCTGGAATGGTTGTTCGCCGCCGGTGAAGTGACCGTGGCCGGGCGGCGCGGGTTCGAGCGGCTTTATGATCTGCCGGAGCGGGTGATTCCTTCGGCGATTCTTGCGCAGCCGCTGCTGAGTGAGGCCGAGGCCCAGCGCGGCCTGTTGCTGCATGCCGCGACAGCGTTGGGCGTCGGAACAGAAAAAGACCTGCGCGATTACTTTCGCCTGAGTCCCGGTGATGCCCGTCCGCGTTTGGCGGAACTGGTGGAGGCGGGAGAATTGCTGGCGTGTGAAGTCCAGGGCTGGCGGCAACCGGCCTATTGTCTGCCTGAGCCGACAGTGCCGCGCAAGGTCGAGGCCAGCGCCTTGCTTTCACCCTTCGACTCACTGATCTGGGAGCGCAGTCGCACCGAGCGTCTGTTCGATTTTCGCTATCGGTTGGAGATCTATACGCCGCAGGACAAGCGGGTCTACGGCTACTATGTTTTGCCGTTTTTGCACAATGAACGGATTGCCGCGCGGGTGGATCTGCGCGCCGAGCGGGCGCAGGGCAGGCTGGCGGTGCACGCTGTGCATGAGGAAGAGCCTGGGCTGGATGACGAGGGGATGCTGGCGTTGGCGGTCAATCTGCGGCGAATGGCGGATTGGCTGGGGCTTGAGCGGGTTCAGTTGAATTGCCCGCGGGCGAGTGCGGTGCGGTTGCGGGTGGCATTGGCACAGATTGATAGTGACTGAGCTGGCCCCTTCGCGAGCAAGCCCGCTCCCACATTGGTTCTGTGTTGTTCACAAATCCAGTGTGGGAGCGGGCTTGCTCGCGAAGGGGGCGCTGCGATTTAGCGGCGGACTTGCTTCAGGGTTTCAGCAATAAGAAACGCCAATTCCAGCGACTGATCGGCATTCATCCGCGGGTCGCAAT
Source organism: Pseudomonas sp. PDM25 (assembly GCF_019219045.1). Lineage (NCBI taxonomy): Bacteria > Pseudomonadati > Pseudomonadota > Gammaproteobacteria > Pseudomonadales > Pseudomonadaceae > Pseudomonas > Pseudomonas sp. PDM25. The sequence goes on from NZ_JAHUWL010000002.1 coordinate 242,448, forward strand.
GGGTGTGATACCGATCTGATAACCCGTCTTCGGTAATCGGCCGCGCGCCACCAATACACTCGGTGACATTCTGCCCGGTCATCTCAATGTGGATGCCGCCGGCATACGTGCCTTCCGCTTCGTGAACCTGGAAGAACTGCTTCACCTCACCAAGAATCTGCGCAAAGTCGCGGGTCTTGTAGCCGCTGCTGGCCTTGATGGTGTTGCCGTGCATCGGATCGGAACTCCACAGCACCTGCTTGCCTTCGCGCTGCACGGCGCGGATCAGTTGCGGCAGATGGTCGCCGACCTTGTTCGCACCCATCCGCGCAATCAGGTTCAGACGGCCCGGGTCGTTGTCCGGGTTGAGCACATCGATCAGGCGAATCAGGTCTTCGGGGTTCATGCTCGGGCCGACTTTGACCCCGATTGGATTGTTCACGCCCCGCAGGAACTCGACGTGGGCGCCGTCGAGCTGACGGGTGCGGTCGCCGATCCACAGCATGTGCGCCGAGCAATCGTAGTAATCGTTGGTCAGGCTGTCGCGACGCACGAAGGCTTCTTCATAGTTCAGCAACAGCGCTTCGTGGGCGGTGAAAAAACTGGTTTCACGCAGTTGCGGCGAGCTGTCCATGCCGCAGGCGCGCATGAACGCCAGGGTTTCATCGATGCGATCGGCCAGATGGCTGTACTTCTCGGCCAGTGCCGAGTTGGCGATGAAGTCCAGGTTCCACTTGTGCACCTGATGCAGGTCGGCAAAACCGCCTTGGGCGAAGGCGCGCAACAGGTTCAGGGTCGCGGTGGACTGGTGGTAGGACTGGAGCAAGCGCTCCGGGTCCGGCACTCGGCTTTTTTCGTCGAAGCCGATGCCGTTGACGATGTCGCCACGGTAGGCCGGCAGGGTGACGCCGTCGATGGTTTCATCGTTGGCCGAACGCGGCTTGGCGAACTGCCCGGCCATGCGTCCGACCTTGACCACCGGGCAACCGGCGGCGAAGGTCATGACGATCGCCATTTGCAGCAGGACTTTAAAGGTGTCGCGGATTTTCGCGGCGGAGAACTCGGCAAAGCTTTCGGCACAATCGCCGCCCTGCAGCAGGAACGCGCGGCCCTGGGTCACTTCGGCAAACTGACGGCGCAACTCCCGGGCTTCACCGGCAAACACCAGCGGCGGATAACTGGCCAGCGTTTGCTCGACGTGCAGCAAATGCGCCGCGTCGGGGTATTGGGGTTGTTGCTGGATCGGCAGGGCGCGCCAGCTGTCAGGGCTCCAGGGTTGGCTCATCACGGTCTCTAGTGTTTTACGCTCGGACGGTCATGTTATCAGCAATTAGTGCGTGACCTGTTCCCGTCGCTTCGCGGACAATCGCGCTTTTGCCGCTTCAACCCTGCGGTTTATTACGTTGCCGGGCCCGGTAACGATCAGGAGACGAAATGACTGAGGAGCGCGTCGAGCATCTGCTCGCCGAGGTACAGGATGAGTTCGGCGTGATTCGCGTGCTGGAAGTGGCCGATTACCGTTTTCTCGAGTTCGGTGATGCCATCGAACAGAGCTGCGTGTTCACGGCTGACCCGAGCTGGCTCGAATACGATTACACCCGGGCGATGCTGATTGGCGCGTTGTGCCACGAGCAGCCGGAAACCGCGCTGTTCCTCGGCCTCGGTGCCGGCACACTGACCCAGGCCTGCCTCAAGTTCTTGCCGCTGGAAGACGTCGAAGCCATCGAGCTGCGCCCTGACGTGCCGCGCCTGGCCATTGAATATCTTGGGCTGGATGACGATCCGCGGCTGTATATCCGGGTGGGCGATGCGCTGGAGCTGCTCGATACCGCTGAGCCGGCGGATCTGATTTTTGTCGACCTCTATACCGATGTCGGGCCGGGTGTCGGGCATCTGGCGTGGAATTTCCTGGAAAACTGTCAGAAACGCCTGAACCCGGGTGGTTGGCTGGTGATCAATCAGTGGGCCACCGATGATGGCAAACCGTTGGGCGCCGCATTGTTTCGCGGGCTCTATCACCGGCATTACTGGGAACTGCCGGTGAAGGAGGGCAATGTGATTCTGCTCGTGCCTTCGGAGCTGGATCAGGAACTGGACATGGACGGCTTGATCGCCCGCGCCGAAGGGCTGGCGCCGCGGTTGGGGTATTCGTTGCAGTCGTTGATCAAGGCAATCCGCCCGGCGACGTGAAGGCTCGCGAGGTACTGTGGTGAGGGGATAAATCCCCTCACCACAGGTGGGCAGTCAGCAGCCCTTGAAGACTCCGGGTCGCTTCTCGATCATCGACCGCACGCCTTCCTTGGCATCCTCACTGGTCAACAGCTTTTTCACCATCGGTGGCAATGCCTGAGCCGCCGCTGTTTCCCCTTCATAACGCGCCTGCCTTGCTGACATCAACGTCGCCTGAACCCCAAGCGGCGCCTGCCGGGCAATCCGTTCAGCCAACGCCATCGCCCGTGGCAGCAGGTCCTCGCTGGCCATGACTTCCTGCACCAACCCCAGGTGCAACGCCTCATGGGCATCGAACTCATCGCCGGTCAGCAGCCAGCGCATGGCATTGCCCCAGCCAGCGACCTGATGCAGGCGCAAGGTGGCACCGCCGAACGGGAAGAGCCCGCGTTGCACTTCTTTCTGGGCGAAGCGGGTATTGCTGGCGCACAGGTTGATATCGGCGGCCAGCATCAATTCGATTCCGATGGTCAGGCAGTAGCCTTGCGCGGCGACAATCACCGGTTTGCTCACTCTGGGGCCGGCGAACACCCCCCATGGATCGCAGCCGCCGGGCGGTGCCTGCCAGCCGTCAGCCAGGGCCGCGCTGGCGCTGACCAGGTCGAGCCCTGCGGTGAAATGCTCACCATGGCCGAACACCACCGCCACCCGCGCTTCACTGTCGGCCTCGAACTCGCCATAGGCCAGGCTCAGTTCATTGAGCAGGTCGAGATCGAAGGCGTTGCGTTTGGCCACTCGATCCAGGCCGATCATCAGGACATGACCGTGCCGTTCACGGCTCACACGACTGGAGCAGGGCTGATTCATGGTGCATTTCCTCGGGCGGGGAAGGAGGTGTCGGACGGCAGGTCTGCGTCACAAGGGTGAACCGTTTTAGCGCGATCGTCAGCAGGGCTGGGCCTTTGAAAAATAGACTGTTGCCCGATTGTCTGCAAAGCGTGTGACAGAACGCTGTACACGGCAGTTTTCCGACAAATAAAGCTCCCTTTTTGAGCGAATTCCGGTATAGTGCGCGCCGGCCTTTAACCGGGCCGCGTTTAGGTAGCGCAATTCCCCGAAGTCAGCTTCGGCTGCACGTCCGCACAGCGGACTCTCCCTTGACGAATCTTTTTCATTCATTCGTTTTCGCAAATCCCCGCCGACAAAGCAGCCAGGGCGACTCTTGAGTCTTACACGGCATGCGCAGCTTTGGAGCATGGGTCTTTGCGGATGCACTTAGAGGCAGACCCATGACCCAGGAAACCGGCGGCTTCGCCGCTTTTAATCTTAATCCGAATATTCTTGCAGCCGTCATTGCGACTGGCTACGAAGAACCTTCGGCTATTCAGCAGCAATCGATCCCGATCATCATGGCCGGTCACGACATGATTGGTCAGGCGCAAACCGGTACGGGTAAAACCGCCGCGTTCGCCCTGCCGATCCTGCATCGCATCGATCCTGCTAAGCGCGAGCCGCAAGCCCTGATCCTGGCGCCAACCCGTGAGTTGGCGCTGCAAGTAGCAACCGCTTTCGAAACCTACGCCAAGCAAATGCCGGGCGTTACCGTTGTGGCCGTTTACGGCGGCGCCCCTATGGGTCCACAACTGAAAGCAATCCGTAATGGCGCACAGATCGTTGTCGCCACTCCGGGCCGTCTGTGCGACCACCTGCGTCGCGACGAAAAAGTTCTGTCGACCGTGAACCACCTGGTTCTCGACGAAGCGGACGAAATGCTCAAACTGGGTTTCATGGACGACCTCGAAGTTATCTTCAAGGCCTTGCCTCCAACCCGTCAGACCGTATTGTTCTCGGCTACCTTGCCGCAGTCGATCCGTGCCATTGCCGAGCGCCATCTGCGCGATCCGCAACACGTGAAGATCCAGACCAAGACTCAGACCGTTACCGCGATCGAACAGGCTCACCTGTTGGTTCACGCTGACCAGAAGACCTCGGCTGTATTGAGCCTGCTGGAAGTTGAAGACTTCGATGCCCTGATCATGTTCGTGCGCACCAAGCAAGCGACCCTGGACCTGGCCAGTGCCCTGGAAGCCAAAGGCTACAAAGCCGCTGCGCTGAACGGTGACATTGCTCAGAACCAACGTGAGCGCGTGATCGAATCCCTCAAGGATGGCCGTCTGGACATCGTTGTGGCGACCGACGTTGCTGCTCGTGGTCTGGACGTTCCGCGCATCACTCACGTGTTCAACGTTGACATGCCGTACGATCCAGAGTCCTACGTTCACCGTATCGGCCGTACCGGCCGTGCCGGTCGCGAAGGTCGTGCACTGCTGCTGGTGACTCCACGTGAGCGCCGCATGCTGCAAGTGATCGAGCGTGTAACCGGTCAGAAAGTTGCCGAAGTTCGCCTGCCGGACGCTCAGGCTGTTCTCGATGCCCGCATCAAGAAACTGACCAACAGCCTGTCGCCGCTGGTGGCTGATGCCGAATCGACTCACGGTGATCTGCTGGATCGCCTGACTGCCGACATCGGTTGCACCCCGCGTGCACTGGCCGCTGCTCTGCTGCGCAAGGCAACCAACGCTCAGGCGTTGACCCTGGCAGCCATCGAGAAAGAACGTCCACTGGTGCCGAACAACGCACCGCGTGGCGATCGTCCAGAGCGTACCGGTGATCGTCCGGACCGTGGTGATCGTGAGCGTCGTGCTCCGGTTCCATTGGCCGAAGGTCGTGCTCGTTGCCGTACCGCGCTGGGTGCGCGTGATGGTATCGCTGCCAAGAACCTGCTGGGCGCTATCCTCAATGAGGGTGGTCTGGCTCGCGAAGCAATCGGTCGCATCCAGGTGCGTGACAGCTTCAGCCTCGTTGAGCTGCCGGAAGATGGTCTGGAGCGTCTGCTGACCAAACTGAAGGACACTCGCGTTGCTGGTAAGCAGTTGAAGCTGCGTCGCTATCGCGAAGATTGATCCGCTCTCGGGCTGATTGATCGAACATAAAAAATCCCCGACTGGTTCGGGGATTTTTTTTGCCTGCCGTTTGTAGTTGTGGCGAGGGTTACTCCGTCACTGATCCTCCGCCTGCCGTGATCACCTGCACGCTCATGCGTGGCGTCGCCAGGTCGAGTCCGGCTTCGTCCAGATGTCGCTTGAGTGACAGGTTGAACGCTCGGGACACTTCCCATTGCTTGATCGGCGCGGTCTTGAACCGGGCGCGGAGTATCGCGTTGCCTGACTCGAAACTCTCGACACCCTGAATCTCCAGTGGTGACCAGATGTTGCGCCGTTGCAGTGGGTCGGTGCGCATCTTCTGGCCGACGTCGCGCATCAGTTTGATCGCGTTATCGATGTCCATGTTGGAAGGTATCGCCACCCGGAAAATCGCGTAGCCGAATTCCCGGGAGTAGTTCTTGATGCTTTTGATTTCGCTGAACGGAATGGTGTGGACGATGCCGTCAATGTCCCGCAGGCGCACGGTACGAATGGTCAGCCCTTCGACGGTGCCCAGGTGGCCGCCGACGTCCACGTAGTCGTCGATGGCCAGCGAGTCTTCGATGATGATGAACAACCCGGTGATCAGGTCCGCCACCAGTGACTGTGCACCGAAACCGATGGCCAGACCGATCACACCGGCACCGGCCAGCAATGGCGTGACGTTCATGCCCATGTTCGCCAGGGCGACGATCAGCGCAATGATGAAAATCGCCACGAATAAGACGTTGCGAATCAGCGGCATCATCGTCTGCGCGCGAGCATTCGCCAGACCTTTGCGCGAACGGGTGAGGGCGTGGTGCACGGCGGTGTCGCTGAGAATCCAGATCAGCCAGGCAAAAATCAGCGTGCCGCCGAGGCTGAACAGTTTGACGCTGACTTCGTGGCCTTCGCCTTCAGTGAAGCGGATCAGCGACATGCCCCAGACCCGCAGGCCGAGTTCGATGAACGCCAGCCATACCACCAGGTGGGCGAGTGTGTAAAAGAAGCTTTTCAGACGATCCGAATACAGTGCATGACGCTTCACGCTGCGCTGTGGTTTGAGTGAATGGCGGCGCACCAAGCCGTTGATGACCATGCACAACACCAGCAGCACGGTGCAGATCAGCGACTGACGAAGTGCGGTGCTGGTATCGCCGGCCGAGACGAACGTGGCGAACAGCGAAATCCCCACCAGCACCAGCGCCGGCATGTACCAAAAGGTCCCGAGAATTTCGATCGTGTCGCTGAGGGCGCGGCGGGTCAGGCGTCGGGACAGCGGTTGGTTGCGGATCAAGTGGGCGATGGGGCGACGGAACCGCAGGATGAACAGCCCCGTGGACAACGCCGCCAGTACGTTGGCGACCGTCGCGGCAGTGTGCGCCAGATGACCGCCAAGGCTTTCGACCAGTCGCGGATCGTTTAGTGCTTCACCGAAGGCGGCAAAACTGCCAATCAGCCACAGCGGCCGAAAGGCTTGATGCCGCAGGATGTATAGGGCGCGGTGGCGGTGTGGGCCGTCGAGCACCGAAAAGGCGATCACGCAGATTGCCGAAAAACAGGTGCCAACCACCAGCGCATAAGCCAGCACCATGGCCAGACTTTTGCCCAATGATGAAGGCAGGGCGTAGCTCATGTAGACCGTCATGACCAAAGCAATCAGCCACGGCCCGAGTTTGCGCAGGGCGAAGCGCAACATGTCCAGGGCCTTGGGGTGCTGCGGCAGTTCTTCGGTCAGGCCAAAGCGCATGCGTACTCGGTGGCTGACCCAGATCAGCGCCGCGGCCAGCAAGCTCCAGACCATCAGGATCATGGCAAAGGCAAAGATGATCGGCAGCCATTCATTGGCCGGCAGCGCCAGTGCTGTCAGTTCATCCTGAGCCAGTTTGAGCTCTTCGGACCAGCGAGTGAGAGGGCTGTCTGCGCCTGAAAACTGTTTTTCGAAACTGGCCAGGGTGCCGCCGATCAGTCCCAGGACGCCTACTTCGGTGACTGGCTGGGCCTTTTTGGTGGCGTCGCGCAGCTTCTTCAAATCCGCCAGCAGTTTGGTGCGTTGCTGATCGTTCTCCAGCGACTTGATCACTTCGTCCAGGGATTGCCCCAAGGGCTCTTGCGCCTCCGGCTGTTTTGCCGAGCTGTTGAGCAGGCTGGGCAAGCCGACCGCCTGGGCGGGTGCCGTCGGCAGCAGCGTCATGAGGCAGACAAGGAATAAACACGGCAGGGCAAAAAGACGAGCGAACACTAGGCGGTCAACCTCGGGATGAGCGGATCGACCGAGTGTACGAGCCCGTCAAAATCAATGCGAGCCAGGGGCGAGGATTTATTCGTTGAGTTTGGCGAGGATCTTGAAAACCACGGTGGCGAGGATCATCAGCATGCCGATCCACATCGCGAAAACGCCGGCGTTCTTGTCGCGAAAATTGAAACCGATTGCCAGCATGATCATCCCGGCAAGAATCGGAATCAGCATGGCGTGAAACGAAGACAACGAGATCATGAGCGACTGCCTTGTCGAAAGGGGGTAGTTAAAGTCTAGGTGGCTTTTGAGCGATCGGTGGTGAACACCTGTAGGAGCATGGCATGCCAGCGATGGCTTCCTTAAGATCGCCATCGCTGGCAAGCCATGCTCCTGCACGAGCTACGGCAGTTCGCGGCAGGCGTAAAACGCGCTCAGCACTTTGACCAGGTGTGCCAGGTCATGGCTGCCGCACAGTTCACGGATCGAGTGCATGGCGAAGGTTGGCAGGCCGATGTCGACGGTGCGCACGCCCAGGTGGCTGGCGGTGATCGGGCCGATGGTCGAGCCGCAACCCATGTCGCTGCGCACCACGAAGCTCTGTACCGGCACTTCTTCGGCCATGCACAGGTGACGGAAGAACCCGGCGGTTTCGCTGTTGGTGGCGTAGCGCTGGTTGCTGTTGACCTTGATCACCGGGCCGGCGTTGAGTTTCGGACCGTGGTTGGCATCGTGCTTGTCGGCGTAGTTGGGGTGCACGCCGTGGGCATTGTCGGCCGAGACCAACAGGGATTTCTGAATGGTGCGCACGAACTCATCGCCTTCAGGCAGCAGGCGACGCAGCGTCTGCTCCAGCATCGGACCATCGGCGCCGCAGGCCGAGCAGGAACCGACTTCTTCGTGATCGTTGCAGACCAGCACGCAGGTTTCTTCGGTTTCGGTGGTCAGCAAGGCTTGCAGGCCGGCGTAGCACGACAGCAGGTTGTCCAGGCGCGCCCCTGCAATGAAATCGCCATGCAGGCCGATGACCGCAGCGCTTTGGGTGTCGTAGAAGCTCAGCTCATAGTCCAGCACCACGTCGGCGTTCAAGCCATGTTCGCGGGCGAGTTGATCGGTGAGCACGGCGCGGAAGTCCACGCGCTCATCACCGGCAAATTGCGCGAGGATCGGCGGCAGTTCGGTCTGGGCGTTGATCGCCCAGCCCATGTTGGCTTCACGGTTCAGGTGTATGGCCAGGTTCGGGATGATGGCGATCGGCGCCTTGAAGTCGACCAACTGGCTCTCGACCTTGCCGTCACGGCGGAAGGTCACGCGGCCGGCCAGGGACAGGTCGCGGTCGAACCATGGCGCCAGCAGTGCGCCGCCATAGACTTCGACGCCCAGTTGCCAGAAACCCTGACGTTGCAGTTCCGGCTGGGGTTTGACCCGCAGGCACGGGCTGTCGGTGTGTGCGCCAACCAGGCGAATGCCGCCGTGAAGGGGCGAATGACGGCCCATCTTGAACGCGACGATCGACGAGTCGTTACGGGTGACGTAGTAACGACCGTTGGCTTCGGTGGCCCATGGCTCGCGCTCGTCAAGGCGTTGATAGCCCGCCGCTTCCAGGCGCTGAACAAGGCTGGCGGTGGCATGGAATGGGGTAGGGGAGGCCTTGAGGAAATCAATCAGGCCTTGGTTCAACTCTTCGCGCATAAGTAGCTCCAGACAGCAATGGCGCGAGTTTAACGTATTGGCTCACGGCATTGCAGCGACAATGCCGTTCAACGTGCGCCAGCTGCCGATTGGCGAAGAGGGCGAGTCAGCCGGTGATCAGGTTGCCATTGAGGAACACTTCGCGGCGTTGCTTGCGGCCCACATATTCATGTTTGCTCGCGAGGTATACCCCGTTGAATTTTTCCTTCGATATCCCCGGGATCTGTCGAATGTACTCATCCACCAGTCGGTCATAGGCGGCTTCGGTGATGAGCTTGTAAATGTCCCGGCGATAGAAGAAGCCCAGTTGAAAACCCAGGGTTTCGCTTAGATGGTTTGTCTGGCCGGCAAAGCAGTTTTCAAAGTCGATGGCTTTGAGCGGAGTTTGTGGTGTTTGCGGGATCATGATGTTGCCAGCCCAGAAATCCATGTGCGTGATGTTTTTGCGCGACAAGGAACTCAGCAATTCGAAGGCGTCGAGAACGAATGTTTCGACGCTGTCCGGGTTGCGTTTAAGCCATTGCACGCCGTCGATATGATCGTCGAGCAGGCGCGTGATAATGAAGTATTCCTGGGTCAGGCCCAGTCGGTCCTTGGTGTAACCGAACCCTTGCAGAGGCGGCATTTGTACGCCACGGCGCTGCGCTTCGAGCGTATTGATCAATTCTTCCAGCGGCCAGTCGAATCGACCATTGCGCTGCGGCTTGCCAAAGGTCACGCGTACTTTTGCCTTCAGGGTATCCAGCGGCTGGACCTTGGCGAACAGTGGCGTATTGCCGGAGGCAAGCGGCGCACTTGCACGGGTGAGTTTGTGGGCGCGTCGTTTATGTATGAGCTGTTCAAGCGCCTGTTGTACTTCGGGCGAAGGTTGCTCGCTAAGGTGTAGCGTGGTGTTGAACAGGCAGAAGGTGAACGGGTAGTCGTCTTGAAATGTCTTGTTGCTGAGCACGAGGGCTTCCTGCCTGATATCAAAGTGCTGGCATTTTACGTTTCATTACAAATTCATGACAATAATTTCACGTCATTTTCACGGCGATTTGTAACAAGAAATAAAAAACGCCCTTCAATGGAAGGGCGGTTTTTGGTTCGGCGGTTGCTTAAAAAGGAGCAGGGCACTCGAAGCGCAAGCGTTCGCCGCTTTGCGGGTGAGTGAAGCTCAGCATGCTCGCGTGCAAACAGAGTCGTGGCCAGGCCGCCAGCGCTTGCTCGTGGGCATACAGTCCGTCACCCAGCAGTGGGTGGCCGATGGAAAGCATGTGCACGCGCAACTGATGGGAGCGGCCGGTGATTGGCGTCAATTCGACACGACACCAGTCGCCGCAACGCTCCAATACCCGCCAGAAGGTCAGGGCATGTTTGCCGAATTCATGGTCCACCACATGGCGTGGCTTGGTCGGCGGATCGTAGCGTAAGGGCAGATCGATGCTGCCACTGTCCAGTTCCGGTTGTCCCCAGCACAGGGCGGTGTAGGCCTTTTCGGTTTCGCGGTCGTGAAATTGCCGAGACAGCTCGCGATGGGTGTCCGGATCACGGGCCAACAGAATAATGCCCGAGGTTTCCCAGTCCAGACGATGGACGATTCGTGCTTCCGGGTAACCGTTTTCTTGCAGGCGGGTAATCAGGCAATCCTTGTTGTCATCAGCCCGGCCAGGGACGGAGAGCAGCAGGGTCGGTTTGTTCACCACCAGTACGGCGGCGTCCTGATGGATGATGCGGATGTTGGACAGCGGCATTAAAACAGCCTCGTAACAAACGCCAACGGCGGCTCAGGCCTCCACACTCTGTAGGAGCCGAGCTTGCTCGCGATGCAGGCAACTCGGTCTATCTGATAAACCGAGGTGATGCTATCGCGAGCAAGCTCGGCTCCTACAGGAGCGCAAGCCTGAACCGCCGTGGCTCCTGTCTGATCGACTAGCGATCTGGCAGGGTGATATTGAGTTCCAGAATCGAGCAGCTGCCCTGGTTTTCCAGTGCGACGTGCACGTCATCGGACCCGATATTGACGTACTTGCGGATGACCTCGACCAATTCCTTCTGCAAGGCTGGCAGGTAGTCCGGTGTACTGCGCTGGCCGCGTTCGTGCGCCACGATGATCTGCAGACGCTCTTTCGCTACCGACGCGGTGTTGACCTTTTTGCTGGCACGAAAGAAGTCAAAAAGATTCATTATCTACCTCCAAACAGGCGCTCGAAGAATCCCTTCTTCGTTACATCGAGAAAACGATGCTCCACGGCTTTGCCCAGCAGACGATCGACCGCATCGCTGTATGCCTGACCGGCATCGCTCTGGTCGTCGAGAATGACTGGCACGCCCGAGTTGGAAGCTTTGAGTACCGCTTGGGATTCCGGAATGACACCCAGCAGGGCGACCGCCAGAATCTCTTTGACGTCTTCGACACCGAGCATCTCGCCGTCACTGACCCGTTGCGGGTTGTAGCGGGTCAGCAGCAGGTGTTCCTTGATCGCCTCTTCGCCCTTTTCAGCGCGGCGCGATTTGCTGGCCAGCAGGCCGAGCATGCGGTCCGAGTCACGAACCGAGGACACTTCCGGGTTGGTCACGATAATCGCTTCGTCTGCGAAGTACATGGCCAGGTGGGCGCCTTTTTCGATGCCGGCCGGAGAGTCGCAGACCACGTATTCGAAGTCTTCTTTCAGCGCCATCAACACTTTTTCCACGCCTTCGACGGTCAGCGCGTCTTTGTCGCGGGTCTGACTGGCGGCCAGTACGTAGAGGTTTTCCAGGCGTTTGTCTTTGATCAGGGCTTGTTGCAGGTTGGCTTCGCCGTTTACCACGTTGACGAAGTCGTACACCACGCGGCGCTCGCAACCCATGATCAGGTCGAGATTACGCAAACCGACGTCGAAGTCGACGATAACTGTTTTGTGGCCGCGCAGTGCGAGGCCGGTACCGATAGCAGCACTGGTGGTGGTCTTACCCACACCACCCTTGCCGGATGTAACCACGAGAATCTTGGCCAAGGTGTTTCACCCCTAAGGAAAAAGGACATTTAGCCCCTGAAAAACATCTCTAGAAAAACTACTGCAGTCGGACAGCCTTGGCTGGAATTCGGTCCAGAACGGCGCTTACCTCGGGTAAACGCTGCTTATGGCCTTTTTCCTACTTCGTTTGAGCCGTTTTCGCTACGTTTTAGAGATGTTTGGAAAATGCGGCAGTATCCGTTAAAGCCGAATGATGTTCAACACATCGCCCGACAGGCTGACCTGTACGCCCGCGCCCCACAAAGGGTCGCGACGCAGATCCTCCGAAACCTTGTAGTGGCCTGCGATGGAGACCAGTTCAGCGCTCATTTGCTGACAGAAAATCCTGGCTTTCGTGTCGCCTTTGACACCGGCCAACACTCGACCACGCATCGGGCCGTATACATGGATGTTGCCATCGGCGAGAAGTTCCGCCCCCGGACTGACCGAGGAGATCACCACCAGATCGCAGCCCTGGGCATAAATCTGCTGCCCACCGCGTACGGGCGAGGTGATGATTTTCGTTGGCTTGATCGTCGGCTCCGGCGGTTTTTCCGGTTTTTTCTGGACTTGGCCTTCGAACGGGTCCAACGGACGCTCACGGGCGCCGGACGGTGGCAGCACCGGCAGGTCGACCGCGATGGCCGCGGCAATGTCTTCGATGCGGCTGGCACGGATTGCCAGGGTGCGCAGGCCATGCTGGCGGCAGACGCGCATCAGGCCCGGCAGATCGACTGCGCCTTCGCCGGCCGGAAGTTTGTCCAGGGCCAGCACCAGTGGCGCGTTACTGAAGAAGTTAGGCGCCTGGGCGACCTTGGCGGCCAGTTGACGATCGAGGTTCTCGAGGTCGTTACGAGCCAGTTCCAGCACCGTAATGGCGAGCATGCTGCCCTTCAGCTGGAACACGGGATCTTGGTCTAGCGGTTCGGTTTGGCTCATGGTCGGCATACAACGACTTGTCACTAAAAGTGCCGAGACTTATAACGAGAACGCCCGCGAGCCGCAAGCCGGGTCGAACGATGTAGAATGCGCGGCCATTGTCTTTCCGGAACCTTTAATGGAACGCCCGCGTTTTCGAACAGCATTTCTATCTCCACGTTTTTGGCCGCTGTGGTGTGGCTTGGGGCTGTTGTGGCTGATTGTCCAGCTGCCGTATCCGGCGTTGCTGTCGATCGGTCGCGCCCTGGGTGCATTGATGTATCGAGTAGCGGGCGACAGACGGCGCATTGCCAAGCGCAATCTGGAACTGTGTTTCCCTGAAAAAACCGCTGCCGAGCGCAAGCGCCTGCTCAAGGAAAACTTCGGCTCAACGGGCATCGCGTTTTTCGAAATGGCCATGAGCTGGTGGTGGTCGCGCGAGCGTCTGGCGAAGCTGGCCCATGTCGAAGGGTTGGAGCATCTGAAAAAAGCCCAGCGCGACGGCAAAGGCGTGATCCTGATGGCCGTTCATTTCACCACGCTGGAAATCGGCGCGGCGTTGCTCGGCCAGCAGCACACCATCGATGGCATGTACCGCGAACACAAAAATCCACTGTTCGACTACGTCCAGCGCATGGGGCGCGAGCGGCACAACGTCGATTCGCTGGCGGTGGAGCGTGACGACGTGCGCGGCATGCTCAAATTGCTGCGCGCAGGCCGGGCAATCTGGTACGCACCGGATCAGGACTATGGCGCCAAGCAAAGTATCTTCGTGCCGCTGTTCGGGATTCAGGCTGCTACCGTCACCGCCACCAGCAAGTTTGCACGGTTGGGCAAGGCGCTGGTGGTGCCGTTCACTCAGGAACGTCTGGCGGACGGCAGCGGTTATCGACTGGTGATTCATGCACCGCTCGAGGGTTTCCCCGGCGAAACCGAAGAGGCCGATTGCCTGCGGATCAACCAATGGGTCGAAGGCGTCTTGCGCGAATGTCCAGAGCAATACCTTTGGGCTCATCGCCGCTTCAAGAGTCGCCCACCGGGCGAGCCGAAGCTGTACGCAAAACGCGGTTGAACCACCGTCCTTATAAGCACCATGGAGTGTTGCGATGAGTCCTGCTGAACCGGTTACAGGGTTGATTCTTTCCGGCGGCGGGGCTCGGGCGGCCTATCAGGTGGGTGTGCTGGCGGCGATTGCCGAGCTGTTACCGGTCGGCGCGAGCAATCCGTTTCCGGTGATCGTCGGCACCTCGGCCGGCGCAATCAACGCGGTCAGTCTCGCCAGTGGGGCGATGGATTTTCGGGGTGCGATTCAACGTCTGACAGCCTTCTGGCAGGGCTTTCGCAGTCATTTGGTGCTGCGCAGCGACTGGCCGGGTGTGATCCATCAGGCCAGCCGTTTTGTCACCCACAGTTTGCTCGGGATTGGCGCTCAGGTGCCGGTGGCCTTGCTCAACAGTTCGCCGCTGCGCGGATTGCTCGACGATAAACTGCAGATGAGCGGGATTGCCGAGGCTATTGCACAGAAACAGTTGCAGGCGGTTGCGGTGACCGCGTTCGGCTACGAGTCCGGTCAGGCGGTGACCTTTTATCAGGGCGGCGGCACCATCAATGCCTGGTTGCGCCATCGGCGAATCGGCGTCCCCACTCAATTGACCGTCGATCACTTGCTGGCCAGTTCGGCCATTCCGCTGTTATTTGCGCCAGTGAAAATCGGTGAAGAGTATTTCGGCGACGGCGCGGTACGTCAGTCGGCACCGATCAGCCCGGCGCTGCACCTGGGCGCCAGCCGAGTGCTGGTAGTGGGCGTCAGCGGCAACCCCCGCGGTGTCGACCCGGAACAACCGCTGCAACGCGCTTACACCGGCCAGCAGCCGAGCCTGGCGCAGATCGGTGGGCACATGCTCAACAGCACGTTCATTGACAGCCTGGAAAGTGACATCGAGTTGCTGCAGCGGCTCAATCAGTTCAGTCATCTGCTGCCCGATGGCACGCCGACGCGCGCGTTGGGTGTGGCGCCGGTAGAGGTGCTGGTGATTTCGCCGAGTCAGCCGATCGATGAGATTGCGGCGCGGCATCGACAGGAGTTGCCGGCGGCGCTGCGTCTGTTTCTGCGCGGGCCGGGGGCGACCAAGACGAGCGGGGCGGGGGTGCTGAGTTATCTGCTGTTCGAGTCGGGGTATTGCAGCGAATTGATTGATTTGGGGCGCAGGGATGCGTTGGCCAAGCGCGAGGAGTTGTGCCGGTTTCTCGGGTTGGCGGAGCCTGTGGTTTCGGCTTGAGATTTTTTGTGTTGCGGCCATTCGCGAGCAGGCTCGCTCCCACAGTTGAAATGCATTCCAATGTGGGAGCGAGCCTGCTCGCGATGGCGTCCTTACAGACGCCGCCGGATCAGAAGTGCACCTTGACCAGGAAGCTGGTCACGCTCTGATCAGTTTTGAAACCCTGGCTGTCTTCGATGCCGTACTTGTTTTTCCAGTAGTCATACTCGACACCCACGTACAACTGCTTCTCGCCCAGGTTCAGCGCCTTGCCCAAGTCGTATTTGACCTGTGGATTGAAGTGCAGGTTGGCGTGGTATTCGCCTTTTTTGTTGACGTCGTTATCGACCACCCAGTCCATGAAACCATCGACCAGGATGTTCGAATCGCCCACCGGGATGGTGTAGGACCAGACCGGCGTGACCTGCCAGATATTGTCCCCCGGGCGGTCGCCTTCGGTATGACGGTTGTAGAAGTTCAGCTGGAAGTAGTCGAAGCCGGGGATGGCCAGGTCGAAACCAGGGCCGATCAGGTAGGACTCGGTGTCGTCTTCACCGAACTCGTACGTCATGGCCAGCAACACGTCTTTGATCGGGCCGAACTCGAGTTTCTGATCGAAGATCTTGCCGAACGACAGGCGCGGGCTGATTTCACCGTAGTAGGTGTTCTCACCGGCGAAGGAATCTTCCTTGCCGTTGTAGAAGATCTTGTCAACGAACATGAAGTTGTCGCCGTATTTCCAGCCATCGGCGTGTTCGAAGGTCACCGTCTGCTGAATGCGCGGGTTGACCTGGAAGTCCTTGCCATACAGGTAGGTCAGGCTGTTGTTCTGCCATTGCAGCAAGTCGCCGGCCATGGCCTGGCCCCCGGCCAGCAATGATCCCGCCAGCATCAGGCTAGTGCACGTACGTTTCATTCGGTTGCTCCCAAAAAGTAGGTGTTCCACGTTATTTTTTTAAGGTCGACGCTCTGGTGTGGCGCCTTTTTCTGTAGCTGTAAAAAATCATCCATTCGGTCAGCTTCAGTGCTGTTAGCAAGAGCTGAGCCAAGGCTTTTGAAAAGCCAAAAATCTCCCGCTCGGCGGCTCAAGAGCAGTCGATTGAGAGTGGTTTTGGAGTGCCTTGGTACCGTCCAGTGCCGGGATAAGTTGGCTTTCTGGTCAGGAATTAAATCCGGGCTTTTTTTTAGACCAGATTCGGGCGGCCGCGGAGAATACTGACTCCTTGGCCAGGTCTCAAGTGCCCCGCAACAGCGCACCGACGACAGGTTTGGAGCACGGTTGCGGGCCATCTTAAAAGTGCACCTTCACCAGCAGGCTGGTGGTGTTTTCATTGGTGTCGAAGTTGGCGCTGTTTTCGATGCCGTATTTGTCTTTCCAGTAGCTGTATTCGACGCCGACGTACACCTGTTTCTCCCGCCAGCCCATGGCCTTGCCCAAGTCGTACTTGATTTGCGGGTTGAAGTGCAGGTTGGCGTGGTAGGTGCCCTGTGAGTTCTGGTCGTTATCCACGACCCAGTCGATGTAGCCGTCGATCAACAGGTTCGAGTTGCCCAATGGCAGGGTGTAGGACCAGGCCGGCGTGATCTGCCAGACATCGTCGCCGGCACGCGAGCCTTCGGTCTGGCGATAGTAGAAGTTCAAGGTGAAAAAGTTGAAGCCCGGTACTGCGAGGTCGAAACCGGGACCGATCAGATAGGCCTCGGTGTCGTCTTCGCCATTCTCGTAGGTCATGGCCAGCAACACGTCCTTGATCGGGCCGAATTCGAAACGGCGGTCGAGGATTTTGCCGAAAGACAGGCGCGGACTGAACTCGCCGTAATAGGCGTGAACGCCTTTGTTCCGGTCTTTCTCGCCGTTGTAGTAAGTGCTGTCGACGAACAGGAAGTTGTCGCCGTACTTCCAGCGGTCGGCGTGCTCAAAGGTTATCGTCTGCTGGATCGACGGGTTGACCGCGAAATCCTTGCCATACAGATAGCTCAGGCTGTTGGTCTGCCACAGCAGCAGATCACCGGCCATGGCCTGACTGGCGGCCAATAGACCACCGCCTAACAGCATGTTTGTCTGTGTCCGAATCATCTGTTGCTCCCTCTTGTTTTTATTGTTCGTGGCGAGGGGATTTATCCCCGTTCGGCTGCGAAGCAGTCGTAAAACAGGCGAATGCGGTTTGCTTGAGAGAATGCTGGGGCCGCTTCGCGACCCAACGGGGATAAATCCCCTCGCCACAGAGGTTTGATCAGTGCGGGTGCGCGTGGCAGTCGTTGATGGCCGCGCGTTCGGCGCCGCCGAGGATGTTGAACAGCAGGTTCAGCGACAGCGCACTCAGCGTGGCCATGGCGATTCCACTGTGGGTAATCGGGCTCATCCACAGCGGAAGGTGGGCGAAGAATTCCGGACGGACCACCGGGATCAGCCCCATGCCGATGCTCACCGCCACCAGCAACTGGTTGCGACGGTCACCGATGTCGGCTTCCTGAAGAATCTTGATCCCGGTGGCGGCGACCATGCCGAACATCGCAATCGCCGCGCCGCCCAGTACGGCGGGTGGAATCGAGGCCACCAGAAACGCCGCTTTCGGCAACAAACTCAACACCACCAGCAAACCGCCGGCGACGATGGTCACCGAGCGGCAACGCACGCCGGTCATCTGTACCAGGCCGATGTTCTGCGCGAAAGAGGAGTGGGTGAAGGTGTTGAAGAAACCGGCGAAGAACGAGGCGCCGGCATCACACAACAAACCGCGACGCAGCATCCGTGGGCAGACGTCCTGGCCGGTGATTTTGCCCAGTGCCAGGAACATCCCGGTGGACTCGACAAAGATGATCACCACCACCAGGCACATGGACAGGATCGGTGCGAGTTCGAACTTCGGCATGCCGAAATGCAGCGGGGTCACGAATTGCAGCCACGGTGCCTGGGCCATGCCGCTCAGGTCGACCATACCGATCAGGCCGCAGAGCACGTAACCCAGGCACATGCCGATCAGCACGGAAATGTTGACCCAGAAACCGCGCATGAAGCGGTGGACCAGCAGAATGGTGGCCAGCACCAGCGCGGCGATGGCCAGGTAAATCGGCGAGCCGAATTGAGCGGCGCCCGCACCACCGCCGGCCCAGTTCACGGCCACGGGGAACAGCGACAGACCGATCGAGGTGATGACCGTGCCGGTCACCAGAGGCGGGAAGAAGCGTACGACTTTGGACATGAATGGCGCGATGATCATGCCGAAGAATCCGGCGGCAATGGTCGCGCCGAAGATCCCTTGCAGGCCGATGCCCGGCATGCCGGCCATGGCGACCATGCTGCCGACCGCGGCGAAACTGGCGCCCATCATCACTGGCATACGGATGCCCATGGGGCCGATGCCCAGCGACTGCACGATGGTAGCGATCCCGGCTACCAGCAGGTCGGCATTGATCAGGAAGGCGATTTCTTCACGACTCAGGCCAGCGGCCTGTCCGATGATCAGCGGCACCGCGATGGCTCCGCCGTACATCAGCAGAACGTGTTGCAGGCCGACCAGGATCAGCTGCAAGAGGGGCAAACGCTGAATGGCGGGTGCGTCGGGGATGCGGGCTTTGGATAGCTCGGACATGCAACACCTCGGATCTTTTTTATTCTTGTGATTTTTGCAGCACGCCACCTTGTGGGAGCGGGCTTGCTCGCGAAGAGGCCATTGGATTCAACATTACTGTTGACTGACCCGACGCTTTCGCGAGCAAGCCCGCTCCCACAGGGTATGTGTCGTACCTGTAGGTGGGGGTTGCCCGCGAAGCTTTTGCTATTTAATTGGTGGGAGCTCCCTGAACAATCCACGCGCCGATCAGGTCCCGCTCCTGCTGGGTCATCTGGGTGATGTTGCCCAGTGGCATGATCTGGCTGGTGACGGCTTGTGCCTGGATGCGCGCCGCGTTCTGGCGGATCTGCTCGGGGGTATCGAACATCACGCCAGCCGGTGCGGCACTGAACAGCGGGCTGGTCGGTTTGGCCGAATGGCAAACTGCGCAACGCTCCTGAATCACACTGTGCACCTTGTCGAAACCGGGGCCGGCGTTGGACGCCTGAGCCGGTGCAGCGGCAGGTGCAGCAGGTTTCGCCGCTTCAGGTTTGGCACCACCACCGAGGGCGGTTTCCGGCAACGGCTGGTACTCGATGGTGCCAGGGGCCTTGGCCACTTCAGGGGCGCTGGGCATCTGCGCCGGGCCAGTCACGTAAGCCAGGCAGATCATGCCCACTGCTGCGACGGGCAAGGTCCAGGCAAATTTGTGGCTGTCATGACGGGTGTTGAAGTAGTGACGCACCAACACCGCCAGCACCGCGATCCCGGCCAGGATCAGCCAGTTGTATTGGCTGCCGTAGGTGCTCGGGAAGTGGTTGCTGATCATGATGAACAGCACCGGCAAGGTGAAGTAGTTGTTGTGACGCGAACGCAGCAAGCCTTTGGCCGGCAGCGCCGGATCGGGTGTGCGGTTTTCGGCAATCGCGGCAACCAGTGCGCGCTGCGCCGGCATGATGATGCGGAACACGTTACCGACCATGATGGTGCCGATGATCGCGCCGACGTGCAGGTACGCACCACGACCGCTGAACACTTTGCTGAAGCCGTAAGCGGCGCCAATGATCAGCACGAACAGGATGACGCCGAGCAGGGCAGGGCGTTTGCCCAGGGCCGAGTCGCAGAGGAAGGAGTAGACGAACCAGCCGACGAACAACGAGGCAATGCCCAGTGCGACCCCTTCAGGGCCGGTCAGGCTGCTGCCCGGTGCCAGCAGGTACAGCGTCGGGTTGGAGTAGAACACCACGCACAGCAGCGCGATCCCCGACATCCAGGTGAAATAGGCTTCCCATTTGAACCAGTGCAGGTTGTCCGGCATGGTCGGTGGGGCCAGTTTGTATTTTTCCAGGTGGTAGATACCGCCGCCGTGGATCGCCCACAAATCGCCCGCCAGACCACTTTTCGGGTTGACCCGATTGAGGTTGTTTTCCAGCCAGACGAAATAGAACGACGCACCGATCCAGGCCACGCCAGTAATCATGTGAACCCAGCGCACGCTCAGGTTCAGCCATTCCAACAGATGTGCTTCCACAGTCTTTACCTCTCGCCTGTCACTCTGTTGTCGAGTGATCAGACCTTCTCTTATTGGTGGGGGGCAAGGATCAAACGCTCATCCTCTTTGAAAAAATGCTCATCGCAGTTATTGCCTGTGCCACTGCGATCAACCACCAGGAAGTCATCCCGCTTTTCGATCGTCAGCACCGGATGGTGCCAAACGCCGCGATGGTAATTAATGCCCTGCCTGCCGTTGGTGACGAAGGCGCGGACCAAGCCTGATACAGGTTCATCGCCAAGTGGCGCGACCACGATCAGAAAGGGGTTGCCGAGCAGCGGAATGAAAGCCTGGCTGCCCAGCGGGTGACGCTCCAGCATGCTGACGGTCAGCGGCATATCCTGCGCGTCGGCGCGGAAAATGCTGATGATCGCGTTGTCCTCTGGCGTGGCGGTTTCAACCGTCGCCAGTTTGTGAAAGCGCATGGTCGAACCGTTGTTGATCATGAAGTGATCGCTGCCGTCGGTTTCGATCACGTCACCGAAAGGGGCGAAGGCTTCTTTGGTCAGCGGTTCAATCGTCAATGTGCGCATGCTGGTCTTCTTACCTTGAATTCTGTGTTGTTTGTTCTGACGCCTTCGCGAGCAAGCCCGCTCCCACATGGGAATGCATTTCAAATGTGGGAGCGGGCTTGCTCGCGAATGGCCTCACTACTTATTTAGCTACTTTGCCCAATACGCGCAGGCGGCTCACACCACCATCCGGGAACACGTTCAGGCGGATGTGGGTGATCGGGCCCAGCGCCTTGATCTGCTCGGCGAAGGTGTGTTCGGCGTGCATTTCCAGTTTCTGTGCCGGCAGCAATTCGCGCCAGAACAGCGATTGGGTTTCGATCTGGCTGTCGGTGCCGCCCTTCACGAAGGCGCCCTGGATCGAGCACGTGTCCGGGTAGTTGCCCTTGAAGTGCAGGGTGTCGACGATGACTTTTTCGATCTCGCCGGCATGACCCAGCGCGACGATGACCCAGTCATTGCCTGGCGTACGACGACGCGCAGTTTCCCAGCCGTCGCCCATGTTGATGCCACGGCCCGGGTTGAGGATGTTGCTCATGCGACCGAAGTGTTCGTCGGAGCAGGCGAGGGCGCGGCCACCGTTCAGGGCTGCGGCCAGGTCAATTTGCTCGTTGTCGCCCACAGCGGACCAGTCGCGGAACGGAATACCGTAAACACGCAGACGGGCCACGCCGCCATCCGGGTAGATGTTGAAGCGCAGGTGGCTGAACGCCTGGTCGTTGTTGATTTCGTGGTAGTGGTGGCTGTTGCCTTGCAGCTCGACGGCGGACAGCACTTCAGTCCACTGGGTGTTGTCGTCCGGCTCGCCCGAGGCCAGGAAGCACGCTTCCAGTGAGGCCGATGGCGGGAAGTTGCCGGTGAAGAATGAAGTGTCGATGTCCACGCCCTTGATCGAGCCCGGAACGCCCAGGCGGATCACGGCGCTGTCGTAGCCTTCGAAGCGCTTGCGGCGCGACTCCCAGCCGTCCATCCACTTGCCGTTGTCATCGAACACGCCCTCCTTCCACACAGCCGGGGTCGGCTGGAACAGGCGGTTGGCATCAGCGAACCAGTCATCGGTGACCGAGATGATTTTGGTGCCCAGACGGGCGTCGGCCAGGTTGACGAACTTCTCGAAAGGTACGGCGTAAGCTTTCATTCTTCTTGTCTGCCTTTAATTAGTTGGCTTGGGATGCTTGCTGCCCTGGGTGTCTTCGCGTTTTCAACACCCGGGTACTTTTTACAAGGGCAGCTCGCTATAGGGTCAGTAATCGGAACAGGGCGATCTTGTTAATCTCCGCCAGCGCGCATTTGAATTCGGTGTCGGCCGAGTTGTGAATGCGCGTTTCGAACGCCGCGAGGATCTGATGCCGGTTGCTGCCTTTTACCGCCATGATGAAGGGAAACTTGAACTTGGCCTTGTAGGCGTCGTTCAGCTCGGTGAAGCGTTGAAACTCTTCGGCCGTGCATTGGTGAATACCGGCGCCAGCCTGTTCATTCGTGCTGGCTTCGGTCAACTGGCCCTGTACGGCGGCTTTGCCGGCCAGGTCCGGGTGAGCGACGACCAGCTCAAGCTGACTGGCGTGATCGGCGCTCAACAGGATGTCGCTCATGCGCTGGTGCAGGGTTTCGATCTGGTCGAGCGAAGCGTCCTGGCCCAGGTCGAAGGCCTTTTCGGCCACCCATGGCGAATGTTCGTAGATGTCGGCGAAGGCAGCGACAAACGCATCGCGGCTCAGGGTCGACGGTTTCAGGGTTTGGAAGTGGCTCATTTCGCGGCCCCTTGATACGGGTGGGTTTCGTGCCAGTGGCGAGCGATGTCGACGCGACGGCTGAACCACACCTGTTCATGACTTTTAGCGTATTCGATAAAGCGTTTGAGCGAGGCCAGACGCGCTGGACGACCAATCAGGCGGCAGTGCAAACCGATCGACAGCATCTTCGGCGCTTCGGCACCTTCGGCGTACAGCACATCGAATGCGTCTTTGAGGTATTCAAAGAAATCGTCGCCCTTGTTGAAACCCTGGACCTGGGTGAAGCGCATGTCGTTGGTGTCCAGCGTGTACGGAATCACCAGGTGCGGCTTGCCGGTCGGGTTGTTTGGTTCCCAGTAGGGCAGGTCGTCGTCGTAGGTGTCGCAGTCGTAGAGGAAACCGCCTTCTTCCATCACCAGTCGACGGGTGTTCGGACCGGTGCGGCCGGTGTACCAGCCCAGTGGGCGCTCGCCGGTGATTTCGGTGAGGACGCGGATCGCTTCGAGCATGTGCTCGCGTTCTTGCGCTTCGTCCATGTACTGGTAGTCGATCCAGCGATAGCCGTGGCTGCAGATCTCGTGGCCGGCATCGACCATTGCGCGGATCACATCCGGGTGACGCTGGGCGGCCATGGCCACGGCGAAGATGGTCAGCGGAATGTCGAATTCCTTGAACAGTTTCAGAACCCGCCAGACGCCGGCACGGCTGCCATACTCGTAAAGGGATTCCATGCTCATGTTGCGCGCGCCTTGCAGCGGCTGCGCCGAGACCATTTCCGAAAGGAAGGCTTCGGATTCTTTATCGCCGTGCAGGATATTGCGCTCGCCGCCTTCTTCGTAATTGAGCACGAAGGACAAGGCGATGCGGGCATTGCCCGGCCAGTGTGGGTGAGGAGGGTTACTGCCGTAACCGATCAGGTCGCGTGGGTAGTCAGCGCTCACTGCAGTCTTCCTTCTTGTTCGTGGTAACAGGTTGTGTGAGCGGCCTGGAGTGTGATGACAGGCTGGCGTCACAGCGATGGGCTGATTGTATACAACTTTATATCCACTTTGTAAGCCTGTTTTTTTGCATTTTTCACTGACTGTCATCTTCACATGTTATTGCAAGAAACCTGCCTGATTGGTCAGCTAATGGATAGAAGGTCCTTTGGCCCTATGGCTCGGCGGCAGATTCGGCGGGAATCCCGGAATGACGGGTATAGCGGTAAATATGTTGTTTTTATTGTGTACAATTTTTTTGAAAAGTGTCTTAATCAGTCGCTCGCCGCAGCGTTTCGTGCTCCGAATCGGTGCGGTCTCCTTTTCAACTGACTTCGGGAGGCGCGAGGTCTGACTGCTCCACGCAGGCAGGCGCGCAGAATCAATGGGACGTTTGACTACTCACGTTTTAGACGCTGCACATGGTTGCCCGGGCAGCTCGATCAAGGTCGAGTTGTACCGCGTTGAAGGTTCGCAGTTGGAATTGGTCGCCACTGCGATAACCAACAGCGATGGCCGGGTCGATGCACCGCTGCTGCAAGGCGATGACTACCGTTCCGGGGTCTATCAGGTTCAGTTTCATGCGGGCGATTACTACCGCGCCCGTGGCGTTCAGCTGCCAGAACCGGCGTTCCTGGATGTGGTGGTGCTGCGTTTTGGCATCTCTGCGGAACAGGATCACTATCACGTGCCATTGCTGATTTCGCCGTACAGCTATTCTACGTATCGAGGCAGTTGATCCCCCAAGCAGCTGCCTCCTCCGAGAAGCGACTGCGCATATAGCTTCTTTGGTCTTTCGCCCGCTCACACTGCGGGCTTTTTTTTGCTCTGATGAATGTGGTGTTGCGGATGACGCCTTCGCGAGCAAGCCCGCTCACACAGGAGTGCGCATTCCAATGTGGGAGCGGGCTTGCTCGCGAAGCTTTTGCCTTTAGCGGCTCAACAACGACGCCGCACCAGCCCCGCTAAACAACCCGGCACTCACCCGGTTAAACCAACTCTGCCCCTTGCCGTTGCGCAAATACCGCGCCGCACCATGGGCACCCAGCCCATAAGCCAATTTGCACAGCAGATCCAGCACGGTCCAGGTCACAATCATCACCAGCAACTGCGGCAGGAATGGCTGCTCGGCACTGAGGAACTGCGGGAGGAAAGCGGCGAAGAACAGGATGTCTTTCGGGTTGCTGGCGCCCAACATGAACGCGCGCCCGAACAGTGCGCGAAAGCGTGGCACTGGGGCAGCCTGGGGCACTTCAGCGCCGTGGGAGGGCAGGCGCGATTGCTGCCAGCTCTGCCAGGCCAGGTAGAACAGGTACAGCGCCCCGACGATTTTCAGAGCGCTGAACAACTGTTCCGACGCCAGCAACAAGGCGCCCAAACCCAGCGCCGACGCACTGAGCAAGCAGATCGACGCACTCACGCCCCCCAGAAACGCCGGGTAAGAACGGCGCAAACCGTAATTCAGACTGTTGCTGATCATCAGCAAAGACAGTGGCCCCGGGATCAGGATGACCACCAGCGCAGCGCCGCTGAACAGCAGCCAGGTTTCCAGACTCATCACTTTCCTCCATTTGCACAAAAGCCTCACCCGACGGGGTGAGGCTGTTTTGAAACCTGCTTTTGAATCGTAAACGGTTTACAAGAAAATGAACTTGGCGATGAAGATCGCGCAGAGCACCCACAGACTGATGGAAATTTCCTTGTGTTTACCGGTACAGGCTTTCAGTACCACGTAAGTGATAAAGCCCAGCGCAATACCGTCGGCGACCGAGAAGGTCAGGGGCATCATGATCGCGGTGACGATCGCCGGAATGCTGTCGGTCGCTTCGTCCCATTCGATGTGCTTCATGCCGCCCATCATCAGCATTGCCACATAAATCAGCGCACCGGCGGTTGCGTAAGCGGGGATCATTCCCGCCAGCGGTGCGAAAAACATTGCCGCAATAAATAGCACACCTACGGTCACGGCGGTAAGACCAGTCCGACCACCAGCGGCTACACCCGCGGCACTTTCCACGTAGCTGGTGACCGGCGGAACACCGACCATCGCGCCGAATACGCTGGAAGCACTGTCGGCTTTCAGGGCGCGGGAGAGGTTTTCGATCTTGCCATCCGCGTTCACCAGGCCGGCGCGCTGGGCGACGCCCATCAGGGTGCCGGCGGTGTCGAACATGTGCACAAAAAGGAAGGCCAGCACCACGCTGATCATGCTGACGTTGAATACGCCGGCGATGTTCATGGCCATCCAGGTCGGCGCCAGGCTCGGCGGAGCGGACATGAGGCCCTCGTAGTGCACCAGGCCCAGGCCCCAACCCGCCAGGGTGACGGTGATGATGCTGATGAGAATCGCGCCGAACACTTTGTGGTAGCTGAGTACGGCGATCATCAGGAAGCAGATGGCGGCCAGCAGCGGACCAGGTTCGCGCAGGGAGCCGAGCTTGATCAGGGTGGCCGGGCTGTCGACCACGATGCCCGCGGTTTTCAAGCCAATCAGCCCCAGAAACAAGCCCACACCGGCGCCCATGGCAAAGCGCAAACTCACCGGGATGCTATTGAGCAGCCATTCGCGGATCCGCGAAAAGGTCAGGAACATGAACAGCACGCCGGAAACAAACACCGCGCCAAGGGCGGTTTCCCAGTTGTAGCCCATGGTGCCGACCACGGTGTAAGTGAAGAAGGCGTTGAGGCCCATGCCCGGTGCGAGCCCGACCGGCCAGTTGGCGTACAGACCCATCAACAGGCAACCGAGCGCGGCGGCGATACAGGTGGCGACGAACGCGGCACCGTGATCGATCCCGGCGTCGGCCATAATGTTGGGGTTGACGAAGATGATGTAGGCCATGGTGATGAAGGTTGTCAGACCGGCAATCAACTCGGTCTTCACCGTGGTGCCATGCAAGCTGAGTTTGAAGATGCGCTCCAGCCAGCCATTGCGTAACGGCGGCGAGAGTTCCAGCGTCGAGGCTTCGGATTTGCGGCTTTCCACAGCGAGTACTCCTCAAGAGTTTTATTGTTATTTCCAGGGCCGGACCCATGAGGGTGGCAGCGACCCTTTGAGGTACTTGCGAATTTGTTGACCGTTTGGTCAGGAACTCGCACGAAGTGGATTATGCTTTTGTATACAAATAATGCAAATAATGTTTTTGATTTTGTAGACGAAAAGTTTGTTGATCGGGATATATCGCCGCAGAGGTGCGCTGGATGATCGTTCCCACGCTCTGCGTGGGAATGCCTCAATGGACGCTCTGCGTCCGCTTTGGGACGCGGAGCGTCCCGGGCTGCATTCCCACGCAGAGCGTGGGAACGATCGGCTACTCGGCTGGCGCTTGGGCTTTACCCAGCGCGAGATTCACCGCCAACCACCCATTCACCGCCGTCTCCCCAGCTTCGGCAAACACCCGCTCGAGCAATTTCACTTGCTCGCGCCGCAACGACTGCTCAAACCGCGCGCCATCGTCGGTGAGTTCCAGCAACCGCTTACGCTTGTCGGTTTCGGACGCGACACTGTTCACCAAATGCATCTCCACCAACTGACGCAGCGGAATGTTCAGCGCCTGCTTCGTCACCCCGAGCAACGCCAGTAACTCCTTGACGCTCAAGTTTGGGTAGCGCGCGATGAAAAACACTATGCGTTGATGCACCCGGCTCAAGCCACGACGCTCGAGCATTTCGTCGGCTTTCGCGGTGAACGCCTGATAACCGAAGAAAAACGCTTCCATCGCCTGTTGCTGAGTAGCGGGGTTTTTAAGGTCAAGCATATTGACGTATCCGTTCGGTTTGTCGTAATTTCGGTCAACCAGTTTGACTCATTTTCCTCAGGCCTCGCTACCGGTGACCCCATGGCATTTTCCGAACGTGTCTCGCGCCTTAAAAGTTCTTTGATCCGTGAAATCCTCGCCGCCGCCCAGCGCCCGGAAGTGATGTCGTTCGCTGGCGGCTTGCCGGCCGAAGCCATGCTGCCGAAAGTCGAGTGGGCCGACATGCCGCTGTCCATGGGCCAATACGGCATGAGCGAAGGTGAGCCGGCGCTGCGTGAAGCGCTGGCAGCAGAGGCGCGGGCGCTGGGCGTACCCTGCGAGGCGAGTCAGGTGTTGGTGGTCAGCGGCTCCCAGCAAACTCTCGATCTGGCGGCCAAGCTGTACATCGACAACGGCACCGAGATTTTGCTCGAAGCGCCGACTTATCTGGCGGCCTTGCAGATTTTTCAGCTGTTCGGCGCCGACTGCATCACGGTCCCGCTGGAGGCTGATGGCCCGAGCCTGGCTCAACTGCGTACTCGTCTGGAAAAACACCGTCCGGCGTTCATCTACCTGATCCCGACTTTTCAGAACCCTTCGGCCGTGCGCTACAGCGAAGCCAAGCGCGATGCCGTGGCCGCCTTGCTGGATGAGTTCGGCGTGACCTTGATCGAAGACGAGCCTTACCGCGAGCTGACGTTCGACGGTGGAAGCGCCACGCCGATTGTCAGCCGCTTGAAAAAGGCCAGCTGGATCTACACCGGCACCGTGTCGAAAACCCTGTTGCCCGGATTGCGAGTCGGCTATCTGATCGCCAGTCCGGATCTCTTCCCGCACTTGCTGAAACTCAAGCAATCAGCCGACCTGCACACCAATCGCGTGGGCCAGTGGCAAGCGCTGCAGTGGATCGGCACCGAGAAATTCCAGCATCACTTGAGCGAGCTGCGGGACTTCTATCGGGTTCGTCGGGACGCGTTCCAGTCAGCCCTGGAAACGCATTTTGCGGATTTGGCGGACTGGAGTGTGCCGCAGGGTGGGCTGTTTTTCTGGCTGACACTCAAGCAGCCGCTGGACACGCGTACGTTGCTCAAGGCTGCACTGGCAGCGGATGTGGCGTTCATGCCGGGCGAGCCGTTCTTCCCCGAGCCGGACAGCAATCCGGGGCATTTGCGCCTGAACTTCAGCCACATCGACCCGGCACGGCTGGACGAAGGGCTCAAGCGTTTGGCTGCGGTGGTGCGTCAGGCTCAGGCGGCGGAAGCGGCTTGAGGCTGCTGGTGTGAGAGGGTGCAAAAAAAAACCGGCCAATGGGCCGGTTTATTTTTATCTGAAATTTGTACGGCTTCAGGCCGCGGCAAACCGCTTGTCCAGATAATCGATGATCACCTTGGACTCGTACATCCAGGTGGTCTGGCCGTTCTCTTCGATGCGCAGGCACGGAACCTTGATCTTGCCGCCTTGCTCCAGCAGGGTCTGGCGATCCTGTTCGTTGTTCTTCGCGTCGCGCAACGCCACCGGCACGTTCAAGCGGCGCAGGGTGCGGCGGGTTTTCACGCAGAACGGGCAGGCGTGGAACTGATACAGGGTCAAGTCCTTGGCCGCCGTGTTGACCTGAGCCTGGACCTCGGCAGGGCGCTGTTTTTTGCCCGGACGGGTGATGAAGTCGATGAAGATGATCAGTTGGCCAAGGCCGACACGAAGCGCTTTAACGAACACGGTATAAGCCTCACAGGGGCAAACAGAAGGCGCGCAGCTTACCTGATTTTCGCAGGCGAAAAAAAACCGGCGATGAATGCCGGTCTTCTTCGTGCTGCGAATTACTTGATCAGGCTGAGAAACTCGCTGCGGGTGGCCGCGTTTTCACGGAACTCACCGAGCATCACCGACGTGATCATCGACGAATTCTGTTTCTCCACACCGCGCATCATCATGCACATGTGCTTGGCCTCGATCACCACTGCAACGCCCAGGGCGCCGGTGACTTGCTGGACCGCATCGGCGATCTGGCGACTGAGGTTTTCCTGGATCTGCAGGCGGCGGGCGTACATATCGACGATCCGCGCGACTTTCGACAGGCCCAATACCTTGCCGCTCGGGATGTAGGCGACGTGAGCCTTGCCGATAAACGGCAGCAGGTGGTGTTCGCACAACGAGTAGAGCTCGATGTCCTTCACCAGCACCATTTCGCTGTTGTCGGAGCTGAACAAGGCACCGTTGGTGACCTCTTCCAGTGTCTGTTCATAACCGCGGCAGAGGTACTGCATGGCTTTGGCGGCACGTTTTGGCGTGTCGAGCAGGCCCTCGCGGGTGGCGTCCTCGCCCAGTTGGCCGAGAATCGCGGTGTAGTTCTGTTCCAGTGTCACAGAGGCTGATTCCATACGGGTTTCAGAGGGGTACTGTTTCTGTCTGTACCAATTGTGTGCCAATCAAGCTCTTTTCAAGCTTCCCGAGCTCGCCCCAGTCAGTGCTGGCGTTGATCCATCGGGCGTAGGTCGATAGCAATATCTGAACGCTATGACCGAGCTGAGTGGCAATAAACGCAGGGTTCATCCCCGACATGGGGCACATGGTAGCGTATGTGTGCCGGCAGTTGTATTGCCGGCGGGCGCGAAGCCCCAAATCGGTCATTGCGGCCGGGAAGTGTTTGCCGATCACGCTGGCCTACCGGGTTTTATCCGCATCCCGCTACACCCTGTCGCCAAGGTGCAGCAGTAATGCTTTCCTGAAGCCTGTTTTGCTCATCAGGCCGAGCAGGTCGTATCAGGCGTGAGTGATCGACAGATCGCTGATGATGCAGACAGAACCGTCTAGCGGGTCGGTGGTGTCGGAGTAATCGATCTGGTTGTACACGCCGCCGTGGAAGGCGAGTGTTTTCGTGTCCCAGGTATTGTCCAGACGCATGATTGCGGAAGTGGATTGGACGCCGTTACAGCTAGCCGATACAGAGACGGCGCCGCTCGAGTTGGCGTGAATGTTGATTTTGAAAAGTGCACCGAGCGGCACGTTATCCAAAATCGTCGAGTTGACTGGATCATCCTGGAGGTAACTGGTTCGGAACCCCATGGTGATTTTTCCTTTGTTCCAGAACACCTTTACCGGAGGTCGTTCTGAGCCCTGCACATGAATCTGACCGATCACGACTTTCTGCAGCGAGTTGACTTTGGTCAGTCGCATTTCCTGGCGGTTCCAGTGGTCCGCTGCACTGGAGAACAGCCAGTAACCTGGCTCCTTCCACTCGCAACGGGTTCGTAGCGTACTCTTGCTCGAGGCTCCAAGTGTCGGCGCCGTCATCTGCAGCGAACCATCGTCAAGCATTGAGATGACTTCGGGGCATTCGATCAGTGCGCGCCAGCCGATGAGCTCAAGCGCAATCGGGTTGGTGTCGGAGATTGGAAGCGGGGTAGCGATGGTGAAGTTGCTGATGTCTACAGTCATGGTTTTTACCTCAGTCCATTGATGTCGCTTTTTGCTCTGGTGAGCCTTGCGTTTGATGCAGGCCTGCATCCCACTGCCCACTCGGTGAATGGACAGAGGTGATACTTGGCAGCTTCCGAGCGATTTCCCGTTGGCTTGAATACGAATATGGGCGCTCCCATATTTGGTGTCAATGGGTATTCCCATATTTTATTCCGTACCTATATTCCAGGTGCAAAAAAGCCCGCGCTTGGCGGGCTTCTCTTGGGTGGGTGTCGACTTGCCGTATTGCACGTCAGGGCACTGAACGCTCCCGAATCACCGCAACTCAGTTCACCGTGAATACATCGCCCACCAAAAGACATGGCCCAGGATCGCAATCTGCTGCTCCTGGATCTCGGCGAAGGTGTAGTCCTCGTCCGGATGCTCGTCACGGTTGAAACTGCGTAGGCGGATCCCACTGGGCAGTCGGTAGAGCTGTTTCACGCGGAGCTGGCCGTTGTGGTTGATCGCGTACATGTCGCCGTCGACGATGTCGCCCAGCGAGTTCTTCCCGACGTTCATGCCAACGGTAGCGCCGTCGCGCAGTACCGGGAGCATGCTGTTTCCGCTCACCACCACGCACCTGGCGTTGCTGAACTGCACGTTGTTGTGACGCAGGTCTTTCTTGAAGAAGCGCAGCCTGGCGCTGTCGCTTTCCGAGATCACGAAACGGCCTGAACCAGCCGCCAGCTCAACTTCACGCAGGAAGGGGACATAAACCTCGTCGTCATCCAGGGGCGTGCTGTCGTCCCAAGGCTGGATGTCTGACATTGAAACGCTTGGAGGGGGGCGATTCAACGGAGCAGCATCGGACACCTCTTTGAGCATGTCACCGACACCTTCAGCCAGCCACATCGGTGAAACGCCACACACTGAAGCGATCTGGGCAGTAAAGGCTGTTGCCTTCGACTTCCCGCGCTCGAGGTCGGAGATTGAGGTTTGGGTCAGGCCTGCGCGTTCGGCAAGCTCGGTCTGATTGAGCTTGGCGTGTTGGCGGGCTGCTTTGAGTCGTTCTTTGAATTCCATCTGCGGAGTATTACGGGAGCGCCTATATCATTGCAAATCGTTATCCCGATAATGTGCCAGGCGACAGCTTTATTCGTCGCGACCTTCCATCATGGTCCGTTTGAGCATCACATAAACCGCTCCGGCGCCGCCGTGTTTCGCCTGGCACGAGGTGAAGCCGAGCACTTGTGAGTGTTGGCGTAGCCAGGTGTTGACGTGGCTTTTGATCATCGGCCGCTTGCCGTCCAGACGCACAGCCTTGCCGTGGGTGACGCGCACGCAGCGGATTTCGAATTTGGTTGCTTCGGCCAGAAACGCCCAGAGGGTTTCCCGGGCCTTTTCCACGCTCATGCCATGGAGGTCGAGGCTGCCTTCGAACGGGATCTGTCCGATCTTGAGCTTGCGCATCTGGCTTTCCTGAACACCGTCACGCGCCCACATCAGCTCGTCTTCCGGGCCAACATCGATGACGAACTGATCGGACAGCCCGTCAACGGTGGTGGCATCGGTGCGCACCGTGGCGGCCTGACGCAGCTTGGCGATTTGCGCGCGGTCAGCTTTGGGTTTGCCGGTTTCGGCGCGATCGTGTTTGATCGGCTTGACGCCTTGGATCGCGCTTTTGAACAGGGAAAAATCGTCGTCTTGCATGTCAGCCTCCGCGAAGGGCGGCCAGTTTACCCAACTCGAGGGGAATGGGGCGCGAGAAAACGCACAGCACTCGGCTCAGTCGTGCTTTTTCATCAAATGCGGGGAGATGTTCAGCTCTTGCGACTGCCGCGAGCGGCGACGGCAGCGACGCCACAGCCACACGCCGAGGTACAGCACGAACAGGCCAATCGCCAGAATCACTGCCGAACCGACCCGGTTGGTATTCAACTCGCCCAGGGCGGGTGCGTGGCCGAGCAGGCTGGCTATGCCTGCCATCGCCAGCAACACACCGCTCATCGACAGCAAGGCAGCCAATGCCGCGCCGATTCGAAAACGCCAGTTGCGTTGGCCTTTGGGCCGCAAGCGGCGAGCGTCAAAACCATCGGATAACTTCATTCCGACCTTCCTCAATGGGTATCGGCCCTTCGACCGGGAGTTGACCGGGATGTTCCTGAGGCTAAGACAATTACAGCAAATGATAGACTTTTGCGGATGAGCGGCGGCATGGACCGCTCATCGAGCGTCGATCAGATCAGTTCATGAGTCAATGCGAGGGTGGCGAAGTTGTCCGCCATGATCGCCATTTCGGTCTGCTGAACGTGGTCTGCGCTCAATACGCCGCCCTTGTAAGGCAGGTCGCGAGTCGCGCAGGCGTCTTCTACCAGCGTACAACGAAAGCCCAGGTTCTTCGCGGCGCGCACCGTGGTGCTGACGCTGGAGTGGCTCATGAAACCGCACACGATCAGGTCCAGTGAACCGAGATTCTGCAGGCGTTCCAGCAGTTCGGTGCCGTGGAACGCACTCGGCAGTAATTTACCGATGATGGTTTCGTCGCCCTGTGGTTCCAGGCCCGGGATGAATTCACCGCGCTCACCTTGTGGATCGAACAGCCCACCGACAGTGCCGAGGTGGCGGACATGGACGATCGGCCGGCCGGCTGCACGGGCAGCGGCCACCAGTTGCTTGATGTTCGCGACGGCAGCATCCATGCCGCTCAAGGCCAACGGGCCGCTGAGGTATTCTTTCTGGGCATCGATGATGACGAGGGTCGCATGGCTCAGAACGGCAGCTGCATAACCGCGGCCGCTGAGTTGAAACATCGTTTTTGGAACGGACATTCTGGGGCTCCTTCGGGTGGGGCTTTTGCGACATTGTCCTCTGGCTGAGCGCTTCTGTGAATCGCTACCATCGTAGGCGCCGTCTTTGCTGGCTCGCAGCCTTGTCAATAGGGCCGTTTTGTTCAATAGGCGGTCGAAAAAACAGATTAGTCCTACATTCGCCCCGGTAGTTTTCCTGCGTCGTCGAGATGCGTTTTGGCTGTTAGAATCGCCAGTCGTTTTTTTTGGAGTTTGCCCCGTGATCACTTCCCGACTTCGTACCCTGCGTGACCATATCCGTTGGGCCGTCAGCCGCTTCCATGGGGAGGATCTGTTTTTCGGCCATGGGACCGACAATGCCTGGGACGAAGCGCGCCAGTTGGTGTTGGGTGCCTTGCACTTGCCGTGGGAAATCGCCGACAGCTACCTCGACTGCAATCTTGAAGAAGACGAGCTGGTCAAGCTGCAACGCCTGCTCAAGCGCCGTATCGAAGAACGTATTCCTACCGCCTACCTGTTGGGCGAAGCGTGGTTTTGCGGCATGTCGTTCATTGTCGATGAGCGCGTATTGATCCCGCGTTCGCCGATAGGCGAGCTGATTGAAAAACGTTTCGAGCCGTGGCTGGGCGCCGAACCTGTGCGGATTCTTGACCTGTGCACCGGTTCCGGCTGCATCGGTATCGCCTGTGCCTACGAGTTCCAGAACGCCGAAGTGGTGTTGGCCGATCTGTCGTTCGAAGCGCTGGAAGTGGCCAACCAGAACATCGAGCGTCATGGCGTCGATGAACGGGTGTACACGGTGCAGGGCGATGGATTTGATGGTTTGCCGGGTCAGCGTTTTGACCTGATCGTGTCGAACCCGCCTTACGTCGATGCGGAAGATTTCGCCGACATGCCGGACGAATACCAGCACGAACCGGAGCTGGGCCTGGCCTGCGGTGATGATGGTTTGAACCTGGTGCGGCGCATGCTCGCCGAAGCGGCGGATCACCTGACCGAGAAGGGCTTGCTGATTGTCGAGGTGGGCAACAGCCAGGTTCACGTCTCGGCGCTGTACCCGGAAGTCGACTTCGCCTGGCTCGATTTCGAGCGCGGTGGGCATGGCGTGTTCATGCTGACGGCGGAACAGTGCCGCAACCATCGGGCGCTGTTCGCTTCCCGCGTGTAACGGAACTGGCTTCTGTGGTGAGGGGATTTAGCGAAACGTCGCACCGCCCCGTTGGGCTGCGAAGCGGCCCCAAAAAGAGGGACTGCTGCGCAGTCCAACGGGGATAAATCCCCTCGCCACAAAAAGTTGCTACCGGTGTGTGGCAATCCAGATCAACAACCCCGCCTGAAACACCGCAAACGCCACCAGGCAGGTAATGGTAAAGCGCAGCCCGGTGTCTTCGCGCTTGTACTTGCTGACTTTTTCTTCGTGTTTCTTGAGTTTGACTTCCTGCTCGGCCAGATTTTGCTCGGCTTGCTGAAGCATCTGCGCCGCCTCAAGAATTTCCACGACCTGCAGTTTTTCCGTACTCCAGTCACTCAACAGGTCGCCGACCTGCACTTCTTTGACGCTGCCCTTCAAATGCTGGGCGTCGGCGTAGATCACGTCGAAACCGTGCATCCGCAAAAAGTGATCGCGGCGCAGGCGAGTGTCTTCGTTCAGCGCATCCTTGTTGTTCAGGTCGGTGCCGTCGACGGTGTAGCCGGGCCATCTCTTTTTCGCCCAGGTAATGCCCTGAGCGGCCATGAAACGACCGATCCCACGGTTCATCGGTTCGATCTGCAAACCGCTGTCAGGCCCGAAATGCACGCGCTTGGTGGCGTGATCGACCCACACGTCCAGATGATTCTGTTCCTTGCGCACACGCTGGCCGGGCAGCGCAATGCTCATGCGCATCAGGCTGTGTTCCTTGTTGTTGCGCTCGGCGTAACCGAATTCAACAAAGCGCAGCGGCCGTCCACCGGTGTTGCGGTCGGTTTTCAATGGGGCCAGACGGAGCATCTTGTGGTGCTCGGCGTGGACGTCCGCCCACGGCAGCTCAACCACTGGTGGTGCGTCTTTTTCAGCAGTGGTGTCGGGTGAAGTCTGGGTATCAGTCATAACGGCGAGATCCTGTCCAAGCTCTGCTTGCCGCCAGTCATAGCGCTGGCGACAAAGGCTTATCGGCCGTTTTTTTCAGGACTGGAGGGTTAGGGGGCGTTCTCAACCAGTTTTCATGCCACTAACGCCGCTTAACTGGCGCGAAGTCCGTCAATAAACTCGAGGATTCGCGTGCCGAGTTCCGCCGCCAGTGGCAATTGCGGATCTTTGTAAGAGGCCAATTGCCGTTTTACATCGTTGGGCACGATGCGCATCACGTGGTTCATGCCTTCGATCAGCGCCAGCTCGGCGTCCGGTTTGGCGGCCTTCAACAGCCTGGCGTCACCGACACCGACCTGGATGTCATTGCTGCCCTGGATGATCAGCGCCGGCATCTTCAACTTGGCGAACGCCGCCGCCGGGTCCTGGCGGAACAATGAAATCAGATACGGCTGCACGCTCGGGCGGAAAATCACCTGCAATTGCGGCGGTACGTTGTCGTCGGTGTGGCCGGCCTTGAGGCTGTCGAGCAGTTCATTGCTGCGCAGCATCAACGGTGGCGGCAGGCGATTGCTCAATTGCTGGCGCAGCACCTGATCGATCGGCCGGGCGCTGCCGGACATGGAAATGACCGCGGCGGCATCCAGGCTCGGCGCCGCGAGGCTGGCGATCAGGGCGCCTTCGCTGTGGCCCAGCAGGATCAGCTGGCCAAAACGCGGGTCGGTTTTGAGCTTGCGGCCCCAGGCCTCGGCGTCGGCCACATAGGCTTCAACCGACAGATTGCGTTCATCCGGGGTCGCCGCAAGGCTCGCCGCCACGCCGCGTTTGTCATAACGCACGCTGGCGATGTTGTGTTTGGCCAGCACCCAAGCGAGACGCTTGAGGCTGTCGTTGCGTCCGCCGTCGGGGTTGTTTCCGTCACGATCTGTAGGACCGGAGCCGGAAATGATCAGGACAACCGGTACTGGTGTGTCGGACTTGGGCAGCAATAACGAGCCAAAAAGCTCGCCGGTGCCGGTGTCCAAGGTGATCGGGCGTTGCAGGACTGTGGCCTGTACAAAGCCGGTAAAGAGGGTAAGGCTCAAGGCTATAACTCGCAGCATCATCACGCCATCATGAACAAGATGCCGGTTGGACTCGCAGGCACCCATAAGGTTCGAGGATGAACTAGTCGGGTAGCCTGCGTATACTGGCGCGCATTACGTATTTGGTTCGAATTCACGGAGCGTCCTGCATGTCCGGCAATACCTACGGCAAGCTGTTCACTGTCACCACCGCGGGCGAAAGCCATGGTCCGGCGTTGGTCGCCATTGTCGACGGCTGCCCGCCGGGCCTGGAGATCTCTCTGGAGGATCTGCAGCGTGACCTGGATCGCCGCAAACCCGGCACCAGCCGCCACACCACCCAGCGCCAGGAAGCCGACGAAGTCGAAATCCTCTCCGGCGTGTTCGAAGGACGCACCACCGGTTGCGCCATCGGCCTGTTGATCCGCAACACCGACCAGAAGTCCAAGGATTACTCGGCGATCAAGGACCTGTTCCGTCCGGCCCACGCCGACTACACCTATCACCACAAATATGGCGAGCGCGATTACCGTGGCGGCGGTCGCAGCTCGGCCCGTGAAACGGCCATGCGCGTGGCGGCCGGTGCGATTGCGAAAAAATACCTGGCCACTCAGGGCATCGTCATTCGTGGCTACATGAGCCAGCTCGGCCCGATCGAAATCCCGTTCAAGACCTGGGATTCGGTGGAAGAGAACGCCTTCTTCAGCCCTGATCCGGACAAGGTCCCGGAACTGGAGGCCTAT
Organism: Pseudomonas sp. PDM25; assembly: GCF_019219045.1. Taxonomy (NCBI): domain Bacteria; kingdom Pseudomonadati; phylum Pseudomonadota; class Gammaproteobacteria; order Pseudomonadales; family Pseudomonadaceae; genus Pseudomonas; species Pseudomonas sp. PDM25. The sequence continues at coordinate 279,787 of NZ_JAHUWL010000002.1, forward strand.
ATGGACCAGTTGCGTCGCGACCAGGATTCGGTTGGCGCGAAGATCACCGTAGTCGCTGAAGGCGTAATGCCGGGCCTCGGCGAGCCGATCTTTGACCGTCTCGATGCCGAACTCGCTCACGCGCTGATGAGCATCAATGCGGTCAAAGGCGTGGAAATCGGCGCCGGTTTCGCCAGCGTTGCCCAACGCGGCACCGAACACCGCGATGAAATGACCCCGCAAGGTTTCCTCAGCAACAACGCGGGCGGCATTTTAGGTGGCATTTCGTCGGGTCAGCCGATCGTCGCGCACCTGGCGCTCAAGCCAACCTCGAGCATCACCACGCCGGGCCGTTCCATCGACATCCATGGCAACCCGGTGGACGTCATCACCAAGGGGCGCCACGACCCGTGCGTCGGCATCCGCGCCACACCGATCGCCGAAGCGATGATGGCCATCGTGCTGATGGATCACCTGTTGCGTCACCGTGGGCAGAACCTGGACGTGCGCGTGAGCACGCCGGTGTTGGGTCAGCTTTAATGGCTGATCTCACAGCCGCTGCGGTCTGATGGCTGTGGCGGCGCTCCCGTACTGGCGGCTCTCCAGTTTCTATCTGTTCTATTTCGCCTTGCTCGGTTCGACAGCGCCGTTTCTGGCGCTGTACTTCGATCACCTGGGCTTTTCCAGCGCGCGCATCGGCGAGCTGGTGGCGATCCCGATGCTGATGCGCTGCGTGGCGCCGAACATCTGGGGCTGGCTCGGTGATTACACCGGCCGACGCCTGGCCATCGTGCGCTTCGGTGCGGTCTGCACGTTGCTGACATTCTCGCTGATCTTCGTCAGCAAGACCTACGCCTGGCTGGCGATGGTCATGGCCTTGCACGCGTTTTTCTGGCACGCCGTGTTGCCGCAATTCGAAGTCATCACCTTGGCGCACTTGCAGGGCCAGACTAACCGCTACAGTCAGATCCGCCTGTGGGGTTCCATCGGTTTCATCATTACCGTGGTCGCCCTTGGCCGATTGTTCGAATGGCTCAGCCTCGACATCTACCCGGTGGCGCTGGTGCTGATCCTGGCCGGGATCGTGGTCAGCAGCCTATGGGTGCCCAACGCTCAACCGATTCAGAGCGAACGGTTGGCGGGGGACGGTTTTCTCAAGCAGTTGCGCAGTCCCGGGGTGTTGGCGTTTTACGGTTGCGTGGCGCTGATGCAGATGAGCCACGGTCCTTATTACACCTTTCTGACCTTGCACCTGGAGCGACTCGGGTACAGCCGAGGGCTGATCGGTATGCTCTGGGCGGTCGGTGTGGTCGCCGAAGTCTTGATGTTTCTGGCCATGAGCAAGATCCTTGCGCGCTTCTCCGTGCGACGGGTGTTACTGGCGAGTTTTCTGCTGGCGGCGTTGCGTTGGTTGTTGCTCGGTTCGTTCGCTGAATTTCTTTGGGTGCTGTTGTTTGCCCAAGTGCTGCACGCGGCGACCTTCGGCAGCTTTCACGCGGCTGCCATCCAGTTTGTGCAACGTAGCTTCGGCGCGCGCCAACAAGGGCAGGGCCAGGCGTTATACGCCGCACTGGCCGGCACCGGCGGCGCACTGGGCGCGTTGTATTCCGGCTACAGCTGGAATGCCCTCGGCCCAACATTGACCTTTAGTATTGCCAGCCTCGCAGCCTTCGCGGCAGCCGTTATCATTGCCACACGAATGCAAGAGGACAGGCCATGAGCCTCACCCGTGAGCACCTCACCCAGGAAATCATCGATGCCGGGCGTTTTCTATATGGCTGCGGCTGGTCGCCGGCCACCAGCAGCAACTACTCGACGCGCCTGTCGCCGACTGAAGCGCTGCTGACGGTGTCCGGCAAGCACAAAGGCCAACTCGGCCCCGACGATGTGCTGGCGACCGATCTGTCCGGCAACAGCCTGGAACCGGGCAAAAAACCGTCCGCCGAAACCCTGCTGCACACCCAGCTCTACCGCTGGCACCCGGAAATCGGCGCGGTGCTGCACACCCATTCTGTGAACGCCACGGTGCTGTCGCGCTTGACGCCGCAAGACTTCATCGATTTCGAAGACTACGAACTGCAAAAGGCTTTCAGTGGTGTGTCGACCCACGAATCCCGGGTGCGTGTGCCGATTTTCGATAACGATCAAGACATTGCGCGCCTCGCCGCCAAGGTGCAGCCTTGGCTGGACGCCCATCCCGATTGCGTCGGCTATCTGATCCGCGGCCACGGTCTCTACACCTGGGGCGCGCGCATGAGCGATGCACTGCGGCAGATCGAGGCCTTTGAATTTTTGTTCGAGTGCGAGTTGAAGATGCGCTCGCTCTTGAACTGTAAAGCATGAACCGTTAAGGAGTTGCCCTGATGAGCAGCCTGTCCGTTTACCACGTCTCAAGCCCTGATTTACCTAACAAGGTGCTGACGCATTTCGAAGACATCGCCTCGACCCTGGCCGAGCAGGGCGTGCGTTTCGACCGCTGGCAAGCCACGGCGAAAATCCAGCCCGGCGCCAGTCAGGAAGAAGTGATCGCCGCGTATCAGGAGCAAATCGACAAGCTGATGACTGAACGCGGTTACATCACCGTCGATGTGATCAGCCTGAACAGCGACCACCCGCAAAAAGCCGAATTGCGCGCCAGGTTTCTCGACGAACATCGCCATGGCGAAGACGAAGTACGATTTTTCGTCGCCGGCCGTGGCTTGTTCACCCTGCACATCGACGATTACGTCTACGCGGTGCTTTGTGAGAAAAACGACCTGATCTCGGTACCAGCTGGCACCCCGCACTGGTTCGACATGGGCGAGCATCCGCATTTCGTCGCGATCCGTCTGTTCAACAACCCTGAAGGCTGGGTTGCCAATTTCACTGGCGAAGACATCGCCAGCCGGTTCCCGGGTCTTGAGGACTGAGGCGATGCCGATCAAAGCGATTCTCACCGACATCGAAGGCACTACCAGCGCGGTGAGTTTTGTGTTCGACGTGCTGTTTCCCTACGCCGCCAGACACTTGCCGGATTTTGTTCTCCAGCATGCCGCGCGTGCGGATGTTGCCGAGCAACTGGATGCCGTTCGCCGGGATGCCAACGAGCCGAACGCCGACGTCGAGCGGGTGATCGACATTCTTCTGGGCTGGATCGCCGAAGACCGCAAAGCCACGCCGCTGAAAGCGTTGCAAGGCATGGTCTGGGAACAGGGTTATCAGGCCGCAGAGTTGAAAGGCCACGTTTACCCGGACGCCGTTGAAGCGCTCAAGCGCTGGCATCAGGATGGCTTCAAACTGTTTGTTTACTCTTCGGGGTCGATTCAGGCGCAAAAGCTGATCTTTGGCTGCTCGCAAGTGGGGGATCTGTCACCCCTGTTCAGTGGCTATTTCGACACCACCTCGGGGCCCAAGCGTGAAGCGAAGTCCTACGAGCGCATTACCCAGGCCATCGGCCTGGACGCTTCGCAGATCCTGTTTCTGTCCGACATCGTCGAGGAACTGGACGCGGCACGCACGGCGGGAATGGCGACGTGCGGGCTGGCCCGAGAGGGCGGGGAGCTGGCGGGGCATGTGACGGTGGACAGTTTTGCGCGGATCGATCCTGCTACTTTTTAAGATCAAGGCACAAAACCTGTGGGAGCGGGCTTGCTCGCGAAAGCGGTTTAACATTCAACATTGATGCTGTCTGATACACCGCTTTCGCGAGCAAGCCCGCTCCCACAGGGAATTGCGTACCGTCAGAAACAAAACAGGCCGTGAAGCGAAAGCGCTCACGGCCTGTTTGTTTACAGCTCTGGAACGGTTTAAACCGAGTGATACGTCGGCAGGGCAAACCGCTGCTGGCTTTGCAGCATGGAAATCTGCGGCAGTTCGCTGGCCTGTTCGGCGATGTCACGGCGTATGGCACTGATCACCCAGGACAGCTGATCACCTGCATGCAATTGCTGGTAGGAAATCGAGCGTTTGAAGACTTTGCCGTCGGTGCTGCTCAAGGTCAGCAGAATGCCACCATCAGGACGTGGCTGGGTGGTCACTTCGAAGTTGGAGAACAGGGACGAAAATTTTTCTTGGATCAGGTTCATGTCTATCAGCTCCGTTAGCTCTTGGATGGCAAGCATGCAGAGGTAGTTGCAGTGATTGTGCCAGCACCTGATTTTTTAAAAATCCTTATATATCAATTAGTTATCTTTTCAGTGTTTTTGCGCTTTCGTGCAATCTGCATGAATGGCCATCGTGCATCCTGCATTTTGCGTGGTCGACATCGATTCGATGGAACCAATTGCCCCGCGTAAGCTCACGCATTTCGAATGCCGCAGACGTGGATACAAATCATTTCAAAAACCGCGTGTACAGCTCAGGAACCGCTGACGTATTTTCGGCCTCAATCAACGCCGCCCGAACAATAAAAAGATCGACCGGGAGCAACCATGAGCCGCACGCCGAACGACACGATTACCTGGGGCATGATGCTCCGCAAGCTGCCTTCCATTGCCAAAGCCATTCCTCGCGTGGTGAAAGGCATGAACGCCGCCAACGTCAAGGACCCGACCCAACCGTGCGGCCTGGGCTGGAGCTTTGAGCAAGCGACATTGCGCAATCCCGATGGCCCGGCATTGCTGCAGGGCGAGGTGGCGCTGACGTATTTTCAGGTCAACCAGTGGGCGAATCGCATTGCCCATCATTTGATTGCCCAAGGCATCCGCAAGGGCGATGTCGTGGCGGTCTTTATCGAGAATCGCCCGGAACTGCTGGTGACGATCCTGGCGGTGGCCAAGGTTGGCGCGATCAGTGCGTTGCTCAATACTTCGCAGACCCGCGATACCCTGGCTCACAGCCTGAACCTGGTGGCACCCGCGGCGATCATTGTCGGAGAAGAGCTGGTGCCGGCGTTTTCGGCGGTTCGCGAACGGGTGTCGATCGACGCGGCGCGCACCTGGTTCGTCGCTGATCGAGACACCTTCAGCCATCCGGGCATTGCGCCCGACGGGTTCATCAACCTGATGATCGCCAGTGCCGACAGCTCCAGCGCCAACCCCGCCAGCAGTCAGCAGGTTTTTTTCGACGACCCTTGTTTCTATATTTACACCTCGGGCACCACCGGCTTGCCCAAGGCCGGGGTGTTCAAGCACGGCCGCTGGATGCGCAGCTCCGCGAGCTTCGGGCTGATCGCTCTGGATATGCACCCGGAGGATGTCGTCTATTGCACCTTGCCGCTCTATCACGCCACCGGGCTGTGCGTGTGCTGGGGCTCGGCGATCAGTGGCGCCTCGGGCTTTGCGATTCGCCGCAAGTTCAGCGCCAGCCAATTCTGGAACGATGTGCGCAAGTACCGCGCGACCACCCTCGGATACGTCGGCGAACTGTGCCGCTACCTGGTGGATCAACCGCCCAGCCTCGACGACAGCCAGCACCGGGTGACGAAGATGATCGGCAATGGCCTGCGCCCCGGCGCGTGGGGCGAGTTCAAGACGCGATTCGGGGTGAATCATATCTGTGAGCTGTACGCCGCCAGCGACGGCAACATCGGCTTCACCAACATCCTCAACTTTGATAACACCGTCGGGTTTTCCCTGATGTCATGGGAGTTGGCGGCGTACGACCACGACAGCGGCGCGCCGATTCGGGATGCCAAGGGCTTCATGCGCAAAGTCGCCAAAGGCGAGCAGGGGCTGTTGCTGGCGAAGATCGACGACAAGGCACCGCTGGATGGCTACACCGATCCGCAGAAGACCGAAAAGGTTGTGCTGCACGACGTGTTCGAGAAGGGCGACCGTTATTTCAATACCGGTGACCTGCTGCGCAACATCGGTTTCGGTCACGCGCAGTTTGTTGACCGTTTGGGCGATACCTACCGCTGGAAGGGCGAAAACGTCTCGACCACCGAGGTCGAGAACATCCTTTTGCAACACCCGAATATTTCCGAAGCCGTGGCCTACGGCGTGGAAATCCGCAACACCAACGGGCGTGCGGGGATGGCGGCGATTACGCCAGCCGAGTCCCTGGCGACCCTGGATTTCAGTGAGCTGCTGGCGTTCGCCCGTGAGCAAATGCCCGCCTATGCGGTGCCGTTGTTCCTGCGGGTGAAGGTAAAAATGGAGACCACGGGCACCTTCAAATATCAGAAGACCCGGCTTAAGAACGAAGCCTTCGACCCCGGCAAAACCGGCGACGATCCGATCTATGCCTGGCTGCCAGGGACCCAGACTTACGTGCAGGTCACTGCGCAGTTGCTGGCGGATATTCACGGCGGCGCTTTTCGTTATTGAATGCAGCGTTATTGAATGTGGCTATGGCTGTCCATGAGAAAAAAGAAGTGACAGCCTCGGGGCTGCTCGGGAAACTGTCGGCTTTGCGAATAACAGAACGTGGAGTGCCCAATGTCAGACCAAAGCCGCCAGATGTCCCCCGAAGAAGCCGCTGAATTTGCCGAACAGGTATTCAACAAAGCGCGTGAGGGCGATGCGGCCATGATGGCCGCGCTGTTGACCAAGGGCCTGCCGCCGAACCTGCGTAACCACAAGGGTGACACCTTGCTGATGCTGGCCGCTTACCACGGCCACGTGGAGACGGTAAAAGTCCTGCTCGAGCACAAGGCCGACCCGGAAATCCGCAACGACAATGGCCAGAGCCCGATTGCCGGCGCGGCGTTCAAGGGTGATCTGGCCGTGGTCAAGGCACTGGTTGAAGGCGGCGCGCAAGTGGAAGGTTCGTCCTTCGACGGTCGCACTGCGCTGATGATGGCGGCGATGTTCAATCGCGTGGAAATCGTCGACTACCTGATCAGCAAAGGCGCCGACCCGAAAGCCAAGGACGCCAATGGCGTTTCTGCGCTGGATGCCGCCAAGACCATGGGCGCGGTGGACACCACGGCGCAGTTGCAGAAACTGCTTGGCTGATTGCAAATCCTGAGGCAACTAAAAACCTGTGGTGAGGGGATATATCGGAATGCCGCACCACCCCGTTCGGCTGCGAAGCAGTCGTCAATCCGGTTGACGTTGTCTTCCTGAGAAGCATCGGTGACTGGAATGGGGTGGCTGCGCCACCCAACGGGGATAAATCCCCTCGCCACAGATAAATCCCCCAGTCACAGATAATCCCCCTGCACACTGGTAAATCCACTGACAAAAGTGTGGTCGGCCTGAATCGGGCGGGTCTCAATACACCCAAACCTCAACCCGCCGATTCTTGATTCGCCCCTCATCCGCGCTATTGGCCGCCACCGGCATCTCGGCGCCAAAACCACGAATCTCGCGAAACACCACGCCGCTTTTCACCAGTTCTCGCCGCACCGCCATGGCGCGCAGTTTCGACAGCAGATCGGCCCGCGCCGGATCACTTTTGGCGTCGCCAAACCCCACCAGCGTCACCTGGCGATTGGTCTTGTCACGCTGCTTTATATAGTCGAGCACCCGCGACAGGTCCTGCCGGGCCTTGTTGTCCAGCGTCGCACTGCCTTCTTCGAAACGGAAATTCACAGTCAGGCGCTGGGCGTGACGGCTGAGCGCCTGATAACCCTCCGGCATCAATGCATTCGGCGTGACCGTCATGGCCTGGACGGTCTGGGCGATAAAACCATTGGCCGCGACAATCGCCTGGCCCGTGCTGCTTTGGGCGAACGCCACCAATGCGTCGGCCCAGGGATTTTTCCCGTTGGGCGGCAGGTAAAAGAACAGCCGACGGGACAGCGGATAGTCTTCCGTGGCAATCAGGCTGTTGAGCGGCAGCATGGCTTGGGATTGGCCATCGGCAATCGCCACGGCTTTGGCCTGACGCACGTAAGGCAGGCCGATGAAGCCAATACCTTGCGGGTCCAGGCTGACCGCGTCGGACAATTGCTCGCTGGATTCGAACCGTTTCGCAGCGCTGCTCAGGGTTTTCCCACGACGGCTGAGGACCAATTCCTTGAACGTGTCGTAGGTGCCCGATTGGTCATCCCGCGCATAGAGATGAATCGTCCCACCGCTGCCGCCGAGTTCTTCCCAGGTTTTTGCCTCGCCGCTGAAGATTCGCGCCAATTGTTCGGTGTTCAGTTCATGCAATGGATTTTGCGGATGAAGAATGATCGCCAGGCCATCGATGGCGATGACCTGCTCGGCGCCGACGCTTTTAAAGTCGCCCAAGCGTGCAAGGTCTGCCCGTTCGCTGTCCTTGATCGGGCGCGAGGAGGCGGCGAGGTCGGCGGTGGCGGTTTTCAGGGCGGTGAAACCGGTGCTGGAACCGTGGGCCGCAATGTCCACCGCGACCCGGCGGCCCTGAACGGTTTCGCCGATGACGCGCAGCTCGTTGGCTGTGTCCGGGGCTTCGCTGTGAATCTTCAGCAGGCCCTGTTCGCGCATCAACCCCTCAACCAGCGCCGGGCCCAATGCCGCGCCGATGGTGTTGGAACCCTGGATGCGCAGCACCGGGGCAGCCTCGGGGGTCGGCAACGCGCCAGCCGACGCCGCCAGCGGCAGCCTGGCACACAGCATCAACAGGAACAACACGCGCAGCGTCATGCCAGCACCTTACAAGCCAAAGGAAGTGCCGGGAGAATAAGTCAGTAAGGTTTCTGAAAGATGACAGTTGCTCAATGTGGGAGCGGGCTTGCTCGCGAAGGCGGTTTATCATTCAACATTGATGTTGACTGACACGACGCCTTCGCGAGCAAGCCCGCTCCCACAGGTGAGCTATGTCGAAAGGCAGAGATCAGCTCAATTCAAGCCAGATCGGCGCGTGATCCGACGGCTTTTCCATCCCGCGCAATTCGTAATCCACACCTGCATCCTTGACCCGTGGCAACAACCCGTGGGACGCCATGATCAAGTCAATCCGCAGCCCACGCTTGGGCTCATCCTCAAAACCGCGGCTACGGTAGTCGAACCAGCTGAAACGGTCGGCCACCTCCGGGTTCAAGTGGCGGAAGCTGTCCACCAGGCCCCAGTTCTTCAAGCGGGCCATCCACTCGCGTTCTTCCGGCAGGAAGCTGCATTTGCCGGTTTTCAGCCAGCGTTTCATGTTGTCCGGGCCGATACCGATGTCGCAGTCTTCTGGGGAAATGTTCACGTCGCCCATCACCACCAGCGGCTGATCGTTGCTGAACTGGCTTTCCAGCAATTGTTGCAGATCGCTGTAAAAGCGTTCCTTGGCCGGGAACTTGGTGGGGTGATCGCGGCTTTCGCCCTGTGGGAAATAGCCGTTCATGATGGTCACCGGCACGCCATTGGCATCGGCGAACGTGCCCCAGATGAAGCGGCGCTGAGCATCTTCTTCATCGGTGACGAAACCTTTGTGCAGCGCGATGGGTTCCTGACGCGAGAGCAGGGCCACGCCGTAGTGACCTTTTTGACCGTGGAAATACACGTGATAGCCCAGCGCCTGAACCTCGGCCAGCGGGAACTGGTCGTCGTGAACCTTGGTTTCCTGCAGTCCGATCACATCGGGCTGATGCTTTTCGATCAGCGCCGCCAGCTGATGAGGGCGAGCGCGCAGCCCGTTGATGTTGAAGGAGACGATCTTCATGGTCGGCAGTCCTGGCAAAAGGGCGATGCTAGCTGACATGTAGGAATGGGGCCAGTGTTGGGGTGAGGGGATTCACTGTGTTCTGTCAGATCTATATTGGCAGTGAGGACCTCTTCGCGGGCAAGCCCGCTCCCACAGGGTTCTCCAGCGAACAAAAATTTTGTGTACGCCAAAAAACCTGTGGGAGCGTGGCTTGCCCGCGAAGAGGCCAGTCCAGTCGATGAAGAACCAGCCTTGGTCTATACCTGTTGGGGGAACTGTATTACCACCCACAGGCTCGTACCAATAAGAGCACCGCCATTTTGAGCTGTGCCCCGGGGAGATCTACCGTTATGCCCGAAACCTCGACCGTCATCGCCGATATTCACATGCTCGACAGCGGCTATTCCCGCGAAGCACGTTCGCTGTTGTACCAGGCTTACCGGCATGAGCCGACGTTCGGCTACCTGTTCGAAGCGGAGCGTCCCGGTTATGAGCAACGGGTCCGGGCCACCGTGCGCGAACTGGTCAAGCAACACTTTCTTCAGGACTTGCCGGCCATCGGCCTGCTGGTCAACGACCGGTTGATCGGCATCGCGCTGATCGCGCCGCCGCAACGTCGCCTGGGCATCACCGAGAGTTGGGCCTGGCGTCTGCGCATGGTGCTCAGCACCGGGTTCCGCTGCACCCGACGCTATCTCGAGTATCACGATGCCGTGATGGCTTGCGTGCCGTCCGATTCGGTGCACCTGCTGCCATTGCTGGGGGTTCATCCGCAATTCCAGGGCAAACACTTTGGCGAACAGTTGCTGCAAGCGGTGCATAACTGGTGCGCGGTGGATGAGCATTCCGAGGGCGTCATCCTCGATACCGGGAATCCTCGTTATCTGGAGTTCTATAAGCGCCAGGGCTATGAGGAAATTGGTGAGGTCGCCGTAGGACCGATTCGCGAACACGTGTTTTTCCACGCCAATCCGCAGGTGTTACAAACAGCAACGGGATAAAGGTAGAACTTTCACCGCACGCCAGGCTCTATCACGCTCCCAAGCTCGTGATAGCATCCGCGCCTATGAAGTTTCCAGGAAGAATTACCAGCGGTGTGCTGATGCTGATTACCAGCTGCGCGGCGCTGGCGCAAAGTGAATTGGATGTGCGGATCAAACCGTCCAACGATGAACTGAAAGCCAATATAGAGGGCTATATCGGCAGCCTCGGCGATCGAGACGAAGAAGCCTTGCTGCGCTTCAGTCGTGGCGCCGAAGAACAGGCGCGCAAGGCCGCCCAGGCCTTGGGTTATTACCAGCCGCAGATCGACTCGGATGTGAAGGGCGGCAAGACGCCGCGCCTGGTGCTGAACATCGATCCCGGCGAGCCGGTGCATTTGCGCAATGTCACTATTCGCATCGACGGCCCGGCCGCCTCCCTCAAATCATTCCGTGTACCCAAAAGCAATGCGCTGAAAACCGGCGCAGTGCTCAACCATGGCCATTACGAAGACGCCAAACGCTTGATTCAGAATCAGGCTTCGCGCTATGGCTTTTTCAGTGGTTATTTCAGCAGCCAGAAATTGTTGGTCGACCCGCGAGCCGGCGTCGCCGACATCGAACTGATCTACAACAGCGGCCCGCGCTATTCACTGGGCAAGGTCAGTTTCGAAGGTGACACGCCGTTCGACGAAGACCTGCTGCAACGCATGGTGCCGTTCAAGGCCGGCGTGCCTTATGACTCCGAACTGATCGCCGAACTCAATCAGGCCATGCAATCGAGCGGCTATTTCGAAAGCGTGCGGGTGGATGCGGCGCCGACGGCGTCCAAGAACGACGTGATCCCGGTGGACGTCAAACTCGAAACCCGCAAACCACGGACCATGGGCCTCGGGCTGGGTTTTTCCACCGACGTCGGCCCACGGATCAAGGCCAACTGGACCCGGCACTGGGTCAACCCTCAGGGGCACAGCTATGGCTGGGAGACCGAAGTTTCGGCGCCTAGGCAGAACGTCGGTGTGTTCTACGACATTCCCCTGGACCCACCGCTGACCGACAAGCTGCGGTTCGCCGGTGGCTATCAGAATGAAGAAATTGCCGACAAGGACTCCCTCAGCAAACTGCTGACCCTCGGCCCCGAGTGGCACAGCAAGCTGCCCAGCGGTTGGCAGCGAGTGGTATCGCTCAAGTGGCAGCGCGAGGAATACAGGCTCGGCGACGACTCGGGGCTCAGCACGTTGCTGATGCCGGGCGTCAGCTATTCCTACCTTAAAAGTGATAACCGCATCGACCCGCACAACGGTTATCGCCTGGGATTCGAGACCAAAGTGGCCAAGGAAGGTTTGGGTTCCGACACCAACCTGATTTACGGCACCGCGTTGGTGAAAGGCTTGACCACGGTTTTCGACAAGCACCGCTTCCTCGGGCGGGTACAGGTCGGCGGCAGCGCCACCAACGGCTACAAATCGGTGCCGCCGTCGCTGCGCTTCTTCGCCGGTGGCGATCAGAGCGTGCGCGGTTACGACTATCAGAGCCTGTCCCCGGAAAACTCCGAGGGCGACCGCATCGGTGGCCGCTACATGATCGCCGGCAGCGTCGAGTATCAATATTCCATCGCCGAAAAATGGCGGGTCGCGACCTTCATCGATCAGGGCAACTCCTTCAATACCCTCGAACTGCCGAACCTCAAGACCGGCGTCGGTATCGGCGTGCGCTGGGTCTCGCCGGTGGGGCCGATACGCCTCGACCTGGCCCATGCGATGGACGACGAGGGCGGCATTCGACTGCACTTTTCCATGGGGCCTGAGCTGTGAATCGTGGTTTGAAGATAACGCTGTTGGCGATTCTGGCGCTGCTGATGCTGGTCGTTTTGACCGTGGCCACAATGCTGGGCACGGCGGCGGGCAGTCGTTGGGCGCTCGGCTTTGTGCCGGGTTTGACCGTCGAGAACTTCCAGGGCCGATTGGGCGGGCAGTGGAGTGCCAACCATGTGCTGTGGCAGCAGGACAGCAGTCGGGTTGAGCTGGACAAGGTGATTTTCGCCTGGTCGCCGCTGTGCCTGACGCGCATGACCCTGTGCATCGAGCAATTGAAAGCCGATCAGGTCAGCCTGCAATTCCCGCCAGGCACAGAAGAAGAAAGCAGCGGGCCGATCAGTCTCCCGGATCTGAAGTTGCCCTTGACCATCGAGCTGGGCGATGTCCAGGTCGGCAGCCTGCTGTTTAACGGCAGCGAAGAACTCAAGGGCCTGCAACTGGCGGCGCATTGGACAGCCAACGGTTTGCAGATCGATTCCGTTCATTTGCAAAGGGATGACCTGAACCTGAATCTTTCAGGTCTGCTGCAACCCAGCGGTAACTGGCCGCTCACGGCCGAAGGCAAACTGACCCTGCCAGCTCCCGGCACCGGGCCTTGGGCGCTGGCCCTGAAGGTCGACGGCGATCTGCTGAAAACCCTGAACCTGAAAGCCGACAGCAGCGGTTACCTGAACGGACAATTGACCGGCGAACTGCAACCGCTGGTGGAAAACCTGCCGGCCAAAGTGCGGATCACCGCTGACGGCTTCAAGCCTGGTGCCGATCTGCCGGACACCCTGCAACTCAACCAACTGGAACTCACGGGCGATGGCAACCTGAAAAACGGTTACCAGTTGCTCGGCAAAGCCACGTTGCCTGGGGAAAAAGGCCCCGTCGCGTTATTGCTGCAAGGCAAGGTCGATGCCAATGGCGCACAGATCGCCGGGTTGGACCTCACGGCCAACGACAAGCAACGCCTGAAACTCACCGGCAACCTCGACTGGAGCAAAGGCCTGAGCGCCGATGCCAAGATCGACTGGCTGGATTTCCCGTGGCACAGCCTCTATCCACTGATCGACGAGCCCGAAGTGGCGTTGCGCAGTTTCAACGGTGAAGTCTCCTACACCGACGGTAAATACCTGGGCAGCTTCAAAGCCGCACTCGACGGCCCGGCCGGGGCGTTCAGCCTGACCAGCCCGTTCAGCGGCGACCTGACGAAGATCTACCTGCAACAAATTCAACTCGAAGCCGGGCAGGGCAAGGCCGAAGGGCACCTGAACCTGCAATTCGCCGACGGCATTGCCTGGGACACGGCGCTGGACCTGTCGGCGATCAACCCGGCGTACTGGGTCGCGGAGTTGCCGGGAACCCTGGCCGGACCGTTGCGCAGCAAGGGCGAGATGAAGAATGAAAAACTCAGCCTGACTGCTGATCTCGACTTGAAAGGCAAACTGCGCGGCCAACCGGCAGTAATCCAGGCCAAAGCCGATGGCGGTGGCGAGCAATGGAACCTCAGCGCATTGCAAATTCGCCTTGGCGACAACAGCATCAACGGCAAGGGCAGCCTGCAACAGAAGCTCGCCGGCCAGATCGATATCAAGCTGCCGCGCCTGGCCCAGCTGTGGCCGCAACTGCGCGGCCAGCTCAATGGTCGCGTCGATGTCGCCGGGACACTCAAGGCCCCGCAAGGCAAGCTCGGACTGCAAGGCACGCAACTGGCCTTCGAAGACAATCGCCTGCAAAGCCTGAATCTGGACGCCACCCTCGACAGTGCGCAACGGGCGAAAATCGACCTCAAGGGCAGCGGCATTCAGGCCGGTGAAACGTCGCTGGGCACGCTGACCGCCAGCGGCCAGGGCGATATCAAAAACCAGAAACTCACCCTCGACCTGCAAGGGCCGAAGCTGAAACTCGCCCTCGGCCTCGACGGCAATCTGGACCAAGGCAATTGGCGTGGGCGCCTGGCCAGCGGCGATATCCAGGCCGGCGGCCAAGACTGGAAACTGCAAGGTCCGGCGAAGCTTGAACGGCTGGCGGACGGCAAGATCAACTTCGGCGCCCATTGCTGGACGTCCGGCCCGGCCAGCCTGTGCGGCGAGGATCAGCGCCTGATGCCTGAGCCGAAGCTGCGTTATCACCTCAAACAGTTCCCGATCGACAGCCTGGCGCAGTGGTTGCCCAAGGATTTCGCCTGGAAGGGCCGGCTCAACGCCGACCTGCAACTGGACCTGCCGGCCAGCGGCCCGAACGGCCAGATCAGCGTCGATGCCAGCGGCGGCACGTTGCGCATCAAGGAAAAGGACCAGTGGCTGGACTTCCCGTACCAGACCCTGAAACTCAACAGCAAACTCACGCCCAAGCGCATCGACACTGACCTCAATTTTGTCGGCGGCAAGCTCGGTGAGCTGATGCTCCAGGCGCAGATCAATCCGTTGCCGAAGGACAAACCACTGACCGGCTCGTTCCGCCTGAGTGGTCTGGATCTGTCGGTGGCGCGGCCATTCGTGCCGATGGTCGAGAAACTGACCGGACGCTTGAATGGCAGCGGCACGCTCGCCGGTACGCTGCTGGCGCCGCAGGTCAACGGCAATCTGCTGCTCAGCGACGGCGAGATTTCCGGGCCTGAACTGCCAATGGACCTCGAAGCGCTGCAACTTCAAGCCGTGATTTCTGGTGAAAATGTGCAATTGAATGGCGGCTGGAAAAGCGGCAAGACCGGGCAGGGCACTTTGAGCGGCAACATCGCCTGGGGTCAGGCATTGGTGGTGGATCTGGCGCTCAAAGGCACGCAATTGCCCGTCACCGTCGAGCCCTACGCCAAGCTGGAAGTGGCGCCGGACCTGAAGATTTCGATGAAGGACGACAAACTGGCGATCGTCGGCAAGGTGCTGGTGCCAAAAGGCGAGATCACCGTGCGCGAGTTGCCGCCATCGACGGTCAAGGTGTCCGATGACACGGTGATCGTCGGCCAGCAGACCGAAGAGGGCAAACCCCCGATGGCCATGGCGATGGACATCGATGTGGTGGTCGGGCAGGACAAACTCAGCTTCGCCGGGTTTGGCCTGACCGCCAACCTGCAAGGTCATGTGCACATCGGCGACAACATGGATACCCGCGGCGAGCTCTGGCTCAACGATGGGCGTTATCGTGCCTACGGTCAGCGGTTGACCGTGCGCCGGGCGCGTTTGCTGTTTGCCGGCCCAATCGATCAGCCGTATCTGGACATCGAAGCGATTCGCCAGACCGACGACGTGATCGCCGGCATTCGCCTGAGCGGCAGCGCGGAGCAGCCGACCACACAGATCTTCTCCGAGCCGGCGATGAGCCAGGAGCAGGCCTTGTCCTATCTGGTGCTGGGGCGTCCGTTGGCCAGTAACGGTGAAGACAACAACATGCTCGCCCAGGCCGCGCTCGGGTTGGGGTTGATGGGCAGTTCGGGGGTGACCAGCGGCTTGGCGAAAAACCTGGGGATTCAGGATTTCCAGCTCGATACCGAGGGTAGCGGCAACGCCACCAGCGTGGTCGCCAGCGGCAATATCTCCGAGAAGCTCAGCCTGCGTTATGGGGTTGGCGTGTTCGAGCCGGCCAACACCATCGCCTTGCGTTACAAGCTGAGCAAGAAGGTCTACCTCGAAGCGGCGGGCGGCGTGGCCAGTTCGCTGGACATCTTCTACAAGCGGGATTTCTAAGCCTCGCCATCTCTAAAACCGAGTCGCTGCCTTCGCGAGCAAGCCCGCTCCCACATTGGATTTGTGTTACGCCGCAGATCAAATGTGGGAGCGGGCTTGCTCGCGAAGGGCGCGCTGCGATCATCGATCCGAAGCAACTTTCCTGCGCCATTTATCAACTAAATAGCAAGCAGCCTAACTATTACGTTGACATTCGCTGCCTAGGCAGTAACATCTCGACATACATTCTCTGCCTAGGCAGCTAATCGGTGGTCAGATGAAGCATTTCACCCCAGACGAATTCCACACGTGTCATCTCGGCCTCCTGCTCGGGCGCGCTGCGCTGCTCAAGGACCGGATCATCGACACGCACATGGAACCTCACGGCATCACCGCCGCGCAGTTCAAAGTGCTGATCATCATGGCCCAGTTCGGCGTCGATACCCCGGCCGAGCTGTGCCGTCACCTGTCGCTGGACAGCGGATCGATGACCCGCATGCTCGATCGTCTGGAACAGAAAGGCTTCCTCGCCCGCCAACGCTCCGAGGCGGATCGCCGTCAGGTTCAGTTGGTGTTGACCGAACAAGGCCAGCAGTTGACTGATCGCCTGCCGGAGATCGGTGCCGACGCCATGAATGAACTGGCTGGCGCGATCACCCCAGAGGAATTGAAAACCCTGGAACAGATCCTCAAGAAAATTCTGGTGGCAGCCGGTGACTCGATCACCCTGCTGCGGGTAGGTGACAAATGAGCAGTAAAACCCTGCGTACCGGCCTGAGCCTGGTGCTGGCGGCCATGACCCTGGCCGGTTGCGCCAGCTACAGCGGCCTGACCACCGAAGGCAAAAGCCTGGATGCGAAAACCCTCAAGGCCGGGCAATCCCTCAGCGGGGTGACTCTGTCGCCCGCGGCCTGGCCGAAAAGCGATTGGTGGAAAAGCCTCGGCGACCCACAGCTCGACGGCTTGATCCGCGAAGCCCTGCACGACAGCCCCGACATGCAAATTGCCGACGCCCGTGCCCACCAGGCCAGCGCCGCCGCTTATGCAGCGGATGCCGCGCGCATGCCGACTCTTGATGCCAGCGCTGGTGTCAGCCGTTCGCGTCTGGCCCGGGATCAGGACCCGAGCGGGCAGGGCGGCACGTACTCCACCGTGCGCAACCTCAGCGCCAGTTTCAATTACAACTTCGACCTCTGGGGCGGTCAGCGTGATGCCTGGGAAGCCGCATTGGGTCAGGCCCGTGCTGCCGAAGTCGATCAACAGGCCGCTCAGCTGACGTTGTCCGCCGACGTCGCTCGCGCCTACAGCGATCTGGGTCAGGCGCATATCGTCTACGACCTGGCCAGTGAAGACCTCAAACGCACCAAACAAATGCTCGACCTGAGCCAGCGTCGCCTGAGCTCGGGGATCGACAGCCAATACCAGTTCCAGCAAACCGAAAGCCTGGAAGCCACGTCCGAAGCCAGCTTGATCGACGCCGAAAAACGCCTGCAAAGCGCGAAAATCGCTTTGGCCGTCTTGCTCGGCAAAGGCCCGGATCGCGGCAATGAAATCGCCCGGCCGAAAATCCTCCAGGCCAGCGCCGTGGCGTTGCCGTCGGTGCTGCCGGCTGAGTTGCTCGGTCGTCGTCCGGACCTGGTGGCTGCGCGTTGGCGGGTCGAGGCGGCGAGCAAGAACATCGACGCCGGCAAAACCCGCTTCTACCCCAACCTCAACCTGAGCGCCGCGGCCGGTGCCGAGTCGTTGCTGGGCGATGCGATGTTCGGTTCGGCCAGTCGCTTCTTCAACATTGCGCCAACGATCTCGGTGCCGATTTTCGACGGCGGCCGCCTGCGCGCCGACCTCGATTCCCGCGACGCCGATTACGACCTCGCCGTGGCGCAGTACAACAAAAGCCTGGTGAAAGCCCTGGGCGATGTCAGCGACACCATCAACCAGTTGCGCGATATCGGCCGGCAGATCGGGACACAGCAGCGCGCCACCGACATTGCCCAGGATTCATACAACACGGTGGTCCAGCGCTACGGTTCCGGCATCGGGAATTACCTGGACGTGCTCAGCATCGAGCAGCAACTGCTCCAGGCCCAGCGTCAGCTGGCCAACCTGAATGCCGAGCAGATCGACCTGTCGATCCAATTGATGCAGGCGCTGGGCGGCGGCTTCCAGGGCAAGACCCTGACCGCAGCCAACGCAGCCCCAGCTACGCAGCACAACTAATTCGAGGTATTTGTCATGGCCACTGCCGAAACGACACCAACCCCTGACAACGCACAAGACACCAGCAACCCGCGCAAACGCAAAGTCATGCTGGTAGTGCTCGCAATCGTGGTGATCCTCGCCGGTATCGGCGTCTGGGGTTATCACGAATTCTACGGGCGCTGGAACGAAAGCACCGACGACGCCTATGTGAACGGCAACGTGGTGGAAATCACTCCGTTGGTCACCGGCACCGTGGTCAGCATCGGTGCCGACGATGGCGACCTGGTTCATGAAGGCCAGGTGCTGATCAACTTCGACCCGAACGACGCCGAAGTCGGTCTGCAAAGTGCCCAGGCCAATCTGGCCCGCACTGTGCGTCAGGTTCGCGGCCTGTACAGCAACGTCGACGGCATGAAAGCCCAGGTCAATGCGCAGCAGGCCGAAGTGCAAAAGGCTCAGGACAACTTCAATCGCCGGAAAAACCTCGCTGCTGGCGGGGCGATTTCCCAGGAAGAACTGTCCCACGCTCGCGATGACCTGACCTCGGCGCAAAACGCCCTGGCCAACGCCAAACAGCAACTGAAAACCACCAGCGCGCTGGTCGATGACACGGTGGTGTCGTCGCACCCGGACGTGATGTCCGCTGCCGCGCAATTGCGTCAGGCTTACTTGAACAACTCCCGCAGCACCTTGATCGCGCCGGTGACCGGTTACGTGGCCAAGCGCTCGGTACAACTGGGCCAACGCGTCCAGCCGGGCACCGCCTTGATGGCGGTGATTCCGCTGGATCAGCTGTGGATCGACGCCAACTTCAAGGAAACCCAGCTGCGTGACATGCGCATCGGTCAGCCCGTAGACATCGAAGCCGACCTGTACGGCAGTGACGTGAAGTTCAGCGGCACCATCGACAGCCTCGGCGCCGGCACCGGTAGCGCGTTTGCCTTGCTACCGGCGCAGAACGCCACCGGTAACTGGATCAAGATCGTCCAGCGGGTGCCGGTGCGGATTCACATCAACGCCGAAGAACTGGCCAAGCACCCGTTGCGGGTCGGCCTGTCGACTCAGGTCGATGTGAACCTGCGTGACCAGAGCGGCCCGGTGCTCGCGCAACAGCCGCCGCAAAAGGCCTCGTTCAGCACCAATGTGTATGACCGTCAGTTGGCCGAGGCCGACGCGATGATCACTCAGTTGATCCACGACAACAGCGCTGCGGTCAGCAAAACCGCTCAACGCTGATCAGTCATCACACCGACCCTGTGAGAGTGAGCCTTTGTGGTGAGGGAGCCTCTTTGGTGAGGGAGCTTTTGTGGCGAAGGGATTTATCGGAATGCCGCACCACCCCGTTCGGCTGCGAAGCAGTCGCAAACCGGTGAATGCGGTTTTTCTGAGATACCGCAGTCACAGGTTCAGGGCCGCTTCGCGACCCAACGGGGCGGTGCGACGTTTCGCTAAATCCCCTCGCCACAAAAGCGCCCTCGCCACAAAGGCTCACTCCCACAAGGTCAGCTGCGTCTGTAACAGGCGCAGCGCCAATCAGGTTTCAAAGGATTCGCAATGAGCAATAACGCGTCTTTCACGCCGCCCAGTCTGCTGCTCAGCACCATTGGCCTGTCGCTGGCGACCTTCATGCAAGTGCTCGACACCACCATCGCCAACGTGGCGCTGCCGACGATTTCCGGCAACCTGGGCGTGAGTTCGGAGCAGGGCACGTGGGTGATTACCTCGTTCGCCGTGAGCAACGCCATCGCGCTGCCGTTGACCGGTTGGCTCAGCCGGCGCTTCGGCGAGGTGAAGCTGTTTCTCTGGGCGACGATTCTGTTCGTGCTGGCTTCGTTTCTGTGCGGTATCTCGACCTCGATGCCGGAGCTGATTGGCTTTCGGGTGCTTCAAGGTCTGGTGGCAGGTCCGCTGTATCCGATGACGCAAACGCTGCTGATTGCCGTCTATCCGCCGGCCAGGCGCGGCATGGCCCTGGCGTTGCTGGCGATGGTGACGGTGGTGGCGCCGATTGCCGGCCCCATCCTCGGCGGCTGGATTACCGACAGCTATAGCTGGCCGTGGATCTTTTTTATCAACGTGCCGATCGGTGTTTTCGCGGTGATGGTGGTGCGCTCGCAACTTAAGGCACGGCCGGTGGAAACCAGTTATCAGCCGATGGATTACGTCGGTTTGATCACGCTGATCATTGGCGTCGGCGCCTTGCAGGTGATTCTCGACAAGGGTAACGACCTGGATTGGTTCGAGTCGAACTTCATCCTCATCGGCGCGGCTATTTCAGTGATAGCGCTGGCGGTGTTCGTGATCTGGGAAATGACCGACAAGCACCCGGTGGTCAACCTGCGGCTGTTCGCTTACCGCAACTTCCGCATCGGCACGATTGTGCTGGTGTTGGGTTACGCCGGGTTTTTCGGGATCAACCTGATCCTGCCGCAATGGCTACAAACCCAGATGGGTTACACGGCGACCTGGGCGGGACTGGCGGTGGCGCCGATCGGGATTCTGCCGGTGCTGATGTCGCCGTTTGTCGGCAAGTACGCGCACAAGTTCGACCTGCGGCTGCTGGCCGGCCTGGCGTTCCTGGCGATCGGCCTGAGCTGCTTCATGCGTGCCGGGTTTACCAACGAAGTGGACTTCCAGCACATCGCCCTGGTGCAGCTGTTCATGGGGATTGGCGTGGCGCTGTTCTTCATGCCGACCTTGAGCATTCTGATGTCGGACCTGCCTCCGAGCCAGATCGCCGACGGCGCAGGCCTGGCGACTTTCCTGCGGACCTTGGGCGGTAGTTTTGCGGCCTCGCTGACGACCTGGATCTGGATTCGCCGGGCCGATCAGCACCACGCCTATATGAGTGAAAGCATCAGCACCTATGAGCCGGCTACCCGTGAGGCGTTGAACAGCCTGGGCGGGGCGAGCAACCCGGCGTATGCGCAGCTGGATCATGTGCTGACCAGTCAGGCGTACATGCTCTCCACCGTGGATTACTTCACGTTGCTGGGGTGGGCGTTCATGGGCTTGATTGTGCTGGTGTGGCTGGCGAAACCGCCGTTTGCGGCGAAGGCGGGGCCGGCTGCCTCCGGCCACTAGAGTCAGGTGAAGAACCAATGTGGGAGCGGGCTTGCTCGCGAATGCGGTGTAACAGTCAACTAAGATGTTGAATGCTAATCCACCTTCGCGAGCAAGCCCGCTCCCACAAGGGGTTTGTGTTCGGCTGTTAGTTTGTGGGGGCAGCCAGTTGTGGCGGCGGGGCGAAGTCGAACGGCGCCAGCGCAAACCCTTGCTCATCCACCTGCAACGCCCACCCCTGACGGTCCCAATCCCCCAACACAATCCGCTTGGCCGCCTGTTCGCCAATCTGCAATTTGTGGATGGCCGGGCGATGGGTGTGCCCATGGATCAAGGTCTTCACGCCATAGGCCTGCATGATCCGCGGCACTTCTTCGGGCGTGACATCAACAATGTCATTGGCCTTCATCCGCGTCTGCGCACGGCTTTCACTGCGCAGCTTGCGCGCCAGTTTATGGCGAGTCCGCAACGGCAAGTGCCGCAGGATGAACAGGGTGACCGGATTACGCAGATAGCGACGCAGCTTCATATAAGCCTCGTCGCGGGTGCAGAGGCTGTCGCCGTGCATCAAAAGCACCGGCTCGCCGTAAAACTGCACGACACTCGGGTCTTTCAGCAATGTGCAGCCGGCCTGTTTACAGAAGGCCTGGCCGAGCATGAAGTCGCGATTGCCGTGCATCAGAAAAATGGCCGTGCCGCTGTCGCTGAGTTCGCGCAGGGCCTGGCAGATGGAACGCTGGAACGGCGTCATGGCATCGTCGCCAATCCACGCCTCGAAAAAGTCGCCCAGGATGTACAACGCACTCGCCGAGCGGGCGCGTCCGGCGAGCAAATCCAGAAACGCCCGGCTGATGTCCGGGCGCTCCTCTTCCAGATGCAAGTCTGAAATCAGCAGTATCACTCAATGATCTCGGCTTTCTCGATGATCACGTCTTCTGCGGGTACGTCCTGGTGGCCGGACTTCATGGTGGTGGAAACACCTTTGATCTTGTCGACCACGTCGGTGCCTTCAACGACCTTGGCGAACACGGCGTAACCCCAGCCCTGAGTGGTCTTGGCGCTGTGGTTCAGGAAGCTGTTGTCAGCGACGTTGATGAAGAACTGGGCGGAAGCCGAATGCGGCTCCATGGTGCGGGCCATGGCAACACTGTACTTCACGTTCGGCAGGCCGTTGTCGGCTTCGTTCTGGATGCTTGGGCGCTTGTCTTTCTTTTCTTTCATGCCTGGCTCGAAACCGCCGCCCTGGATCATGAAGTTACCGATGACGCGGTGGAAAACGGTGTTTTCGTAGTGACCGGCTTTGACGTACTCGATGAAGTTGGCCACGGTGATCGGGGCTTTCTCAGCGTTCAGTTCCAGGACGATGTCGCCATGGTTGGTGGTCAGTTTGACTTGGGTCATGATCGGTACTCATTCAAATAATTCGTGGGTTTCGGGGCGTTGAAGCCCTCAACCGGTCCGGCCAAATTCGGCCAAGGTGCGCAGTTTAGCGTGCCGGGCGCGAATTTCGAGGCTGTTTTTCATTTGCATCCGATTAAATGCAGCCGTTTTTTGCCCTGCGCTGTCAGCGGCTTGACGGCATCGGCTATGATAAGCCCCTTTGTTTTAACCGCCGCTTTGATTTGGCCAACTGGCCGCGCACTTGTACGTTCAAGGATCCTATGAGCAAGCCCACTGTCGACCCTACCTCGAATTCCAAGACCGGCCCTGCCGTGCCGGTCAATTTCCTGCGCCCGATCATCCAGGCGGACCTGGACTCGGGTAAGCACACGCAGATCGTCACCCGTTTCCCGCCTGAGCCCAACGGCTACCTGCACATCGGTCACGCCAAGTCGATTTGCGTGAACTTCGGCCTGGCCCAGGAATTTGGCGGCGTCACGCACCTGCGTTTCGACGACACCAACCCGGCCAAGGAAGACCAGGAATACATCGACGCGATCGAAAGCGACGTCAAGTGGCTGGGCTTCGAATGGTCCGGTGAAGTGCGCTACGCCTCGCAGTATTTCGACCAGTTGCACGATTGGGCCGTTGAACTGATCAAGGCCGGCAAGGCCTACGTCGATGACCTGAGCCCTGAACAGGCCAAGGAATATCGCGGCACGCTGACCGAACCGGGCAAGAACAGCCCGTTCCGTGATCGTTCCGTGGAAGAGAACCTGGACTGGTTCGCCCGCATGAAGGCTGGCGAATTCAAGGACGGCGCACGCGTACTGCGGGCCAAGATCGACATGGCCTCGCCGAACATGAACCTGCGCGACCCGATCATGTATCGCATCCGTCACGCGCATCACCACCAGACTGGCGACAAGTGGTGCATCTACCCGAACTACGACTTCACCCACGGTCAGTCGGACGCCATTGAAGGCATCACCCACTCGATCTGCACCCTGGAGTTCGAAAGCCATCGTCCGCTGTACGAGTGGTTCCTCGAGAACCTGCCCGTGCCGGCGCAACCGCGTCAGTACGAATTCAGCCGTCTGAACCTGAACTACACCATCACCAGCAAGCGCAAGCTCAAGCAACTGGTCGATGAAAAGCACGTTCATGGCTGGGACGATCCGCGCATGTCCACGCTGTCCGGCTTCCGCCGCCGTGGTTACACGCCGAAATCGATCCGCAACTTCTGCGAAATGATCGGCACCAACCGTTCCGACGGCGTGGTCGACTTCGGCATGCTCGAATTCAGCATCCGTGACGACCTCGACCACAGCGCCCCGCGTGCCATGTGCGTGCTGCGTCCGCTGAAAGTCGTGATCACCAACTACCCGGAAGGCCAGGTCGAGAACCTCGAATTGGCGTGCCACCCGAAAGAAGACATGGGCGTGCGCGTTCTGCCGTTCGCCCGTGAGATCTACATCGACCGTGAAGACTTCATGGAAGAGCCGCCAAAAGGCTACAAACGCCTGGAACCGGCCGGCGAAGTGCGTCTGCGCGGCAGCTACGTGATCCGTGCCGACGAAGCGATCAAGGACGCCGATGGCAACATCGTCGAACTGCGTTGCTCCTACGACCCGGAAACATTGGGCAAAAACCCTGAAGGCCGCAAGGTCAAAGGCGTGGTTCACTGGGTGCCGGCTGCGGCCAGCGTCGAATGCGAAGTGCGTCTGTACGATCGCCTGTTCCGTTCGGCCAACCCTGAGAAGGCCGAAGACAGCGCCAGTTTCCTGGACAACATCAACCCTGATTCGCTGCAAGTCCTCACCGGTTGTCGTGCTGAACCCTCGCTGGGCAATGCACAGCCGGAAGACCGTTTCCAGTTCGAGCGCGAAGGTTACTTCGTCGCGGATATCAAGGACTCGAAACCAGGTGCTCCGGTATTCAACCGTACCGTGACCTTGCGTGATTCGTGGGGCCAGTGATTACAGGCCTGACCGGCCTTGATAAATAGGCAACATAAAGTGCTTACGATCTACAACACGCTCACCAAGAGCAAAGAAGTCTTCAAGCCGCTGGATGGCAACAAGGTGCGCATGTACGTCTGCGGGATGACCGTGTACGACTATTGCCACCTGGGCCACGGCCGCAGCATGGTCGCGTTCGACCTGGTGACCCGCTGGTTGCGGTTCAGCGGCTACGACCTGACTTATGTGCGCAATATCACCGACATTGACGACAAGATCATCAATCGGGCCAACGAGAACGGCGAGTCGTTCGAAGCGTTGACCGAGCGCATGATCGCGGCGATGCACGAAGACGAAGCGCGCCTGAACATCCAGAAGCCGGACATGGAACCGCGCGCCACCGGGCATATCCCCGGCATGCACGCGATGATCCAGACCCTGATCGACAAGGGTTACGCCTACGCCCCGGGCAATGGCGACGTGTATTACCGCGTCGCCAAGTTCATGGGCTACGGCAAGCTGTCGCGCAAGAAAATCGAAGACCTGCGCATCGGCGCGCGGATCGAAGTCGACGAGTCGAAACAGGACCCGCTGGACTTCGTACTGTGGAAGGGCGCCAAGCCGGGCGAACCGAGCTGGCCATCGCCTTGGGGCGACGGTCGTCCGGGCTGGCACATCGAGTGCTCGGTGATGTCCACCTGCTGCCTCGGTGAGACGTTCGATATTCATGGCGGCGGCAGCGACCTCGAGTTCCCGCACCACGAAAACGAAATCGCCCAGAGCGAAGCGGCCACCGGCAAGACCTACGCCAACGCGTGGATGCATTGCGGCATGATTCGCATCAATGGCGAGAAGATGTCCAAGTCCTTGAACAACTTCTTCACCATTCGCGACGTGCTGGAAAAGTACCACCCGGAAGTCGTGCGTTACCTGCTGGTGTCGAGCCACTACCGCAGCGCGATCAACTACTCGGAAGACAACCTCAAGGACGCCAAGGGCGCACTCGAGCGTTTCTACCACGCGTTGAAAGGCCTGCCGAGCGTGGCACCGGCCGGTGGCGAAGCCTTTGTCGAGCGTTTCACCCAGGTGATGAACGACGACTTCGGCACGCCGGAAGCCTGTGCCGTACTGTTTGAGATGGTTCGCGAGATCAACCGTCTGCGTGAGAGCGATCTCAATGCGGCGGCCGGTCTGGCGGCTCGTTTGAAGGAGTTGGCGAGTGTGCTGGGCGTGTTGCAGCTTGAGGCGGATGACTTCTTGCAGGCCGGCGCTGAAGGGCGGGTGGATGCGGCTGAAGTTGATGCGCTGATTGCTGCGCGTCTGGCAGCACGTGCTGGTAAAGACTGGGCCGAATCCGACCGTATCCGCGACCAGCTCACCGCGATGGGCGTGGTGCTGGAAGACGGCAAGGGCGGCACGACCTGGCGTCTGGCTGACTGATTGCTGCGTTTGCTACAAACAAAACCCGCCTTGTGCGGGTTTTTGTTTATGCGCAGAGCGCAAGTGCTGCGGTGACAGGGCTGGCGCCTTCGCGAGCAAGCCCGCTCCCACAGTGGTCAGAGGTGGATTTCAATTTTGCGTGCGACACAAATCCCCTGTGGGAGCGGGCTTGCTCGCGAAGGTCTTAAGCTGAAACACTGCCAGTGCAGCTCACTTGTCATTCCGTCTGGCGCAATCGCTTGTAAAGGGTATTACGGCTAACCCCAAGGCGCCGAGCCAGATGCGAAATATTCCCCCCAGCCGCCTGCAACTGCCGATTCAATTCCTCGGCATCATTCAAATCCACCGCCAACGGCTCCGGCGAATCCACCGGCTCCATCTCCAGATCGACAAAAAAATCATCCGGCAAATGCTCCGGTCGCACCGGTTGTTCCTCGGCCATGGCCAGCGCCACCTGCATCACGCTGCTGACCTGGCGCAAATTCCCCGGCCACGGATGACGGCTGAACAACTCCATCACCTCTCGGCTCAGCCCGGCCCACTGCGATGGTTCGCGGTGCTGTTCCCACAGACGTTTGAACAAGGCCTCTTTATCACTGCGTTCTCTTAATGGCGGCAGTTCCAGGGTCAAACCACCAATCCGGTAATACAAATCCTCACGAAACCGCCCCAACTGCACCTGTTCGCGCAGCGAGCGGTTGGTCGCCGAAATAATCCGTATATCCACCTGGAACAGCTCGCTGCTGCCCACCGGTTGCACGCAACGCTCCTGCAACACTCGCAGCAGTCGAGCCTGAGTCGGCAACGGCATATCGCCGATTTCATCGAGGAACAGGGTGCCTTTGTCGGCCTTGCGGATCAGACCGATGCTGCCTTTCTGGTTGGCGCCGGTAAACGCGCCTTTCTCGTAACCAAACAGTTCGGACTCCACCAGTTCGGCGGGGATGGCTGCACAGTTGACGGCAATGAACGGTTGTTTGTTGCGCGAACTGGCCTGATGCAGGGCTTTGACGAAGACTTCCTTGCCGACCCCGGTTTCGCCGTGGATCAACAGCGGAATGTCTTTTTCCAGCAACCGCTCGGCCTGGCGCACGGCTTTTTCCACGCGGCTGTCACCGAAATGCAGTGTATTGAGGCTGATCGCTGCGGTTGCTGGCGCCGTGAGTTCAGTGCTCTTTGTTTCAGAAAATTGCCGCGCCTGAATCACTGCCTGTTTCGGCCGCTTCAACAGGCACTGAAAGCGGTTGCGCCCCGAGGTTTGCAAGGCAAACGGCAGGCCGTCCGGCTGGTTCAACAACTCCAGCAGCGAGACCTTGAACAGGCTTTCGACACTGACCCGCGACAGACTGATGCCCAGCAGATTGTCAGCCCTGCGGTTGGCCGACAGCACCTGGCCGGTTTCATCGAAGATCAGCAGCCCGGCCCATTGGCTGTCGAGGTTATTCAGCCCGGTGTTGAAGGTCAGCTGGAAATGTTGGCCATGGAACAGGTTGAGGATCAGCCGGTTTTCCACGGTCTGACTCATCATCTTGACCATGCCAAGCGTGTGCGACGGCGGCAGGTAGCTATCGCTGGACACATCCAGCACCGCGATGACCTTGCGTTCGGCATCGAAAATCGGTGCGGCGGAACCGGTCATGAAACGGTTGGCCTTGAGGAAATGTTCATCGTGCTCGATGTGCACCGCCTGCTCGCAGGCCAGCGCGGTGCCGATCGCATTGGTGCCGCTGCAACGCTCCATCCAACTGGCGCCAGCGCTGAAACCGCGGGTCAGGCTCGGCTCGATGAAACGCTGGGTGCCCCAGGACGTCAGTACCTGGCCCTGATTGTCGGCGAGCATGATCAGGCAGTTGGAGTTGCTGAGGATGTTCTCGTAATACGGCAGGACTTCCTGGTGAGTGGTTTGCACCAGTGAGTGCTGGCTCTCCAGCAGTTGCGCAATGCCCTCGGCCGGCAGCTGATCGAACGCCGGGGCGCTCTGATGATTGAGGCCGAACGCGCGGCATCGGGACCAGGAGTCCTGAATGATGGCGTCGTGGGAGAGCGGCAGGGCGGGTGCGGCCATGGCATTCAGCCTCTGAATAATGCTTTTTATTGTTGTTATGAGATTCCATGTGGGAGCGGGCTTGCTCGCGAATGCGGTGGGTCAAACACCAATAATGTGTCTGACAGTCCGCATTCGCGAGCAAGCCCGCTCCCACAGAGTGTTGTTCACTATTGTTCATTGTCAACCACCGGATTGTTCAATTGTTCAGTCGCGGTTGTTCATTTCTGTTCAGCAACGAACGCGGTTTTTCTTCCATTTGCAGGATTCTCAAGCCGGATCAACGGCTTGCAATTTCTGGCACGAATGTCGCTCTGTAGCTCCGGTCGCTTGACTCCAATAATAAAAAGGCCGAGCCATGTCATTAACCCTGGAGCACGTCAGCCGCACCGTCGAGGGCCAGACCTGGATCGACGATGCGTGCCTTAATTTCGAAGCCGGATCCTTCAACGTTTTGCTCGGGCGCACGCTGTCCGGCAAAACCAGTCTCATGCGCCTGATGGCCGGTCTGGACAAGCCCGACAGCGGCCGCATCCTGATGAACGGCGTCGACGTCACCCAGCGCCCGGTGCGTTTGCGCAATGTGTCGATGGTCTATCAGCAATTCATTAACTACCCGACCATGACGGTGTTCGAGAACATCGCCTCGCCCTTGCGCCAGGGCGGCGTTTCCAATGAGCTGATCCAGAGCAAAGTGCTGGAAACCGCGAAGATGTTGCGCATCGAGAAATTTCTCCAGCGCCATCCGCTTGAACTCTCCGGCGGTCAGCAACAGCGCACGGCGATGGCCCGGGCGCTGGTCAAGGACGCCGAGCTGATTCTGTTCGACGAACCGCTGGTGAACCTCGACTACAAGCTGCGCGAAGAACTGCGTCAGGAAATGCGCGAACTGTTCAAGGCTCGCCACACCATCGCCATCTACGCCACCACCGAACCCAACGAAGCCCTGGCGCTGGGCGGCACCACCACGATTCTTCACGAAGGCCGGGTGATTCAGAGCGGCAAGTCTTCCGAGGTTTATCACCAGCCGCAAACCGTGCTGGCCGCGGAGCTGTTCTCCGAGCCACCGATCAACCTGATGCCGGGGCGTATCGCCGGCAACGAAGTCAGCTTCGCCAATTTCGTACACTTCCCGCTCAACGTCGATCTGCGGCCGGTGGGTGAGGGTGAGTTCCGCTTTGGCGTTCGGCCCAGCCATATTTCGTTGGTGCCAAGCAACGATGATGACCTGGAGCTGGCGGTGACCGTCGAGGTGGCTGAGATCAGTGGGTCGGAAACCTTCCTGCACGTGCGCAACGAGCATTTCCTGTTGGTGCTGCACTTGCCCGGCGTTCACGAATACGACGTCGATGCGCCGATTCGGATCTATATCCCGACCCATAAACTGTTTGTCTTCGATACGCAGGGGCGGCTGGTCCAGGCGCCCGGTCGCCGTATCGCGAGGGTTGCCTGATGGCCGAAATCCGTTTGCAGCACCTTGCCCACAGTTACACCCGTACGCCGACCGGGCCCGAGGATTATGCGATTCGCGAGATGGACCACGTCTGGGAGCAGGGCGGTGCCTATGCCTTGCTCGGGCCTTCGGGCTGCGGCAAGTCGACCTTGCTCAACATCATTTCCGGATTGCTCAGCCCGTCCCAGGGCCAGGTGCTGTTCGACAGCAAAGTGGTCAACGAGCTGACCCCGGAGAAGCGCAACATCGCCCAGGTTTTCCAGTTTCCGGTGGTCTACGACACCATGACGGTGTTCGATAACCTGGCCTTCCCGCTGCGTAATCAGGGCATGGGCGAGGCGAAAATTCATAGCAAGGTGCAGGAAATCGCCGAAGTCCTTGACCTCCAGGCGCTGCTGAGCAAGAAGGCGCGCAACCTCACCGCCGATGAAAAACAGAAAGTCTCCATGGGCCGTGGGCTGGTGCGCGATGACGTGTCGGCGATCCTGTTCGATGAACCGCTGACCGTGATCGACCCGCACCTGAAGTGGAAATTGCGACGCAAGCTCAAACAGATCCACGAGCAATTCAACATCACCATGGTCTACGTCACCCACGATCAGCTCGAAGCCTCGACCTTCGCCGACAAGATCGCGGTGATGTATGGCGGGCAGATTGTGCAATTCGGTACGCCGCGAGAACTGTTCGAGCGGCCGAGCCACACCTTTGTCGGCTATTTCATCGGCAGTCCGGGAATGAACCTGATCGAGGTTCAGCCGCAGCCAGGCGGTGTCGGTTTTGCCTCGACTCATTTGCCGCTTTCCGATGCTCAACAGAAACGCGTTGCCGAGTCCGAGTGGAAAACCCTGAAGGTCGGCATCCGTCCAGAGTTCGTGCACGTGTGGGATGAGCCGTTTGATGAGGCGATGCAGGCACAGGTCGTACACGTCGAAGACCTTGGCACCTACAAGATCATGACCCTGAACCTCGACGGCGCGCCTTTGAAAGTGCGCCTGGCCGAAGACAAGCCAGTGCCTGAGGGAACCGCCTACATCAGCTTCCCGGCTCAATGGTTGATGGTGTATGCCGACGAATATCTCTTGGAGACGTAGCCATGAACAAGGTGCAGAACAACAAGGCCTGGTGGCTGGTGTTGCCGGTGTTTTTGCTGGTGGCGTTCAGTGCGGTGGTCCCGATGATGACGGTGGTCAACTACTCGGTGCAGGACATTTTCGACCAGTCCAGCCGCTACTTCGTCGGCGCCGACTGGTACAAGCAAGTGCTGCTCGATCCGCGCCTGCATGACTCATTGCTGCGTCAGTTCATTTACTCCGGCTGTGTGCTGCTGATCGAAATCCCGCTGGGCATCGCCATCGCCCTGACCATGCCGATCAAGGGCCGCTGGTCATCGCTGGTGCTGATCATCCTGGCGATACCGTTGCTGATTCCGTGGAACGTGGTGGGGACGATCTGGCAGATCTTCGGTCGGGCGGACATCGGCCTGCTGGGGTCGAGCCTCAATGCCATGGGCATCAGCTACAACTATGCGGCCAACACCATGGACGCCTGGGTCACGGTGCTGGTGATGGACGTCTGGCACTGGACATCGTTGGTGGCGCTGTTGTGTTTCTCGGGGCTGCGGGCGATTCCGGACGTGTATTACCAGGCGGCACGGATTGATCGGGCCTCGGCCTGGGCGGTGTTCCGACACATCCAGTTGCCCAAGCTCAAGAGCGTATTGCTGATCGCGGTGATGCTGCGGTTCATGGACAGTTTCATGATCTACACCGAGCCGTTCGTGCTGACCGGTGGTGGTCCGGGCAATGCCACGACCTTCTTGAGTCAGACCTTGACCCAAATGGCCGTAGGGCAATTCGACCTCGGCCCGGCGGCGGCTTTCTCGCTGGTGTACTTCCTGATCATCCTGTTGGTGTCGTGGCTGTTCTACACCGCCATGACTCACTCTGACGCCAATCGGTGAGGCCCGCCATGAGCAAGAGAAAGCTGATTCCACTGCTGATCTACATCCTGTTCCTGCTGGTGCCGATCTACTGGTTGCTGAACATGTCCTTCAAGAGCAACAACGAAATCCTCGGCGGTCTGACGCTGTTTCCCCAGGATTTCACCTTCGCCAACTACAAGGTGATCTTCACCGACCCGAGCTGGTACACCGGTTACCTCAACTCGCTGTACTACGTGAGCCTGAACACGGTGATTTCGCTGAGCGTGGCATTGCCGGCCGCGTATGCGTTCTCGCGCTATCGGTTCCTCGGTGACAAGCACCTGTTCTTCTGGCTCTTGACCAATCGCATGGCGCCGCCGGCGGTGTTTTTGCTGCCGTTCTTCCAGTTGTATTCCTCGATTGGTTTGTTCGACACCCACATCGCGGTGGCACTGGCTCACTGCCTGTTTAACGTGCCGTTGGCGGTGTGGATTCTTGAGGGCTTCATGTCTGGCGTGCCGAAGGAGATCGACGAAACCGCCTACATCGACGGCTACAGTTTTCCCAAGTTCTTCGTGAAGATTTTCGTTCCGCTGATTGGTTCCGGGATCGGCGTGACGGCGTTTTTCTGCTTCATGTTTTCCTGGGTCGAACTGCTGCTGGCACGGACGCTGACGTCGGTCAACGCCAAACCGATTGCGGCGGTGATGACGCGCACAGTCTCGGCATCCGGCATCGACTGGGGCGTGCTGGCGGCGGCGGGGGTGTTGACTATCCTGCCAGGCATGTTGGTGATCTGGTTTGTTCGCAACCACGTGGCCAAGGGCTTTGCCCTGGGCCGGGTCTGAGGAGCTGATGATGGAATGGATGAGTTGGACCGGCCCTACGGCGGCATTCTTCACCGTCATTGCCCTGATCCTGGTGGGCATGACGACCTGGGAACTGCGTTCGCCGAGCATTCTTCGCCGTGGTTTGTTGCCGATTGCCACCACCCGTGGCGATCGGTTGTTTATCGGTCTTCTCGGCAGCGCCTACCTGCATTTGCTGGTAATCGGCGTCACCGACTGGAGCATCTGGGTTGCGTTCGCGTTGTCCCTGGTGTGGCTGTTGGCTGTGATGCGTTGGGGCTAGTCGAATCGCTCGGCAAAGTTGCTCCGAAACCCTAAAAGGAGGTCTCTATGTTCGACAAAAACAATAAGCTGCGACATAGCGTTTCATTGGCAGCCATGCTGGCACTCAGCGGGCTGAGTGCTGCAGCCTGGGCCGATGCCTATGAAGACGCCGCCAAGAAATGGATTGGCAGCGAATTCAAACCGTCCACCCTGACCGAAGCCCAACAGCTCGAAGAGCTGAAGTGGTTCATCAAGGCGGCCGAGCCGTTTCGCGGGATGGACATCAAAGTCGTCTCCGAAACCCTGACCACTCACGAATACGAGTCCAAGGTGCTGGCCAAGGCCTTTACCGAGATCACCGGGATCAAGGTGACCCACGATCTGCTGCAAGAAGGCGACGTGGTGGAAAAGCTGCAGACCGTGATGCAGTCGGACAAGAGCATCTATGACGGCTGGGTCAACGACTCGGACCTGATCGGTACGCACTTTCGCTACGGCAAGACCGAATCGATCACCGACCTGATGGCCAACGAAGGCAAGGCGTATACCTCGCCAACCCTGGACATCAAGGACTTCATCGGCATTTCCTTCACGACAGCGCCCGACGGCAAGATCTACCAATTGCCTGATCAGCAGTTCGCCAACCTCTACTGGTTCCGCGCCGACTGGTTCGAGCGGCCGGAGCTGAAAGCCAAGTTCAAGGAAAAATACGGCTACGAATTGGGCGTGCCAGTGAACTGGTCGGCCTATGAAGACATCGCCAAATTCTTCAGCGAAGACGTCAAGGAAATCGACGGCAAGCGCATCTACGGGCACATGGACTATGGCAAGAAAGATCCGTCCCTGGGCTGGCGCTTCACCGATGCCTGGTTCTCAATGGCCGGTGGCGGCGACAAGGGTTTGCCCAACGGTTTGCCGGTGGACGAGTGGGGCATTCGTGTCGAAGACTGCCATCCGGTGGGTTCCAGCGTGACCCGTGGCGGCGATACCAACGGCCCGGCCGCGGTGTTTGCCACCACCAAATACGTCGACTGGCTGAAGAAGTACGCGCCACCGGAAGCGGCAGGCATGACCTTCTCCGAATCCGGTCCGGTACCGTCCCAGGGCAACATCGCCCAGCAGATCTTCTGGTACACCGCGTTCACCGCCGACATGACCAAGCCGGGTTTGCCAGTGGTGAATGCCGATGGCACGCCGAAATGGCGCATGGCGCCATCGCCGCGCGGGCCATACTGGGAGCAGGGCATGAAACTGGGGTATCAAGACGTGGGTTCCTGGACGTTCATGAAGTCCACGCCTGAGAAGCAAAAACTCGCGGCCTGGCTGTATGCGCAGTTCGTGACTTCGAAAACCGTATCCCTGAAGAAAACCATCGTCGGCCTGACGCCGATCCGCGAGTCGGACATCAACTCGCAAGCCATGACCGACCTGGCACCGAAACTCGGTGGTCTGGTCGAGTTCTATCGCAGCCCGGCCCGCGTGCAATGGACCCCGACCGGGACCAACGTGCCGGACTATCCGCGTCTGGCACAACTGTGGTGGAGCCATATCGCCGAAGCCGCCAGTGGCGATAAAACCCCGCAACAGGCGCTCGATGGTCTGGCCAAGGATCAAGACGCGATCATGACCCGTCTGGAACGCTCGAAGGCGCAAGCCACCTGCGCCCCGAAAATGAACCCCGAGCGCGACGCGCAGTACTGGTTGGATCAACCGGGTGCACCGAAGCCAAAACTGGCGAACGAGAAGCCTAAAGGTGAAACCGTGAGCTACAACGAACTGCTGAAATCGTGGGAGTCGGCGCGTAAGTAACAGACCATTAGCCGTGTTGGACGGCACCTTCGGGTGCCGTTTTTGTTAACGGTCACTTTTACGTTTCAGTGACTGTTGCACGGCCTTCAGTATCGGGAGGTCGAAGGCGTTGTGTCCGGCGTGGAGCAGACGACAACGAATGTTCTGGCGCTGACGAAGCCAACGCACACTGGACATGCCGAAGGTGTCCCTGATGCCTTGTATCACCAGGGTATTGGCGTCGAGCGAAAGACTCTCGTCCGCTCGTGTGAAGTAGTAATGATTAACGTGGTAATGCAACTCCAGCCGGATGGCGCGCACGGCTTCTTCATTGACGAAGTCTTCGAGTGCGCACAGGCGCATTGATTGCCCATTCAATTGCAAAATGGTCTGCAGCCAATGGATGGCTGCCTGACGCTGTTGTACCTCGCAACCATGGCTCAATATCTGGTAGATACCTCGCGCACTGGCGCCACTGGAGCCATTGGTTATTTCAGATAAGCGTTCGCTCAAGGTTTTATCGTAGGCACTGACATTCGCCGAGAACGGCACAAACACCGAGACCAGTGTGGTTTTCAGAACGGCCTCGGGATAGCGCTGCTGGTATTGAATGGCCAGCCAGCTTCCCCATGAAACGCCCAACAAGCTGATTTTGTCGAAACCAAAATGCCGACGCAGGGCATCGATGTCTTCAACGGATAGCCCGGTGTTGTTGTGTCGCAGCTCGCCGAGAGGGCGGGAGCGCCCGCAGCCACGCTGGTCGAACACAATGATGTCGAAACATCGCAGATCAAAGAACTCAAGGTGATGGGAAGTACAGCGACCACCCGGGCCACCGTGCAGGAAAAATATCGGTTCGCTGCCCGGTGTACCGTGCCGCTCCCAGTAAAGATGGTGGCCGTCGCCGGTTGGGTAGTAGCTTTTGTTCAGGAAGGCAGCCATCAGAGGGGAGCCCTCAGCCGATAGAACTGAAACAATTCCTTGTGTCCAGGGCGGGCCGCTACGCTGGAAACCAGCTCCAGTTTCAATACCTGGGCCATGTAGGGAACAGCGATCAATACGGGCGTATGGCCGAAAATGATAAGGGTGCCACCCGGGTTCACACACGGTGCCATATCGTGCAATGTTTGCTGCGCGTCGGTGCGAGTCATCACTTCGGCATTGAGAAAGCGCAGTATCAGCACATCACATTTAACGCCGGTTGAGGCGACGTTGCGGGCGTCGGCCAGGTAAAACTCGGCGGATGAGGTGCCATGACGAAATTTTGCGTGCTCGATCATCGAAACTGATCGATCAGAGCCCAGACAACGACGATCCGGGAGCTCGCGGGCCAGGTGCGCAATGAACTCACCAGTCGAGCACGCCGGATCATGGATCACTGTGCCAGCGCTCGATATCGTTTTGAGCAAGGCAGCACAATGCTGGCGAAAGTGACTTTCGTCGGCATCCAGTTGCGAGACGAGCGACTCAGTGCACTGCCAGTATTCGGGCGGGCATACAAACTCCTGCCCGGTGTCATCAGTGGCAGCAAACGGGAAATAGACTTCGCTGTCCGGCTGAGTCTGCGCAATGTGGAAAGCCGTTTCCTTTTCTTGCGGAGTAACCCCTCGAAAAGTGATCACTGCACCTTCATTACCCCAATGCAGTTGAGCCAGTGGGCCGAGCAACATCCAGGGCCTTAGCAGGCTGTTGATGTGCCAGCCGTCAGGCTCGGTATATTGCAGGACTTTTCGGCCTACCCAGTCGCGCTCATTGATACGCAAAACGAAGAGATGGTGCAGTCCTGGCCCCAAGGGTTCGATGTAGCGATTGAGTTCGCCCGGGGGGGCAAGGGAATGGACGAAGGTGTCAGCCAGCCGTTGTTCTCGAAGGGGGGCGTTCGTATCGAATCGAAGGTTCATGCCGGCACTCCCAGCCTGTTTTCCAGGCGCTGCCCCCGAGCCTGCGGGATCACCACATTGCCGCTGGAAACAACGAAAAAACGCTCCAGCCCCGGAATGACGACATTGACTAGCGTGGTCCCGAGTTCGGTCTGATGAAGCTGTGCAATGCCCAGCGTGCGCCCATGCCGGTGCAGGTCTTCGGCCAGCGAGTCGATTTGCTCGGCCAATGACCGCTCATCGTAGGCGACGGGCAAGTTCACCGTTTGCTGCTCGCACAGGTTCAACAGTGGATACAGATCGAATCGCAGGCAGCGTAATAGGCGAGGGAATTTAGTCAAATGACGTTGGGCGTTGTTCAAATAGTCCCTGAACTCAGGTTCCGAGGCCGAGTGATGCAACTGCACCAGCTCGGTCAGCGCTCGCCACGCGCCGTGTCTGGCACTGATCGAGCAACCGGTGCCGAAGACTCGTGGCTGGGCGCAAGCAGCGGTTGAAAAGGCCAAAAAGGTTCGTGCAAGAAATTCAGTGCTGATGTCGACAAGGACAATCTCGGCGCCGATCTCCGTTTCGGCGTCCAGCCATAGCCGACCCAGAGCGTCTTGAGCGGACAGGCGCGCGATGCGGCGCAAGGGCGGGTGGACTTCGTAGTAAAAGTGTTTCAGTAGAAACAACGAAAGTGCATCACGCTCTATGCATTCATTGGCTGCATGCAAAACCGCCTCGTTATAACTTGCGCCAATAGCCGTTCCACTATTGCTGGCATAACGCTGCAGTGCGCCATAGTTCGTTGTGTCTTGATCCGGCGCCTGCCGTGAATAGCCGGGAGTGCTCAGGGCGACCGGATAAGAAAATGTAGTGTTATTTAAAACGCTGGTATACGTTCGGCAGCCTGTTAAGGCATTGGGTTGTTTGACGATATGTGCAAGGACAGTGTCGTCGGCAAATAGTGGCGTTTCGGAAAAATACCGCGGGGCTATATAGTGAATATCGGAAGTGTTGAACGAGTCACTTAAATAATGTTCCAGCGTTTCATAAAGCGCACCGACACGGGCGTGTTGTGGGTAACCTTTACCCGATCCTCTGGCGGTACGATGTGGATCGGTGGCGCTGACAGAAACGTGCACAGCGACGATCTGCCGGCCAAGTGTGCGGGTGTCGACGCTGAGTCCCAGGCCATCCAGTTCGGCACCAATCCTCTGCTCTGCCTGCTCCAGGCTGAGCTC
The DNA here is from genome assembly GCF_019219045.1 of Pseudomonas sp. PDM25. NCBI lineage: Bacteria > Pseudomonadati > Pseudomonadota > Gammaproteobacteria > Pseudomonadales > Pseudomonadaceae > Pseudomonas > Pseudomonas sp. PDM25. The sequence goes on from NZ_JAHUWL010000002.1 coordinate 317,139, forward strand.
TCGTTCAGCATTTGTGAACCTGTTCATTGTCCGTTCCCTTGAGAAACGGGGGGCCGTGGCCCCCCGTTTTTTATACAGCTTCCAGTTCGGCCTGCTCGGCCTCAGTCAGTTGCAGTTCTTCGATTTGCTCTTCCGTAGGGGCTTCCTGTTGTTCAAGATCGATAACTTTGTTGGCGTTCCAGCTACTCATGTAACCCATGATTGAACTCTCTTTGTTAGAAGTTTGATGTGCCTTATCGAGCACGGAGTAAATGTATAAGTCAGATGTTGGATCGGTCAAAAATGACTGGAAGTTTCAATGTGGCTTTTCAAGGGTGGATGAAATACGTACACATCATTTGTCGGATTGACGATTTTTTCGTGATTAATGGGTGGTCGCTGAATAGGACAGTATTTAAAAACATACTCGCCCAACGATTTTGGCGTACGCATTTGTCTGAAATTTCAGCTGCATGGGGGGGTTAAATCGTGGTGACTGCGATTTGTGATCCTTTGGATGCTGTGCGCAACGACTTTGCCTATAACGCACAAAGACGTTTCAAACAAAACGGCGTGTTGAGTCAGCGGCTTTTTACCGCCGAATCTGCGTTCGGACCCACAAATGCAAAACGGCACCCGAACAGACGGTGTGAAAACGCACTGAAGGTGGTTTCACACCGTCTGATCAGGTGCCGTTTTCTTTGGCGCCTGTTCCATTGCGATCGCGAGCAAGCCCACACAGGTTCCAGTGATGTCTACAGATTCTGTGGCCACCCCCAATCACTGTGGGAGCCGGGCTTGCTCGCGAAGGGGCCGGCCCGGACATTGGAGGCCTGGAGCCGGACACCTCAGCGCGCCACCCCCTCAACCGCAGGAAATCCCAACCGAAACACCGTCATCGCCCCCGGCAAGCTCTTCACCTCGGCCACCCCCTGATGCAGGCTCATGATCGACCGCACAATCGCCAACCCCAGCCCGGTGCTGCCCTGTGAACGCGAGCGGCTGCTGTCGACCCGGTAGAACCGATCAAACAGGTGCGGCAGATGCTGTGCCTCAATCCCCGCGCCAGGGTTGCTGACCAGCAACGAAACCTGGGTCGCGCCGCGCTCGATCAGAAGCGTCACGGTTTTCCCGACCGGGCAGTGGCGCAGCGCGTTGGACAGCAAATTCGAGATCGCCCGTTGAATCATCAACCGGTCACCCATCACCCGCGCACTGCCGACCACGTTCAGATGGATCTGCTTGTCCTGCGCCGACAGGGAAAACATCTCGGCGAGTTTCCAGGCTTCTTCTTCCAGGGCAACCGACTCGAACGGCGCGAGCGCCGACGGATGACTGACCTGTGCCAGAAACAGCATGTCCGAGACAATCCGCGCCACGCGCTCCAGCTCTTCAGTGCAGCAAACCAGCACATCCTTGTACTCATCCACGCTGCGTTCGCGGGACAACGTCACCTGCGCCTTGCCCATCAAATTGTTGATCGGCGTACGCAACTCATGCGCCAAATCATCAGAGAACTGCGACAGCTGCTGCACACCGGCATCGAGGCGATGCAGCATAAAGTTGATGCCCTGCGCCAGTTCGCTCAGCTCCTGGGGCATGTTCACCACCGACAGCCGATGATCCAGATCCTGGGTCGAGACCATCGCCGCCACTTTGCGAAATTCACGCATCGGCGCCAGACCGCGCTGCACCGCGCCCCAGGCACTCAGTCCGATAAAGATCAGCAGCAACGGCAAGGCAATCAGGGTCGAGCGCAGGTAGGCGCTGAGCAAGGCCTCATCGTGGGCGTTGTCCATCGACAACAGCACCGGGACGCGGGTGCCGTCCTTGAGGCTGATCAGCCTGGACGCCGTGAGGAATTTCGCCCCCTTGGCGTCGGTGTTGGTGGTGTAGGCCAACTCGTCGCTGACGGCCCGCACCGCCTTCAATTCAAGTCGCGGATCGGCCATGCCGGTGCCGGATTTGAGCAGTTGCGTGCGCAGGTTGTTGCGGTCGTAAATGGTTAGCGTGAGGTTGTCATGGCCCATGACCTGATCAAGCAGGATGTGCGGTTTCGCCCTGATTTCGCCGGGATCGGTGTACAGCGACAGGCTGTGTTCAACCTGCTCCATCTTCTTTTCCAGACTGTCCCTGGATAACTCGTTCAGCTCATGGGTCAGGGCGAAATACGCCAGGATCGCCAGGAACACCACGAGCAGCGCGCCGAGAATACTGACCGTCAGCCCCAGCCGCATCGACAGGCTGGCCGGCTTCATTCCCGCGACTCCAGCACGTAGCCGACACCGCGCAGGGTGTGGATCAATTTGTTGTCGAACGGGTCATCGATCTTCGCCCGCAAACGCCTGATCGACACTTCGACCACGTTGGTGTCGCAGTCGAAGTTCATGTCCCACACCAGGGAAATGATCTGGGTACGGGTCAGCACTTCGCCGGACTGGCGCATCAACAGATGCAGCAGGGCGAACTCCTTGGTGGTCAGGTCGATACGCTGTTCGCCACGAAACGCACGATGACGGCCAGGGTCGAGTTCCAGGTCGGCGACTTTCAGTACCTGCGGCACCGGGATGTTCTCGCTGCGACGCATCAGAGAGCGCACCCGTGCCAGCAATTCCGGAAACTCGAACGGCTTGAGCAGATAATCGTCGGCGCCCAGATCGAGGCCACGAATCTTGTCAGCCAGGCGACCGCGCGCGGTGAGCATCATCACCCGCGTGGAGTGGGTGCGACGCAGTTGTTCCAGCACGCCCCAGCCGTCCAGTTCCGGCAGATTCACATCCAGAATGATCAGGTCATAAACCTGTTGTTGCGCCAGATGCAATCCATCGGCGCCGTTGGCGGCGTGGTCAACGATATAACCACTTTCCGTCAGTCCCTGATGTAAGTATTCGGCAGCTTTAAGCTCGTCCTCGACGACAAGGATTCGCATGATCAATCACCACTTTCATTGAATGAATATTTAATTAAGGTGGCCGGGAAAGTTGTTGTTTTTGTAAGGGCTTCCGGACGGGTTTGAATAACGACTCACTAATTTTCTACAGTACTTTCTCCGTTTGCAGGCGTGCACGGTAAAGGCTGTAGTGACTACAGAGTCAACCGATTACTCGGTGTTGAGGCTTTAAAACCGCAGTCTGCGACAGCCTGTCGCAGCAGGCGGGAACAAATCCATCTGCCTCATGAGCGCTGGATTGAGACAAGTGCTGTTCGGCGGATGACGGTACATCATTTGTTTCTATGTATTGCTAGTTAGGTATTTGCACTTTGCATGCTAAAGCAAAACAACTTGGTGCAACCGTGGATAACGGATTTGTAATGTTTCAGTCACCTTGTCGATAAGTTCAAAACCCTACCGTGGCGGCATCGAAGATTCTTGATTAAAGGAAGTACTCCATTGCCCGGTTTAAGAGAACTGACGGCGCGGTCACGCCTGAAAAAAACGGCGTGGGTGGTCATGGTCAGCGGCGGTTTGTTGCTGGTCGGCGCGCCTTTTGCCAATGCATCGACCCTGACCCTCGATCAGGCCCTGCAAACCGCATTCGCCCGCAACCCGGATCTGGCAGCGGCGCAATGGGAAATCGGCATCGCCGAGGGGGACCGCCAGCAGGCCGGTCTGATCCCCAACCCCGAAGTGTCGTGGGAAGCCGAGGACACCCGCCGCGATTCACGCACCACCACAGTGATGCTCAGCCAGCCGATTGAACTGGGCGGCAAGCGCGGCGCGCGGATCGATGTCGCCAGCCGCGCCCAGGACGCCGCCGGGATCGAACTGCAGCGCAAGCGTAACGCCTTGCGCGCCGATGTGATTCAGGCGTTCACCAGCGCCCAGACTGCACAGCAACGCTTGCAGTTGTCTCGCCAGTCGCTGCAACTGGCCGAGCACGGATTGCGCGTGGCGCTGGGGCGGATCGAGGCGGGCAAGTCGTCGCCGGTCGAAGGCACACGAGCGCAAGTGCAACGCTCCGAAGTGCGACTGGAACTGAGCCGCGCCGAACGCGATCAGGCCAACGCCTATCAGCAACTGGCGCAGGTCATGGGCGCACCGATACCGACCTCGACCACCGTGCAGACGGCCACGCAAAGCATGCCCGCCGTGCCGCCACCGACCCGCTTGCTGGAGCGCCTGAACGAGACCGCCGAGCTGCGGCTGGCCACGTTGCAGATCGATCAACGCGAGGCATCGTTGGGACTGGAGAAGGCGCAACGGATTCCCGACCTGACCGTGAGCATCGGCAGTCAGTACAGCGAACTGGAGCGCGAGCGGGTCAACGTGGTCGGGCTATCGATGCCGATTCCGCTGTTCAACCGCAATCAGGGCAACGTGCTGGCGGCGGCGCGGCGTACCGATCAGGCGCGGGATTTGCGCAACGCCACCGAGCTGCGCTTGCGCAGCGAAATCCAGACCACCCTTGAGCAATGGCAGACCGCCAACGGCGAAGTCCAGGCGTTCAACCAGACCATCCTGCCCTCCGCACAACGTGCAGTGGACAGCGCCACGCGCGGCTTCGAAATGGGCAAGTTCGGTTTCCTCGACGTGCTCGACGCCCAGCGCACCCTGATCAGCGCCCGTACTCAATACCTCCAGGCCGTTGCCGAGGCGACGGACGCGCGGGTGCGCATCGAACGCATTTTCGGCGACCTCGGCGCACTCGCCGTCAGCCCTTGAATTTCACCTTTCAGATCACTGCGCGATGGCATGGCGCAGAGGAGTTTCCATGGATAAAAAACTGATCGTTGTCGCGGTGGCGACGTTGGCGCTGGGCATTGGTATTGGCTCAATGTGGGCGGGTAACGGGTCCATCGAGGCCCACGCCGATGAAGCGGCGGAGCATGCGGACCATGCCGAAAAAGGCGCTGCAGCCGAAGGCGAACATACCGAAGGCGAAGAGGGGCATCTGACGTTGAGTGCCGAGCAGATCGCGGCGGCGGGCATTCAACTGGCCCAAGCACGGGCGCAAAGCATCAGCCTCGGTTTGTCGTTCCCCGGCGAAGTGCGCTTCGACGAAGACCGCACCGCCCACGTCGTACCGCGGGTGCCTGGGGTCGTCGAGTCGGTGTCGGTCAATCTCGGGCAGTGGGTGAAGAAGGGCCAGCTGCTGGCGGTGATCGCCAGTCAGCAGATCTCCGATCAGCGCAGCGAACAGGCTGCGGCGCAACGGCGCCTGGCCTTGGCGCGCACCACTTACGAGCGCGAGAAGCAGTTGTGGCAGGACAGGATTTCCGCCGAGCAGGATGTGTTGCAAGCGCGCCAGGCGCTGCAAGAAGCTGAAATCGCCGTGAACAACGCCCGGCAAAAGATCAGCGTACTCAGTGGCAGCGTGGTTGCCACCGGCGGCAATCGTTATGAACTGCGCGCGCCGTTCGACGGCGTGGTGGTGGAAAAGCACCTGACGCCGGGGGAGGTGGTCGACGAAACCACGGCGGCGTTCACGCTCTCGGACTTGTCGCGAGTGTGGGTGACCTTCGGCGTTTCGCCCAAGGATCTGAACAAGGTGCAAGTGGGCAAAGCGGTCACCGTCAGCGCCCCGGAACTCAATGCGCAAGTCGCCGGCACGGTGGCTTACGTCGGCAGTTTACTCGGCGAACAGACCCGCACCGCCACCGTTCGCGTCACCTTGGAAAACCCTCAAGGTTCGTGGCGTCCCGGATTGTTCGTCACCGCACGGGTCGCCACCGACAGCCGTCAGGCCAACGTGGCGGTGCCGGAAACTGCGATCCAGACCGTCGAGGACAAACCCACGGTGTTCGTGCGCACCGACGGCGGCTTCGAGGCGCGGGCCGTGGAGCTGGGCAGTCGCGCAGCGGGGCAGGTGGAAGTTACGCAGGGGCTGGAGGCCGGTGCGCAAGTCGCTGCGGCCGGCAGCTTCGTTCTCAAATCGGAACTGGGCAAGGCCTCGGCCGAGCACTCTCATTGAAGAAGCTCATTGAAGACTCCCACTAAAGACGCCCATCGATTCGCCCCATCGACGAGAAGGTTCTCATGTTCGAACGCCTGATCCAGTTTGCCATCGAGCAGCGCATCATCGTGCTGCTCGCCGTTCTGCTCATGGCCGGCCTCGGGATCGCCAGTTATCAAAAACTGCCGATCGACGCCGTGCCCGACATCACCAACGTCCAGGTGCAAATCAACACCGGTGCCGCCGGGTTCTCGCCGCTGGAAACCGAGCAGCGCATCACCTTCCCGATTGAAACCGCCATGGCCGGTCTGCCGGCGCTGGAGCAGACCCGTTCGCTGTCGCGTTCGGGGCTGTCGCAGGTTACGGTGATTTTCAAGGACGGCACCGACCTGTTCTTCGCCCGGCAATTGGTCAACGAGCGGTTACAGATCGCCAAGGAGCAATTGCCCGACGGCACCAACGCGGTGATGGGGCCGATTTCCACCGGCCTCGGCGAAATATTCCTGTGGACCGTGGAAGCCAGGGAAGGCGCGCTCAAGGACGATGGAAGCGCGTACACGCCGACGGATTTGCGGGTGATTCAGGACTGGATCATCAAGCCGCAACTGCGCAACGTCCCTGGTGTGGCCGAGATCAACACCATCGGCGGCTTTGCCAAGGAATACCAGATCGCCCCCGATCCGAAACGGCTGGCAGCCTACAAGTTGACCCTCACCGACCTGATCACGGCGCTTGAGCGCAACAACGCCAACGTCGGCGCCGGGTACATTGAGCGCAGCGGCGAGCAGTTGCTGATTCGGGCGCCGGGACAGGTGGCGAGCATCGAGGACATTGCCAATATCGTCATGGCCAACGTTGATGGCACGCCGATCCGGGTGAAGAACGTCGCCACCGTGGACATCGGCCGCGAACTGCGCAGCGGCGCGGCCACGGAAAACGGCCGTGAAGTGGTGCTCGGCACGGTGTTCATGCTGATCGGCGAAAACAGCCGCACCGTGTCCCAGGCCGTCGCCAGCAAGCTGGAACAGATCAACCGTTCGCTGCCCAAAGGCGTGATCGCGGTGCCGGTGTACGACCGCACGCACCTGGTGGACAAGGCCATTGCCACGGTAAAAAAGAACCTGATCGAAGGCGCAATTCTGGTGATCGCGATTCTGTTCCTGTTCCTCGGCAACATCCGCGCGGCACTGATTACCGCGATGGTGATTCCGCTGTCGATGCTGTTCACCTTCACCGGCATGTACAGCAACAGGGTCAGCGCCAACCTGATGAGCCTGGGCGCCCTCGACTTCGGCATCATCGTCGACGGCGCGGTGGTGATCGTCGAAAACACCCTGCGACGGCTGGCCCATGCACAGCAGCATCACGGGCGTTTGCTGACCCGCTCCGAGCGTTTGCGTGAAGTGTTTGCGGCGGCCAAAGAGGCTCGGCGACCGCTGATTTTCGGCCAGTTGATCATCATGGTCGTGTACCTGCCGATCTTTGCCCTGAGCGGCGTCGAAGGAAAAATGTTCCATCCGATGGCGTTCACTGTGGTCATCGCCTTGCTCGGCGCCATGCTGCTGTCGGTGACCTTTGTTCCTGCCGCGATTGCGCTGTTCGTCACCGGCAAGGTCAAGGAAGAAGAGGGCATGGTGATGCGCGGTGCGCGTCGGGCGTATGCGCCGGCGCTGGCGTGGGTGATGAGCCATCGCGCCATGGCGGTGGGCGCGGCGTTGGGCGTGATTGTGCTCAGTGGCGTGCTGACCAGCCGCATGGGCAGCGAGTTCGTGCCGAGCCTCAGCGAGGGCGATTTTGCCCTGCAAGCCTTGCGCGTGCCGGGCACCAGCCTCACGCAATCGGTGGACATGCAGCAGCGTCTGGAAACCCTGATCCTGGGCAAAGTACCGGAAGTCGAGCGCGTGTTCGCCCGCACAGGCACTGCGGAAATCGCCTCCGACCCGATGCCGCCGAACATCTCCGACAGCTACGTGATGCTCAAGCCAAAAGAGCAATGGGCGGACCCGGGCAAGTCCCGCGAAACCCTGATGGCGGAACTGCAACAGGCCGCCGCGACGTTGCCGGGCAGCAACTATGAACTGTCGCAGCCGATTCAGTTGCGCTTCAACGAACTGATCTCCGGCGTGCGCAGCGACGTCGCGGTCAAGGTGTTCGGCGATGACATGGCCGTGCTCAACGCCACCGCGGCGAAGATTGCCGCCGCCCTGCAGAAGATCAATGGCGCCTCTGAGGTCAAAGTCGAACAAACCACCGGCCTGCCGGTACTGACCATCAACATCGACCGCGACAAGGCGGCGCGTTACGGGCTCAACGTCGGCGATGTGCAGGACACCATTGCCGTCGCGGTGGGTGGGCGTCAGGCCGGCACGTTGTATGAAGGCGACCGGCGTTTCGACATGGTGGTGCGGTTGTCCGATGCCATGCGCAAGGACATCGAAGGTCTGTCGGCGCTGTTGATTCCGGTGCCAGCACTGCTCAATGGCGCGGCTGATCAGATTGGTTTTATTGCCTTGAAAGAAGTCGCCAGCCTTGATCTGGTGCTGGGGCCGAATCAGGTCAGCCGCGAAAATGGCAAGCGCTTGGTGATCGTCAGCGCCAACGTGCGCGGGCGCGATATCGGTTCGTTCGTCGAAGACGCGGGCGAGGTAATCGAGCGAGAGGTGCAGGTGCCTGCGGGTTACTGGATAAGTTGGGGCGGGCAGTTCGAGCAACTGCAATCGGCGGCCAAGCGTCTGCAGATCGTGGTGCCGGTGGCCTTGCTGCTGGTGTTCGGGTTGCTGTTCATGATGTTCAACAACCTCAAGGACGGCTTGCTGGTGTTCACCGGGATTCCGTTTGCGTTGACCGGCGGGGTCATGGCGCTGTGGTTGCGCGACATTCCGCTGTCGATCTCGGCAGGCGTGGGCTTCATCGCGCTGTCGGGGGTAGCGGTGCTCAACGGGCTGGTGATGATTGCGTTCATCCGCAACCTGCGGGAGGAGGGGCGTTCGCTGTCTGATGCGATCAACGTAGGCGCGCTGACACGTCTGCGCCCGGTGTTGATGACGGCGCTGGTGGCGTCCCTGGGCTTTATTCCGATGGCGCTGGCGACCGGTACTGGCGCGGAAGTGCAGCGACCATTGGCGACGGTGGTGATTGGCGGGATCCTGTCCTCGACCCTCCTGACGCTGCTGATCTTGCCGGCGCTGTATCAGCTCGCCCATCGCCGGGACGAAGACCAAATCCCGACCAAATAGGTAATCCCCCTGTGGGAGCTAGCCTGCTAGCGATAGCAAATCTGTCAGCCGACACTGATGTTGACTGACCCACCGCTTTCGCGAGCAGGCTCGCCCCCACAGTTTTTTGGCACATAACGGATATGTAATTTGCGCGCCACCGTTAGGAAAGGTTCGGATTGTTACCTTGATCCCGTCAGCTACTTAAACGAGGAATCAAACATGAAATTCGTACAAATCAGTGCCTTTGCAGCAGCGTTGGCGATGTCTTCTCTGGTCTTGGCCGAAGGCGGCGGTGATCGGACCTTCGAAAAAATGATGACCGCCAATGACCGCTCTGTAGAGCTGTTCGTCGCCAAGGAACAAGCTCGCGACCCCGTCGTCGTCAATGAAAAGAAAGACGGCAACACCAAAGACTTGTAAGCGCATCGCACTTGAACAAGCCCGTCATCGAGTCTCGATGCCGGGTTTTTTTATGAGCCAGGATTGGAAGGAAATGGATATGAAAGTGCTTAAGTTAATGACGTTCGCCAGCGTGCTGACGATGTCCCTGAATGTGTTCGCCGAGGGGGGTGGTGACCGGACGTTCGAGCGGGCGCTGAGTGCCAATACCAAAGCCATGGAGCAGTACGCGGCCAACCAGGGCAAACCGGCGCCGGTGGTCAAGGACTACGTATACGGAATGAAGCTGGACGTGGTGAAAGTGGTGAGCGTTGTGCGCCCGCCAGCTGCCTGCGCCGTAGTCCCCACGGCCATGACCTATGAAGACTCCAAGGGCCAGCTCAACACCATCAAATACACGGTGGCGGGGGATTGCCGCAATCGCGGCGGCTGACACCGTCTTGATGGCCAGGACCGGATTCCCCCATAGGAGCTACCGAATATTCGGCAGCTCCTATGGGTTTTATTCAGGCGCACATAAAAAAGGCGCCCCGAAGGACGCCAAAGATTCACCTCTTACCAAAGGAGCAAGGAGCTTCTAAAGGTGAATGTGTAGCAACCGCTCAATCAGAGAATCGCCAACGGGTACTCGACAATCACCCGCACTTCATCCAGATCCGATTCAAACGCCGTGGCGCGAGTCGTGGCCTGGCGCAAACGCAGCGACAGGTCTTTCATCGAACCGCTCTGCACCACGTATTTGACTTCGACATCACGCTCCCAGCGCTTCTGGTCGGTCAGCGGATTGCCGTCAGCATCGCGGCGCATGTACACGGCGTTGGCGTTGGAGTAATCGGCGTCGGTGCCTCGGGCGTAACGAGTCATGAACGATAGCCCCGGCACACCGTAAGTGGTCATGTCGAGGTCGTAGCGCACCATCCACGAACGTTCCTTGGGCGAGTTGAAGTCGCTGTACTGGATGGAGTTGTCGAGGAAGATCGAGTCGGATTGACGCAGGTAGTCGAAGTCGTCATTGCCGTTGTTGCGCTGGTGCGAAAGAGCGACGGAGTGCGCGCCGAGTTTCACGCCGACCCGGCCGCTCCAGATGTTGTTGTCGAACTTGCCGAGCAATTGTTTGCCTTCGTCGACCGCCTTGTAATAGTTCAGGCCGCCAAACAGCGACAGGTCTTCCGATAGCGGATAGGTCCAGGCCGTGCCGGCGTAGTACTGATTCCAGGCATCCTTGAGGCGGCTGGAGTACAGGCTGAAACTGAGGTTCTTGTTCAGTACATAGTCGCCGCCGCCGTAAGCGATCCACGGCGAATTGACCGGGCCGGCATAAAACGTGGCGAAGTTCTCGCGCATGTCGCTGGACACGGGTTGGCTCATCGCATGCAACCGACCGCCCTGAATCGACAGGCCTTCGATGCTGGTGTTGGTCGCCGTCACGCCGCGAAAGCTCTCCGGCAGCAAGCGCGAGTCACCGGCCGCCACCACCGGGTTGGCCGGGAACACGTCACCGACCTTGACCACCGTATCGAAGGCTCGCACTTTGGCGGCGCCACCCATCTTGGTGTACTCATCCCGCGCCTCGCCATCACTGTTGACTGGCAGCACATCGAACGAACTACGGCCACCGTTGCGCCCGTCACCGGTGTCGAGCTTCAAGCCGATCATCGCAAACGCATCGACACCGACGCCGACGGTGCCTTGGGTAAACCCGGATTCGAACTTGCTGATCACCGCGTGGGCCCAAGCCTCGGAATAACCATTGCCGGTGGGGCTGGACTGGCCGTTGCGGTGATCACGGTTGAAGTAGAAGTTACGGTTGAGCACCGTCAGGCTGCTGCCTTCGATAAAGCCCTCGGGCTTGTCTTCTGCAAACACCATGGACGGCCCGGAGCCGACCACAACTGCTAAAGCGGCCATCGACATTTTTGAATTGTTAACCATCAATCACTCCTTGGGTTCGGCAGAACGGGAACGTGCTTCGGCGTGGGTTTTATTGTTCGGCGGAGAAGGCCCGCCGGCATGGTCGCCGGGTGACATCGTTGCAAGCTGCGGATAACGCCAAGGTGATGGGGGAATTACAATTTCGTCATGTGGGTGGAACGCCAAGCCCTGCGGGTGCACCCCACAGTGATCCGGGGGGGGGGGCCACAGAATTAGCGAACGGCACACAACCTGTAGGAGTGAGCCTGCTCGCGATAGCGCAATGTCAGGCAATGACGATGTTGAACATGCCGACGCCATCGCGAGCAGGCTCGCTCCCACATATGGTGAAGAAACTGTGAAGGCCTGAACGCAGAAACGGCACCCGAAGGTGCCGTTTCTGTTTTCTACCGAGTGTCGCTCAAGCGATCAACCCGCCAACCCTGCCTGCTGAACCAGCACCAGCAACGGTTGCGGATACAGACCGAGGAAGAACGCCAGTGCGGCGATCGCCAGCAGCATCACGCCGCCTGCACGTTGTTCCCAGTGCAGTTGCGCATCGTGGCGACGCAGGTTCGGCTCGATCAGGTACAGGGTGACCATGACGCGCAGGTAGTAGAAAACGCCAATGGCGCTGCCCAGTACCAGGGAACCGACCAGCCACCATTGGTGCGACTCGACGCCGGTAGCGATGATGTAGAACTTGCCGATGAAGCCCGCGGTAAGCGGGATGCCGGCCAGGGACAGCATCATCACGGTCAGGACGGCGGTCAGGTACGGACGGCGCCAGAACAGGCCGCGGTATTCGTACAGGGCATCCGCGTCGCGGCCGTTGTACGGCGAGGACATCAGGGTGATCACGCCGAACGCGCCGAGGCTGGTGATCACGTAGGTGACCAGGTACACGCCGATGGCTTCCACGGCCAGACCCTTGCTCGCCACCAGGGCGATCAGCAGGTACCCGAAGTGAGCGATGGACGAGTAACCCAGCAGACGCTTGAGGTTGCTCTGGGTCAGTGCCAGCAGGTTACCGAACAGGATCGACGCGATGGCGATGATGGTCAGCACGTCGCTCAGGACACCGCTGCTTGCAGCCGGCGAGATCTGGAACAGCCGCACCATTACCGCAAACACAGCCACTTTCGAAGCGGTGGCCAGGAACGCAGCCACCGGTGCCGGAGCACCTTCGTAAACGTCCGGGGTCCAGAGGTGGAACGGTACCAGCGACAGCTTGAACGCCAGACCGATCAGCATCATGCCCAGACCCAGTTGCGCCAGCGAGCTTGGCAGGCCGGTGGCCGCGAGGGCCTGGCCGATGCCGACGAAGCTCAGGCTGCCGGAGTCGGCGTAGAGCAGGGCCATACCGAACAACAGGAACGCGGAACCAGCCGCCGACAGCACCATGTACTTGATACCGGCTTCCAGCGAACGCTTGTTGAAGAAGGCGTAAGCCACCAAACCGTAGACCGGCACCGAAAGCAGTTCCAGACCGATGAACAACCCGGCCAGGTGCTGCGCGCTGACCAGTACCAGGCCACCGGCGGCGGCCATCAGGATCAGCAGGTAAAGTTCTTCACGGTTGCCCGGGTAACCCGAACCGCCATCGCCGAGGTAGGCGTGGGCGAGGGTCACACAAGCGAGGGTGGCGACCAGGATCAGCGCCATGTACAAGCAAGCGAAGGTGTCGATTTGCAGCAATGGAGTCACGGCCAGAGGCGCGACTTTCAGGGCTGGCAGGATCGACAGCAACGCCAGGTTCAGACCCGCCACGGAAATCAGGAAGGTCTGCGAGTGGTTGCGGCGCCAGGCGATTGCCAGCATCACCACGATGATCGTGGCGCTGGTGATCAACAACGGCGCAAGCGCAATAAAGTGTTGAGTCGTGAATTCCATAGCGCTCTTACCGGGCCGAAGCGAGTTGAGTGAAGGCGGTGCCGAGCCATTGCTGCACGCCATGCATCGTCGCAGCAGAGGTATCGAGGAACGGTTGCGGGTACACGCCGATGAAAATCAGCAACGCAGCCAGACCGACCACCATGATCAGTTCGCGACCATCCATGCCATGCAGCACCGCGTCCGATTTGGACGGGCCGAAGTAGGCACGGTGGATCATGATCAGCGAGTAGACCGACCCGAACACCAGACCGGACGTCGCGAGGATAGTGATCAGTGGAGCGCTCGGGAACGTGCCGATCAGGATCAGGAACTCACCCACAAAGTTACCGGTCGCCGGCAAGCCCAGGGACGCGGCAGCGAAGAACAGGCTGACGGCCGGCAGGTAAGCGATCTTCGACCACAGGCCGCCCATCTCACGCATGTCACGGGTGTGAGTGCGCTCGTACAGTTGACCACTGAGGATAAAGAGTGCCGCGGCCGACAGACCGTGAGCCAGCATCTGCATCACCGCGCCCTGCAGCGCCAGTTGGCTGCCGGAGTAGATGCCGATCAACACGAAGCCCATGTGGGAAACGGAAGAGTAAGCGATCAGACGCTTGATGTCGGTTTGGGCGAAGGCCAGGAACGCACCGTAGAAGATCCCCACCAGACCCAGGGTCATGGCGATCGGCGCGAACTCGGCCGAGGCATTCGGGAACAGCGGCAGGGCGAAACGCAGCAGACCGTAAGCAGCGGTTTTCAGCAAGATACCGGCCAGGTCGACCGAACCCGCTGTCGGCGCCTGGGCGTGAGCGTCAGGCAACCAGGAGTGGAACGGCACCACTGGCAGCTTCACCGCGAAGGCAATGAAGAAGCCGAGCATCAGGATGTACTCGGTGGTCAGCGACATCTTGGTTTTCAACAGGTCGGCGTAGTTGAAGGTAATCACGCCGGTGTCGTTGAAGTTGACCAGGACCAGACCCAGGATCGCCACCAACATGATCAGGCCGGACGCCTGAGTGAAGATGAAGAACTTGGTCGCCGCGTAGATCCGGGTTTTCTTGCCGTCCGAAGAACTGTGACCCCAGAGCGCGATGAGGAAGTACATCGGCACCAGCATCATTTCCCAGAAGAAGAAGAACATGAACAGGTCGAGGGCGAGGAACACGCCGACGACACCGCCCAGGATCCACATCAGGTTCAAGTGGAAGAAGCCAACGTGACGCTGGATCTCTTTCCACGAGCAGAGTACCGAGAGGATACCCAGCAGACCGGTCAGCAGGATCATCAACAGCGACAGACCGTCGAGGGCCAGGTGCACGCTGATGCCGAAGCGCTCGATCCAGATGTGCTTGAACTCAAGCGCCCAGGTCGGATCGGCGCCAGGCGCCGGAGCAAATGAATAATTACCGTGGGCCCACAGCCAGAGGCCGAGCGCGAGTTCCAGGGTCATGGTCAACAGCGCAATCCAGCGGGGGAGGGTAGCGCCGAAGCGCTCACCCATCCAGCACAGCAGGCCGCCGATGAAGGGGATCAGGATTAGCCAAGGCAGAATCATGACGGGCTCAATTCCTTTCGCAAGTTCGCAAGGTTCATATTCAGACCGCTACCAGCACGATGGCGCCGATGACCAGCACGGAGCCGGCTGCCATCGATGCCGCGTACCAACGCAGTTGACCGGTTTCGGTACGGCTCAGGGCGGTGTGACCGCCTTTGGCCATACGCGGGATCAGACCGATGGTCTGGTCGAGCGGGTCTTTGCGCAGTGCGTGGCTGAGCGCAAGGTATGGCTTGACGAACAGTTTGTCGTAGATCCAGTCGAAGCCCCAGGCAGCGAACCACCAGGCCGAAAGGAAGCGGCCGATGCCGCTGTTGGCGATTGCAGTGACGAAACGACGCTTGCCGAGGAACAGCAGCGCGGCCAGCAGGATACCGGACAGGGCGATGGCGCCCGAGGCGATTTCCAGACTGTGCTTGGCTTCGCCGCCGGCATGGCCGACGCTTTCCGGCAGCACACCGTGCAGCGGTGGAACGATCATCGCGCCAATGGCGGTAGACAATACGATCAGCACCGACAGTGGCAGCCAATGAGCGATGCCGTGACCGGCGTGCGCTTCGGTCTTCACTTCACCGTGGAACGCGATGAAGATCAGGCGGAAGGTGTACAGCGAAGTCATGAACGCACCGACCAGACCGGCGTACAGCAGACCGTGGTTGCCGCTGGCGAACGCTTCCCAGAGGATTTCGTCCTTGGAGTAGAAGCCTGCGGTCACCAGTGGCAGGGCTGCCAGAGCGGCACCACCGACGATGAAGCTGGCGTAGGCCAGTGGCAGTTTCTTCCACAGGCCGCCCATCTTGAAGATGTTCTGCTCGTGGTGGCAGGCAACGATCACCGAGCCGGACGCAAGGAACAGCAGCGCCTTGAAGAAGGCGTGGGTCATCAGGTGGAAGATCGCGCCATCCCAGGCACCGACGCCCAATGCCAGGAACATGTAGCCGATCTGGCTCATGGTCGAGTAGGCGAGGATGCGTTTGATGTCGGTCTGGACCAGTGCGGCAAAACCGGCGAGTACCAGGGTCACACCGCCGACAACGCCAACCAGGTGCAGGATATCCGGCGCCAGGGCAAACAGGCCGTGAGTACGGGCGATCAGGTAGACACCGGCGGTCACCATGGTTGCGGCGTGGATCAGTGCCGAAACCGGAGTAGGACCGGCCATCGCGTCCGCCAGCCAGGTTTGCAGCGGCAGTTGCGCCGATTTACCGACAGCGCCGCCCAGCAGCATCAGGGTCGCCATGACCATCCAGAAGTCGCCGGCCTGGAATTTCTGTGGCGCCAGCACCAGCAGTTCCTGGATGTTCAGCGTGCCCAGTTGCGCGAACAGGATGAACAGGCCGATGGCCATGAACACGTCGCCGATCCGGGTGACGATAAAGGCTTTGAGTGCCGCGTTACCGTTGTTGCGGTTGCTGTAGTAGAAACCGATCAACAGGTACGAGCACAGGCCCACGCCTTCCCAACCGAAGTACAGGAACAACAGGTTATCGCCCAGGACCAGGAACAGCATGCTGGCGATAAACAGGTTGGTGTAGGCGAAGAAGCGCGAGTAACCGGCTTCACCGCGCATGTACCAGGACGCGAACAAGTGGATCAGGAAGCCGACGCCGACCACCACACCGAGCATGGTCAGGGACAGACCATCCAGGTACAGCGCGAAGTTAGGCGTAAAGCCTTCCACCGCCATCCACTGCCACAACACCATGGTGTAGTGACCACCTTCAGGTGGCGCGACGTTGAATTGCCAGATCACATAAGCCGTGACGATGGCCGACAAGCCGATGGAACCGACGCCGATCAGCGCCGACAGGTTTTCCGAGAGGCGGCCGCGTGAGAACGCCAGCAGCAGGAAACCTATGAGAGGGAATACGAAAGTCAGATAGAGAAGATTCATCCGCGCATCTCGCTGGCAGCGTCGATATCGAGAGTGTGGAAGCGGCGATACAGCTGCAACAGAATCGCCAGGCCAATACTGGCCTCGGCGGCTGCCAGGCTGATCACCAGGATGAACATGATCTGTCCATCCGGCTGCGCCCAGCGGCTACCGGCAACGATGAAGGCCAGTGCGGAGGCATTCATCATGACCTCCAGGCTCATCAGCACGAAAAGAATGTTGCGCCGGACCATCAGGCCGACCAGACCGAGGCAGAACAGGATGCCGGCGACCGCCAGACCATGCTCCATAGGGATAGCAGGCATCGTCATTGCTCCTTGGCTTCGTTGCGGCCCAAGTGGAACGCCGTGACCGCTGCGGCGAGCAGCAGCATCGAGGCGAGTTCGACCACCAGCAGATAAGGACCGAACAGGCTGATGCCCACGGCCTTGGCGTCTACGGTGGTGTGGCCGATGGCCTGGCCGCTGTCGTGGCTGAACAGCACGTACAGCAGTTCAACCAGCAGCAGGGTGCCGAGCGCGACCGGGCCGAGCCAGATACCGGGCTTGAGCCAGACGCGCTCTTGCTGAACCGAGGCCGGGCCCAGGTTCAGCATCATCACCACGAACACGAACAGCACCATGATGGCGCCAGCGTAGGCGATCACTTCCAGCACACCGGCAAACGGTGCGCCGAGGGCGAAAAACGTCATCGCCACGGCGATCAGCGAAATGATCAGGTAGAGCAGGGCGTGCACAGGGTTGGTGTTGGTGATCACGCGAAGCGTGGACACAACCGCGATACCCGATGCGAAATAGAAAGCGAATTCCATCTTTCTTCCTTAAGGCAGCAAGCTCTTCACGTTGATCGGCTGGGCTTCATTCTGCGCGGAGCCTTTCGGCTTCCCGGCAATCGCCATACCTGCAACACGATAGAAGTTGTAATCAGGGTTTTTGCCGGGGCCGGAGATCAAAAGATCTTCTTTCTCGTACACCAGGTCCTGACGTTTGAACTCGGCCATCTCGAAATCCGGTGTCAGCTGGATTGCGGTGGTCGGGCAGGCTTCCTCGCAGAGGCCGCAGAAAATGCAGCGCGAGAAGTTGATGCGGAAGAAGTCCGGGTACCAGCGACCGTCTTCGGTTTCAGCTTTCTGCAGCGAGATGCAACCGACCGGGCATGCCACGGCGCACAGGTTGCAGGCTACACAGCGCTCTTCGCCATCAGGGTCGCGGGTCAGCACGATACGGCCACGGAAGCGCGGCGGCAGGTACACCGCCTCTTCCGGGTATTGCAGCGTGTCGCGCTTGCGGAAGGCGTGGCCGAAGATCATCACCAGGCTGCGAAGCTGGGTGAAGAAGCCATGCACGATGTCAAATATGTACTTCATGATTCTCTATCCTCACTGAGCCGCGACGGCGGGCGTGTTGAGCAACACGATCGCAGCGGTCACCAGCATGTTGACGAGGGTCAGCGGCAGGCAGAACTTCCAGCTGAAATCCATCACTTGGTCATACCGTGGGCGCGGAATCGAGGCGCGCAGCAGGATGAAGAACATGATGAAGAACGCGGTTTTCAGTGCGAACCAGATGAACGGGATCTGCGGCAGAATGCCGAACGGACCGTGCCAGCCACCGAAGAACAACGTCACCAGCAGCGCCGAAATCAACACGATGCCGATGTACTCACCGACGAAGAACATGCCCCATTTCATGCCGGCGTATTCAATGTGGTAACCGTCGGCCAGTTCCTGCTCCGCTTCCGGCTGGTCGAACGGGTGACGGTGAGTCACGGCGACGCCAGCAATGAAGAAAGTCAGGAAACCGAAGATCTGCGGAATGACGAACCACAGGTTCTGCGCCTGGTATTCAACGATGTCGCGCATGTTGAACGAGCCGACCTGGATCACGATGCCCATCAGCGACAGGCCCATGAACACTTCGTACGACACGGTTTGTGCCGAGGCCCGCAAGCTGCCCAACAGGGCGAACTTGTTGTTACTCGACCAGCCGGCGAACAGCACCGCGTAGACCGACAGACCGGCCATGGCAAAGAAGAACAGGATGCCGATGTTGATGTCCGCCACACCCCAGGTCGGGGTGATCGGGATGATCGCGAAGGCTATCAGCAAGGCGCTCATGGCCACGACCGGCGCCAAGGTGAAGATCACCTTGTCGGCGAACGGCGGGGTCCAGTCTTCCTTGAAGAACATCTTGATCATGTCGGCTGCGATCTGGAACGCGCCGAACGGGCCGACGCGGTTCGGACCGTAACGGTCCTGCCAGAGGGCGAGCAAACGTCGCTCGACCCAGCTCAGCAGCGCGCCGCACACCACGACGGCGAGCAGAATCACGATGGCCTTGAGGACCGCGATGATCACGTCAATCACTTCAGGCGTGAACCAGGTCATTGAGCTGCCTCCTGCAGACCGTCAACGGATTTGCCAAAGATCGCTGGCGGAATGCCGGCGAAACCGGCCGGCAATGCGACCAGACCGGCACCCAGCTCTTCGTTGATGCGCAGCGGCAGACGCAGGGTCTGGCCAGCCACGCTCAAGCTCAGCAGGGCGCCGTCATTGACACCCAGACGGTCGGCTTCGGATTTGGCCAGCGACACGTAAGCGGCGGGGATGCGTTCCTGAACCGGTGCGGCTTTGGAAGAGTTCTCTTCGCTGCCGAACAGGTGGAAGAACGGCACGACCTGCCAGGTGCCCGGCGCCGGGTTGAACGCGCGCGGAACACTGGCGAACCAGTTCAGCGAGTCACCGGTGCTTTCGATCAGGCGGGTGCCTGGGTCGCCAGCGCGGATGTGACCACCGACTTCGTCCTGGAACTTGTTCCAGGCTTGCGGCGAGTTCCAGCCCGGAGACCAGGCGAATGGCACTTGCTGACGCGGTTCGACCGAGCCCGAGTAACCTTCCATGGAGAACGAGAACGCGGTGTCGTTATCCTGGGAAGTACGCGGTTCGTGCACGCTGATGTCGGCGCGCATGGCGGTACGACCGGAGTAACGCAGCGGTTCGCGAGCCAGTTTCAGGCCTTTGATGCGGAACGCGGCGGACGGTGCAGCGCTGACGATGCCGGCCAGTTGCGGAGTGCTTGCGGCACAGGCAGCGGTGACGTGGTCCAGTTGGGTCCAGTCGATCGGCTGGTTCAACAGGGTGGCGCGCAGGGCATGCAGCCAGCGCCAGCCTTCGTGAACCATGATGCTTGCGTCGAGGTAAGTCGGGTCGAAGACCTGAAAGAAGCGCTGGGCGCGACCTTCCTGGCTGACCAGTGTACCGTCGCCTTCAGCGAAGCTGGCGGCTGGCAGAACCAGGTGCGCGCGATCGCTGGTGGCAGTCTTCTGATGGTCCGCCACGATCAGCACTTTCGCAGCATTCAGGGCAGCATCGACACGGGTTTTGTCGGTACGGGTGTACAGATCGTTTTCCAGCACGACGATGGCGTCAGCCTTGCCGTCGATCACCGCTTGCAGCGCTGCATCGAGCGAGTCGCCACCGAGCATGGCCAGGCCGAGGCTGTTGGCCTCTGGCACGATCAGGCTGATGGAACCGTTCTTCTCGCGCAGCTTCAGGGCTTTGGCGATGTTTGCCGCCGCTTCGATCAGCGCCTTGGAACCCAACGAGGTGCCGGCAATGATCAGTGGGCGCTTGGCGGCGAGCAGGGCGTCGGCAATGCGCTTGGCCAGCTCAAGAGCTTCAGCGTCCAGGCCTTCAACGGCAGGCGCGCTGGCGTCGAGGGCGTGAGCCACGGCGAAACCGATGCGGGCCAGGTCGTCTGGTGCAGCGTGTACGCATTCTTCGGCGATGTCGTCGAGCTTGGTTTCAGCCAGGCTGGCGATGAACAGCGGGTTCAGCGCGTTCTGACCGATGTTCTTCACAGCGGCGTCGAGCCACGGCTGAACGCGCATCGCGTCGGCCATGTCTTCGGCTTTGCCTTTGACCGATTGACGCAGGGACAGGGCCATGCGCGCAGCAGTCTGGGTCAGGTCTTCGCCGAGGACGAAGATCGCGTCGTGGTCTTCGATGTCGCGCATGTTCGGGATCGGCAGTGGGCTGTCTTTGAGCACCTGCATGACCAGACGAATGCGTTCCAGCTCGCCGGCTTCGATACCGGAATAGAAGTGCTCGGCGCCGACCAGTTCGCGCAACGCGTAGTTGCTTTCGAGGCTGGCACGGGGCGAACCGATACCGACGATGTTGCGACCGCGCAGCAGGTCGGCGGCTTTATCCAGCGCTTCGTCGAGGGTCAGCTTGGCGCCGTTGGCCAGCAATGCCTGACGCGGGCGATCCTTGCGGTTGACGTAGCCATAGCCGAAACGGCCACGGTCGCACAGGAAGTACTGGTTTACCGAACCGTTGAAACGGTTTTCGATACGACGCAGTTCACCGTAACGCTCGCCCGGGGAGATGTTGCAACCGCTGGAGCAGCCATGGCAGATGCTCGGCGAGAACTGCATGTCCCACTTGCGGTTGTAGCGCTCGGAGTGAGTCTTGTCGGTGAACACACCGGTCGGGCAGACCTCGGTGAGGTTGCCGGAGAACTCGCTTTCCAGGGTGCCGTCTTCAACGCGACCGAAGTACACGTTGTCGTGGGCGCCGAACACACCGAGGTCGGTGCCGCCGGCGTAGTCCTTGTAGAAGCGCACGCAGCGGTAGCAAGCGATGCAGCGGTTCATTTCGTGGGAAATGAACGGGCCCAGTTGCTGGTTCTGGTGAGTACGCTTGGTGAAGCGATAACGGCGCTCGTTGTGGCCGGTCATCACCGTCATGTCTTGCAGGTGGCAGTGACCGCCTTCTTCACAGACCGGGCAGTCGTGAGGGTGGTTGGTCATCAGCCATTCAACGACGCTGGCGCGAAACACTTTCGCTTCTTCGTCGTCGATGGAGATCCAGCTGCCGTCGGTAGCTGGCGTCATGCACGACATGACGATCCGACCACGCTTGTCGTTTTCGTCGGTGTACTGCTTGACCGCGCACTGGCGGCAAGCGCCAACGCTGCCAAGGGCTGGGTGCCAGCAGAAATAAGGGATATCGAGGCCTAGCGACAGACATGCCTGTAACAGGTTGTCTGCCCCATCGACTTCGAGCTCTTTGCCGTCTACGTGGATAGTGGCCATGGTTCAAAGTTCTTCGTTGGCCCGGTGTCAGCGGGCGTGGCTAATGGAATCTTGTTATTCGCGTGAATCAACACAGCCGTTCAAGGCGTCATCACACGACAAAGCGAAGGGCACGGACCCTTCGCTTCTTTAAGCGTTTACGCGCCGACTACGATCGGCCTTGCCAGAGGCGGGACGACGGCGCTGGTAGGCGCGATGCCGGCTTCGAACTCATGGCGGAAGTATTTGATTGCGCTGCCCAACGGCTCCACGGCGCCCGGTGCGTGAGCACAGAAGGTCTTGCCTGGGCCGAGGAAACCGACCAGACCCAGCAGGGTCTCGATATCGCCGGCTTGCCCCTCACCGTTCTCGATCGCGCGCAGAAGCTTGACGCTCCACGGCAAACCGTCACGGCACGGGGTGCAGAAGCCGCAGGATTCGCGGGAGAAGAACTCTTCCATGTTGCGCAGCAGGGAAACCATGTTGACGCTGTCGTCCACCGCCATGGCCAGGCCGGTACCCATACGGGTGCCCACTTTGGCGATGCCGCCGGCGTACATTTGTGCGTCCAGGTGTTCCGGCAACAGGAAACCGGTACCGGCGCCGCCAGGCTGCCAGCACTTGAGCTTGTAACCGTCGCGCATGCCGCCGGCGTAGTCTTCGAACAACTCGCGACCGGTAACGCCGAATGGCAGTTCCCACAGGCCCGGGTTCTTGACCTTGCCGGAGAAGCCCATGAGCTTGGTGCCCATGTCTTCACTGCCTTCGCGCGCCAACGATTTGTACCAGTCCACGCCGTCGGCAATGATCGCCGGCACGTTGCACAGGGTTTCAACGTTGTTCACGCAAGTCGGCTTGCCCCACACGCCCACGGCGGCAGGGAAGGGCGGCTTGGAGCGAGGGTTGGCGCGGCGGCCTTCGAGGGAGTTGATCAGTGCGGTTTCTTCACCGCAGATGTAACGCCCGGCGCCGGTGTGGACGAACAGCTCGAAATCGAAGCCGCTGCCCAGAATGTTTTTACCCAGCAGGCCCGCTGCCTTGGCTTCTTCCACGGCACGGTTCAGGTGCTTGGCGGCGGTGGTGTATTCGCCACGCAGGAAGATGTAGCCACGGTAGGTTTTCAGCGCGCGAGCACTGATCAGCATGCCTTCGATCAGCAGATGGGGCAGTTGCTCCATCAGCATGCGGTCTTTCCAGGTGTTCGGTTCCATCTCGTCCGCGTTGCACAGCAGGTAGCGGATGTTGATGGATTCGTCCTTGGGCATCAGGCCCCACTTAACGCCAGTGGGGAAGCCTGCACCGCCGCGACCTTTAAGGCCGGAGTCCTTCACGGTCTGGACGATGTCGTCCTGAGCCATGTCGGCGAAGGCTTTGCGCGCAGCCGCGTAACCGTTCTTGGCCTGGTACTCGTCGAGCCAGACAGCTTCACCGTCGTCACGCAGACGCCAGGTGAGCGGGTGAGTCTCGGCCGACCGCTTGATGCGGTTGGCTGGACCGAAGGAAGTCAGGGTCATACGTAGCCCTCGAGCAATTTGGCAACGCCGGCAGGCTGCACATCACCGAAAGTGTCGTCGTCGATCATCAACGCCGGCGCCTTGTCGCAGTTGCCGAGGCAGCAGACCGGCAGCAGGGTGAAACGACCGTCGGCGGTGGTCTGACCCAGGCCGATGCCCAGCTTGCTCTGGATTTCGCTGACCACGGATTCGTGACCACCGATGTAGCAGACCATGCTGTCGCAAACGCGAATGATGTGACGGCCGACCGGCTGACGGAAGATCTGGCTATAGAACGTCGCCACCCCTTCAACGTCGCTGGCCGGGATGCCGAGGATCTCGCCGATGGCGTAAAGCGCGCCATCAGGCACCCAGCCACGTTCCTTCTGGACGATCTTCAGGGCTTCGATCGACGCCGCGCGCGGGTCTTCGTAGTGATGCAGCTCGTGCTCGATGGCCGAGCGCTCGGTTTCGCTCAGGGCGAAACGGTCTGTCTGGATAAGCGTGCTGTTCATGCTTAGCGGTCCACGTCGGCCATAACGAAATCGATACTACCCAGGTACGCGATCAAGTCTGCGACCATGCTGCCTTTGATCACCGAAGGGATCTGCTGCAGGTGCGGGAAGCTTGGGGTGCGAATCCGGGTGCGGTAGCTCATGGTGCCGCCATCGCTCGTCAGGTAATAACTGTTGATGCCCTTGGTCGCTTCGATCATCTGGAAGGATTCGTTGGCCGGCATGACCGGGCCCCACGAAACTTGCAGGAAGTGCGTGATCAGGGTCTCGATGTGCTGCAGGGTGCGCTCTTTCGGTGGCGGCGTGGTCAGCGGGTGATCCGCCTTGTACGGGCCTTCCGGCATGTTGCGCATGCACTGCTCGATGATCTTCAGGCTCTGGCGCATTTCTTCGACACGCACGATGCAACGGTCGTAGGCATCGCCATTGGCCGCCAGCGGCACTTCGAATTCGAAGTTCTCGTAACCGGAGTACGGGCGAGCTTTACGCAGGTCGAAGTCGCAACCGGTCGAACGCAGGCCGGAACCGGTGACGCCCCATTCCAGGGCTTCCTTGGTGTTGTAGGCGGCGACGCCGATGGTCCGGCCACGCAGGATGCTGTTGTCCAGTGCGGCTTTTTGGTACTCGTCCAGACGCTTTGGCATCCACTCGATGAAATCTTTCACCAGTTTTTCCCAGCCGCGCGGCAGGTCGTGAGCGACACCACCGATGCGGTACCAGGCCGGGTGCAGACGGAAGCCGGTAATGGCTTCGATCACCGTGTACGCCTTCTGACGGTCGGTGAACGTGAAGAACACCGGGGTCATGGCGCCGACGTCCTGGATGTAAGTCCCCAGGAACAGCAGGTGGCTGGTGATCCGGAAGAACTCGGCCATCATGATGCGGATGACGTCGACCTTCTCGGGCACCTTGATGCCGGCCAGCTTCTCGACCGAGAGCACGTACGGCAGGTTGTTCATCACGCCGCCGAGGTAGTCGATACGGTCGGTGTACGGAATGAAACTGTGCCAGGACTGACGCTCGGCCATCTTCTCGGCACCACGGTGGTGGTAACCGACGTCCGGAACGCAGTCGACGATCTCTTCACCGTCCAGCTGCAGGATGATGCGGAACGCACCGTGCGCGGAAGGGTGGTTAGGACCGAGGTTGAGGAACATGTAGTCCTCGTTCGCACCGGAACGCTTCATGCCCCAGTCTTCAGGCTTGAAGCGCGCGGCTTCTTCCTCAAGCTGTTGCTTGGCCAGGGTCAGGCTGAACGGGTCGAACTCGGTGGCACGGGCCGGGAAGTCCTTGCGCAGCGGGTGACCTTCCCAGGTCGGCGGCATCATGATGCGGGTCAGGTGCGGGTGACCGGCAAAGTTGATGCCGTACATGTCCCACACTTCACGCTCGTACCAGTTGGCGTTCGGCCAGATGCCGGTCACGGTCGGCACGCTGAGGTCGCTCTCGGACAAGGCGACCTTGATCATTACGTCACTATTACGTTCGATCGACATCAAGTGATAGAACACTGTGAAGTCGGCGCCGCTTGGCAGCCCTTGACGCTTGGTGCGCAGACGCTCGTCCACGCCGTGCAGGTCATAGAGCATGACGTACGGCTTGGGCAGGTTGCGCAGGAAGGTCAGGACTTCGACGAGTTTGGCACGGGCAACCCAAAGCACCGGCATGCCGGTGCGGGTAGGCTGGGCGGTGAACGCCTCGGGGCCAAAACGGTTGTTCAGTTCAACGACCACATCCTGGTCGTCTGCCTTATAAGGCGGGATGTACAGAGCACTGCCTGTAGTCATGGTTATTTATCGCTTTCGGTCAACGTAAAGAATGAAGCCAGGTTCTCGTTCTATAAAAGAAGCAGGTCTGGATCAGACTTCGTCGGGGCTGCGCAGGTTGGTGACTGCGATTCGCTGTTCGCGGCGCTGTTCCTTTTGCGAAGGCATCTCGGCGCGGTACACGCCTTGATCGCCGACGACCCAGGAAAGCGGACGACGCTCCTGTCCAATCGACTCTTGCAAGAGCATCAAGCCTTGCAGAAAAGCTTCTGGGCGGGGCGGGCAGCCAGGCACGTAGACGTCCACGGGCAGGAACTTGTCCACCCCTTGAACGACAGAGTAGATGTCGTACATGCCACCGGAGTTGGCGCACGAACCCATGGAGATAACCCATTTAGGTTCGAGCATTTGCTCGTAGAGACGCTGAATGATCGGCGCCATCTTGATGAAGCAGGTACCGGCGATAACCATGAAATCCGCCTGACGCGGCGATGCCCGGATAACCTCGGCGCCAAAGCGAGCGATGTCGTGGGGCGCCGTGAAGGCGGTGGTCATTTCCACGTAGCAGCACGAAAGACCGAAGTTGTACGGCCACAGGGAGTTCTTGCGCCCCCAGTTGATCGTGCCGTTAAGCACGTCTTCGAGCTTGCCCATGAAGATGTTTTTGTGGACTTGATCTTCTAACGGATCGGAAACGGTTTCCCGTTCGCCAATCGGATACTGCTCGTTAGGAGCATCGG
This sequence comes from Pseudomonas sp. PDM25, assembly GCF_019219045.1. NCBI lineage: Bacteria > Pseudomonadati > Pseudomonadota > Gammaproteobacteria > Pseudomonadales > Pseudomonadaceae > Pseudomonas > Pseudomonas sp. PDM25. Next base: position 343,457 of record NZ_JAHUWL010000002.1, read on the forward strand.
GGTCGATCCTGGTGAGATTGTATTGCATTGCCAAAGCCTCATTGTTTCAGCTTCGCTTGCCGCTTCAGACGAGCTGCCGGAGCCCAGTCAAGGGCGCCCACTCGAAATAGGTAGACAAGACCTGCCAACAGAATTGCTATGAAAACGAGAGCTTCGACGAATCCGGTCCAGCCGCTTTCGCGGACGGACACAGACCAGGCAAAGAGAAAAAGGGCTTCGATATCGAAGATCACGAAGAGCATCGCGACCAGATAGAATTTTGCTGAGAGCCGCAAACGGGCGCCACCTGTAGGCAGCATGCCGGATTCGAACGGTTCGTTTTTGCTGCGGCCCCAGGCTTTTGACCCGAGGAGGCTGGAGACGCCGAGCATGAAGGCACAAAGGCCGACGACGCCCAGAAGGAAAATGGCAAAGCCCCAGTTGTGGGCCATGAGTCCTGTCGCTTCGGGCATGCTGGTAATCCTTAACAGAGAGCAAAGGTCTCTGAGCTTGAAAAGAAACAAAGCAGTGACGATATGTCGCAGCAATCAATCGCGCTGATTTTATGGCACAACACCGTGCAAGTAAAATTCCTATAGCGAAATTATTTACAGGAATAAGGACATAGCGCACCTCCAAAACCCTGTAGCCCATGCCGTTCGGGCATTAGCCGGCATTTCATCAATATTGTTTTGTAGGAAATGTAACGAACATAGCGCTCGCTAAATGATAATCAATATTGTTTGCGGCGGTTTTTAAACTGTTTAACCCGGTGAGCGTCGGAAAGTTGCCTTATATGCACGTTACTGCAAGTAGTGGGCGGGGTCGTTTTACCTTCTTTTCCTGGTCGAGAAAATGCTCTGGATCAAGGTTTTTCGCACAGTTTTGCGCTTGTCGCATTCCCCGTGGGAGCCGGGGTAGGTGGCGTTCATGGAAAACGCCAATAGGCACGCAATGCGTAAGACTGCCGCGACTTTCCGGGTTCTCTAAATGCAGCTGTGACCCCCGTCGATTACCAGATCGGCACCGGTCATCCAGGATGACTCATCAGATGCGAGCAGGATGGCAGCGCCTGCCATATCTGCAGGCATGCCAGCGCGCTGCATGGGAATCTCCTTTTTTCTGTTCTGCCATACCTCTGGGGAATCCCGCCACTGATTGGCGTTACCACTGGTCGCGGTCAGCCCAGGTGAAATCGTGTTGACTCTGATGCCATAGGGTGCCAGTTCTACGGCGCAGCTTCGTGTAAGCATGGACAGCGCTGCTTTGCTCGCCTGATAAGCTGACATTCGGCTGACCGCCTTGAAGGCACTGACCGATGAGATGTTAATGATGCTGCCGCCCTGTTTGCGAGCGATGCACTCTCTTGCAAAGCGTTGAGCCATGAAGAATGGAAAGCGGAGGTTGACCGCAAGGGTTTGTTCGTATTCTTCTTCGCTCAGCTCCAGAAATGGAGTACGGGTTATGAATGCCGGGTTATTGACGAGTATATCCACGGGGCCAATGGCTGCTTGCGCTTCTTCGAAGAGTGCATCAGTGCTAGTGCTTGCAGCATCCATAAGGGTGAAACCGGCCTGTTGGCCAAAGTGTTCAGCTAATGCAATGACTGCACGAGCCCCAGCTTCATCAGTGCGGGCGGTAATGAAAACATCGGCGCCCTGGACAATGAAAGCTTCGGCAATAGCTCTTCCAATACCAGCCGATGCGCCTGTTATAAGCGCTCGCTTCCCTTTGAGTCTTCCATTCATGATGGGTTAATACTCCGTGGTGAGAGTTTGCTGGTCGCATGCGCAAAGTATGAATGTGACGTAATACTTGAATATAGAAGGTGCTTCACTTTTTGCTGGCGTGAAGTAATTTTTCAGAAAGGTCCTACGGATCATTCATCTACCAATGTGCGAACTTTCCTAAGCGTTGGTGAACATTGATTTTATGAGATTGATCGTAGGCTGCCGTTAGGTAAATTCGGTGGCTGGATAGGTGGCATTGAAATCAGTATGGGTCTAGCTCTTAAGTCTATAGAGAGAGGTCGTGTATGACTGAACAAAAAAACAAGTATATAAATACGGCCAGGTCCGTAGAGATTGGTAATCCATCCTGGGCGCTTGCGCAAAATTCGGGGCTGACCGATTTGAGTATCAAGCACGCTCAGCAGGGGCGTATGCAGGACCAGAATGGTCATTTGTTCATGAATATGTGCTCTTGTTCATATTTGGGTCTCGAGGTCGATCAGCGTCTGGCGCGACGTGCCGCAGATTATGTGTTGAGTTGCGGTACCGTGAATTTGCCTACCTCACGTATCAGAATAAGGTTGAAAGAACTCGATGAACTTGAAGACGCCTTATCGGCACATTTTAATTGTCGAGCATTCACAGCGACTTCCTGCAGTGCGGGCATCGTCGCGTCTCTGCCCCTGCTGGCAGCCGGTATGTTTACAGATGGCCAACGTCCCGTTTTGATTTTTGATAAGCATGCGCACTTTGCACTGAATCAGGTCAAGGCCATCTGTGGTGATGAAACGCAGGTTGTCACTTGTAATCATAATGATGTCGACTTTATTGAAGATATGTGCAAGCGCCATCCTTTGGTCGCGTATGTTGCTGACGGTGCTTACAGTATGGGAGGGAGTGCGCCTATTGAGCGGTTGTTGGCGTTGCAGGACAAGTATGGGATGTTTCTCTACTTCGATGACTCTCATTCATTAAGTGCCTATGGCGAGCGGGGTGAGGGCTATATTCGTACTTTCATGCCTGAGCTTAATCCACGAACCCTGTTGGTTTATTCATTGGCCAAGGCTTTTGGCGCCAATGGTGGCGGTATATTTATGTCGGAAAAGGCCAATTATCAGGAGGTTTTTCGCCGTTTTGGCGGACCGATGTCCTACTCGCAATATGTAAATCCCGCCACTGTAGGCGCGGCCATGGCTTCCCTGGATATTCACAAGACCAGTGAACTGGCCGTTTTGCAGGAAAAGCTCAGTTCCAATATTCGTCTGTTCGACAGCATGTTTGTGACGGAACACGCGGGATCGGGTTTGCCGATTCGGGTTATTCCATTGGACAGTCCGGATATGGCGATCGGCGTTTCCGAGGGGGTATTCAAGCGTGGGTATTACACTTCAGCAGTCTTCTTCCCGATTGTGGCCAGGAACAAATCCGGTTTGCGCGTGATGATGCGTGCAGACATGTCCCAAAGCGATGTTCTGGGATTCTGCTCCGCAGTTAAGGCGGAGATCGAAAGGGCTCGTCTGAACTTGAAACCAGCCCGGTATTGAGAGGCCATGATGATCAATCCCACACCAAGAAGCTTACTGTATTGCTCCGCTTTGCACCCCGAGCAATACGCTAAGAATAACCTGAGTGATGTAATGGTGATTGACCTGGAGGATGGTGTTCCACTCCCTCAGAAGGTTCAGGCACGTTTGTGTGTCGAGCAGTTCTACCGTGCCCCTGTCTCGCAGCGCACGGCGCTGCGAATTAATCCTCTGCGCGATAATCAGGGGTTGCTCGATCTGCTGCTGGTGCAGTCGCTTGAGCAGCGTCCCGAGTTCATCGTCATGGCGATGACCGAGGCGGCGGCTGAAATAGATATTGTTCGGGCCAATTTGAGCCGCGACGGAGAGAGCCCAAAGATACTGGTTACGGTTGAGACGCCAGCCTGTCTACGTGATATTCACACCATCGCGTCCAGTGCTGACGGACTGATCTTCGGCTCCGCCGACTATGCGGCCAGCCTGGGTGTCACCATCGGAGGTTGGGCCAATATGCTGCATGCACGGGCGAGCATCGTCTCGGCTGGCAGTGCGGCGAGGATCCCTGTGTTCGACACCGCCTACTTCAAACTCGATGATGAGACGGGACTTCTTCAAGAGTGCCGTGATGTCCGGGAGTTGGGTTTCAGTGGCAAGACGGCCATTCATCCAAAGCAAATATCCACTATCAATGAAGTCTTCACTCCGTCCGTCGCTGAATATGAGCATGCATTGGCAGTCGTGCAGGCTTCGGAAAACAGCGGCGAAAAAATTACGAGATTGAAGAACCTGATGGTGGGGCCTCCGTTTGTAAAACAAGCAAGAAAATTGATCCAGCGCGCTCAAGAGTTGGGTCGGTGAGGAGAAGGCAATGGAACCGATGATTCTGGCCCACGAGCGGATCGGTGAAAATCGATACCGCGAGTCTTATGGCCTGCACTACGAACAGTTTGTGGTGGGTGACATCTTCGAGCACCGACCCGGCCGTACCGTAACGGAGTTGGATAATATCTGGCAGTCATTAATAAATATGAATAACCACCCTGCGCATATCGATCTTGCTTATGCACAGCAAACCGAATTCAAAAAGTTGTTGGTCAACAGTTCGGTGACACTGTCCATTGTCAGCGGAATGACGGTGGCAACCATGAGTGCCCGCGCGATCGCAAATCTGGGCTGGGACGAGATTCGATTGCCGAACCCAGTCTATGTGGGTGACACCTTGTACGCCGAGAGTGAGGTCGTTTCCAAGCGCGAATCCCGATCGCGTCAAGGGCAAGGCATCGTCACCATCAAGGTCATTGGGCGCAAGCAGGGTGGAACACCGGTGATCACTTACTTGCGCACATTTCTAGTTCCCAAGGAAGGTGCTTCGCAGGACTACCCCGTCGGATAAGGCATCGCCATTCAGAGGTTTCTGCTCGCGGACCAGGCTGACAGGTCCCTTCGAACAGCATCAATGGAATAAGGAATTGCCATGCTGCTTTTGAACAGTGAAGACATTGGACGTTGTATCAATTTTCCAAGGCTTGTCCAGGCACTGGAGGAGGCTCATAGAGGGTTTGCGTTGGCGACCCCGGTGGTCCCGCAACGTTTGATCATTACTCATGAGCGACAAAAAGCTTTCTCGCTGTTCATGCCGGCATTTATACCCGAGAGCCAGACACTGGGGATCAAGGTGTCGTCATTTCATCCAGGCAACGCAGCGCGGGGGTTGTCGTCAGTCAATGGCGCGGTTTTGTTGATGGATGTCGAAACCGGGCAATTACTGGCGATACTCGACGGCGCTACCCTTACCGCCATCCGTACCAGTGCCATGAGTGCCTTGGCGACGGACAAGCTTTGCCCGCTTGAGCGGCTTAATTTGGCCGTCATCGGTGCCGGTGCCCAAGCCGCGGCGCATATAAGGGCAATGGCCGCCGTCAGGGAGTTGGGGTGGATCAAGGTGTTTTCGCGCCGTTTTAACCAAAGTGTCGCTTTGGCCGAACGCCTTTCCAAAGAACTGTCGCTGCCGATCACTGCGGTCCGAAGTATGGATGAGGCGCTGGCCGATGCTGACATCGTCTGCACGACAACGTCCCATGATAGTGCGCAACCGCTGATTATGGCGCACCAACTCAAGCCATCGGCCCATATAAACGCCATTGGCGGCAGTTCGCTGCTGGCGTGTGAGATCGACCCTGCAATATTGGCTGATGCTCAGGTTCATGTTGACCATCTGGGTTGCGCTCGATGTGAGTCGGGAGAAATTGCGCAGGCTTTAGCGTTATCGATGATCGGCGAAAAGGACATCCGTGAGATGAGTGCATTGGTTGCCGATCATTCTCCGCCGGCAATGCTGAAGCGTGGTCTGAGTTACTTCCGCAGTGCCGGGCATGCCAGTCAGGATATGGTGACTGCTTCCTGCATCTATGCCTTGGCCAAGGAAAAGCACATCGGCATGAGCTGCGACTATCTAAGTACTTGAGGGTAGTTAAACGGGACGTTTGAAACAGCAATCAATGTTGCCGACAGGGAAAGAGGAGCATTCATGAATATTCTGATGATCGATTCACTGCGAGTGAATTATATCGACCCGGGGGAGTACTCCTCAGGGCCAGAGCAACAGCCGTATGCCGTTGAAGTGACGTCCAATCCATCGGATGAGCAACTGGCCCGGGCCGACGGCATTATTGCCTTTCATTCGGTCGTCATCGATGAGCCATTAGTCGCCAAAATGCATCGTTGCCGTGCGTTGGTGAAGGCGACCATCGGTCTTGATGATGTGGATGTCGAGGCGTTGAGCGCGAAGGGCATCCTGCTCTCAAATATCGGTTCGGTGGGAGTAGAGGAAGTGGCGGAGCACGCCATGGCCCTCATCTTGTCAGCCCAGCGAAAGCTACTCGATTACGCCGCGCATACCAGGCTAGGCGGTTGGAGTTGGAGAGCGCATTGCGGTGAAGTCAAAGCGTGCCGCGACACGGTTCTGGGGCTGATCGGCTATGGGGCAACGGGGCAGGCATTGGCGCGCAGGGCGTCTGCGATGGGCTATCAGATCTGCTATTACGATCCTTGCGTTGAGGTCTGTGTCGAGGGCATTGCAGAGGGCGGGTCACTGGAGTCTTTGCTCGCCAAGGCAGATGTCATATCGCTGCATCTGCCCCTCACCCCCGATACCCGACACCTGCTGAACGACCGGTGTTTTTCACGCATCAAGCGGGGTGTGACTCTGGTCAATACCGCGCGGGGCGCAATTGTCGATACCGACGCGCTGCTGCGGGCCTTGCAGTCTGGGCTTGTGTCCATGGCATTCCTGGACGTGCTGCAGGAAGAGCCGACTCCCCCACAGGCGTTAATCGATCATGAACGTGTATTGCTGACACCCCATGCGGCGTTTTACAGCGAGCGATCGCTGGGTCAGTTGAAGGCCAGTGCTTTGGGAACGATGTTGAGTTTGCTGCGAGGAGAAAGGGTGGATACCGTCGTCAATCCTGACTGCGCACGGATGGAGGCGAAGGGATATGCCTGAGTTGAAACTTGCAGGCCCTGAGACTTCGAAGCCTGGATTGCCGGCATGGTTCGACCAGGTGATCGGCAACAGCATTCTTCAATACGGTCAGCGGCTGGCGGCGCGGCAATTACTGGTCAATACCTTGGGTAATATTGCGATACGCAACCATTGCCCGTACTGGCGGCGAGAAGTGATCTACACCAAGCACCGAGGCGTGTCGCTGGAAGAGTGCGGTCTTGAGCATCTGGCTGTGCTGGATATGCAGTCCAATGAACTGCTGCATGGTCGTTTTCGCCCTAGCGCAGGACATCAAATGCACCGGGAAATCATGCGGTGTCGCTCTGACGTTAACGCCACCGTGCATCTTCATCCCAATGAAGTCATTTCTTTTTTTGCTGTCATGCAATGGCGTGAGATGGCGTATGTGTCCAATGACACCGCGCTGGTGATGGGCAAGCCACCGTGCATTCTTCGCGAAGGTGTGAACATCGAACTGGACGTCAGCGCCATCGGACGTTGCGCGCAGGACACCAACTGTATTGTCATGCCCGGTCATGGCATCACCAGTTTCGGCCGTGACCTGTCTGAGGCGTTTCATCGTGCTGTGGCATTCACTGCGGAAATCAGTCGGCTGATCACCAGCCAGTGTTTGTCGGCCGCCACGGGTAAGCCAGTCGTGTACGCAAACGACGACCAGGTGAGGCACATGTACGAGTTGGGTGAGGAGGTGATCTACGGGGGTGTGCACAGATGAAGGTTCATGAGCATATCAAGCGTTCCGGGTTATGGAAGGTGCCAGAACGCGACCTCTCGTCGGTGTTGCTGGATTTAAACGAAAATCAGTTTTTAAACGATTTCCTGGTGAGATTCATTGCCACCGAGTTACAGGCCCGGGATCTGTTTACCTACCCGAACTATCAGCCTCTGCTGGCCGAGCTGGCAAACTACTGCAAGGTTTCGACCGACAGCTTGTTGCTGGCCAATGGTGCGGATCAGGCAATCGACTTGGTGGTGCGCCTGCTGTTTTCGCCAGGGGATCGGGTGGTCATTCCTTCTCCGGTCTTTTCCTTCTATTACCAGATGCTTAGTGTGAATGGTGTGGAGCCAGTGATTGTGGGATTCGAGAAGCAAGCGCAGCGCTTCATTCTCCCGACCAAGGCAATCCTGGAAGCCTTGCAGACGAGCCAGGGGCTGATTCTATGCAATCCCAATAATCCGCTGGGCGCGCGAATCGACACTGAACAATTGAAGGTTCTGGTCGAGGCTTGTGTGAGGCTGAACAAGCCAGTCATTGTTGACGAGAGCTACTTTGAATATTTGCAGCAGACCTGCCTGGATGCGTTCAGCACAGTCAGGCAACTGTTCGTCATTCGTTCATTCTCCAAGTATTTCGGCCTTGCCGGATTGCGTTTGGGTTATGTCGTCACGCATCCGGAGTCAATTCGCGAATTGTTGAAGGTGCGAGGGCCTTGGGACGTCAACCACGTAGCGGTGAAAGCTGCCCTGTTCTGTTTGAATAACCGTAAAGCACTAGAGCAAGCCCATCATGAGCTAGCGCATGTCAAAAACGAGATAATCGAGTTCTGCCGGGTTCACGGAATCGTCGTTTTCGATAGCGAAACGAACTTTCTGCTATTGGAAGACCATAGCGACGGCCGTTTGGCCAAGGCGTTCGCTCAGGCAAACATTCGCGTAAGCGACTGTTCCCAATATCCCCACAGTTTCGGGTTACTTGAAAACATTCTGCGTGTGGTCGTGCCGGCGTCTTCGGATCTCAAAGCATTCCTGATGGCGATAATGCAGGGAAGCGGCAATGAGGGCAGCAGGAGTGATGTGACGGAAGCAGTTCAGTAGTGAAGCCATTGCTGATAATGACCGGCTTGGGCACCGGGATGCGCAATATCGTGCTGCTCCGATTGCTGTTCGTCATGGCGAATGCCTTGGGTCCCTTTGCCGCTTTGTTTTTCCAGCGTCATTACCGGCTCGATAGTTCCGGGGTGGCGTTGGTGATTACACTGATGTCGGCGTTTTTCCTGGTGGGTAACTTGTTGGGAGGAGTGTTGGTCGGACGCTATGCGTTCAGGACGCTGCTGGTCTGCTCTTCTTTTTGTTCATTTGTATGCTTGCTGTGCGGGATTTTGTTCAGCGCGCCGGTCGCATCCATTGCCATGGTTTTGCTGTTCATGTTCTGCGCGGGGCTGGTCACACCTGTGTTCAGTATCTTGACGTCCTTGACGGCTAACGATAGTAACCGCGTCGCCTCTTTTGGCTATTTGCATCTGGCCAGCAATCTGGGAGGGGCTCTGCTGTTTGTCATTGGCGGATATTTACTGGCTCTCGATAGCGTCTATCTAATGCTTTTTGCGCTGGTCACCAGTGTGTTGTGCCTGTTTTCAAGTGCCTGTCTGTCACTGCCGGAAAGCCACGGCAGCACGCCTGCAACAAGGGATACTTCAATTGGCATAATGGCTGGTATACCGCATATCGTAATTGTCGCGGGTGTCATGTTCTTTGCGTTGGCGGTGCTGGATGCGCAGCGTGAGTACCATCTGCCTTTGTGGCTTGATGTGGTAACGGCGGGGAAGGCTGCCAGCCTGTTCGGTGCGGTAGGAATCGTCAATGCGCTGCTGGTGATCCTGTTGACGCAGTCACTGATTGCGTTGACGTCGCGTTTCGAGCCGCTCACCAATTTGGCTTTTGCCGCTATTTTCTACAGTGTCGGTTTTGGCGCCTATGCCTTGTTCGAACATACGGTACTGATTCTGTTGTTTGTTTTCTTCTGGACGCTGGGTGAGATTCTCAGCGTTACCTACGTCACCGCGCTTATCTCGCAAAAAACGCCATTGCAAACGCAACCTACGCTCTTTTCTCTTGTTCCGGTCGTGCTGGCGGGGGCGAGGATGGTGTCCGTGGGGCTGGGAGCCTTGCTGATCGCTGGTGTTGGTTTCCAGTTGAGCTGGAGCCTCTATGGGGGGCTGGGCATCGTATTTGGAGGCATCTGTTTTTGGGTCGGCCACAGGACAATTGCATTGCCCCGCGTCACATCGCGGGACAGGAACTAACAAAGGAATTGTGGGTTGATCGAGTCTTGTCGCTCAGCTCCAGCACAGTTAAGGAGCTTCTATGCGAGCACAGTATGACGCGGCCTCTGTTGAACGTACGGCTCAGGCCCAATGGCTTGAAAATGATGTATTCAGGGCGGTTGAAGATGCTTGCCGGCCTAAATTCCATGCCTGCTCGATGCTTCCCTATCCATCGGGAAAGTTGCACATGGGGCATGTACGCAACTATACGATCAACGACATGCTGGCTCGCCATATGCGCATGAAAGGATTCAATGTCCTGATGCCTATGGGGTGGGATGCCTTTGGCTTGCCCGCGGAGAACGCGGCTATGAAGTCGGGTGTTTCGCCAGCGCAGTGGACACTATTGAATATCGCGGACATGAAGTCGCAAATGCTGCCTTTGGGGCTTGCCTTCGACTGGTCTCGGGAGATTGCCACTTGCGACCCTGAATACTACAAGTGGAGTCAGTGGTTTTTCCTCAAATTGCTGGAAAAGGGTGTGGCCTACAAGAAGACCCAGATAGTCAATTGGGACCCTGTCGATCAAACGGTGCTGGCCAATGAACAGGTAATCGACGGTCGAGGTTGGCGTTCGGGGGCTCTCGTCGAGAGGCGGCAGATTCCAGGTTACTACCTGCGTATAACCCAGTATGCCGAGGAATTGCTCTCGGCAATCGACGCTCTGGATGGTTGGCCGGACAGGGTCCGCACCATGCAGCGGAACTGGATAGGGAAGGTCGCAGGGGTACGTTTGGCTTTTGCCCACCGAATCCAGGACGCTGCTGGACAAGTGATCGACGAAGGCAAGCTCTGGGTATTTACCACCCGTATCGATACGCTCATGGGGGTAACCTTCTGTGCTGTATCCCCTGAACATGCACTGGCCAAACATGCCCTGGAGCTCAACCCTGGGCTGGAGCCGCAGGTGCACACCTGTCGACAAACGGCGAATTCCGGCCCATCCAGCAGCCAGAGTAAGTTGGGCGTCCCCTGTGGCTTGCATGTGGAGCATCCGCTGACCGGTGAGCCTGTTGAGCTGTGGATAACCAATTATGTGCTTGGCGAGTATGGTGACGGAGCCCTGATGGGGGTGCCTGCGCACGATGAGCGTGACTTCGAATTTGCCAATCAATATGGCTTGGCCGTCCGCCAAGTCATTGCCCGGAGTGATCACGTATTCGACCCGACGTTCTGGTCCGACAATTACACTTGTCGAGAGGGGCATCTCATCAACTCTGGTGTCTACGATGGCCTCACTGTTACAGAGGCGGCCCAGGCGATAACCGCTGCGCTGATTGGTCGCCGAATGGGTGAGAAGACTACGACTTGGCGCCTGCGCGACTGGGGGATCTCACGGCAGCGTTACTGGGGGACGCCGATTCCTGTCATCCAGTGTGAGCAATGTGGTGACGTGCCGGTGCCTTATTCGGACTTGCCGGTCGTATTGCCTACTGATTGCGTGCCGGATGGCAGCGGCAACCCGTTGCTGGCGCATAAGTCGTTTCGCGATGTGGATTGCCCACGCTGCGGAGCGGCAGCGCAGAGGGAAACAGACACCATGGATACCTTCGTCGATTCGAGCTGGTATTTCATGCGTTATTGCGATCCTGATAGCGATACCTCGATGGTGGGGCCCGGCAGTCGTTACTGGTTGCCAATCGATCAATACATCGGCGGTATCGAGCATGCGGTGTTGCATTTGCTCTATGCGAGGTTCTGGACACGAGCAATGCGTGACGAAGGGCTGGTGGATTTCAGCGAGCCGTTCAAGAACCTGTTTACCCAAGGCATGCTATTGCGTGAAAGCTATTACCGAAAAGCCGATGACGGTAGCCTGCAGTGGTTTTACCCCGCGCAGGTGGTGGTCGAGTATGACGAAAAAAGCCGTCCTCTGAGGGCTACGGCGCTTGAGGACGGTTTACCCGTCATCATCGGTGGCGTGGAAAAAATGTCCAAGTCGAAGAATAACGTCGTCGAGCCGAAAGACATCATTAACAAGTTCGGCGCTGACACCGCCCGACTTTTCACAATCTTTGCAGGTCCTCCTGATCAGAGCACGATCTGGAGCGATAGCGGCGTTGAAGGTGCCTATCGCTTTCTGCGCCGGCTCTGGAGCTTCTTCCACGACGATCAGGCTCGGCGCTGTGCAGATGATCGGGTTGGAGACATTGCTGAATCGAAACGCGTGCGCTTTGAGATGCATCGTTTGCTGCAGCAGATCAACAACGATTACGAACGGCTGCAATACAACACGGTCGTTTCGGGTGCGATGAAGATGCTCAAGGTGCTGGAGGGGGGCAGGGGTGCCGGCCCACAAGTGGCCCGCGAAGGCATGGCGATCCTGTTGCAGGTTCTGCACCCTGTGACGCCGCACATCACTCAGGTCCTTTGGACGGGGGGTGGGTTCGAAGGCGATATTTACGACAGTTCGTGGCCCATGCCGGACAGCGAAGCCTTGGAACAGGACGAAGTAAAAATGATGGTGCAGATAAATGGCAAGTTGCGCGGGCACATTATGATCGAGGCTGATGCCGAGCATGACGCCATTCGGTGCAGGGCGTCATCCGACGCAGGGCTGCGCAACCACTTGAAAGGGGCGGGCAGGATGATTGTGGTGCCCAACCGCCTGGTGAACTTCATCGTCTGAACTTTCGAGCTGGCGCACAGGAAACAAAGCGCGGTTACCGAGGAGGTACCACCCTGGGTCACCATAGATGCTGAATGTTGGACCGCTTTCGCAAGCAAGCCCGCTCCCACAAGGTTTTGCGTTGTTGGTTAAATCACGCGCAAAAAAACGCCCCGAACCAGTCGGGGCGTCAGATGTGCGGCGTTGCAGTTAGCTTTCTATTCGGTCCGCAACGGCCGTTTGCTCAGGCGAATCGGATCAGTGGAACTGTTCTTCTTCAGTCGAACCGGTCAGCGCGGTTACCGAAGACGTGCCACCTTGAATCACAGTGGTCATGTCGTCGAAGTAGCCGGTGCCCACTTCCTGCTGGTGAGCCACGAAGGTGTAACCCTTGGCGGCGTCAGCGAACTCTTGCTCTTGCAGCTTCACGTAGGCAGTCATGTCGTTACGGGCGTAGTCGTGCGCCAGGTTGAACATGCTGTGCCACATGTTGTGAATGCCGGCCAGGGTGATGAACTGGTGCTTGTAACCCATGGCAGACAATTCGCGCTGGAACTTGGCGATGGTCGCGTCGTCCAGGTTTTTCTTCCAGTTGAAGGAAGGCGAGCAGTTGTACGACAGCAGTTGGTCCGGGTATTCCTTTTTGATCGCTTCAGCGAAGCGACGAGCCTCGTCCAGATCCGGCTTGGCGGTTTCGCACCAGATCAGGTCGGCGTACGGAGCGTAAGCCAGGCCGCGAGCGATGGCCTGGTCGAGACCGGCGCGCACTTTGTAGAAGCCTTCCTGAGTACGTTCGCCAGTCACGAATGGCTGGTCGTACGGGTCGCAATCGGAAGTCAGCAGGTCAGCCGCGTTAGCGTCGGTACGAGCCAGAATGATGGTCGGAGTACCGGCAACGTCAGCCGCCAGACGGGCAGCGGTCAGCTTCTGTACAGCTTCCTGGGTAGGAACCAGTACCTTGCCGCCCATGTGGCCGCATTTTTTCACGGAAGCCAGTTGGTCTTCGAAGTGAACGCCGGCAGCGCCTGCTTCGATCATGCTTTTCATCAGCTCGTAAGCGTTCAGTACGCCGCCGAAACCGGCTTCAGCGTCCGCCACGATTGGAGCGAAGTAGTCGATGTAGCCTTCGTCGCCCGGACCTTTACCGGCTTTCCACTGGATCTGGTCAGCACGACGGAACGAGTTGTTGATGCGCTTGACCACGGTTGGAACCGAATCCACCGGGTACAGCGACTGATCCGGGTACATCGATTCGGCGGAGTTGTTGTCCGCAGCGACTTGCCAGCCCGACAGGTAGATCGCCTGGATACCGGCTTTAACTTGTTGTACAGCCTGGCCGCCGGTCAGGGCGCCCATGCAGTTGACGAAATCTTTCTCAGGACGGAAGGACGGTTTGGCGCCCTGGGTTACCAGGTTCCACAGCTTCTCGGCGCCCAATTTTGCAAAGGTGTGCTCAGGTTGAACCGAGCCACGCAGGCGGACGACGTCAGCAGCGGAGTAAGCGCGTGTCACGCCTTTCCAGCGTGGGTTTTCAGCCCAATCTTTTTCGAGGGCTGCAATTTGCTGTTCGCGTGTCAGTGCCATGGAGATAAACCTCGTCGCATAGGTCTGGGTGGAAAATTCCTGCTCCTGCCAAGTACGCAATTAGAGGGGCGTAAAAGGCTGCTCGCTGACCAGAAGCTTAGGTGGTCAAGTCGGATTCGGCGGGGGTGGCGACGGGATGAACGATGGGCTCGAGGGGAAGTGAGCAGGTAAGGGCGAACTGTCGAGCGCATTCGGGCGTCGTGGGCCTTGGTACGAACTTCAGTGTGGAGCCGGGTTACCTAATTACGCTTCCGTCCCTCGGGACAACTTCGTTCCAGTCGGCAACCTCGTCAAACACACCTTGTGGGCGGTACAGACACGAAGCGGCTCGCGGGGTAGGTGCGAACGGCGCCTCGAAGGCCCTTGCCAGGGCCCCTGATTAGCGGGAGCGAGGCCATCATGCCTTTGCTTTTTTGTATCGTCAAACGTTTTGTAGTGCTTTTTTTATGGCACTACATCTTTGGTCTAATACGACTAATCAGTCAGTTTTCGGTGGTTTAGTCCAAAGTATCGACTTTCACCCGCAGGGTCATGTCATCTCGGCCCTGAGTCGAGTAGCTGCGGGTCTGGTCCTGTTTGTCGGCCTGAGTCTGGCGGTTTACGCCGGCCAGGGTGATCCATTCACCCAGTCGTCCCGTGACAGTTGTGTCGGTACTTTGCACATTCACTACATCGGGACGTTCCTGGCTCATACGGTCACGATTGGTGCTGATTGCGAGGTGAACGATGTCGCCGGTAACGCTGGCGGTGACGTAGAAACCCTGTGTGACGTTGCGGTATTCGGTCTGGCTTCGCAGATCGCCGTAGGAATCGGTCTGTGTGCTGGTGAGCGGAACGCTCTGGCCGACCTGGATCAGTGCCGGCGCCCCTTCGCTGGCCTGGATCTGCTGAATCCCGCCGTCACGGCTGTCGGTACTGCGATTGATGATGCGAGTCTGGCTCGGTTTGGCGCCATTTACCGAGTAACCCTGATCGCCCTGGAAGTTGTTTTCGTTGGTGTCGACAGTGATCAGCAGGCGCTTGGGTTGGGTGTCGAGTTGCGCAATCAGGGCTTTAAGTTCGTCGATCTTGCGCTGATCGGCATTGACGATCAGTTGGTTGCCATAGGCGCTGACCTGGCCTTCCTTGCCGATGAAACCCTGGGCCATCGGCAGCATGTCGGCACTGGTGTGGTAGTTCAAAGGCACGATCTCGGTGGCGGCCATGACCGAAAAACTGCAGGTCAGCAGCAGCGTGGTGAGCAGGGTGCGTAGGGACATATCCGTTATCTCCGACATCTTGAAGTGTTGATATTGCCAGTTTGTCGGCCCGGCGTGGGGCAAGTTGAATCGTAGACAGCAAAACGCCCCGGCATCGGTTGATGGCGGGGCGTTTTGTGGTGTTCTCTGTGGCGAGGGGATTTATCCCCGTTGGGTCGCGAAGCGGCCCCAAAATAACCACGGTGTATCAGGTTTTCCGCATGCAATGGTTTGACGGCTGCTTCGCAGCCGAACGGGGATAAATCCCCTCACCACAGGGTCTCAAACGGAGTGCCGCACCATGTCCACATGCGGAATGCCTGCTTCCAGGAATTCCTCACTGACCAGGCTGAAGCCCAGGCGCTCATAGAACGCCGTGGCTTGTACCTGCGCGCTCAGCATCTGCTGCTTCAGTCCGCGCTTCTCGGCTTCACCGATCACCGCTTGCATCAGCGCATCGCCGACTTTCAAGCCGCGCCAGTCTTTCAGCACCGACACCCGGCCGACGTGGCCGTCGGGCAGCAGGCGGGCGGTGCCAATCGGAAAGTCGCCTTCGAAGGCCAGGAAATGCACCGCCGTTGCGTCATCAGCATCCCATTCCAGCTCAGGCGGAACGGATTGCTCGGCGATGAACACCGTCTCACGAATGCGCCGGATCTCGGCGATGTCCTTCTGCCAGTCTGCGACACGAACGTGGATTTTATTCATCAGCAAACCCCAAGCTGCCTTGCTTGACCAGCTCGCACAGCAGGCCGCGGCCGTCTTCGTCGCTAAGCCAGTCGCCGAGGTTATCGGTGTGCAGGGCGTCGGCAGCGCAGATCAACTTCAGCAGCTCGCGCAGTTTGCCCGGCAGGTAACGGCTCTGGCCGCTGGCGAACAGCAGCAGGTCGTCATCGACTTCGGACCAGGCCATGCGCGCGCTCGGGTTACGGATCAGCACAGCCCCTTGTTCCAGGCTGGCGAGAAAGTCTTCTTCTTCGACTTCTTCCGGGCCGACGATCAGTTCCGGGTAGCGCGGCTCGGTCATGTACTGGCCGAACCAGGTCAGCAGCAGGCGCTCGTCGCTCATGTGCTCGGCCAGCAAAGCTTTCAGGCGATCAAGGGCGTCGTGCTGAATCTGGTGTGGATCGACCGCCGGCAGGGCGTCGGCATCGGTGTAGCGCTCTTCATCGGTCAGGAACTGGCTGAGGAAGTCGGTGAAGTGAGTCAGCACTTCAGAGGCGCTCGGGGCGCGGAAGCCGACCGAGTAGGTCATGCAGTCATCCACTGCTACGCCGCAATGGGCCAGACGCGGCGGCAGGTAGAGCATGTCGCCCGGCTCCAGAACCCACTCATCGGTGGCTTCGAAGTCGGCGAGGATGCGCAGGTCTGCGTGTGGCAGCAGTTTGCTCTCGGAGTCGCACATCTGGCCGATCTTCCAGTTGCGCTTGCCGTGACCTTGCAGCAGGAACACATCGTAGTTATCGAAATGCGGACCGACGCTGCCACCCGGGGCGGCGAAGCTGATCATCACGTCGTCGACGCGCCAGCTCGGCAGGAAGCGAAAGTTTTCCAGCAGCTCGCTGACTTCCGGCACGAATTGGTCGACCGCTTGCACCAGCAGGGTCCATTCGGTTTCCGGCAACTTGCTGAATTCGTCTTCGGCGAACGGGCCGCGACGCATTTCCCAAGGACGCTCACCGTGTTCGATTACCAGGCGCGATTCAACTTCTTCTTCCAGCGCCAGGCCGGCCAGTTCGTCCGGGTCGATCGGGCTTTCGAAATCAGGGATCGCCTGGCGGATCAGCAGCGGTTTTTTCTGCCAGTAGTCACGCAGGAATTCGCGCGCCGTGATGCCACCCAGAAGTTGAAGAGGAATATCAGGATTCATGTGTAACCTATTGAAAAAAAGCACTTTTCAGACGGGAATAAAAACGCCCGGCGCTGCCGGGCGTCTCAAAAGGGTAAAGCGGTCGATCAGATGCGTTTGGCTTGCTCTACAGCGTTACCGATGTAGTTCGCCGGGGTGAGCAATTTCAGCTCGGCCTTGGCCGCGGCTGGCATGTCCAGGCCGTCGATGAAAGTTTGCAGTGCTTCAGGGCTGATGCCCTTGCCACGGGTCAACTCTTTCAGTTTTTCGTACGGGTTTTCGATGTTGTAGCGACGCATCACGGTCTGGATTGGCTCGGCCAATACTTCCCAGCACGCGTCCAGATCGGCAGCAATCTTCTGAGCGTTGAGCTCGAGTTTGCTGATGCCTTTGAGGCTGGCTTCGTACGCGATCACGCTGTGGGCGAAGCCGACACCGAGGTTGCGCAATACGGTGGAGTCGGTCAGGTCGCGCTGCCAGCGGGAGATCGGCAGCTTGCTCGCCAGGTGCTGGAACAGTGCGTTGGCGATACCCAGGTTGCCTTCGGAGTTTTCGAAGTCGATCGGGTTGACCTTGTGCGGCATGGTCGACGAGCCGATTTCGCCAGCGATGGTGCGCTGTTTGAAATAACCCAGGGAGATGTAGCCCCAGATGTCGCGGTCGAAGTCGATCAGGATGGTGTTGAAGCGCGCGATCGCGTCGAACAGTTCGGCAATGTAGTCGTGCGGTTCGATCTGCGTGGTGTAAGGGTTGAAGCCCAGACCCAGCTCGTCTTCGATGAAGGCGCGGGCGTTCTCTTCCCAGTCGATCTCAGGGTAGGCCGACAGGTGGGCGTTGTAGTTGCCGACAGCGCCGTTGATCTTGCCCAGCAGCGGAACAGCCGCGACCTGAGCGATTTGACGCTCCAGACGGTAAACCACGTTCGCCAGCTCTTTGCCCAGGGTGGTCGGCGAAGCCGGTTGACCGTGGGTGCGCGACAGCATCGGCACGTCAGCGAAACGGATGGCCAGTTCGCGGATGGCTTCGGCAGTCTGGCGCATCAGCGGCAGCATCACGTCATCACGGCCTTCGCGCAGCATCAGGGCGTGGGACAGGTTGTTGATGTCCTCGCTGGTGCAGGCAAAGTGGATGAATTCGCTGACCTTGGCCAGTTCCGGCAGCTTGGCCGCTTGCTCTTTGAGCAGGTACTCAATGGCTTTTACGTCGTGGTTGGTGGTGCGCTCGATCTCTTTGACACGCTCGGCGTGCTCCAGAGCGAAGTTTTCCGCCAGGGTGTTCAGCACAGCGTTGGCTTCGGCGGAGAACGCCGGCACTTCGCTAATGCCAGGGTGAGCGGCCAGGCGCTGGAGCCAGCGCACTTCAACCAGAACGCGAGCACGGATCAGGCCGTATTCGCTGAAAATTGGGCGCAGGGCCTGGGTTTTGCCGGCGTAGCGGCCGTCAACAGGGGAAACCGCAGTGAGCGAAGAAAGCTGCATGGGGTGTTCTCGGACAGTCGGGCAACGAAATGGGGCGCGTATCATACATGAAAAAATCCGCAGGTCCGTTGCCAACTGACCAGCGTCTTACGCGTTACAAATTACCAAGGGTCTTGCGGGCGCGGTTCAGCTGCTGCGCATCAGCGGGTAAAGCTCTTTGAGCAACTTGCGACGGCTGATCACCAGCTGCCAGCGATGACCGCCCAACTGCCGCCACAGGCGCGCCGATCGAATCCCGGCCAGCAACAGGGCGCGGATTTTCGAAGCGTTGCTCGGTTGCTGCAGGTTGCGCATGTCGCCGTGGACCTGAATGCGTTGGCGCAAGGTGCTCAGGGTGTCCTGGTACAGCGCACCGCACGCTGCAATGACGTTTTCGTGCGCCGGGCCGAAGTGCTCGACCTGGGATTGAATCTGCGGCAAACGCTTGCCGATCTCGTCGAGCATGTCGTTGCGCTTGGCCAGCTGACGCTCCAGGCCGAGCATTGCCAGCGCATAGCGCAGCGGCTCGCGCTGAAGGGTGCTTGGGTCGCGTTCCAGGGCGCCGATCAATGCGCGGTAACCTTCACGCAGATTGATGTCGTCGCCGCCGTACACTTCCAGGGTGTCCTTGGGGTCGCGAATCAGCAGGCTGCCGAGCATGCATGTCAGGCCGGCTTCGGCGGTCTGGCCGGTCTTGGCGATCTTGTCGACCAGCACGGCGGCGAGGAACACGCCGCCCAGTGCCGTCAGTTGCTCCTGAGTCGGGCTCATTGCTGCTCGCCTTGAGGAGTGCCTTTGCTGGTCCACGGCTCCGCGACTTCGATCACGCCGCCGCCGAGGCAGATTTCACCGTCGTAGAACACCACGGACTGGCCTGGGGTGACCGCGCGTTGCGGGTCATCGAAGGTCGCGCGGTAGCCGTTGGCGGTTCTTTCCAGCGTGCAGGGCTGGTCGCTTTGGCGATAGCGGACTTTGGCGGTCAACCGGCGCGGTTCGCTCAAGTCGATCGGGTTGACCCAATAGATGTCCGAGGCGAGCAGGGCGCGGGAGAACAGATACGGATGGTCATTGCCCTGGCCAACGATCAGCTCGTTGTGTTCCAGGTCCTTGATCAGCACGTACCACGGCTCGTCACTGGCGTCTTTCAAGCCGCCAATGCCCAGGCCCTGACGCTGGCCGATGGTGTGATACATCAAGCCGTGATGACGGCCGATAACTTCACCTTCGGTGGTCTTGATCTCGCCGGGTTGGGCCGGCAGGTATTGCTTGAGGAAGTCGCTGAAGCGGCGCTCGCCGATAAAGCAGATTCCGGTGGAGTCCTTTTTCTTCGCGGTGGCGAGTTCGTGTTTCTCGGCAATCGCGCGCACTTCGGGTTTTTCCAGCTCGCCGACCGGGAACAGGGTCTTGGCGATCTGTTCACCACCGACGGCGTGCAGGAAGTAGCTCTGGTCCTTGTTCGGGTCCAGGCCCTTGAGCAGCTCGGTACGGCCATCGATGTCGCGGCGTCGCACGTAGTGACCGGTGGCGATCAGGTCGGCGCCGAGCATCATGGCGTAGTCGAGGAACGCCTTGAACTTGATCTCACGGTTACACAGGATGTCCGGGTTCGGCGTGCGACCGGCCTTGTATTCGGCCAGGAAGTGCTCGAATACGTTGTCCCAGTACTCGGCGGCGAAGTTGGCGGTGTGCAGCTTGATGCCAATCTTGTCGCACACGGCCTGAGCGTCCGCCAGGTCATCCATGGCGGTACAGTATTCCGTTCCATCGTCTTCTTCCCAGTTCTTCATGAACAGGCCTTCCACCTCATAACCCTGCTCGATCAGCAGGAGAGCGGAAACGGAAGAGTCCACGCCGCCGGACATGCCGACAATGACGCGCTTCTTTTGTGTGTCAGAAGGGGCTGGATCACGCATAGGGATTCAATGAGTGTCTTTAAAAAGGACGCGATTCTAACAGGCCGAAGCCCGCAAGGCTAAAGAGAAGGGCGGATCAGTTCGAGGCCGAAGAGTTTGCCGTCCAGATAATCATCAATACAGCGGATGATCAGCTCACTGCGCCAGTTTGCGCGCTGTGCCATGAGTTCGTCACGCGTCAGCCATTTTGCGCCGACGATGCCGTCGTCCAGCTGATAGTCGGGGTGATGTTTGAGCGGTTTTGCGGTGAAGCAGACCCGCTGATAGGTCACGCCGTTGCTCGGGGCGGTGTAGAGGTAAATACCCACCACGCCAGTCGGCTCGACGTCCCAGCCGGTTTCTTCGAGGGTTTCACGCACGGCGGCTTCGATCAGGGTTTCGTCCGGGTCCAGATGGCCGGCGGGCTGGTTGAGCACCGTTCGTCCGCCTTTGGATTCTTCGACCATCAGGAAGCGGCCGTTGTCTTCGACGATGGTCGCGACGGTGATGTGGGGGTTCCACTCCATGAGGATTCCTCAAATTTCAATAGTTGCAACACTATTACTGTGGGAGCTGGCCCGCCAGCGATTGCGGTGAGTCAGTCACCATCAATGTTGGATGATAAATCGCTATCGCTGGCAGGCCAGCTCCCACAGGTTTTGCGTTGTCTTCAAAAACACAAACCCCGGCACGAGGCCGGGGTTTGTGGTGTTCCCTTACAACCTTAAACCAGCGCAGCGATCGCGGCGTTGAAGGTGTTGCTCGGGCGCATGGCCTTGCTGATCAGCTCGGCATTGGCGTGGTAGTAACCGCCGATGTCCACTGGCTTGCCCTGAACGGCGTTGAGTTCGGCAACGATGGTTGCTTCGTTCTCGCTCAGGGTCTTGGCCAGTTCGCCGAACTGCGCTTGCAGTGCTGTGTCTTCGGTCTGGGCAGCCAGGGCTTGAGCCCAGTACAGCGCCAGGTAGAAGTGGCTGCCGCGGTTGTCGATGTTGCCGACTTTGCGCGATGGCGACTTGTTGTTGTCCAGGAACTGGCCGGTGGCCTGATCCAGGGTCTTGGCCAACACCAGCGCTTTAGGGTTGTTGTAGGTAACACCCAGGTGCTCAAGGGAAGCGGCCAGGGCCAGGAACTCACCCAGGGAATCCCAGCGCAGGAAGTTTTCTTCCAAAAGTTGTTGAACATGCTTCGGTGCCGAACCGCCGGCGCCGGTTTCGAACAGACCACCGCCGTTCATCAGCGGAACGATCGACAGCATCTTGGCGCTGGTGCCCAGTTCCATGATCGGGAACAGGTCAGTCAGGTAGTCGCGCAGTACGTTGCCGGTCACGGAGATGGTGTCCTTGCCTTCGCGGGTGCGGCCCAGGGTGAAGGCCATCGCGTCGACTGGCGACATGATGCGAATGTCCAGGCCGGACGTGTCGTGATCCTTCAGGTAAGCCTGAACTTTCTCGATCACTACGCCGTCGTGGGCGCGCATTGGGTCCAGCCAGAAAATCGCTGGAGTGGCGCTTGCGCGAGCACGGTTGACGGCCAGTTTGACCCAGTCCTGGATCGGCGCGTCTTTGGTCTGGCACATGCGGAAGATGTCGCCGGCTTCAACCGACTGCTCCAGCAGGGTGCGGCCAGCGCCATCGGAAACCCGAACCACGCCGTTGGCCTTGATCTGGAAAGTCTTGTCGTGCGAGCCGTACTCTTCGGCTTTTTTCGCCATCAGGCCAACGTTTGGCACGCTGCCCATGGTGGTCGGATCGAAAGCGCCGTGCAGCTTGCAGTCTTCGATCACCGCCTGGTAGATGGTGGCGTAGCAGCGATCCGGAATCACAGCCTTGGTGTCGTGCAGTTGACCGTCAGTGCCCCACATTTTGCCGGAGTCACGGATCATCGCCGGCATCGAGGCGTCGACGATCACGTCGCTCGGCACGTGCAGGTTGGTGATGCCTTTGTCGGAGTTGACCATGGCCAACGACGGACGAGCGGCGTAGACCGCCTGAATGTCCGCTTCGATCTGCGCTTGTTGCTCGGCCGGCAGGGCTTTGATGCGAGCGTACAGGTCGCCGATGCCGTTGTTCAGGTTGAAGCCGATCTGCGCCAGCACGTCAGCGTGCTTGGCCAGTGCGTCTTTATAGAACTCGGCAACGATCTGGCCAAACATGATCGGGTCGGAGACCTTCATCATGGTGGCTTTGAGGTGAACCGACAGCAGCACGCCTTTGGCTTTGGCGTCTTCGATCTCGGCGGCGATGAAGCTGCGCAGCGCGTTTTTGCTCAGTACCGCGCAATCGAGGATCTCACCGGCTTGCACGGTGGTTTTTTCTTTCAGGACGGTGGTGGTGCCGTCTTGAGCGATCAGTTCGATTTTGACGGCGTCAGCGGCGTCGATCAGGGCAGCTTTCTCGCTGCCGTAGAAATCGCCGGTGCTCATGTGCGCGACGTGGGACTTGGAGTCCGCAGCCCAGGCGCCCATTTTGTGCGGGTGCTTGCGAGCGTAGTTCTTGACCGACAGCGGTGCACGACGATCGGAGTTGCCTTCGCGCAGAACCGGGTTTACGGCGCTGCCCTTGATCTTGTCGTAGCGCGACTTGGCGAGCTTGTCGGCGTCGCTGCTCACGGTTTCCGGGTAGTCAGGCAGTGCGAAGCCCTGGGCTTGCAGTTCCTTGATCGCGGCTTGCAGTTGCGGAACCGAGGCGCTGATGTTCGGCAACTTGATGATGTTGGCTTCAGGCGTAACGGCCAGGTCGCCCAGTTCGGCGAGGTGGTCGGCTACGGCTTTGTCACCCAGTTGCTCGGGGAAGCTGGCCAGGATGCGCCCTGCAAGAGAGATATCGCGGGTTTCCACGGCGATATCAGCGGAGGCGGTGAAGGCCTCTACGATAGGCAACAGTGAATAGGTGGCGAGGGCGGGAGCTTCGTCGGTGAAGGTATAGATGATCTTCGAGCGGGTGGGCATATTCGGATTAACTCTCTCTTCTTTGCTAAAGCGTGCGCAGAAAAACTCGAGGGGCGCCGGGTAAGCGCGTTCGTTCAAAGTCATCCATGAGCCGAATGTCGAGATTTCTTCGCGGTGATGTTGGGTGCATCAGTCGAGCGTCAAGCGGGTGGACTGCGGTAACAGCCCTGCTTTTTCGGGCTCAAAGTCTCGTAGTAGAGAGATCGGCCGTCGTGACTCTGTGGTCAGCGGGCGGCATTATACATAGGAAGCTGGCAATCTGCCGATGGTTCATATGCAACGATTGTCGTCCATTGGTCTAAAGGTCGCAGGGGCGAGTGGGGCGTAGAGTCTTGCACCGTGCTTGAGTTTGGCGCTTTTCCCTTTGCTTTCAGGCTTGTACGTCGCGAACTGTGTAGCTTTGCGGCAGATGGTTGGAACAGAGGGTTTGCGTGCCGATTTAACTGGGGTACGCTCGAACGAAGCCAGATGTTCAATCCAAACAATGGAGTTCAGCATGGGATACAAGAAGATTCAGGTTCCAGCAGTCGGCGACAAAATCACCGTCAACGCGGACCATTCTCTCAATGTTCCTAACAACCCGATCATCCCCTTCATCGAAGGTGACGGTATTGGCGTTGATATCAGCCCGGTCATGATCAAGGTTGTCGATGCTGCTGTTAAGAAGGCTTACGGCGGCGAGCGCAAAATTTCCTGGATGGAAGTCTATGCCGGGGAGAAAGCGACTCAGGTTTACGATCAGGACACCTGGCTACCCCAGGAAACCCTGGACGCAGTTAGAGATTACGTGGTTTCCATCAAGGGCCCTCTGACCACCCCGGTCGGTGGCGGCATCCGTTCCCTGAACGTGGCCCTGCGTCAGCAACTCGACCTTTATGTCTGCCTGCGCCCTGTGCGCTGGTTCGAAGGCGTGCCTAGCCCGGTCAAGAAGCCAGGCGACGTCGACATGACGATCTTCCGTGAGAACTCGGAAGACATCTACGCGGGTATCGAGTGGAAAGCCGGTTCGCCGGAAGCGACCAAAGTCATCAAGTTCCTTAAAGATGAAATGGGCGTCACCAAGATCCGTTTCGACGAAAACTGCGGTATCGGCATCAAGCCGGTTTCCCTGCAAGGCACCAAGCGTCTGGCGCGAAAAGCGCTGCAGTATGTGGTCGACAACGACCGCGACTCGCTGACCATCGTGCACAAAGGCAACATCATGAAGTTCACCGAAGGTGCCTTCAAGGAGTGGGCCTACGAAGTGGCGGCTGAAGAGTTCGGCGCGACCCTGCTCGACGGCGGTCCGTGGATGCAGTTCAAAAACCCGAAAACCGGCAAGAACGTTATCGTCAAAGATGCTATCGCCGACGCCATGCTCCAGCAGATCCTGCTGCGCCCGGCCGAATACGATGTGATCGCGACCCTGAACCTGAACGGCGACTACCTCTCCGATGCCCTGGCGGCGGAAGTGGGCGGTATCGGTATCGCACCGGGTGCCAACCTGTCTGACACCATTGCGATGTTCGAAGCGACCCACGGTACTGCGCCGAAGTACGCTGGCAAGGACCAGGTCAACCCGGGTTCCCTGATCCTGTCCGCAGAGATGATGCTGCGTCACATGGGCTGGACCGAAGCGGCTGATCTGATCATCAAGGGCACCAACGGCGCGATTTCCGCCAAGACCGTGACCTATGACTTCCACCGTTTGATGGAAGGCGCGAAACTGCTGTCTTCGTCCGCGTTTGGTGATGCGCTGATTTCGCATATGTAAGCGAATAGGTATAAAAAAACCGCCTTCTGGCGGTTTTTTTATGACTGGATGGCGGGTTGTATTAACTCGATACAGTTTCTTGCTGGATGGCAGGGGCGGCCTGCTCGTTCTCGGTCGTGACGGACATAATCTTCACGGCATGCAACCCTTTGGGGCCCTGAACAATCTCGAAATTTACAGCTTGCCCAGCCTTGAGAGTCTTGTACCCGTTCATCTCAATGGCCGAGTAGTGCGCAAAGAAATCAATAAGATGACCGTCTTCGTCACGACCTTCTCTGGCATCGGTGTTAATGAAACCGAACCCCTTGGCATTGTTGAACCATTTCACCTTGCCGACTGACATACCCATATCCCTCTGCAACAGACTCCATCACTGGAGTATCATCCAGTTCATCCGCAGTCATTTCCTGGAAATAAGATTGACTCCGCGGACCTTTTTTACCCACTGTGGGCTCTATTGGTTGTAACACCGTTTTCCCGATAGTCAAGGTGACCGGGCAGTCGGAGTTGAAATCGTCCATAGCCGCCCCCACCACTGTATTTGCACAACTGACGAACCTTTCTTTCCATGCATGCAATCAGCCAGATTCGACTAACATTCAATCAGGATCACCCTGATTCACACGACGACGATTCCGCAGGCATTGCTGTTCAGGAGGCAAAGCCTGCTTTACAGGCGCCGCCGATGTACAAGGTGGTTTTGTTCAATGATGACTACACACCGATGGATTTCGTCGTCGAAGTGCTCGAGGTGTTTTTTAACCTGAATCGCGAGCTGGCGACCAAGGTCATGCTGGCCGTCCACACAGAAGGACGGGCAGTATGTGGAGTGTTTACCCGTGACATCGCCGAGACTAAGGCCATGCAGGTCAACCAGTACGCCAGGGAAAGCCAGCATCCGCTACTCTGTGAAATCGAGAAGGACGGTTAATCGCCGACCACTTGGGTATGAGGTGAAGCTATGTTAAACCGCGAGCTCGAAGTCACCCTCAATCTTGCCTTCAAGGAGGCCCGTTCGAAGCGTCATGAATTCATGACCGTCGAGCACCTCCTGCTGGCCCTATTGGACAATGAGGCTGCCGCCACCGTTTTGCGTGCCTGCGGCGCAAACCTCGACAAACTCAAGCACGACCTGCAGGAGTTCATCGACTCCACCACGCCATTGATCCCCGTTCATGACGAGGATCGTGAGACCCAGCCAACCCTGGGCTTCCAGCGTGTTCTGCAACGTGCTGTCTTTCACGTACAGAGCTCGGGCAAACGCGAAGTGACTGGCGCCAACGTACTGGTCGCGATCTTCAGTGAGCAAGAGAGTCAGGCAGTGTTCCTGCTGAAACAGCAGAGCGTTGCGCGCATTGATGTCGTCAACTACATCGCACACGGCATTTCCAAAGTGCCGGGGCATGGCGATCACTCTGAAGGTGAGCAAGATATGCAGGACGACGAGGGCGGTGAGTCTTCTTCTTCAGGCAATCCTCTGGATGCTTATGCCAGCAACCTCAACGAACTCGCGCGCCAGGGTCGAATCGATCCATTGGTAGGCCGTGAGCTGGAGGTTGAGCGCGTCGCGCAGATCCTGGCGCGTCGTCGCAAAAACAATCCGTTGCTGGTGGGCGAGGCGGGCGTGGGTAAAACCGCGATTGCCGAAGGCCTGGCCAAGCGCATTGTCGACAACCAGGTACCAGACCTGCTGGCCAACAGCGTGGTGTATTCCCTCGATCTGGGGGCCTTGCTGGCCGGGACCAAATACCGCGGCGATTTCGAGAAACGCTTCAAGGCGTTGCTCAATGAGCTGAAAAAACGTCCGCAGGCGATCCTGTTCATCGACGAAATCCACACCATCATTGGTGCGGGTGCCGCGTCCGGTGGGGTCATGGATGCCTCGAACCTGCTCAAGCCGCTGCTGTCGTCGGGTGATATCCGTTGCATCGGTTCGACCACGTTCCAGGAATTCCGCGGGATTTTCGAGAAGGACCGTGCTCTGGCCCGGCGCTTCCAGAAGGTCGATGTGTCGGAACCTTCGGTGGAAGACACCATTGGCATCCTGCGCGGCCTGAAAGGTCGTTTCGAAGCGCACCACAACATCGAATACAGCGATGAAGCCCTGCGCGCCGCTGCTGAACTGGCCTCGCGCTACATCAATGACCGGCACATGCCGGACAAAGCCATCGACGTTATCGACGAGGCGGGCGCCTACCAGCGTCTGCAGCCAATCGAGAAACGCGTGAAACGCATCGAAGTACCTCAAGTCGAGGACATCGTCGCGAAAATCGCGCGGATTCCGCCTAAGCACGTCACCAGCTCCGACAAAGAGCTGCTGCGTAACCTTGAGCGTGACCTGAAGCTGACAGTATTTGGTCAGGATGCCGCAATCGACTCGCTGTCGACCGCGATCAAACTGTCCCGTGCCGGCCTCAAGTCTCCTGACAAGCCAGTCGGTTCGTTCCTGTTCGCAGGGCCTACCGGTGTCGGTAAAACCGAAGCGGCACGTCAGCTGGCCAAGGCGTTGGGCATCGAACTGGTTCGTTTCGACATGTCCGAGTACATGGAGCGCCACACCGTTTCGCGTCTGATCGGTGCGCCTCCAGGCTATGTCGGGTTCGATCAGGGTGGCCTGCTGACCGAAGCCATCACCAAGCAGCCTCACTGCGTGCTGTTGCTCGATGAGATCGAGAAGGCGCATCCGGAAGTCTTCAACCTGCTGCTGCAGGTCATGGACCACGGTACGCTGACCGATAACAACGGGCGCAAGGCGGACTTCCGTAACGTGATCGTCATCATGACGACCAACGCCGGTGCCGAAACGGCAGCTCGTGCTTCGATCGGTTTCACCCATCAGGACCACTCGTCCGATGCGATGGAAGTGATCAAGAAGAGCTTCACGCCAGAGTTCCGTAACCGTCTGGACACCATTATCCAGTTTGGTCGCCTCAGTCATGAGGTCATCAAAAGCGTGGTGGACAAGTTCCTTACCGAGCTTCAGGCGCAGCTGGAAGACAAGCGCGTGCAGCTGGAAGTGACGGACGCGGCGCGCAGCTGGCTGGCAGCAGGCGGCTACGACTCGGCGATGGGTGCTCGACCAATGGCGCGTTTGATTCAGGACAAGATCAAGCGTCCGCTGGCGGAAGAGATCCTCTTTGGCGAACTGGCCGACCATGGTGGTGTGGTTCACATCGATCTCAAGGACGGCGAGCTGACCTTCGACTTCGAGACCACGGCTGAAATGGCCTGACAGTTTCGCAAGAAAGCAAAAGGCGCCGAAAGGCGCCTTTTTGCTGTCTGCTGGATGTGCCTCAAACCCCTGTGGGATTGGAGGGGGCATCAAAATCCGCAAACAAAAACGCCCGGCATAAACCGGGCGTTTTGTATTGACTTGATTAGCGAGCGCGGTAAGTGATGCGCCCTTTGCTCAAGTCATAGGGCGTCAGCTCGACGCGCACTTTGTCGCCGGTAAGAATACGGATGTAATTCTTGCGCATCTTGCCGGAGATATGCGCGGTTACGACGTGCCCATTTTCCAACTCCACACGAAACATGGTGTTGGGCAGGGTGTCGACGACAGTGCCTTCCATTTCGAAGCTGTCTTCTTTCGACATGCAGTAAAGCCCTCGGTGTCCAATGAATGGCCCGGTGCAACTGCGCCAGGCAAAAGCGGCGTGCATTGTGCCCGAAAAATGGGGTTTAAGCCAAGGGGTTTACGGCTTGCTCTAGTTCAGGATGACCCAGCGCTGATTAATCAGCAGTTCGATAGGGCGATATTGAGTCTTGTAACTCATCTTTTTGCAGTTTTTGATCCAATAGCCCAGATAGACGGCCTCCAGTCCCAGACGCTGAGCCTCGGCGATTTGCCAGAGGATCGCATAGCGCCCCAGGCTGCGGCGTTCTTCAGCGGGCTCGTAGAAGGTGTAAACGGCCGACAGACCGTTCGGCAGCAAGTCGGTGACGGCCACCGCCACCAGTCGCCCTTCGAGGCGGAATTCGTAGAATCGGGAAAACGGCAGGTCACGTACCAGGAACGTCGCAAACTGATCGCGACTCGGCGGGTACATATCGCCATCGGCGTGACGCTGTTCGATATACCGCTGATAAAGGTCGAAATACTCTTCGCTGAATTGCGGCCTGGCAGGGCGCACCTGCAGGTCGACGTTGCGTTTGAAGATGCGTTTCTGCTGGCGGTTGGGCGAAAATTGCGCCACAGGGATACGCGCCGGTACGCACGCATTGCAATTCTGGCAATGAGGCCGGTAAAGATGATCGCCGCTACGACGGAAACCCATTTCAGACAGGTCTGCATAGACATGCACATCCATGGGCTGACTAGGGTCGAGGAACAAGGTCGTGGCCTGCTCCTCGGGCAGATAACTGCAAGAGTGGGGCTGAGTGGCATAAAACTTCAAACGCGCCAACTCGGTCATGATCAACCCTCGGGATAAGCTTTGAATTAAGTGTAAGCCACGCGCGCAAAAGTCGCTCAGCAAACCCAGGTTGCGCGGCTGGGTTGGTCCAGATGCTGCGCAAGGTAGTCGGCAAACTCGCGGCGGGGAATCGCTCGGGCGCCGAGGCTGTGCAGATGGTCGGTCGGCATCTGGCAGTCGATCAGCACAAAGCCTGAGTCTTTCAGATGTCGGACCAGCGTGGCAAAGCCATATTTCGAGGCGTTGTCGGCGCGGCTGAACATGGACTCGCCGAAAAACAGCTGACCCATCGCCAGGCCGTAGAGCCCGCCGACCAGTTCACCCTGGTCCCAGACTTCCACCGAATGGGCGTAGCCACGCCTGTGCAGCTCGAGGTAGGCGTTCTGCATGGCTTCTGTGATCCAGGTGCCATCGGCGTAATCCCGAGGCGCGGCGCAAGCGCGGATGACCGCGGCAAAATCCTGATCAAAGGTCACTTGATAGCGTTGCTGGCGCAGCAATTTGTTCAGGCTGCGCGAGACATGCAGTTCGTCGGGAAACAGTACGGTGCGCGGATCCGGCGACCACCAGAGAATCGGCTGGCCTTCCGAGAACCACGGAAAACAGCCGTGGCGATAGGCCTGAATCAGACGATCGGCGGACAGATCCCCGCCCGCAGCCAACAGCCCGTTGGGATCGCGCATGGCTTTTTCCAGGGGCGGGAAGGTCAGGGTGTTGCGTTGTAACCAAGTCAGCATGGCATCCGGGCTTGCAGAAGGGGAGGGCGATGGTGGGCGGGTGGGCCCACCGTGAAGTGTGCCGTCAAATGACTGGAATGTCGTCGAGATACTTCTCGGCGTCCAGCGCGGCCATGCAACCGGCCCCGGCAGACGTGACGGCCTGGCGATAAACGTGATCGGCCACGTCCCCGGCGGCAAATACGCCCGGGATTTCGGTGCTGGTAGCATCGCCTTCGCTGCCGCCCTTGACCAGCAGGTAGCCGTTACGCATTTTCAGCTGGCCTTCGAACAGGTCGGTGTTGGGCTTGTGGCCAATAGCGATGAACACGCCGGTCAGCGGCAATTCACTGGTTTCGTCAGTGTGGCTGTCCCGCAGGCGGGCGCCGGTCACACCGCTGGCATCACCCAGCACTTCATCCAGATTCTGGTTCCAGTGCAGGCGGATATTGCCTTTGGTGGCTTTTTCGAAGAGTTTGTCCTGAAGAATCTTCTCCGAGCGCAACTTGTCGCGGCGGTGAATCAGGTGAACTTCCTTGGCGATGTTTGACAGGTACAGCGCTTCTTCAACTGCCGTGTTGCCGCCGCCAACGACGGCGACCACCTGATTGCGGTAGAAGAAACCGTCGCACGTCGCGCAGGCCGACACGCCTTTGCCGGCAAATGTCTCTTCCGATGGCAGCCCCAGGTATTGCGCCGAGGCGCCGGTGGCGATAATCAGCGCATCACAGGTGTAAGTACCGCTGTCGCCGATGAGTTCGAACGGGCGCTCTTGCAACTTGGCAGTGTGGATGTGGTCGTAGACGATCTCTGTGTGAAAACGCTCTGCGTGTTGTTGCATGCGTTCCATCAGCACCGGGCCGGTGAGGCCTTCGACATCACCGGGCCAGTTGTCGACTTCGACGGTGGTGGTGAGCTGGCCACCTGCCTGTATGCCGGTAATCACAACGGGGTTGAGGTTGGCGCGGGCGGCATAAACGGCAGCGCTGTAACCGGCGGGGCCGGAACCCAGAATGATCAGGCGGGAATGCTTCGCTTCGCTCATAAAAACACCTCATAAGCCTTTGTCACAAAAGAGAATGCATGCTCAAATTGAAACGCGCGTCATGTGCTGTTGGCTATGCTACACCTTGGGTTTCAAGCATGGCATCGAACGAACAAACCCGTACAATGCCTGCCTGTAACAGCGTTTGTAATAAAATAAGCGTTGCGCGCCGTGTTTATAAAAACCGGGGTGTAGTGTTAAAAGTAGTCCCAGTTGCGCCTGTTAACTTTTTTGCCTGCCTGGATTGGGCAGTTTTTTATAGTCATTCAACAGATGGACGCGCCATAGGCGCAGGAAAAGAAGCGTTTTGAAGAAATCCACCGCAGCACCAAAAACAGTCGTTCCGCTCTGGCGCCAGCAATTGCACTACCGGCTCAAGGAAGGTGCATTGATCGCCATCGGGGGCTTGTGCCTGTTCCTGATGATGGCCTTGTTGACCTACGGCAAGGACGATCCGGGCTGGAGCCATAACAGCAAGATCGACGATGTGCAGAACTTCGGCGGGCCGGTCGGCTCCTACAGCGCCGATATCCTGTTCATGGTGTTGGGTTACTTCGCCTATATCTTCCCGTTGTTGCTGGCGATCAAGGCCTATCAAATCTTCCGTCAACGCCACGAGCAGTGGGAGTGGAGCGGCTGGCTGTTCTCCTGGCGCCTGATCGGCCTGGTGTTTCTGGTGCTGTCGGGCGCGGCCCTGGCCCATATCCATTTCCACGCCGCGACCGGTCTGCCGGCTGGCGCTGGCGGCGCTTTGGGCGAAAGCCTCGGTGATCTGGCCAGGAATGCCCTGAACATCCAGGGCAGTACGCTGGTGTTCATCGCGCTGTTCCTGTTTGGCCTGACGGTGTTCACCGACCTCTCGTGGTTCAAAGTGATGGACCTCACCGGCAAAATCACCCTCGACCTGTTCGAATTGTTCCAGGGCGCAGCCAATCGCTGGTGGGCGGCCCGTGTCGAGCGTAAACAACTGGTTGCGCAGTTGCGTGAAGTCGATGATCGCGTGCATAACGTGGTCGCGCCGACCGTCACGGACAAGCGTGAGCAAGCCAAGGTCAAGGAACGCCTGATCGAACGTGAGCAGGCCCTGAGCAAACACATGTCGGACCGCGAGAAGCAGGTGCCGCCGGTGATTGCCCCTGCGCCACCCAAGCCAGCGGCGCCCAGCAAACGGGTGGAAAAAGAGAAACAGGCGCCGTTGTTCGTCGACAGCGCCGTCGAAGGCACCTTGCCGCCGATCTCGATTCTCGACCCGGCAGAAAAGAAACAACTCAATTACTCGCCTGAATCCCTGGCGGCGGTCGGCCATTTGCTGGAAATCAAGCTCAAGGAATTCGGCGTCGAAGTGTCGGTGGATTCGATTCACCCGGGCCCGGTGATTACCCGTTACGAAATCCAGCCAGCGGCCGGCGTCAAGGTCAGTCGCATCTCCAACCTGGCGAAAGACCTGGCACGTTCCCTGGCCGTGACCAGCGTGCGCGTGGTGGAAGTGATTCCGGGCAAGACCACCGTCGGTATCGAGATTCCTAACGAAGACCGCCAGATCGTGCGCTTCTCCGAAGTGCTGTCGACCCCCGAGTACGACAACTTCAAGTCGCCGGTTACTTTGGCTCTGGGCCACGACATCGGCGGCAAGCCGGTCATCACCGACCTGGCGAAAATGCCTCACTTGCTGGTAGCCGGTACGACCGGTTCCGGTAAATCGGTGGGCGTGAACGCGATGATCCTGTCGATCCTGTTCAAGTCCGGCCCGGAAGACGCCAAGCTGATCATGATCGACCCGAAAATGCTTGAGCTGTCGATCTACGAAGGCATTCCGCACCTGTTGTGCCCGGTCGTGACCGACATGAAGGACGCCGCCAACGCCCTGCGCTGGAGCGTGGCCGAGATGGAACGTCGCTACAAGCTGATGGCGAAGATGGGCGTGCGTAACCTGTCGGGCTTCAACGCCAAGGTCAAGGAAGCCCAGGACGCCGGTACGCCATTGACCGATCCGTTGTACAAGCGCGAAAGCATTCACGACGAAGCGCCGCTGTTGACCAAGCTGCCGACCATCGTTGTGGTGGTGGACGAATTCGCCGACATGATGATGATCGTCGGCAAGAAGGTTGAAGAACTGATCGCCCGTATCGCCCAGAAGGCCCGTGCCGCCGGTATCCACTTGATCCTCGCGACCCAGCGTCCGTCGGTTGACGTGATCACCGGTCTGATCAAGGCCAACATTCCGACCCGTATGGCGTTCCAGGTTTCGAGCAAGATCGATTCGCGCACCATCATCGACCAGGGCGGCGCCGAACAACTGTTGGGCCACGGTGACATGCTCTACATGCCGCCGGGCACCAGCCTGCCGATCCGTGTTCACGGTGCTTTTGTCTCCGATGACGAGGTTCACCGGGTGGTTGAGGCCTGGAAACTGCGCGGCGCACCGGAATACAACGACGAGATTCTCGCCGGTGTCGAAGAGCCCGGTAGTGGCTTTGAAGGCGGCAGCAGTGGCGACGACGACAGTGAATCCGACGCGCTCTACGACGAAGCGGTGCAGTTCGTACTGGAAAGCCGTCGAGCGTCCATCTCTGCGGTTCAACGCAAGCTGAAAATTGGCTACAACCGCGCCGCGCGCATGATCGAAGCCATGGAGATGGCCGGGGTCGTGACGTCCATGAACACCAACGGTTCGCGTGAAGTCCTGGCTCCGGGCCCGGTACGCGACTGAATTGATTGAAACGCGGTGGCGTAATGACGCGCCATCGCACCCCCACGAATGTTATGAGGACTCCCATGCGTCTTATCCGCATGCTGTTGCTGCCGGTTTTGGCTTTGACCACGCTCTCGGCCCACGCCGATGACAAGGACGTGGCGCGTCTGACCCAATTGCTGGAAAAATCCCAGACCCTGACCGCGCGGTTCTCCCAGTTGACCCTCGACGGCAGCGGCACCCAATTGCAGGAAACCGCGGGTGAAATGTCCTTGCAGCGTCCTGGCTTGTTTTACTGGCACACCAATGCGCCGGCCGAACAAACGATGGTCTCCGACGGCAAGAAGGTAACGTTGTGGGATCCGGACCTTGAGCAGGCCACCATCAAGAACCTCGATCAGCGCCTGACCCAGACCCCGGCGTTGCTGCTGTCCGGTGACGTGTCCAAGATCAGCCAGAGCTTCGACATCAGCGCCAAGGAAGCCGGTGGCGTGATCGACTTCACCTTGAAGCCGAAAACCAAGGACACCCTGTTCGACAGCCTGCGCCTCTCGTTCCGCAATGGCCTGGTCAATGACATGCAGATGATCGACAGCGTCGGTCAGCGCACCAACATCCTGTTCACCGGCGTGAAAGCCAACGAGCCGATTCCGGCGTCCAAGTTCAAGTTCGACATCCCCAAGGGTGCCGATGTGATCCAGGAATAACCCGCCCTACTGTGGGAGCGGGCTTGCTCGCGAAGAGGGCGTGTCAGTCACCATCAATGTTGTCTGGCACACCGCATTCGCGAGCAAGCCCGCTCCCACAGGAACCGATGTGTTCAATACTCAATTGATCGGCATCAGGAACCAGTGAGGTTTCATAAGTAGTGATGGACCTGTTTCGCAGTGCCCCGATAGCTCAGCCCTTGGCCGCCCGTTTGCGTGCGGCCAATCTGGACGAGTACGTCGGTCAGGAACACCTGCTCGCTCGCGGCAAGCCTTTGCGCGAAGCGCTGGAGCAGGGTGCCTTGCACTCGATGATTTTCTGGGGCCCTCCGGGTGTGGGCAAGACCACCCTGGCGCGGCTGCTGGCGGAAGTCTCGGATGCGCACTTCGAAACGGTTTCGGCGGTACTGGCCGGCGTGAAGGAAATCCGTCAGGCGGTGGAAATCGCCAAGCAGCAGGCCGGGCAGTACGGCCGGCGGACTATCTTGTTCGTCGATGAAGTGCATCGCTTCAACAAGTCTCAGCAGGACGCGTTCCTGCCGTACGTTGAAGACGGCACGCTGATTTTCATTGGCGCAACCACTGAAAATCCCTCCTTCGAACTCAACAACGCGCTGCTCTCCCGAGCCCGCGTCTACGTGCTCAAAAGCCTCGACGAAGCGGCCCTGCGCAAACTGGTGCATCGCGCGCTGACTGAAGAGCGTGGCCTGGGCAAGCGGCAATTGACTCTCAGCGATGAAGGCTTCCAGATGCTGCTGTCGGCCGCCGATGGCGATGGCCGGCGTCTGCTCAACCTGCTGGAAAACGCCTCGGACCTGGCTGAAGACAACAGCGAGATCGGCGTCGACCTGCTGCAAAGCCTGCTCGGTGATACCCGTCGACGTTTCGACAAGGGCGGCGAAGCGTTTTACGACCAGATTTCCGCGCTGCATAAATCCGTGCGCGGCTCCAATCCCGACGGTGCACTGTACTGGTTCGCCCGAATGATCGACGGCGGTTGCGATCCGCTGTACCTGGCCCGGCGCGTGGTGCGCATGGCCAGCGAAGACATCGGCAACGCCGATCCCCGCGCCCTGAGCCTGTGTCTGGCGGCGTGGGAAGTGCAGGAGCGCCTCGGCAGTCCCGAAGGCGAGTTGGCGGTCGCCCAGGCCATCACCTATCTGGCTTGCGCGCCGAAAAGCAACGCGGTGTACATGGGTTTCAAAGCTGCCATGCGCAGCGCCACCGAACACGGTTCGCTGGAAGTGCCGCTGCACCTGCGCAACGCGCCGACCAAGCTGATGAAGCAACTGGGTTATGGCGACGAATACCGTTACGCCCACGATGAGCCGGACGCTTACGCCGCTGGCGAAGACTATTTCCCGGAAGAACTCGAGCCACAACCGTTCTATCAGCCGGTGCCGCGTGGCCTGGAGCTGAAGATCGGCGAGAAGCTCAATCACCTCGCGCAACTTGACCGTCTAAGCCCCCGGCAGCGGAGAAAATAGTGATTCCATTGATCGTTGCCGTTTCTGTGGGCGGTATCGCCGGAACGCTTTTGCGCTTTGCCACGGGTAACTGGATCAACGCTAATTGGCCGCGGCACTTCTATACCGCGACGCTGGCCGTTAATATCGTCGGCTGTTTGCTGATCGGCGTTCTATACGGTCTGTTTTTAATACGCCCGGAGGTGCCGTTTGAGGTGCGCGCCGGGTTGATGGTCGGCTTCCTCGGGGGGCTGACGACTTTTTCATCTTTTTCACTGGATACGGTGCGTCTGCTGGAAACCGGGCAAATACCGCTGGCTTTTGTCTATGCTGCCATCAGCGTATTCGGCGGACTGCTCGCTACCTGGGCTGGCCTGTCCTTGACCAAACTTTGATAACGAGAGACCGACATGCTCGATTCCAAACTGTTACGTAGCAACCTTCAGGACGTAGCGGACCGCCTGGCATCCCGTGGCTACACGCTGGATGTCGCGCGCATCGAAGCGCTGGAAGAACAGCGCAAGACCGTCCAGACCCGCACCGAAGCACTGCAGGCTGACCGTAATGCGCGCTCCAAATCCATCGGCCAGGCCAAGCAGCGCGGCGAAGACATCGCGCCGCTGATGGCCGACGTCGAGCGCATGGCGAACGAATTGAGCGCCGGTAAAGTCGAGCTGGACGCGATCCAGACCGATCTGGATTCGATCCTGCTCGGCATCCCGAACCTGCCGCACGAATCCGTGCCGATCGGTGATGACGAAGACGGCAACGTCGAAGTGCGCCGCTGGGGCACCCCGACCGCGTTCGATTTCCCGGTTCAGGACCACGTCGCCCTGGGCGAGAAATTCGGCTGGCTGGACTTCGAAACCGCCGCCAAGCTGTCCGGCGCCCGTTTCGCTCTGTTGCGCGGCCCGATTGCTCGCATGCACCGCGCCCTGGCGCAGTTCATGATCAACCTGCACACCAGCGAACACGGTTACGAAGAGGCCTACACGCCTTATCTGGTTCAA
The DNA here is from genome assembly GCF_019219045.1 of Pseudomonas sp. PDM25. Lineage (NCBI taxonomy): Bacteria > Pseudomonadati > Pseudomonadota > Gammaproteobacteria > Pseudomonadales > Pseudomonadaceae > Pseudomonas > Pseudomonas sp. PDM25. Next base: position 380,641 of record NZ_JAHUWL010000002.1, read on the forward strand.
GCGCCGGCGTTGCAAGGCACGGGTCAGCTGCCGAAGTTCGAAGAAGACCTGTTCAAGATTGCTCGCGAAGGCGAAGCCGATCTGTACCTGATTCCGACCGCCGAAGTGTCGCTGACCAACATCGTCGCTGGCGAAATCGTCGATTCGAAACTGCTGCCGATCAAGTTCGTCGCCCACACGCCATGCTTTCGCAGTGAAGCCGGTGCGTCGGGTCGCGATACGCGCGGGATGATCCGCCAGCACCAGTTCGACAAAGTTGAAATGGTCCAGATCGTTGAGCCGTCGACCTCGATGGAAGCGCTGGAAGGCCTGACGGCCAACGCCGAAAAAGTCCTGCAATTGCTCGAACTGCCTTATCGCACTATTGCGCTGTGCACCGGCGACATGGGCTTCAGCGCGGTCAAGACTTACGACCTGGAAGTGTGGATCCCGAGCCAGGACAAATACCGCGAGATTTCGTCGTGCTCCAACTGCGGTGATTTCCAGGCCCGCCGTATGCAAGCGCGTTTCCGCAACCCGGAAACCGGCAAGCCTGAACTGGTTCACACCCTGAACGGTTCCGGCCTGGCGGTCGGTCGTACGCTGGTGGCGGTGCTGGAAAACTACCAGCAGGCCGACGGTTCGATCCGTGTGCCGGACGTGCTGAAACCGTACATGGGTGGCCTTGAGGTCATCGGCTAAATGGACTATCTGCCGCTGTTCCATAACCTTCGCGGCAGTCGTGTCTTGGTCGTCGGCGGGGGGGAGATTGCCTTGCGCAAATCCCGCCTGCTGGCCGAAGCCGGTGCGCTGCTGCGGGTGGTCGCACCTGAAATCGAACCGCAATTGCGCGAACTGGTTGCCGGCAGCGGTGGCGAGTGTCTGGTGCGAGGCTACGTTGAGTCGGACCTGGACGGTTGCGGGCTGATCATCGCCGCCACCGACGACGAACCGCTGAACGCGCAAGTCTCCGCCGATGCCCATCGGCGTTGCGTGCCGGTCAATGTGGTGGACGCGCCAGCCTTGTGCAGCGTGATCTTCCCGGCGATCGTCGACCGTTCTCCTTTGATCGTAGCGGTCTCCAGCGGCGGCGACGCGCCGGTGCTGGCGCGGTTGATCCGCGCCAAACTGGAAACCTGGATTCCTTCCACCTACGGTCAATTGGCCGGCCTGGCCGCGCGTTTTCGCAGCCAGGTCAAACACCTGTTCCCGGATGTGCAGCAGCGTCGGGCGTTCTGGGAAGATGTGTTCCAGGGCCCGATTGCCGACCGACAACTGGCCGGGCAGGGCGCCGAAGCCGAGCGCTTGATGCTGGCGAAAATTGCCGGTGAAGCACCGAATGCAACGGGCGAAGTCTATTTGGTGGGCGCCGGCCCGGGTGATCCCGACCTGCTGACCTTCCGTGCCTTGCGTCTGATGCAGCAAGCCGATGTGGTGCTGTATGACCGCCTGGTGGCGCCGGCGATTCTGGATTTGTGCCGTCGCGATGCCGAGCGGGTTTACGTCGGCAAGCGTCGCGCCGATCACGCCGTGCCTCAGGATCAGATCAACCAGCAATTGGTGGATTTGGCCAAGCAAGGCAAGCGAGTCGTGCGATTGAAGGGCGGTGATCCGTTCATCTTCGGTCGCGGCGGTGAAGAGATCGAAGAACTGGCGGCCCATGGCATTCCGTTCCAGGTGGTGCCGGGTATCACCGCGGCCAGCGGTTGCGCGGCGTATGCCGGGATTCCGCTGACTCACCGTGATTACGCGCAGTCTGTGCGTTTTGTCACCGGGCACCTGAAGGACGGCTCCACCGATTTGCCCTGGGCCGACCTGGTCGCGCCGGCGCAAACCCTGGTGTTTTACATGGGGTTGGTGGGTTTGCCGATCATCTGCGAGCAGTTGATCAAGCATGGTCGCGCGGCGGATACGCCAGCGGCGTTGATCCAGCAGGGCACCACGGTCAATCAGCGGGTGTTTACCGGCACCTTGGCCGATTTGCCAAGTCTGGTGGCGGAGCATGAAGTGCATGCGCCGACGCTGGTGATCGTTGGGGAAGTGGTGCAATTACGCGAGAAACTGGCGTGGTTCGAGGGCGCTCAGGCGCAAGTCTAAAAACCGCGTCGCCCCCTTCGCGAGCAAGCCCGCTCCCACAGAGGATTTGTGAACGACACAAATCAAATGTGGGAGCGGGCTTGCTCGCGAAGGGGCCCTCAAAACCACCGCATACTTCAGATCAGACCTCGGCTCTGCGCCAAACCCCTTTCCCGCTCAACCGCTCGCGATCATGCGGCGCTGTGAAATCTTGCGCCGGCCCTTTAGGCACGATCCCCGTCGGATTGATGGTCTTGTGGCTGCCGTAGTAGTGATTCTTGATGTGCTCGAAATCCACCGTCTCGGCAATCCCCGGCCACTGATAAATCTCCCGCAGCCAGTTCGACAGATTCGGATAATCGGCAATCCGCCGCAGGTTGCACTTGAAGTGCCCGTGATACACCGCGTCAAAGCGAATCAACGTGGTGAACAGCCGAATATCAGCTTCAGTCAGGTATTCGCCGGTCAGGTAGCGATTGGCGCCCAACAGCTGTTCCAGGCGATCCAGTTCGTTAAACACATCATCGAACGCCTCTTCATAAGCCTTCTGCGCCGTAGCAAACCCTGCGCGATACACGCCATTGTTCACCGCCGGATAAATCCGTTCGTTCAGCGCGTCGATCTCGCCCCGCAACGGCGCCGGGTAGAAATCCAGGTCATTACCCGTCAAATCATCGAAGGCGCCATTGAACATGCGGATGATCTCCGCCGATTCATTGTTGACGATGCGATTCTGCTGTTTGTCCCAAAGCACCGGCACGGTGACGCGGCCGGTGTAGTCGGCGGTATCGGCGGTGTAGCGCTGATGCATGAAATTGAAATGATCGAGCTTGTCCCCGGTCGATCCGAGGTTCTGGTCGAAGGTCCAGCCGTTTTCCAGCATCAACCAACTGACCACCGAGACGTCGATGAGGCTTTCGAGGCCTTTGAGTTTGCGCAGGATCAGCGTGCGGTGAGCCCATGGACAGGCGAGGGACACGTAGAGGTGATAACGACCGGCCTCGGCCGCAAAGCCACCAACACCGGTCGGGCCAGGTTTGCCGTCGGCGGTCAGCCAGTTGCGACGCTGCGCTTGTTCACGCTGGAACGTACCGTCCTTGCCGCTTTCGTACCACTGGTCATGCCAGCGACCTTCAACTAACAAACCCATGTTCAAGACTCCTCAACCAATAAGCGTTGGAGAAGAGTCTATTCGCATAGGTTCGATAAAAAAGCGCAAAGGTTGGGCGCTTATGATCGGTTAAATCGATTTGTCCCGCGCATCCCAATACTGCTGGGCGGTTTCGAAGGCGTGTTCGCGGGTTTGACCCAGGCCGCGCAAGGCCAGGGCCATGGTCGAGATCAGCGCCATTTGCGGATAGCTGTCGACCACGTCGCCACGCCACACGGCTTTGAGATGCTCGGGATCGAGGGTGGCCGGTTTGACGTGGCGTTGTGCCGACAACTGCGGCCATTCCTCGTCCCAGCTTTCGCCGCCAGTGGTGCCGTACAAGTGACTGTCGGCGTCCGGGTTGATCTCGATTTCGCCGCCGTCGCCTTTCACCACGATCGCGGTATCGCCGAGTAAACCGCTGGCATCGCGATGCACCGCCTGGTAACCGGGGTGGAAAATGCTTTGCAGGCCACAGCGGGCACTCAACGGGTTGAGAATCCGCGTCAGGGAATGGATCGGCGAGCGCAGGCCCAAGGTGTTGCGCAGGTCGATCATTCGTTGCAGCTGCGGTGCCCAATCCACCAGCGGCATGAAGGCCAGACCGCCGTTATCCAGTGCGTGGCCGACCTGCTGCCAGTCGCGGCACAACGGAATCTTCAACTCATCCAGCAGTTGCTCGCTGTACAGCCGACCGGCCGTGTGTGCGCCGCCGCCATGCATGAAAATCCGCACACCGTTCTGCGCCAGACACTTGGCGGCCAACAGGTACCAAGGCAGATGGCGTTTCTTGCCGGCATACGTCGGCCAGTCCAGATCGACGGCCAGTGCCGGCGGATTCAACCGTTCACGCAACGCTTCGGTAAAGCCCGCCATTTCCTCAGCGCTTTCTTCCTTGTGCCGCAACAGCATCAGGAACGCGCCGAGCTGGGTGTCCTCGACCTTGTGGTCGAGCACCATGCCCATGGCTTCGCGGGCTTCTTCGCGGGTCAAGTCGCGGGCGCCGCGTTTGCCCTTGCCGAGAATGCGCACGAACTGGGCGAACGGATGTTCGGCGGGTGTTTCGAGGGTCAGCGCTGGGTAGTCGGTCATAAGCAATTCGTCGGTTTGGGCAGGCCCGCCAGTTTCGCGGCGAGTTTGGCAGGGGTGCCTTTGAACAGTCGGTTCAGGTGCAGGCTGTTGCCCTTGTCCGGGCCCAGCTTCATTGCTGTGTACTTGATCAGCGGACGGGTGGCCGGCGACAGCTGGAATTCGGCGTAGAAGCTGCGCAGCAGTTCGAGGATTTCCCAGTGTTCGGGGCTCAACTCGATGTCTTCGGCGGCGGCCAGGGCGCTGGCCACTTCGCAGGACCAGTCGCTCAGTTCGACCAGGAAGCCGTCCTTGTCCAACTCGATGGCGCGTGCGCCGACCGTCAGGGATTTCATAGCCAACTGTTGACCTTGTCGTAGTGAATCGACAGCTCGACGAAGGCCGGGTAATCGATAGCCTTGGCCGTGTCAGGAATCTCCAGCGCGCGAGCCTGGGCGTCTTCGGCCAGTACGAACAGTTTCAGGTGGCGGGCGTTCAGCGCATTGAACGGCGCGGTGCCGGGTTGCAACGCATAAACCGCGTCGCCAGTCAGCAGCAGCGCATCGTCAGCGCCCATCAAGCGCAGACAACTGGTCAGGCGATCGTCGCCGAACGGGGAATGAGACAACACATGCAAAGTCGACATCAGAGGGTGATCACCTGGTCGTAACGGTCAATAAGTGCGGTGATTTCGTGAGCGGCCAGCACCTGCGCTTCTTCCAGCGACAAGCCGGCCGGGTTCAGACCCCGTTCCGCAACGCTGTCGCCACAGACAAACAGCTCGTCGACACCGAACATCGGCAAGGCTTGCAGGTTGGCGCTCAGGTCCTTCTGCTGGAGGGCCTTGGCGTCCTGTTTCGCGGCGAGCTGGAACACCCCGTCATCGAGAAACAGCAGGCCGATCGGCAGATCAAAGGCACCACCGGCCAGCACGATATCCAGCGCTTCCCGCGCACTCGGCCCGGACCAGGGCGCCTGACGGCTGATAATCAGCAAGGATTTAGCCATTTCACGCGCCTCCGAAACAGATCAGTCGGTCGGCGTCCTGCACCGCGTCATGCAGCTGGCCCAGGCCAGACAATTCCCACGGCGCGCCCACCGCCACCGCTTGACGCTGATAGCGCCCGGCTTCTTCTTCGTTCAACACGCCACGACGCAGGGCGGCTGCGATACACACGACACCGTCCAGTTGATGCTCGGTGACGAAGTTGCGCCATTGCTTGGGCAAATCCTGTTCATCCTGCGGCGTGATTACGCTGCCGGAGGCGTTGTAGACGCCGTCCTGATAGAAAAACAGCCGGACAATCTCATGCCCACCGGCCAGCGCAGCCTGAGCAAACAGCAGGGCGCGGCGCGAGGAGGGCGCATGGGCAGCGGAAAACAGCGCGATGGCGAACTTCATGACGGACTCGATCAGCAAAACTGCGGCCATGATAAAGCTTTATCGCCGGGGCGGCTAAATGGGTTTTCCCTTGGGACCGAGTCGCCCCCTTCGCGAGCAAGCCCGCTCCCACATTTGACCGTGCTCTTCAGTTAGAACTCGGTCAAATGTGGGAGCGGGCTTGCTCGCGAAGGTGGCCTGACAGACACCACCAATTCAGCGCGGCATGTAGCCCAACTGCCAGCGCTGAGGGATTTTCAGCGACATCAACCCGACCACGCCGGCCAGCAGGCCGCTGACAAACAAGGCCCTGAGCCCCAAGTGATGTTCCAGCAAGGCGCCGAGTACCGCGCCGGCAAACATCCCGGTCCAGGGAATCAATTGCACGCGCCAACCGTTGCGCCGTTCGCCGAGCATCCAGCGCCCCAGACCACGGCCGAAGCGCGACAGGGCGCCGGTGACGTAGGTCAGGCCGACCGGCAGGCCGTTCACTTCTTCCACGGCGGCATTGAGCATGCCCATGGCGATGATCGTCGCCAGTAGCGCTGGCAATTGTTCGTCGTAGGGCCAGGCAGCAGCGCCGCAGAGCAGCGTGGCGATGCACAGCAGCAAGGGCAGCGCCCGACGGCCGCCGAGGCGGCTGACGACAATCCCCAAGGCGTTGCCGACGACGAAGGTGCCGACGAGGATCATCAGGCGCAAGGTCAGGCCCAGGTCGCCGTCGCTGATAGCGACGGCGAGGCGGGTGGTGTTGCCGCTCATGAACGAGACGAAGTCGCCGCTGGCCATGAAGCCGATGGCGTCGGTCATGCCGGCGAGCACCGAGAGGCTGGCCACCAGCGACATACCGATGCGACCGCGCCATTTGCGGGTATGCAGATGGCCCGGGCTGGCGCGGTCAGTTGAGAGGGATGGCAACATCAGCGAAGGTCGTCCTCAGGCAGCGACCGAAAGGGTCACTTACTCAATCCATATAACTCGCAATACTCCAGCCAGTCCATACCGGCCATCTCGGCCACTTCCTTGTGCACTTCCAGGCGCTGTGTCTGATAGTCCTCGGACGTCGCTGCGGTCAGTTGCAGCGTCAGCTCCCAGGCAAACAATCCCAGGCGCTCGGCCTCGGCTTCGAAGGCTTCATGCAAGCGTTCGTCGCGGTACTGCGCAGCGGTCTCGCCCTTGGCCTGAGCCAACAGCGGGTTGAGGTTGTCGAGTTCGACGCGCAGTTCAGGGCGCTCATCGAGAAACTTCTTCAGCGCTTGCTCGTGTTGTTGTTCGGTTGCCGCCATGGTCGCTCCTTGAGGCTGGATTACGAAGACTGCTTCTTGCTGGCCTTGGCCGCTGCTGCCAGGCACTCGAGGGCAAACTGCTCGGGGTACGTCATTTGAATTGGCGTGGTTTCACCTTTGACGGTTCTTTCGCCGTCGAGGATGTAACGAATCCGCTTGTCGGTAACGCCAATTCGCTTGGCAATCCAGGACGGCGTCTGACCGATCTGGCTGATCAGTTTGTCGGCATATTCAGCGGTCGGTTTGTAGTATTCGGCGTTGGGTGTCATGACCTTTCCAGAAAATGAGCCCGGAAAAACGGGCGATGCAGTGTTAATGGCGCGACAGGGTGCGCGAATCGTCACTCGGTGTCGCGGTATAAATGAAGTAAAGCAGAACGATACGCCGTGCCGCGGTGATACAGTCCGCTTTTTCTTGATGAGCGAACGCAATGCGAATTCTGATGGTGGCGCTGGCCGTAACGTTGCTGGCGGGATGCGCGGGCTCGGCGATGAACGACGCCCGCACTGGAACCCCGTACAAAACCCTGACGTCGGACAAACCGGAAAAAGTCGTCGCCCAGTGTGTGCAGTTTTCCTGGCAGGATGAGGCGGTGTTCGGTGTCGATGCTGGCGCGTATTTGCAGCCTGGCGAGAAGGGCGGCACTACCGTTTACACGCGCTCGGCGGAGTCCTTTGTGGACGTGAAGACTGACGCTTCCGCTACCGTGCTGAATTATTACGCGCAGCATGACGACTTTGTGGCCAAGCGCCGACTGGCGGCGTTGGCGACCTGCCTCTGATTCTTTGGATTGACGCATCCCCCAGTGGGAGCGGGCTTGCTCGCGAAGAGGCCGGTACATTCAACATCTCTGTTGACTGACACACCGCCTTCGCGAGCAAGCCCGCTCCCACAGTTGTTCTGTGTTGATTATGAAAATGGGGTTTGCTCCCGCCGGGTCAGGTGTTGTTCATCAGGCGCTTCTGGAAAAAGAAGCGCTTGTGACCTGGCGGGTAGTCGGCGATCTGGCCTAGCTCGCTGTAGCCGAGCTTCCTGTAGAACTCCGGCGCCTGGAAGTCGAAGGTGTCGAGCCAGATTCCGATGCATTCCTTTTCCCGTGCCAGGTCTTCGGCCATCTGCATCAGCTGCGTGCCCATGCCCTTTCCCCGTGCCTGTTCAGGCACCGACAGCAACTCGATGAATAACCATCGGTAAAAGAACCTGCCATAGAGCCCGCCGAGGATTTCGTCGTTGTCATCGCGCACCAGCAAGGCAATCGGCTGCGAGTTCGCCTCTCCCGCCTGCGAGGCGTTATAGGCGCGCAACGGCGTGAGGATCGCTTCGCGGTCTTCATTCGTGGGGTTTTGCGACAACTCGATTCGCAGGGGCATGGCTATATCCTTATGGCATGGCGGTGAAATGGCAGCCTATCTCGATCGCGAGCCTGGTTCCATCCCCCGAGAACAAGTGGAACCGTCGTTATCGCGCAGATGTCTAGCCTAAACAGCGTCATTCCTGAACGCGGCCTATGAGGACAATCCGTGAATATTTTCGAAGCCTTGCGCGAAAGCCATGACCGCCAACGCACCTACGCCGATGCACTGATTCAGACCAGCGGCGACACTCCCGAGCGGGTCGAGGCTTACAAGCAGCTCAAGTCCGAACTTCAGGCCCACGCAACCGCTGAAGAGCGGCATTTCTACATCCCGCTGATGGAGTTCGATAACGGCGTCGACCTCAGCCGTCATGCCATTTCAGAACATCACGAGATGGACGAAATGATGGAAGAACTGGACGAGACCGAGATGTCCAGCCCGGCCTGGCTGGTCGCCGCGAAGAAGCTCGCCGAGAAGGTCAATCACCACCTGGAAGAGGAAGAGCAGAAGTTCTTCCAGATGGCCGGCAAGTTACTCGACGACAAACAGAAAGAGACGCTGGCGGGTCAGTATGAGAAGGAATACAAGGCTCAGCTGTCTTAGCGCCAGGCTTTCGTTTTCGCCTAAGATGTGCGCCTTCTGACGAAAAAAAGGGATGCATTGCCATGTCGAACACAGCCGAGCGGGTCAACCTCATCGAGTCTCAGGTGTTGTCCCACGACTGGTACCTGCTCAAGAAAATCACCTTCGATTACCTGCGCAACAACGGCGAATGGCAACGCCAGACCCGCGAGGTCTACGACCGTGGCAACGGCGCGGCGATCCTGCTGTTCAACCGCGAAAAGAAAACCGTGGTGTTGACCCGGCAATTCCGATTGCCGGTGTTCGTCAATGGCCACGATGGGTTGCTGATCGAAGTGGCGGCGGGGCTGCTCGAAGGTGCGGCGCCTGAAGAACGCATCCGCGAAGAAGCCGAGGAAGAAACCGGTTATCGCGTGCACCATGTGCACAAGGTGTTTGAGGCCTACATGAGCCCCGGCTCGGTGACCGAAAAGCTGCACTTCTTCATCGCTGAGTACGATGCCGCTTCCAAGGTCAGCGAGGGCGGCGGACTGGAGGAGGAGACGGAGGAGCTGGAAGTGCTGGAATGGAAATTCGACGACGCGCTTGAGGCGTTTTATCGCGGGGAAATCTGCGATGCGAAGACCATCATGTTGCTGCAGTATGCGGCGATGAAAAACATCTTCACCGCTTAAGCTGTGTCCCCTGTGGCGAGGGGGCTCGTCACGTCAGAACAAATCGCCTGTCCTGCCGGCCCCTGACCATTCGCATCCTTCCAGCGTCAGCAGCTGCTCCTTCGCCTCAAGCCCACCGGCGAATCCGGTGAGTTTCCCCGAAGCGCCAATCACCCGATGACACGGCGCAACAATCGAAATCGGGTTCTTGCCATTCGCGGCGCCCACTGCCCGAACCGCACTGGGGTTGCCGATCTGCCGGGCTATTTCGCTATAGCTGCGGGTCTCGCCAAACGGAATGGTCAGCAGCGCTGCCCAGACCTTCTTCTGAAATTCCGTCCCGGCAAAATCCAGATCCAGGTCGAAACGATTGCGCCTGCCCGCAAAGTATTCCCGCAGCTGCTGAGCGGTGCGCATCAGGATCGGATTATCCGGCGCCTCACTCATCGGCCCAAGCCGCACCCGGCCGGGCTTGTCGTTTTCCCAGAGGATGGCTGCCAGTCGTGAGCCATTCGCGACCAGCTTCAACTCGCCCACCGGAGATGCGAGAGTGATGAAGGTGTAACTCATGCCGGTGGACTCCGTAAAGGTGCTGAGCAGAGGCCAAGCATACTGCCTCGACGGGGAGGCGCAATACGCAATCCCAGCCATACTTGCCTCTGCTCTTGAAGCCTTCCCTCTGTTTTTGTACAGAGCCTAAAAACAAAAAGAGACCGACTCATGAAGTTCGAACCTTTTGCCAAATCGCTGATTGCGACCTCATTGGCGCTCAGCTGCCTCAGTGCTTACGCGGCCTCCGTGGCGCCGGTCGCGGCCGAAAACGGCATGGTTGTTACCGCCCAGCATCTGGCCAGTCACGTGGGCGTCGATGTGCTCAAGAATGGCGGCAACGCCGTCGACGCCGCGGTAGCGGTCGGTTATGCGCTGGCGGTGGTTTATCCCGCGGCGGGCAACCTGGGTGGCGGCGGTTTCATGACCATTCAGTTGGCGGACGGGCGCAAGACCTTCCTCGACTTCCGCGAAAAAGCCCCGCTGGCCGCTACTGCAAACATGTACCTCGACAAGGAGGGCAACGTCGTCCCTGACCTGAGCACCCGTGGGCATCTGGCCGTTGGCGTGCCGGGCAACGTGTCGGGCATGGAACTGGCGCTGAAGAAGTACGGCACCAAACCGCGCAAGGAAGTGATCGCCCCGGCCATCAAGCTCGCCGAAGACGGTTTTGTGCTGGAGCAGGGCGATGTCGAATTGCTGGAATACGCCACTGACGTGTTCAAGAAGGATATCAAGGATTCCGGTGCGATCTTCCTGAGCAACGGCGAGCCGATGCAAGTCGGTCAGAAACTGGTGCAAAAAGACCTCGGCAAGACCCTGCGGGAAATCTCCGAGAACGGCGCCGACGGCTTCTATAAAGGCTGGGTGGCCGATGCCATCGTTACCTCCAGTCAGGCCAACAAAGGCATCATCACTCAGGCCGACCTCGACAAATACAAGACCCGCGAACTGGCCCCGATTGAATGCGATTACCGCGGCTACCATGTGGTCTCGGCACCGCCGCCCAGCTCTGGCGGCGTGGTGATTTGCGAGATCATGAACATTCTCGAAGGCTATCCGATGAAAGACCTGGGCTATCACTCGGCCCAGGGCATGCACTACCAGATCGAAGCGATGCGTCACGCCTACGTAGACCGCAACAGTTACCTGGGCGACCCGGATTTCGTGAAGAACCCGATCGCCCATCTGCTGGATAAAAACTACGCCACCAAAATCCGCACCGCCATCGATCCGCAAAAAGCCGGTGTGTCCCGTGAGCTCAAACCCGGCGTAGCGCCACACGAAGGCAGCAACACCACCCATTACTCCATCGTCGATAAATGGGGCAACGCGGTCTCGGTGACCTACACCTTGAACGACTGGTTCGGCGCCGGCGTCATGGCCAGCAAAACCGGGGTCATCCTCAACGACGAAATGGATGACTTCACCTCGAAAATCGGCGTGCCGAACATGTACGGTCTGGTGCAAGGGGAAGCCAACGCCATCGCTCCCGGCAAGGCACCGCTGTCGTCCATGAGCCCGACCATCGTCACCAAGGACGGCAAAGTGGTGATGGTCGTCGGCACTCCCGGCGGCAGTCGCATCATCACCGCGACCTTACTGACTATGCTCAACGTGATCGACTACGGGATGAACATCCAGGAAGCGGTCGATGCACCGCGTTTCCACCAGCAGTGGTTGCCGGAAGAGACCAACCTTGAGACCTTCACTACCAGCCCTGATACGGTGAAGATGCTCGAAAGTTGGGGGCACAAGTTTGCCGGGCCACAGGACGCCAACCATGTGGCGGCGATTCTGGTCGGCGCGCCTTCGCTGGAAGGCAAACCGGTGGGCAAAAACCGCTTCTATGGTGCGAACGATCCACGTCGAAACACCGGGTTGTCGCTCGGTTATTGAGGCAGATCCGAGGCCACCCAATTTCTTGAGGGTGGCCCCCGATCCCTAGACGTTAAAAGGGGAACGGATTCGATATCCGTTGCCGATTCACCGACCTATCAAGGAAGGAAGCTCATGGCTACCGCACTGCTGATCATCGATGTCCAGCGTGCCTTGTGCACTGGCGAATACGAATGTTTTGAGATCAAGCGCGTTATCGAGAACATCAACGGCCTCAGTGCCAGGGCTCGCGAAGCAGGCATCCCGGTCATCCTCATCCAGCACGAAGAACAGGGCGACCAGCTGCAATACGGTTCCGAAGGCTGGCAACTGGCCGAAAGCCTGAAGACGTCGGCGCAAGACCTTCGCGTGCGAAAAACCAATCGAGACTCGTTCTACCGGACCCACTTGCAAGCCCAATTGCAGGATTTGGGCGTCGACCGCCTGATCATCTGCGGGCTGCAAACCGACTATTGCGTCAACGCCACTGTCCGCCAGGCCCTGAAGCTGGGCTATGACGTCGTGCTCGCCGCCGACGCGCATTCCACTGTCGACAACGGCAACCTCGCTGCCGAAGACATCATCACCGAGCACAACGCAGACCTGGCGCACTTGACGGGACCCGTGGCGCGGATCGACGTTATCCCGACCAGTGAAATCCGCGTCTGAAACTGCACGGCGATCAGCGACCAGGACAACAAGTAGCGAGTCACTCGTTGTCCGTCCCTTGTTGGCACTTAGCGAATAAAACTATTGAAAAAAACCTCTATACGCTTTAAACGGGAGGATCACTGGCACATTGTTTGCGTTCAGTAGGTGAGTATCGCCAGTTCTGGCTCTGGGAGCGCTGATGAGTTTTTGTCCATTGACACACTCCCCGCGGCAATCGAACGATTGCGACGTTGTCGCATCTCAACCAGACGGGAAGTGGGATACGGTCGCAATGGCCTGCGCTGGTAACGAGAACACCCTCGAACATTTACTGGATTCAGCGCGTAATTGGGCCCATACCACCGCGTGGGTGGTTTACCGCGCCGGCGAACAAATGCATTTGGTCGGGCAGGGCGACCCGAGGGTGCAGTGGCCGTCAATCGTTGCGAATGAAGAATTTGAAGCCTTTTGCCTGACCCGGCACCTGCAGCGCTGGCCGACCGGCAGAGGCGAAACGGTGCTGGGTTGGCTACTCGCGCCAGCCAACGATGCCGCGGAGCCGGCGCTCGCCGAGTTTGCCCAGCGCCTGGGCATTGAGGTACAGACCAATACTCTGGCCCGTGCGCAGATTACTCAGCGTGTGCTGTATGAAATTACCTACCTGGCCAGTTCGACCCGCGACCGGTCAGTGTTTCTGGTGGGGGTTCACCAGCTGCTGGCTAGCCTGATCGACGCCGAGAACTTCTATCTCGCGCTGTATGACCCGCACAGTGGCAAGATTGACTACCCGTATTACGTCGACATCATCGACGTTGATGCCGTGGAGTCCCAGCACTACGAATACCTTGACCCTTCGCACTTGTCGTTGACCGGCCAGGTATTGACCAGTGGCCAGCCGTTGCTGATCGACGCCGCCGGCATTCTCGCGGCTCAGGCCGAGAATCGTTTCTACTGCGTGGGTGATCGTCCCGAGTTCTGGATGGGCGCACCGTTGAAAAATGCCTCGGATGACGTGTTTGGCATGCTTGCGATGCAGGTCTACGACGTTTCTCGTACTTACAGCGCTGAAGACCGCGCGTTGTTTCTGGTGGTGGCCCGCCACGTGGCCATGGCGCTGGACCGGATTCTGCACCGCGAGGATCTGGAAGAGACGGTGATGCGTCGCACCCTGGAGCTTTCAGCCGTCAACGATGCATTGAGGCAGGAAGTGGCAGAACGACAGCGCGCCGAACATCTGCAGAGCGCGCTGTTCCAGATCGCTGAACTGTCGAGCCAGCCTGGCGACATGGCTGAGTTGTTTCAAACGTTGCATGGCATCGTCGGTGATCTGCTGTTCGCGCGGAACTTCTACATTGCACTGTTCGACGACGCGACCAGTGAAGTGACCTTTCCGTATTACGTCGATGAACGGCAGACAACCTGCCCGGAGGCGCGGCGTGGGCGCCGGGGCTTGACCGAGTACGTTATCCGTCAGCGCCGACCTTGCCTGATTGATGCAGGCGAAGCTGACCGATTGGCTGCGCACGGTGAAATCGCAATGGCCCATGAGTCTGTCAAAGCCTATTCCTGGCTGGGCATTCCATTGTTCGATGGCGATGTGGTGCGTGGCGTGCTGGCGGTGCAAAGTTATACCTCGCAGGTGCGCTATACCCTGCGGGACCAGGAACTGCTGACGTTCGTGTCGCGGCACATCGACACCGCGTTGTCGCGACGCACCGCCGCCGAAGCGATCCATGCTGCCAACCTCATGCTGGAAGCCCGGGTGCAGAACCGCACTCGCGAGCTCGATCACGCCAATGCCAAGTTGCAACACGAAAACTCCCACGATGCGCTGACCGGGCTACCGAATCGTACCTACCTGCAACAGCGCCTCAATCTGGCCTGGTCGCGGTTCGGCAGCGAAGGCGGGCACCTGGCGGTGATGTTCATCGACCTCGACCGTTTCAAAATGGTGAACGACAGCCTCGGCCATCATTTTGGCGACCTGCTGCTGATGCAGGCCGCCCACCGTTTACGCGGGTGTCTGCGCGACACCGACATGCTGGCGCGCCTGGGCGGCGATGAGTTTTCAGTGCTCGTCCCCGAGGCGCCGCTGGACGTGGTGATCGAAATCGCCGAACGGATCCTGGTGGCGTTCGACCTGCCGTTTTCCATCAATGGTCATGAAGTGTTTTCGTCCTGCAGTATCGGTATTGTCAGCGCCGACAGTCAGTTCCATCACGAACCAGCCGACTTGCTGCGCGACGCCGATGCGGCGATGTACCGGGTCAAGAGTGCCGGGCGTGACAGCTACGCGGTGTTCAATCAGGAAGTGCGCCGTGAGGTCTCGGACCAGGTTGAGCGGGAAGGGGCATTGCGCAACGCGCTCAAACGTACCGACGAACTGCTGCCGTATTTCCAGCCGATTGTCAGCGTCGAAAGCGGCGAACTGTTGGCCCTTGAAGCGCTGATCCGCTGGCATCAACCGGGCGGCCGGGTGATCGCGCCGGGCGAGTTTTTGCCGGATGTCGAAGGTTTGCGTCTGATCGGTCGACTGGACCTGTACATGCTCAACAGCATTGCAGTGATCCTTGCACAGCCCCAACACGCCAATTGGCCTGCGGTGCACGTCAATTGCTCCAGTTACAGCATGGCGCGTCCGGACTTCGCCGACGATGTGCTCGCACTGTTGGCCCGACACCGGGTCGCGCCATCACGGATCTGCCTGGAGTTGACCGAAGGTGCGCTGGTGGCTGAGCCAGCCATTGCCCGACTGACCATGCAGCAATTGGCCGATAACGGCATGTCGGTGGTGCTCGATGACTTCGGTGCAGGATTTTCATCCCTGAGCTATGTGCATCAATACCGCTTCAGCGGCTTGAAGATCGACAAGTCGTTCATCCTCGAACTGACCACCAGTCCACGCAGTCGCGCCATTGTCCGGGCGATTGTGCGGATGGCCGAATCGCTGGACCTCAGTGTGGTGGCCGAAGGGGTCGAGGATGAAGCGACACTGGTCTTGCTGCGCGAGATGGGTGCAGGGCAGGCCCAGGGTTATTATTTTGCCAAGCCGATGGGTTTGGAGGCGTTGTTGGAAACTTCGCTGGTCGGGCGCTAAAGCCACGTATTAACCACTCGCCGATCCAGCTCCTCCCAATCCGCCATGCCCAACACCCGTGTGGTGTTCAATCCTCGCAGATACCCCCGCAACTGATTGGCAGTGGCCCGCGCAAGCTCCGGGTCGGGTGCGTTTTCGCACAACAGTACGGTTTCGTACTGGATCAGGTACTCGGCCACCCGCTCACGGAAGTCGGGCAAAACGGCGTCGCGGATCAGGTCAAAAGTTCTCAAGGAGAGATCCTCATTAATTATTTCCAGTCGTGATTGAGTGTGAATCCGTCTACACGGCGCGCAACTATCGCTAGAAGTAATAGTGACCATTACGAAACGCAAGTTCTTCTTTGTCGGCAATCGGCGGAAAATCGCCTCCATCGAACTTTACTCTCGGGATGAGACCGATGCGTCCTTTATTCGCGCCCGTCATAGCGTTTGCCTCTTTGTTGCTCGCCGGTTGTGCCTCCGCGCCGAACGATCCGACCCTGACCTTGCAGACCAACAAGACCCCTGCGCAATTCGCCGACTGCGTCGTACCGAAGTTGCAGGGCAAAGCGTTGAACCCGACTGTCTCGCAGACCCAGCGCAGCTACCGGATCGTGGTGCCGAGCAAAGTCTCGGCGGACAACGTGCTGGAAGCCTACAAGGCCGGGAGCGGCGGCAAGGTGTTCATCTACGAGCGGCATTTGCTGGCGTCGAACTTCCTGCCTTCGAGTTTTGAGCGCGCCGCACAGGATTGCATCTGACTCCGCCCGTAGACGCTTTTCATCGAGCTCCTTTGGTTGGCCGCAACCAACCAATTTTTTGCCCCGCACCGCTTTCGGTGGCGGGGCTTTTTTTGTGCTGGCTGATGCGAGTCATGGCCCTGGTCATATAAATTTGAAATGCACGGCGTTGCTCGACAGAATCGCGTCCCGATCTGGCCAACGGTGCCGGACGTTCGTGGTGAAAAGGAACTGCAGTTGAACGAACAGACATTGTCCCAGCGCCTGGAGCGCGTGGCGGCGCATGTGCCCGCAGATGCGCGCCTGGCCGATATCGGCTCGGATCACGGCTACCTGCCGGTGGCGTTGATGCGCCGTGGCGCCATCGCGGCGGCGGTGGCCGGCGAGGTGGCCTTGACGCCGTTCCACTCGGCCGAACGAACCGTGCGCGAGAACGGCCTGGACCAGCGGATCAGCGTGCGCCTGGCCAGTGGCCTGGCGGCGATCGAGCCGGGAGACGGGATCACCGCGATCAGCATCTGCGGCATGGGCGGCGAGACGATCCGCGACATCCTCGACAACGGCAAGGCGCGCCTGAGCGGCCAGGAACGCCTGATTCTGCAGCCCAACGGCGGCGAGCAGCCACTGCGCCAATGGCTGATGGAGAATGGCTACCGCATCCTCTGCGAGGAACTGCTGCGGGAAAATCGCTTCGACTACGAAATCATCGTCGCCGAGCGTGCCGGGCCGGTGATGTACACCGCCGAGGAACTTTACTTCGGCCCGCTGCAGATGCAGGCACGCAGCCCGGCGTTCCTGATCAAGTGGCAGCGCATCCTGCGCGCGAAGCAGAAGACCCTGACCCAATTCGCCCATGCGCGGCAGGCCGTGCCCGAGGAGAAAGTGCAAGAGATCGCCCGGCAGGCCCGGTGGATCACCGATCTGCTGGCTTGAGCCAGGTCCAGGGTTTGTGAGGCGCTTTTCCCGCAGCCGGTCCGATCCGATGCGCTCGGTTATCGGTTCAGCAGAGGTGCCAGCAGGGCACACATGCCGCGCCAGTGCGAACCCTCCCAGTAAATCCGTTGGCAGGCGTCGCAGCGCAGGAAGTGCGAATAGAGGGCGCCCACGCGTGGCGGCACCTGCAACCGGGCCAGTTCCGGGCTGATCTCGTGCAGCGGCAGGTTGCAATGAAGGCACAGGCTGAATGGCCGCGCGCTACGCGCCAGGTCGAGGCGTTCGTACAATTCGCGCAGCTGCAGCGACGGTTTCAGGGCATGCACGTAACAGCCGTGGCTGATGATCCGCCGCTTGAGCAGTTCGCGGTCGCGGGTCAGCACGATGCGTCCTTGCTGCGCAGCGATCTCGGCGATCTCGCCATCCTCGAAGCCATTGTCGTAGAGGGTGTCGAAGCCGCTCATGCGCAGCAGGCTGGCCAGCCCGCCCAGGTGCGCATCAGCGACGAAGCGCAGCACCCGTAAAGGTTGCGCACGAACCTTGAGCAGCGGGCTGATGTCCAGCGCTTCGAACTTGGGATACACCGCCAGCCGGTCACCGTCGAAGATCATCCGCTCCAGGCCCACCGACTCGCCGTTGAGCAGCACCAGCTCGACCTCCGTGTGCGGGATCCCGAGCGCCTCGATCATGTGCTTGACCGTCGCCCCTCGCGCGCACTCGCAGGTGAAGGACTGCCGCCGCCGTTCGGCCGGCAGGAAATCGTTGAGCTCCTCGTAGAAGCGGAAGGTTGCACGAGTCATGTTGAACAGTATGGCAGGGCGGCGGGATGAGCGAGTCTGGATTCCCGTGGCTTCGCACTAGCGACGATAGTAGCGGTGATCGTCCTCGTAGCGGTGCCGCATGGCCCGATCCTGGTGGCGCTCCCAATCGCGACGTTCAGCTTCTCGGCGGGCTTGCTCTCTACGCCAATTATCTCTGCGCCAGTCGTCTCGGCGCCAATCGTCTCTGCGATTGTGCCAGCGGCCGTCATGCCAGTATCGGTCGTCATGGGCAAGCAACGACCCTGGCTGCTTTCCGGCCATACTGGCCAAGGTCGGCCAAGGGTTGCCGGCGGCCTGGACAGGAGCCTGAACGGCTGCGACTTCAGTTGGGAAAACAGGGGTTGAGGTCTTCATCTGTGTTGCTGATGCCGAGCCAACTGCCGCGAACGCGAACAGGGCGAAGAGCACCATCCGTGGGTCATGGAATTTCATGAGAGAAGGCAACCTCTGATTGACAATTGGACGTGTGGCCATCTGGCTGCGCGAAGCCTGCGGGTTCGCGCTTACCGAACGAATGTGCCTATCCACATAGACAGATTAATAGGGAAAAGTTCTAGGGAGCCGCTGCTTAAATAGCCAATGGCTTCAGTATTCGGCACCCTTAGAGGTTTGTTATCTCGATGTCCCTTCTGCAGTGTTCAGAAGGTCTCCAGCCCGTGCTGTTACATCACGATGGGCATCGGCCAGATCGCTTGAACAACGTACTGAGGACGCGCTGTCCGTATAAGCCGACGCCAAGACCCGACACGATGAAAACGACTGCAACGATTTTGTTAAGTGACAGGGTCTCATTAAAAATCATGACTGAACCGAGCAGGCCGAATACCGGCACCAATAACGACAATGGCGCGACGGTAGACACTGGATATCGTTTCAGAAGTGAATTCCACACCCAGTAGCCGAACAGTGTATTGGGGTATACCTGGAACAGGATCGACAGGACGGCGCGGTAGTCGAGTTGATTCACCAATGCGCTGTAACCCGTCGAGCCGTTAACAGCGTAATCAAGCGCGAAAAGAGGGATGGGCGAAAACGCGCTGGACCACACCAGGAAAGCGAAGACCTGGGTGGTCTTGGCTTTTTTGTTGATCACGTTGGCCACACTCCAGGCGACCGCTCCCAGCAGCACCAGGATCAGCCCGGCCGTCGTTACTGTCCCATCAACAATTGAGATGATGCTCAACAAGCCACAGGAGGCGATACCTATGCCTGCAAGTTGGTAGCGGGAAATCGCTTCCTTGAATACCCATGAGCCCAGCAGGATGGTGAAAAACGCGCTGAACTGAAGCACCAGCGAAGCGATGCCTGCTGAAAGACCAGACTTGATGCCAAGGTTAACGATGCCCCAAAGTCCGATACCGAAGACCAGACCGTAACCAATGATGTAGCGCCACTGCACATCAGGTTTCGGAATGAAAAAGATCGCTGGAAGTGCGCAAAGCGTGAAGCGAATGCCAGCAAGAATGAGCGGGTCAACGGTGGTGAGGCCCAGTTTGATAACCGAGAAATTCACGCCCCATATGGCAGTAATCAAGATTGCGAGTAGCAGGTGTCCGGCTTTCATACTGATCTTCCTTGAATGGTCGTTGAGAAATGTCTTGTGAGAACCCACAGCGCCAAAGCTGTAGCGCTGATCAAGGCGCCCAGCAGGCTTACTGCCATCCAGCCCCAGAGCGCATAAACCTGGGTCGCGGCTGCCGCCCCCAGCGCGCTACCGACCGAGTAGAAGCACATGTATGCGCCGACCATGCGACTTTGGGCGTCGGGTCGAGCAGCAAAAATGAGGCTCTGGTTGGTGACGTGTACTGCTTGCACCGCGAAGTCGAGCAAGACCACTCCGCAGAGCAGTGCTATCAGGGACGTCTCGGCAAAAGTGATGGGCAACCAGGAAAGCGTCAGGAGCCCCAGCGAAATGCCGGTGACTCTTTGTCCCAAACCTTGATCGGCCCAGCGACCGGCTCTTCTGGCAGCAAGGGCACCGGCGACGCCAGCCAAGCCGAACATGCCGATGGCAGTGTGTGAAAGCGACAGCGGCGGAGCGCTCAACGGCAGCACCATGGATGTCCATAGCACGGAAAAAGCGGCAAAGATCAGTAAGGCCAACAGGCCCCTGATACGCAAAACCGGCTCGGTCATGAACAGCTTGAAGAACGACCGGATGAGAGCTTGGTAGGCGTGTTGATTGCGCGGCGACACTGCGGCAGGAAGCAATTTCCAGAGCACCGCCGCGATGGTCAGCATCAATCCTGATGAAACGAAATAAACGGCGCGCCAGCCCGCTAGATCTGCGATCAGCCCAGAGGTAAACCGCGCCAGAAGAATGCCCAGGACAACTCCGCTGGTTACGGTTCCCACTGCCTGTCCACGTTGTGATGGCGTTGCCAACACGGCGGCATATGCCACAAGCACCTGAACGACCACTGCCAGTAAGCCCATCATGCTCATGGCTCCCAGCAGGGCCAGCCATTGCTGTGATGCGCCGACTGCCGCCAGCGCAATTGCAGACAGCGTCACTTGAGTCAAAATCAGCCGTTTACGGTTGACCATATCGCCCAGCGGTACGATGAACAGCAACCCCAGCGCGTATCCAACCTGAGTGGCCGTCACCACGACCCCGATCAATCCTGAGGTGACGCCCAGGCTCTCAGCCATTGAGGCGAGCAAGGGTTGGGCAAAATAAACGTTGGCTACTGCAAGTGCGCAGGTGACGGAAAACAATAACGTGAGCGAGGAAGAAAGCCCCGGAGACCGGTCGATCCTGCTGCTTTCTCCGATATCCGTATGCGGCAATCCCGAAGGCCGCCTGGAGAAACGTTCGGTGGTTGAGTCTGCATCTGCTGTCATGCACGCCTCCATGGCGTTAAACTGGTTTCAATTAAGAACTGGTTTTAATTATTGCTGAGCCAGGTTTCAATTTGCAACCACATTGATCCAGATTTATCGACAGACTTGGCACCCTTATTCAAAAGGTAAATACGATGGTCAAAGGCGCTTCACCGCAAAGCAGCGAATGCCCGGTAGCAAGAACACTGGAGGCAATTGGGGATCGCTGGTCGCTCATGATTATCCGCGACGCATTTGACGACATTCGCCGATTCAGCGAGTTTCAAAAGAGCTTGGGCGTGGCCAAAAATATTCTGGCATCGCGACTAAAAACGTTGGTTGAAGTCGGTGTATTCGACGTTCGACCGGCGTCGGATGGAAGCGCCTACAAGGAGTACGTCCTAACGGACAAAGGACGGGAGATCTTTCCGGTTGTGGTCAGTATGAGACAGTGGGGCGAACGCTTCCTGTTCAAGCCGCAAGAGACACGTTCTGTGCTGTTGGACAACGAATCCGGACAGTCTCTGATGCCAATCGATGTTCGCTCATCAAGCGGTCAAAAACTTGGACCGTCTGACTGCCACAGAGTGAGACTTGTTGCCGGCGGGGCGTGAATCGACAGCCGTTTTCAACCGGTCGCGCCGAAGATAGTCTGGATCGAATCTAACCTCTGACTTGCCAGGGGCGCGTCCGAACGAAATGTTGATTGGCAGGACCAGGCCTGAATTCATCCCTCTATTTGAGTATTCAGGCGCCGTAACAAGCGGCTATCACAATGAGTGCGAGAAAACAGACCAACTGCACGCAAAAGAAGGTAAATCGAACCGCCACGAACGTATCGGTTTGCACATGGGATACGTGAACCAGCGACTGGCACACACGAGCGATCAGAACGATGATGGACAAGTAGTTCACCGCAAGGCCGTCGACACCCAGGGCTGAAATCACCAACACGATGACGCCAAAGACAGGCAGATTCTCCACACAGTTCGCGTGTGCTCGTGTCCCGCGGCGATACCAATCCTCGCCTTCGAGCTGATCGCTTCGGAAGGAAGCAATCGGAACACTCGAGAACAAGATTCTGACCCAGCGATACACCCCGACGGTTGCCATCAACAACAGTAAAGTCCAGGTTGCAAATCCAAGCAGCATCCACATCGGAATCGTCATGGCCATCCTCAATCAATCATTTTCAGTACGTCATCCCAGCGTCGTGCGACCGACGCGCGGTCGGTCGCCCCCTGTCGATCAATTGCTCATGATGGGTGCCAGTGCGGTCTGAATCCTGGACATCTGTGCAGGTGTTGTCATGCGCGTAAGCAGCCGGCCAAAGTGTGGATGCTGCACACCCGAGATGATGTATTGCCAGCGGTAGGCGCTCAGCACGCAGGTGTTGATTTGCGCTGTCTCATCGACACTGAACGATCGCGAAGCAATTCGAATGAAGTAGTCGGCATCGGATGCCGATTGTGCCTGCAGGATGGCGTCGACGGCGGCCACCAGCGCAATCAGATCGGTCACTGCCTGGTCGCGGTCGGCCGGGGACAGTTTCGCGTGCTCCGCCTCCCACTCCAGTTCATCGAGTACGACGTGCCGGCTTTCATCCTTCCAGTGAAATTTGAAGACATCCTTGAAGAGTGGGCACAACTCCTCGCGGGGGGCGATGCTTTGCACGTAGTGCGTCTGAACAAACAGCTCGATATGGCAGGTCAGCGCCAGCACCGACCAGGTGCTGGCCGCCAGTACCGCGCGCGCCACATCGTTTGGATCGGCAACCTGACGATATCCCGACGACAAGTGCGTACTAATCATCGTTTCAATACGCCGGAACAGCTCCTGATGCTTGATCTCGTCGTTGGAAAAGCGCACCAGCGCTTCGAGTGCGAGCTGATCGTCAAACACATGGGCCCGGCCTTGATCGAGCATTTTGGCACTGATAAAACGCTCGACCAGGCCAAAGATATACGCATAGGTTCGGCCCTGAATCTGGCTGAGCAGGCGCGCCTCGTCCGCGGTGAGAAAGGTCAGGCGGTCTATCCGCGATAGTCCGTCGGGCAAGAATTTTCGCGAGAAGTCGAAGCTACGGTCCTGTAGCAAATCGCGATCGATCTGCCATTCCGCTTTCTTCGATGATCTGACGATTTGAGCATAACGATTGGCGTTGCCTGAATCTGAGCGGGGTAGGGTAGCTGCGGTGTTCATATTGATCTCCGGCTTGCGTGGTCGAGTTGGAATGGGCCAATTACGGTTAACGCGGGGGCAATGACCATTGGTGAAGTGTCTGGGGAGCGTCTCGATCACTGAGTCCACGTTGGTGCTAATCTAGGCCTCGCAGTTCAGGCGGCGAATGACCAGTGCGCCTGATTACATGCTCCGGACTCCGGAAAGGAGGGCTGGCAATTGTTGGATGCGCTTTCTGATGTCTTGCGTGTGATTCGGCTGTCTGGAGGGGTCTTCCTCGAGGCGGAGCTCACTGCGCCCTGGTGCATCAGCGGAAGAATCTCTGCAGACGATTGCAAACCGTTCCTGGCGGCACCTCGACATGTCATTGCGTCGCATTTTGTCGCGGCCGGGCACATGCAGTTGCGAATCGACGATGGCGCCACCCTCGACGTGCGGGCAGGCGAACTCATTCTGTTGCCTCGCAATGACGTTCATACTTTTGGCAGTGATCTAAGCATTGCGCCCATGTCGGCGCGCGAAGTTATTCAGCCGCCGGAAGTCGGCGGCATCTCACGAATCAAGTACGGCGGGGGCGGCGAGACCACACAGTTATTGTGCGGATTCCTCGGCTCTGAAACACCGTTCAGTCCGTTGCTTTCGTCGCTGCCATCTTTATTGAAGCTAGATGTCCGCACGACGGCTTCGGGGGCCTGGATTGAAAGCTCATTCCGTTTCGCTGTCAGTGAGATCGCGGCGGGGCGCGTCGGCTCGGCAACGGTCATCGCCAAGCTATCCGAGTTGCTGTTCGTCGAAGCCGTCAGTCAGTATGTCGCGAACCTCCCCACTGAACGGCGCGGGTGGCTGGCGGGTTTGCGAGATCCGCATATCGGGCGCGCATTGGCGCTGCTCCATGCTCGTCCAACCGAGGGCTGGACGGCAGAAGCCCTGGCGCTTGAAGTGGGCATGTCGCGCTCGGTATTCGCGGAGCGATTCACGACATTGGTCGGACAGCCACCGATGCAATACCTGACGCTTTGGCGTATGCACGTGGCGGCTCAACACCTGCGCGAAGGTCGCGGGAATGTGGCGCAAATCGGCTTTGCAGTGGGCTACGAATCCGAAGCAGCGTTCAGCCGCGCATTTAAACGCCAGTTCGGCACATCACCCGGCACCTGGCGCAGACAATCCGCATGAGAAGGTCCGGTGCCGATGTGCCCGATGCAGCGGGAACTTCGGGGTAATGGCCAGGTCAACAGGGGCCCTGTATCGGCGACGCCGAGCAGCGCTGGTGGCCTGCTTTGCGGCAGTGCCGTCCTAGATCCGCCGAGTCCGCCCCTTGATGCCAACCAAGAGTTTTCTGCCGGGTCTTATCCTGGCGTTCTGCGCCGTCGTGTCGCTTTGCTCGGTTGCTGCCGAGCGAAAGGCGCCCTCGCAAAGTAACAGCGCATCAACCACGCTAATCGAAACCGCCTCTGGGCAGTATGAAAATGGCCAGTTGGACCAAGCCGCTGCCACGCTGGAACGTGCCCTGCATATCCAGCCGAACAATCCCGCGACGCTGCATTACCTTGGTGTATTGCGTCTTCAGCAGGGGCAGTACGAGCAGGCTGAAACGTTGGCGGCGCGCTCGAACATGCGGGTTGGTCGCAACGTCGAGTTACGCAACCGCAACTTCCAATTGATCCAGGCGGCGCAGCAGGCCAAGGCTTCAAGTACTTCACCCAACGCCAAAGAGGACCTGGTCGCAGTCCAGGAGGGGCTCAAAGAGGAGGTCCAAAAGCGCCGCGAGGCAGAAATGGCCGCTGCTGAACAAGCCGACGCTGGCAACTTCGCTAGCGCACAGGCGGAAAGGGTATCGGATTCACCGACGGCTGGCGGGCCAGGGCCCGAAGGAGAATTGCCAGTGGCTTTCGTCGAGCCAGAGCGGCCTGCGTACGATGAGGTTGAGATTCCCCGCGGCCATTGGCCGCCTCCGGGGAAATGCCGAATCTGGTTTCCTGATCGCCCGCCCGGGCATCAGCCCAAACCCGGCAAATGCAAGAAGCTGCGATATCGGGTTCCGTCAGGAGCTTACCTGGTGCACGGTTGAGTTTCTGAGTGTCCTTTTGGCCGGTTTTTTGTGCTCCACGTTGAGGGAGGACTGGGATGGGGTAGTCAGGGGGCGTGGTCGCTATCTGATCGATTTCTGCCTGTCGCCATCGTCAGCTTTGGGTCGATCCAAGTCATACAGCCGCCAATCATCCGCCCCGTGAAAGGCTTCGTTGGAAACCTTTTCTGATAGCGCTGAAGGGCGCACGTGCTGCGGGCAAGATGAGGGCTTAGTTAACCATCACCTCGTCCAGTGCCTGTTCGAGGGTGCTGACCGTGCGCTCGATATTGTGCAGCTTTTCGAGTCCGAACAGACCGATGCGGAAGGTCTGGAAGTCGGCCGGCTCGTCGCATTGCAACGGCACTCCGGCGGCGATCTGCAGGCCGTGGTTGGCAAATTTCTTACCGCTCTTGATGTCGGCATCATCGGTGTAGCTCACCACCACGCCAGGGGCCTGAAAGCCGGCGGCGGCCACGCTTTTGATGCCTTTGCCGGTCAACATTGCGCGCACCCGATCGCCCAGAGCCTGTTGTTCGCCGCGGACCTTGTCGAAACCGTAGGCTTGCGTCTCTTTCATCACTTCGTTGAATCGCGCGAGGGCATCGCTGGGCATGGTCGCATGGTAGGCATGTCCGCCCTGTTCGTAGGCCTGCATGATCTGAAGCCACTTTTTCAGGTCGCAGGCGAAGCTGCTGCTATGCGTCTGTTCGATGCGCTCGAGGGCCGAAGAGCTGAGCATCACAAGAGCGCAGCAAGGGGAGGCGCTCCAGCCTTTCTGCGGTGCGCTGATCAGCAGGTCGACTGCGCATTTGTGCATATCAACCCAAAGCGTGCCTGAGGCGATGCAGTCCAGCACGAACAGGCCACCTACCGCATGCACGGCGTCGCCGACGGCCCGCAGGTACTCGTCGGGCAGGATAATCCCTGATGAGGTTTCAACGTGGGGAGCGAAGACAATCTGCGGCTTCTGCGCCTGAATGGCTGCCAGCACTTCGTCCAGAGGGGGTGGGGCGTAGGCAGCCTGGCGACCCGTGTCGACCGGTCGGGCTTTCAGCACCGTGGTGGCCGCCGGGATGTTGCCCATCTCAAGGATCTGGCTCCAGCGATAACTGAACCAGCCGTTGCGTATCACCAGGCATTGCTGGTCGGTGGCAAACTGTCGCGCCACCGCTTCCATGCCGAAAGTGCCGCTGCCCGGGACCACCGCAACAGCCTGGGCGTTGTAGACCTGTTTCAGGGTCCTGGAAATGTTCTTCATCACGTCTTGAAATGACTGCGACATGTGGTTGAGCGAGCGGTCGGTGTAGACCACTGAGTACTCGAGCAGCCCTTCGGGATCGATACTGGGATATAGCTTTGACATGGGGTGACTCCTTTGACAGAGACTCAGTGGTATCGACCCTGCCCTAAGCCTTGGCAAATGACAAGATTGCTCGGGATTGATTTTCGACTTCTGTCGAGTGGCTGGCATCATCAGGTCGGTTACTTGACGTGCGCTCGCCATCTTGCCGCTGGCAGGCTGGCTTGGATGCGCCACCAAGCAATTGGCCGCACATCTGGGCGAGAGCGTGGGTGGGCTACTCAATGCCACATTCGGTAATGCTACCGAGCTAATCCTCGCGCTGGATCCGACAAATAACGCCGACCTCCTCATGACCATGAACGCCAAGCTAAACAAGCTGATTGACTCGGAGGTTGGAGAAGAAGTTGGGCAAATGCTGCCCGGAGGCTTGGAGGCCGGCTGGGTGGCTACCCCTGCCGTCAACGACTTATGACGTTGGGAAAGCTCGGATCAATGAAGGGTATTTAAAGTAAGTCCCAAGTTTCACAACCCGCCGCCGAAGCGATACTGCCAGACTATTCCAATGGAGTCGTATTCGCTGCCCGTGCGGGTATGTCCGCCATTACTCGCACTCAGCTTTAGTGAATGGTTTCGGTCCAATGGCAGCGTCAGAGTGCATCCGTAACGTGTGTTTTCCTGGTAGTCGTGATTACCGACTCCATCGACTGAACTACTTCCGCCAGTGAAGTAGGTCGTATCCAGCGCAACCCAAACTCCATTGTTAAAGGCATAGATTAGATGCCCCTGTACCTGGTAAATCGGGTCCTGGGAGAGTGTGTGGTTGCCGAGGAACTCATTATTGTCGGTGTAAAAGGTGCCCGCGCCGGATAATTCCAGGGTCACTGGCCCCAGGCGCTTGGAAATCCCGAGCTCGGGTTTGAATGACCAGCGATTGTTACCCAGATTTACCAGCTTGTTCTCGTCGTACTGCCCGAGGGGGGGCGTGATCGCCAGGCTGGTGCCGATAATCACATCCTGTTGATAGCCGGGGAATTCAGCCAGGGACAGCGCCGGGGCGCCATACAGGTTGACCGAGAAGCGGAATCTCGGATCGATTAACCCGGTCACATTACGCTCCTTGAGTTCACCGTTGAACAGGGCGGAGCCGGTCAATTTTGCCTCAGGCACGACAATATCGAACTTCCCGGAGCGGCCCCAGACGTCCAGGGACCTGGCAAAGGCAAACACGACCGTCTTGATGTTGAGCTTGGCGTCCTGAAGCGGGATTGAGGGGTTGGCCGTTACGTTGCCATGCAGATCGCTATAGCCCATGAGCAGGAAATTGATACCGACCGGCGTATTGGCGTAGGACCTTGGTTCGAGATCTTCTGCGCCTGCACCGCAGGTTACGATGATGAGCGAAGCGGATGCGAACCGAATCAGCCAGACGAGGTAGAGTTTGTGTTTCATCCACATTCGTTCGCTTTCTGTCAGGCCCCGGAGTTCTAAGGATTGTAGTAGCTCATCTGCATTCGTTTGGCACTCATAGTGAAAATGAGCGTCTCGCCAGCTGGATAAATCTATTCGGTTTTGCGGCGTCATAGATAAAAGCATCGTTATTGAACGCCAACACGAATGACTGCTCTGGCCGGTAGCAGTCCCAGGTCAATGTCCGCTCATGGCCGACAGCGGCCTTGGTCACAAGCGGAATACGGCCAACAGCACTCAGTGAATGAGTCAGTAAGTCAGTGGATTGTCAAAAATGGGAGATCTGAGGTTTGCATAATAGGGAGCGGGTCGAACTTCCGTTGTTCTGCAAGCCATTTTCGGCTCAGCGACACATCAAACCGAGCTCGCATCAGCATCATTAAGCTAAGAAGCTCCATGGTTACGCGACCGGAACCACACTCAGGACAATGAAACTCCGTCCAGACGCCAGAAGACGCAATACGAGCAAGCTTGTTTCCACATATCAGGCAATCCATGTACGTACTCCGGCGGAGTAATCAATCGTGATCCATACCTCCTGGCGGAGTTCTTTTTCTTCTATATGTCATTTGCTCAGTTACTCGTTAAGCTTTACAGCACTGGTTTGTCACTGCGCGCCTTGAGATTGGCTTTGAGCTGCTCGCTCATCGGCATATTCAGATTCATTCCTTTTGGAGGAATCGGTGATTCAAACCACTTGGTGTATAGCCTTGCGAATTCGCCCGACTCCATGAGACGGGTTATGGTGCCATCGACCAATTGCTTGAACTCGGGATCATCTTTGCGAAGCATGCAGCCATAGGGTTCGACTTGCAGCGCATCACCCACGACTTCGAGCGAACCGGGATTTTTGGAGTTCGCCATGAGGCCATAAAGCAGGATATCGTCCATGGCAAACGCTACGGCACGATCATTTTCAACCAGCGCCAAGGAGTCGTCATAGTCTTTACCCAAGACGACCTGTACATCTAAATTGTTGTCGGTACTGTATTGGCGGAGGACCTTCTCGTTCGTGCTGCCGACCGTGCTGGCGACAGTCTTTTTTGCGAGATCGGCGTAGTTCTTTATGCCTGAGGTCTTCTTGGTCAACAGGCGCGTGCCGGTGTAGAAATGGCTAATTGCAAAAGCCACGTCCTTGCCACGCGCAGCGTTGTTGGTGGTCGAACCGCACTCCAGATCGTATGTGCCGTTGACAAGCAACGGAATGCGGGTTTGCGAAGACACAGGAATGTAAGCCACTTCTAAGTTCGGTTTGTCGAGCTTCCTGCGCATATCATCAACGATGGCATCGGTTAAATCGACTGAGAAACCCACGGCTTCGGTAGGACTGATCAAGTAGCTGAAAGGTACCGATGCCTCCCGGTAAGACACGGTGATTTTGTTATTATCGGCAACTTTTTCGAGTGTCTGCGAGTTGGCAGGAGATGCAACGGCAGACAAGCCTGCGGCGAGGATTGTCGTTGCTACGAAATATGAGGTTTTCATCGGACACCCTTTGAAGTATGAAAAAGGCAAAAACATCTCAAAAACACACTGAAAAACGTGAAGGATGAGCACCCCATTTCCGGCGTGTTTACGAAACGTTATTGCAAACACTACGCCCAGGGACGGTAGATACTTTGAGCCAGATCAGAAAACCGAGTAATGTGCGAAGTTGCACAAATTCCATCGCGACGGATCGCTGGCTCTTGCGCTTAAGACGCCACGCTACCGTTGGAGTATTTGGGGTCGCGGAAACGAGGGAAGATGTTTCGCTGACACTTAGACGCATCTAAAGCCCGGGTCTTAACGTATTGATCGATATGGGCGCCGGACTAAAAAGCCGCGTAGCGCCGGGTTAGGCTAGATCTTGAATGTCTGCCCCCCAAACAGGCTACTTCAGCTTTTGGCCGTTTTCTGTCTTTCACGAAGGGCAGCTTTGGGTCGATTCCTGCCTGTCAAAAAGGGCTGCTATCGACCCAGGCTGTGTGAAAACGCACTGAATACGTCGAAAGTTGAGAACTACGGGCGTTGGAAAGCGTAGCAGCCAAAAAAAATGGCCCGCATGCGGGCGGGCCAAATGGGAATTCTTCAAAGGAGCAGGGGTAATCTGCGCTCCATTCTGTGAGCACTGCGTGAAAAGCATGTCGCCAAAACGAAAACATTCGGTCGAAGCAAACACACTACTTTTGCTGATGCAGATATTTCTGAATTGCATCAATTTCAAGTTTGCTTGGCTTTACACCGCTGTCAGATTTGAAGCTATCGCTAGCCCAATGCGGCATTGGTGCCTTCAGAGGCTTTCCTTGGTCGTCGATACCGCTAAGCACGGCTCGCTCAAATACTTTTGATTTCCACTCACTGGCATCTCCGGCCAGCTTAGGTGCCGATCCTCCCGTGCCTCGAGGCCCATGACAAACAATGCAGTTATCTTGAAAAAGGTTTTCTCCATCTGGCGGTGATGCCATTGCCGATGAGCAGGTGAGTAGGGCTATGAACGTCAGAAATGCGCATTTCATTTTAGGCTCCTGGCGACCCGACGATGACGTGAGCTGCTTAGGGGCGCTAAGTGAGAGTGTAGTAGGAGGCGAATGACGATGGGCGAGAGGACTTCAGGTAGCGAATCCCGACGCTGGGCCGGACTGCTTTCTCATGGGTGCTGGATAGCTTGATCTGCCGCTGGACTGCGGTAAGTGTAGTGGTCTAATGAAACCAGACACATCTATTTTAATCATCTGCATAATCAGCCCTTTTATAATGTCCAAGCACTCAATGCTAGCAGGTGAATCGCCCCGTATTTCCTAACACCGTTGAATGTCTTCTCATGGCCGTTAAGTGCCTGTCAGGAAGGGCAGCATTTGACCCTGGACGGTCATTCATTTCTGTTTTTCACCGTGGCGAGCTAACAGGACCTGCCCATCCCAGTCCGCATCTGCCGTTCCTTCGGTCCGAGAAAGGAGCCGCCCACCGTCAAGTACGGCCGCTAGCATTCTCCGCGGTGCATTCGCATCGGGCTGTGTTGACGTCAAGGTGACAAGGGATAGGGGATGATAGAAACGCTCCTCGACAACCGAGCCAATCCACAGCGGCATAGTTCGCCCGTTTGTGAGCTCGAAATCGACGACCCACAATCGAAGCACCAGCCGCGAACCGTTAGGTGCGTCAGCGCTATGCGGTCGAACGAGAGTCAGACTGGGAAGGCGACCACTGGCGAAAAGCGGAATGACCGGAAGATCGGAAGGGGCAGCTTGGGCGGTCAGCCAATTCAGGGTATTCAACAGTGTCCAGGCCGCCGAGTTGCGCCATCCGTTGCGCTGCAGGACATCTTGCAAGTCCTGCAGGCCACCGGCCCACTGGAACGTCAGTGGCTCATTCGTCTCGCCAGTGAGATCGATACGCCGCACCGGCAGCTGCTGCCAATCCGACGCCCACCAATCGGCGGCGGCCATGGTCAACGTCCCCACCTTGACGACATAACGACCGCTGTCCGTCGCATGGCTGCGATAGATATTGAAGCCGCCGGCAAGGATAAGTGCCGCACATCCGAGGGCGAGCAGCCCCCCTGACCCAATGCGCTCGGCCTGCCGCCGCAGGTAGAACAGGCTGAGTAGCGCCAGCCACGCGGACCCGAATGCCAGTCCCCCGAGCACGTCGGAAAGCCAATGCGCACCGAGGTAGAGGCGCGAAAATGCAATCAGAAATATCAGGGTGGCTGCGCCAAGAGCGAGTGCGAGGCGCCGTGCCGGGCGGATATCACGCGCAATGAGAAAGGCGAGGAAACCGTATAGCACGACATTGATCGTGCTATGGCCGCTGGGGAAGGAAAAGGCACTCCACCCGGAATAGAGAAGCTCTCCGGGGCGAGTTCGATACAACGCTAATTTGATGACAATGTTGAGCGCCGAAGCGCCGGCGATTGCAACCAGCCAATAGGCTGCTGTACGCCAGGCGCGTTTCCACATGAGCCACAGCAAGACAACAATCGTGACCGCCACCACGACCTTGGTGTCGCCGAGTTCTGTGATGGCAATCATCACCGCATCGCCTGGTGTTGTGCGAAGATCCTGGAGCGCGCGGTATATCGCGCTATCTGCAAGCAGCAACGGGTCACCGTTTATGACGTCCTCAAGGACGCCGAAGAAAAGCCAGGCGGCACCGACGAGCAGGACTGTCGGCAGTGCAAGAGCCCGTGCTTCGGGCCGTGAAGGATCGAGGAAGCTAGTGAGACTGCGGCTCAGCCAGGTGTCGTGGGTGCCGGCCCAACTCCGCAACCGCTGCACTGCGACGATGAGGTAGGGTATGCCGCGACGCAGCGTCCAGCGCACGATATGCAGGACCACCCAGCCCACCGCGACTAGAGCGACCAGCAGGATCGCGAGTGGTTTTGCAGCCGCACCGAGAATGCTGAAAGTTGCGCCGATGAGCACACCGGGCAGTATATGCGACGGAGCCCAGGCGAGTGCCGACGCGAAATTGACGGCATAGAACCGACTGACCGCCATCCCCAGCGTGCCGGCAAGGAGCGGAACAAAGGCGCGGACGCCCGGTGTGAAGCGCGCGAGAAAGACACTTTTGTCGCCATGACGGGTGAAAAAGGCTTCGCTGCGCTGAATCAGTTTGGGGTGCCGGTTCAGCGGCCAGAGACCAAGAATCTCGCGGTGGTATCGGTGCCCAAGCCAGAACGAAAGACCATCACCCGCGATCGCGCCTGACGTGGCGGCGATCAGCAACGGCCAGAGCAATAATATGCCGCTCGGGACCAGGGTGCTGAGCGCGAGGATCACAGCGGTGCCGGGAACGACGACACCGATGATCGGGATTGACTCGGAAAGTGCCAGGAGAAACACCGCCAGATAGGCGACATGCGGGTACGCCGTCAGGAACTCGATGATCGATGAGATCAAGGACGTCATATTTCGCGGGCTGCCTATAAAACATCAGTGATGAGGCGATCGACGCGCGTGTCTGCAATTCCCGACTGCACAATCAGTTTCCGCAACAAACTAAGCATAGCTATTCATTTGCTATCGCTCCGTCCACCGGCTGCTTTTGGCCGATTTCAGCCTGTCGATTGATCCGCATGCGTCCGACCAAGTCATCTACCCAATCTCGCAAAGCCAAGAAACGCCGCTGCGCACTCCAGCGGGAGCAAGCTTCCTCGCCACAGGTGTGAAGTTCACCTGGATATCCTTAACTGACTGACATTGGGGCACGCCCGGCTCCCACAGATCTCGCACCGGACTTGGCGGTGCGCATGACCTCCCAGTACTAAAGGAGGTGCCAATGAAAGCTAAAGGACCATTCCAGTCTGGCGTCACAGGTTTAGGCTCAATCCCATGATCAAAAGATACCGGCTGCGATGGCCCATCCACCTCTGCATCTTAAAACACTGTTCGCCTGAACACTTGATGCAGCACGTCTCCCGCTGAACTCGTCAATGACGACAATCAGACCCGCCTCACAGCCTGCGTTATGAGTAGAAGACCTCACCTGATTTCCGGGTTTCCAGAGTAAAAGAGGATTTATCATGAGCAGCACTTTCTTCATTCCATCCGTGAACATGATGGGCATTGGCAGTCTCGACGAAGCGATGCTCGCCATCCGCAAATATGGTTTTCGTAAAGCCTTGATCGTCACTGATGCAGGCCTGGCCAAAGCCGGCGTGGCCGCCAAGGTCGCCAGCCTTCTGGCCCAGCAGGACATCAACTCCACCTTGTTTGATGGCGCCAAGCCGAATCCGACGGTCAGCAATGTCGAGAAAGGTCTTGAGCTGCTGGGGCGCAGCGACTGTGATTTCATTATTTCCCTGGGCGGCGGTTCACCCCATGACTGCGCCAAGGGCATTGCCCTGTGCGCCACCAACGGCGGGCACATCAGTGATTACGAAGGCGTGGATCAATCCGCCAAGCCACAGATGCCGTTGATCGCGATCAATACCACCGCTGGCACGGCGAGTGAAATGACCCGTTTCTGCATCATTACCGACGAAGTCCGGCACGTGAAAATGGCCATCGTCGACCGTAACGTCACCCCACTGTTGTCGGTCAACGATCCTTCGCTGATGGCAGGCATGCCCAAAGGCCTGACCGCCGCCACCGGCATGGACGCGCTGACCCACGCTATCGAAGCTTACGTGTCGACTGCGGCAACGCCGATCACTGATGCCTGCGCACTCAAGGCCGTGGAATTGATCTCGGCCAACCTGCGCACTGCCGTTGCCCAGGGGGACGACATGACCGCCCGGGAAAATATGGCTTACGCGCAATTTCTTGCCGGCATGGCCTTCAACAATGCTTCGCTGGGCTATGTCCACGCCATGGCGCACCAACTGGGTGGTTTCTACGACCTGCCTCACGGCGTCTGTAATGCGATCCTGCTGCCCCATGTCGCCAGCTTCAACGCCAGCGTATGCCCGGCCCGGTTTAAAGACATCGCCAACGCAATGGGTGTCGACACCCAGCATCTGGATGCGGAAAAAGGCGCCGCCGCGGCCATCACCGCCATCCGTAAACTGTCTTCGGATGTCGGTATTCCGAGCGGCCTCGCCGAACTGGGTGCCAAGGCCGATGACATCCCGATCCTGGCAACCAATGCCATGAAGGATGCCTGCGGCTTTACCAATCCGCGTCCTGCCAATCAGGACGAGATCGAGCAGATTTTCCATACCGCGATGTAACCGATATGAAGTGGCTCCAGCCCGATCAAAAGCCCCGCCTTCGGTTCAATGCTGTTCACTTAAGAGAGTCTGGAATCGGAGAAACCTGTGGCGAGCGAGCTTGCTCGCGCTTGAGTGCGTAGCTCTCACAAAAATCGGCAATGATTGTCAGATTTTTGGGGCCGCTACGCAGCCCAGCGCGAGCAAGCTCGCTCGCCACAGAGGTACGCACGATCCAAGAGCGCGCTTAAGTGAACAGCATTACGCCTTCGGTTGAACTTAACCCGGCCAGCTTTCGCGTCAGAAAATACCTCGCACCCATCCATTGGTTGAGCGTCCCTAAGGGATGCTCAACCATCCGTTTGCGGCGCCGTATCTCGCTCTTTCTGATTCGTGGGCTTCTTTCACTCAGCCAGTTCTTCCGGTGAAATCACCCATACGCTGCACGGCATTTTGTACAGCAGGTGTTCCACCGTACTGCCGACCAATCGACCAATGCCCCGATGGCCGACCCGGCCCATGACGATGACGTCGATGTCATAGGCATCCGCGTAACTGGAGAGAACCTTGGCCGGATTGCCCATGATCATGTGCTGGTTCTCCGGAGGAATACCATTGCGCTCGGCCAGCTCGCGGAAGGCATCGCTTTGTGCATCGAACAGCGTCTTGGCGGTACCTGAGGAAAAGAATGCAGAGGCGTTGTCGAAGCCGAATTCGTCGGTGCTGATGGAAGACAGGTCATGGGCATAGATCACATCCAGCGTCGCGTTACAGGCGCTCGCCAGTTTTGCGGCCTCGCGCAGAATCCGGTCGTTGAAACCTTCGTATTGGTTATCGCGATGGAAAGGGTCAACTGCGGCGACAATCTTGCGTGGCAGGGGGTGCCGCACGTGACTGACAAAATGCAAAGGCACGGGGCATTCGCGAAGTAAATGGATATCGAGGGGCGTGAACATCAGGCGTGATAGCAGCGATTCGTATTCGAGTGCCTTGATCAGTGCGGTCATCGGCTGTTCTTTGAGGTGAATGAGGATTTCCTGCAAGGGTCTTTCCACCCAGATCACTTCAGTGGTGACGTGCACTCCGATTTTGCGTAAGGGACGGGCCTGCTCTTCCAGCCATTGGCGATGGCGCTCGACATACCCGAGTCGCATCTGCTCCAGCGCTTGTTCGTTGACCATGCCGGCCGTTGCCAGCCCTTCCAGGTAGTCGAACGCCACAATATGCAGTGCCGCACCCGAAGCCTTGGCCAACGCTGCGGCCCGGTCGAACGCGGGGCTGTTTTCCATCAAGGGCGAGACGACCAGCATCAAACGTAATTGCTCAGACATGACAAATCTCCCGTGGGTAATCCAGAAACGCTTGCGCTCAATGGCAACGGTGCGTTTGGGCAGTGAAACCTTAGGCTCATCCTGCCGCTGGCCGGGGAGGCAGGATTGATTTTTGTCAAACAGGCGGGGAACGGAAAAAACCGTCCGACATGCGGTTAGTTCCTGATAAAGATCAAGTCGTCCCAGGCAGGAACGCTCAATCTGGATGCCTGTTCACTTCATCCAGATGGCCGCGTGCCGAGGTGCCCCATGTCGCAGACTCAGCGTTTACTGTTAATAGCCCCCCCAGCCATGACCCGCACGCCCGCGTTCGACCGCGCCGC
This sequence comes from Pseudomonas sp. PDM25, assembly GCF_019219045.1. Classification (NCBI taxonomy): domain Bacteria; kingdom Pseudomonadati; phylum Pseudomonadota; class Gammaproteobacteria; order Pseudomonadales; family Pseudomonadaceae; genus Pseudomonas; species Pseudomonas sp. PDM25. Next base: position 416,954 of record NZ_JAHUWL010000002.1, read on the forward strand.
CGCGTTGGCGCTCGCCATGCAACTGCCGTTGCACATTGTGGCGTTCGATTATTTGCAGGCCCTGGCGGTGGCTGGCCTGTTCGCCCCTGAACAAATCAGCCTGGCCCGGGACGGGTATTTGCAAACCCATCGGCAATGGCTCGCGGAGCAAGCCGGCCTGATGAACAAACACGGGGTCGAGGTCACCAGTGAGGTGGTGTGGGTACAACATCCTTATGAGGAAATCCTGCACTTCGTCAACGAGATGCCGCTGGCGCTGATCGTCAAGGATGCCCAGGAAGAATCGGCATTGAAACGGGTGTTTTTTACGCCGCTGGACTGGCAGTTGCTGCGCGATTGTCCGGTGCCGGTGCATCTGGTGACCAATGCCCTCAACCCACGCCCCCGCAACGTGCTGGCCATCGTCGATGTGTTGCGCAGCGAAGACCAGGACCATGTGTTCAACGACCAGATTATCGACGCTGCGACCAAGCTGGCTGAACAGTGCGATGCCCGGCTGGAACTGCTGCATGCCTTTGACTGGACGGCCGTGTATGCGCAGGACATGGGATTCGGTGCGCTGCCGCTGGCCGTCGGGGTTTATGAAGCGTTGGGCGTGGCTCAGGCCGAGGCATTTGCGGCCCTGGCAGAGCGTCACGGCGTGCCACCGGAATGTCGGCACTTCATCGAGGGCGCACCAGTGTCGAGTATTTGTGATTTCGCCACCGACCACCGCACCGATGTCATCGTAATGGGGACGGTGCAGCACAAGGGGTTGAACAAGCTACTGGGGACCACCGCCGAACAACTCCTGCATCGGGCGCCATGCAGTGTGCTGGCGATAAAACCGGGCAAGATGCTGCAATCCTGAGCGCTTGAATCGCCCCGCAATGAACCGTTGGCCGGAACATCGCGGGGCGATTTTTTTACAGGTAAAGACGATGAATGACCTGACGGCTGTCATCAGGATCATTATGCCTCTCGAAACCCAAGGCCTTGGCCAGGTCGCGCATCTGCGCGTTGCTGGAGGCGTCCACCGAATACATCTGACGAAAACCGTTCTTGCGGGCGGACTTGATCAGATGCTCCATCAGTAACGTGCCAAGCCCCAGGTGCTTCCATTCATCGGCGACCGTTACGGCGCATTCACATTCATGCTCGGCTGTGGCGGCGTAGCGGCTGACGCCGATCTCGATCAACTGGCCGTTTTCGTGGACCAGCGCGATGTAGGCCATGCGCTGTTTGTTGTCGGTGTCCATCAACTGATTGAGCATGGCGGCGCCGGGCTCGTTGATTTGCGCAAGAAAACGCATGTGCCGGGACTCGGGTGACAGCCGTTTGATAAAAGCGTATTCACGCTCGCGGTCTTTTTCCGCCAGCGGCCGGATCAGCACGTGACGACCATCCTTGAGCGCTTCAATCCAGTATTGTCCGGTCACCGCGGCGTAGGCGGCAGCGGCCCGATCATTGTGGTCTTTGACAGTGAGCATGGGGTGGTCCTCCATCCGGTTTGAAAGATTGGCGCGCGGTGACAAATTCCGCGGTTCGTTCCTTTCTACGCTGCCGCCGGCGTCACAATCTGATCTGGATCAGAGAGACGTAACGTGGCATTCATTTACGCGTGTTTGATGTAAATCAACCTGGGGGAGGGGGCAACGAGCGCATCTTGGAACCTCCGGCGCTTAATGACCGGTGTCGAGCTGAGGTGTGTGATGGGTCAATATCAACGTTTGTTGCTGATCGCCGACCAAACCCTGCATCAGTCCCCAGCCATGCTGCGTGCCGTCGCGCTGGCCAAGGCGAGTGGCGCCGTGCTGGAGGTGCGTGCTTTTGTCGAACCCGCGCCGATCGTGCATGTGTGGGAAGAGAAAATCGACGACGCAGGGTATCAGCGCTATCTGCGCCGCTATCGCCGCTGGGAGGCCGAAGAGCTCGAGCGACTCAGTGCCCTGGGGCTGGAGGTGACGGTCAAAGCCGTGTTCACGACCCATCCGCTGCTGGATATATTGAACGCGGTCGAAGACCTCAAGCCCGACCTGCTGATCAAGGATGTCACCCTGGAGCCAGCGCTCAAGCGGGTGTTCATCACTCCGCTCGATTGCCACTTGCTGCGCGAATGCCCGATCCCCGTGCACCTGGTCAATCAGGCCCGTTACGGTTTGCCGCACCGGGTCGTCGCCGCGGTGGACCCGTTCGACCCCTCAACCCAGATCAGTGGCCTGAACGACACGATCATTCAGACCGCCAACGCACTGGCCTTGCAATGCGACGCGCCGCTGCACCTGCTTTACGCCTATGACTTGTCGCCAGCCTTCAATGGCGATGCGCCGCTGGTCGGCGGTGGCTGGAGCGTGGACTACGTTGAGGAGCTGCGTGAATCCCTGCATCTGGCCTTCGTCACCCTGGCCGATCGTTACGGCGTTCCACCGGAGCGTCGGCATTTCGTCATGGGCCTGCCGGTGCCGGTGATCAGTGAGTTTGTCGAGCAATACCTGGCCGATGTGGTGGTGATGGGCACGGTGCACCGGGTGGGGATCGACCGCTTGATCGGCAGCAATACCGAACGGGCGCTGTATTCGGTGCCGGGCAGTATTCTGGCGGTCAGGTCGCGCATCAGGGAGTGAGCACGATCGCGCCATTGAACCGACCTGCCCTCAAGTACGCCAGTGCCTGATTGGCGTCGTCCAGAGCAAAACGGGTGATGTCGCAGTGCACGGGAGTGCGCTGCAACTCTTCAAAAAACCTCGTGCCGTCTTCGCGGGTCAGGTTGGCCACCGAACGGACGCTGCGCTCGCCCCACAGCAGGCGGTAAGGAAAAGCGGGGATATCGCTCATATGAATACCGGCGCAAATCACACAGCCGCCCTTGACTGTGACGGCCAGCGCCGCCGGCACCAGCGCGCCTACGGGGGCGAAAATCAGGCTGGCATCGAGCAGGTGTGGCGGAGGCTGATCCGAAGGGCCGGCCCATTGGGCGCCCAGTGATCGGGCATAGGCCTGACCTTCGTTGTCATCCGGTCGGGTGAAGGCATACACCTGCTGCCCTCGACCGCGCGCCACCTGAATGGCCAAATGTGCCGCTGCCCCGAAACCATAAAGGCCCAGGTGGCGTGCGCCTTTGGCCATTTGCAGGGCCCGAAAGCCGATCAGCCCGGCACACAGCAGCGGTGCCGCTTGAATGTCCGAGAGCACCTCGGGAATAGGGAAACAGAAACGCCTGTCGGCAACGGTGTATTCGGCGTAACCACCGTCCAGATGACAACCGGTGAACTGCGCTTGATCACACAGATTCTCCCGGCCCGAGCGGCAGAACAGGCACTGGCCGCAGGTCCAGCCAAGCCAGGGAACGCCCACCCGCTGGCCGATCCAGTCGGGTGTAACTTCGGCGCCCACTGCGGTGACTTCACCGATGATTTCATGTCCCGGCACCCGCGGCAGTACCGCTTGTGGTAATTCACCGTCCACCAGGTGCAGGTCGGTGCGGCACACGCCGCAAGCCAGGACTTTGATTAGCAGTTGGTATGGGCCGGGTGTCGGGATGGGGCGCTCTTCCCGTTGCAACGGCTGGCCGGGAATATGCAGAACCATGGCACGCATGAGGATTCTCCAGACGTGCGGGTGTCAGCGTGGGGAGCGATGACAGCCCGCGACCAGTTGCTTGAGCCCTTCCATGTTCTGGATTTTGACGTCTCGGCCCGATATTTCTACCAGTCCCTGATCCCGCAGGTGCGCAATACCACGGCAGATGGTTTCCAGTCGCAGCCCCAGGTAGGAGCCGATTTCTTCACGACGCATTTTCAGCACGAATTCCTTGGAGGAATAGCCACGGATACTGAAACGTTGCGACAGGTTCAGCAGAAAAGCCGCCAGCCGCTCATCCGAGTTCATGTTGCCCATAAGCATCAACATGCTGTGATCACGCACGATTTCACGGCTCAGGAGCCTGTTAAGGTTGTGTTGCAGCGACGGCAGGCTTTGCGCGAGTTTCTCCAGTTGCGCAAAGTGGATGGGGCAGACTTCGCTGTCCTCAAGGGCAAACGCATTGCAGGCATGCTCATCGGCGCTGATGGCGTCCAGACCGAGCATCTCGCCGGGTATGTGAAAACCCGTGACCTGTTCACGACCATCCACCGAGAGCACACTGGTTTTGAACGAGCCGATACGCACGGCGTACAGCGAGCGCAATGGATCACCTGTGCGGTACAACGCGGCCCCCTTTTTAACCTTGAAGCGCTGCACGATCAGCGTATCCAGTCGCTCGACTTCCGCGCCGCTCAAGCCAATCGGCAGGCACAACTCCAACACGCTGCAGTTGGAGCACGCGGCCTTGAGGTAATGAACTTGAAGTGGGCGAGTTTCAGGCATGAGAGGGGACGCCATCTAGGGATGGTCTAAGCATAGATGGGGGGCTTTGGGGTGCGCACCTCATTCGGGCGTTTGCCGGGGTAATCGACGAACGGGGAAAACCCGCATCCTGTGGGTCGATGTTCATAGCGTCCCACGCCATTCAACTTGATCGCCGGCGGTGAGACTTGATGTAAATCAAGTCTCGAGCGTTTCAGACTCCCAGAATCCACGAATGACTATCGGTAGGTCGGACCGTTGGGGAGAACTTCATGAGCGATTTTCTGAGTGATGAGCAACTGGAAGGGCTGGATGCCTATTGGCGGGCCTCCAATTATCTGGCCGTCGGGCAGATTTACCTCAAGGACAACCCGCTGCTGAAGCAACCGCTAACCCTGGCGCACATCAAACCGCGGTTGCTGGGTCATTGGGGCACGACGCCGGGGCTTAACCTGATCTACACGCACCTCAATCGACTGATCAACCAGTACGACTTGAACATGCTCTTCGTCGCCGGACCCGGTCATGGTGGGCCAGCGGTTGTCGCGCAGACCTACCTGGAAGGCACCTATACCGAATTTTGTCCATCGGTGGAACGCAACACCAACGGTCTGGTTCGCCTGTTTCGGCAGTTTTCCTGGCCATACGGGATCTCCAGCCATGTCTCGGCGCAGATTCCGGGCTCGATCCATGAAGGCGGCGAACTGGGCTATAGCCTGGCCCATGCCTACGGGGCCGCGTTTGATAACCCTGACCTGATCGTCGCCTGCGTGATCGGTGATGGCGAGGCCGAAACCGGTACGCTGGCCGCCAGTTGGCATTCCAACAAATTCCTCAACCCGGCGCGTGACGGGGCGGTATTGCCGATCCTGCACCTCAACGGCTACAAAATCGCCAACCCCACGGTGCTGTCCAGAATCAGTGAGGATGAACTGTCAGCGCTGATGTATGGCTATGGTTACGATCCGTATTTTGTTGAAGGCGATGATCCGGCGCAGGTGCACCAGGCCCTGGCCCGGACGCTGGATACGATGGTGCTGAAAATCCGCGAGATTCAGCGCGAAGCGCGCCAGTCTCGGCAGTCCGGAGCGCCAGAACGGCCGCTTTGGCCAATGCTGATATTGCGCACGCCCAAAGGCTGGACCGGCCCGAAATTCGTCGATGGCCATCGCGTCGAAGGCACCTGTCGCGCGCATCAAGTGCCGCTGGCCGATTTCCAGCAGCCGATTCATCTGCGGCAATTGGAGGAATGGCTCAAAAGCTATCGTCCCGACGAACTGTTTGATGCCAATGGCGCCTTGCTGCCAGAGATCGCCGCGTTGGCCCCCACCGGGCACCGGCGCATGAGCGCCAATCCCCACGCTAACGGAGGGTTGTTATTGCAGCCGCTGGGCCTGCCGCGATTTGCCGACTATGCGGTGAAACTCGAGGTGCCTGGCAGCCTGCGCGCCGAGGCCACACGGGTGTTGGGTACGTTTTTGCGCGACGTGATGAAAAACAGTCTGGGTGCCAGCAACTTTCGTCTGTTCGGCCCGGATGAAACCGCTTCAAACCGACTGGATGCAGTCTATGAGGTCAGCGCCAAGGCATGGATGGAACCGCTGGAGCCCGATGATCTCAACCTGGCAGCCGATGGCCGAGTGATGGAAATCCTCAGCGAACAGGTGTGCGAGGGTTGGCTCGAAGGCTATTTGCTGACAGGCCGCCATGGTTTGCTGTCCTGTTACGAGGCGTTCATTCATATCGTCGATTCGATGGTCAATCAGCATGCTAAATGGCTGAAAACCGCTGCCGAGGTGCCGTGGCGAAAACCCGTTGCTTCGCTCAATTATTTGCTGACGTCCCATGTCTGGCGCCAGGACCATAACGGTTTCTCCCACCAGGACCCGGGGTTCATCGATCTGGTGGCGAATAAAAAATCGGACGTGGTGCGGATCTACCTGCCGCCCGATGCCAATTGCCTGCTATCGGTCGCCGATCACTGCTTGCGCAGCCGCAACTACATCAATGTCATCGTCGCCGGCAAGCAACCGGAATGGCAGTGGCTGGATATCGATGCCGCCATCGGTCATTGCCAGACGGGCATCGGTCGATGGGACTGGGCGTGCCAGGATGATCAAGACCCGGACGTGGTCATGGCCTGCGCCGGTGACGTCCCGACCCTGGAAACCCTGGCCGCCGTGACCCTGTTGCGTGAGTACGTGCCGGATCTGCGGGTGAGGGTGGTCAATGTCATGGACTTGATGGTGCTGCAGCCCTCTTACCAGCATCCCCATGGTTTGCCGGACAGTGCGTTCGATGAATTGTTTACCGTCGACAAACCGGTGATCTTCGCCTTCCATGGCTACCCTGCGCTGATCCACCGACTGTTGTACAAACGCAACAATCACGAGAATTTCCACGTCCGTGGCTTCAAGGAGGAGGGCGCGACCACAACACCGTTCGACATGGCGGTGATCAACAACCTGGATCGCTATCAATTGGCGCTGGACGTCATCGAGCGCGTGCCCCGGTTGCACGATCAGCTGCAAACCGCACGGTCGCGCTATTGGTCGACCATGGAGAAACACAAGCTTTACCTCATTGAGCACGGGCAGGACATGCCTGAAGTACTGAACTGGCAATGGACGCCAGTGGCGGGTCGCTGAGGTCCGACAGGGCCGCACGGCGCCGAATACCCACCTGACTGGAGACAGATCATGAGCCAGTATCAGCGGTTGTTACTGATCATCAACCCTGCCCTGCGCCATTCCCAGGCAATCAACCATGCTGCCGCTCTGGCCAAGGCCAGCGGCGCGAGTTTGCACATTGCTGCCTGGATTCCTTCGTTGAAAATGTTGTCGCTGCTCGAACAGGGCGAACGGGAAAAGGCTCGGGAGCGTTACCTGCAGGACCATCGCGATTGGCTGAGCGCTCAGACAACTAATCTGCGTGGCAGGGGGCTGGACGTGACCGCAGAGGTGGATTGGGCTGATGACCTGCGGCAGGACATTCTTGATCACGTCTTGGAAATGCAACCCGATCTTTTGATCAAGGAAGTTCAGCATGAATCAGCGCTCAAACGCGCGTTCTTCACCCCGCTGGATTGGCATTTGTTGCGCCACTGTCCGGTACCGGTTTATCTGGTGAGCGGAAGCGGCTTCGTGTTGCCGCGTAAAATTGTGGCGGCGGTCGAAGTGTCGGACACCGAAGCGCCAGACAACGAGTTGAACGAGCGGATTATCCAGCAAGCTACCGCCTTGGCCATGCAATGTAATGCCGAGTTGCATTTGCTGTACGCCTGCGACATTTCCGCCGCCTTTCTGGCGGACATGGGAGGGCTGACGCTGGCTGACCTCACCAAAGCGCTGCGCCGAGACCTGGAGAAGTCTTTCCTCAAGTTGGCCGGCCGGTATGGTGTGGCCTCTGATCATCGACATTTCATTTTAGGAAACCCCGTCACGGCGCTGAGCGAGTTCGCCCACGATCATCAAGTGGATGTGATTGTGATGGGCAAAGTCCAGTCCCATGGAGTGGACAAGCTTCTGGGCAGCACAACCGAGCATATTTTGTATCAGGTGCCTTGCAGCGTCCTGGCGGTCTGAGTCTGAAGAGACTCAGGCCGTTTATGCCAGACCGCCAGGCGGATCTGGCAGAGAGCGTCCGATGCCTGCGCGTGCTATTTGCTCTTCCAGTATTTCTGCATTTCGAGAAATAGAAACGAGGCCGTCCAGGTTATGAGCACTAGACCAGTCAGCGCTTCCAGGCCGGTCAGGTACTTGAGATTACCCACGGGTGAAATATCGCCGAAACCGATCGTCGTGTAGGTCGTGAAGGAAAAATAGACGCAGTCCAGCAGCGAACCATCGAAGTTGCCTGTCAGGCCGCCCCATTCGCCGGAGCGCACCATCAGGTAATAGACCAGCGCGAAGCACCAGACCTCTAACGCGTGGGCCAGCAGGGCGCCGAATACCCCGACGACAATCCTGAAACGGCTCCAAAGCTTGAGTCGCGGCAGCCAATCGTTCAGACGTAACAGGCATTCGTAGTGGATCACCACGGCGATGATGACCACCAGTGTGTTGATCAAGGTGACTGCCAGCATGGCGAACCTCCGGCGGTAGCGGATGCGCGGTGTTCCGCACTAAGGGGTGACAACAAGACACGCTCCTCAGGGTGGCGTCACGGTCAGTGGGGTGGATAGCGGGGCGGGTTTGATCGGCATGAGCGGTGGAAACTCTTCGGGCGTCAGGGTTTCTTTCTCCACCAACAGGTGTGCACCAGCGTCCAGATCTCCCCGGCGACTGGCGAGCAGGGCCTTTGCCCGCCCAAAGGCTTCATCGAGCAGGGCACGAATACCCAGGTCAACTTCCCTGGCCGTTTGTTCCGAATAGTCTTTCTCGCCAACGCCCTGCATACGTTCGCCCAGATAGGTCGCGCTTTGCCGCTCCAGCACCGACTGTCCGAGTTCGGTACTCATGCCAAACCGGGTGATCAATTGTCGGGCGATATCAGTGGCGCGGGCCAGGTCATCGGCAGCCCCGGTAGAAATCTGGCCATAAGCAAGGTATTCGGCGGCGCGTCCGGCCATCAGCACCACGATCCGGTCCTTGAGCATTTGGCAACTGATGAGGAAGTGATCTTCGGTCGGTCGCTGCAGCGTATAGCCCAGAGAGCCAATGGAGCGGGGCACAATTGAGACTTTATGGACGGGGTCCATGGCGGGCAGACTACTGGCGGCCAAGGCATGCCCCATTTCGTGATACGCCACCACCTGGCGCTCGTCGGGGTGTAGCACGCTGCTCTTGCGTTCAACCCCCGCGATGATACGTTCCACTGCCGCCGTGAAGTCATTCAGGCTGACCGCTTCGGCGCCACGACGAGTGGCCACGATTGCCGCTTCGTTGACCAGGTTTGCCAGATCAGCGCCCGTGAAGCCCGTGGTGATGTCGGCAATACGTTCGCCATCCAGCCCCGGCTCCACAGTGATTTTTTGAAGATGGACCTTGAGGATCGCTTGCCGGCCTTTACGGTCCGGGCGATCAATCAGCACCTGACGGTCGATCCGGCCGGCTCGCAGCAGCGCCGGGTCCAGGATCTCTGGCCGATTGGTCGCGGCCAGTAATACAACGCCCTCACGGGGATCGAATCCGTCCAGTTCTGCCAGTAACTGGTTGAGGGTTTGCTCCTTTTCGTCATTGCCGCCAAATGTGCCAACGCCTCGCATTTTGCCCAGCGCATCCAGTTCGTCGATGAAGATGATGCAGGGCGCCGCCTGCCGCGCTTGCTCGAACAAGTCGTGCACACGGGCGGCACCCACGCCAACGAACATTTCGACAAATTCCGATCCAGAGATCGAGAAAAACGGCACACCGGCTTCACCCGCGATGGCTTTGGCCACCAGGGTTTTGCCGGTTCCCGGCGGACCGACCAACAACGTGCCCTTGGGAATGTGCGCCCCCAAGCGTGCGTATTTGGCCTTGTCCTTGAGAAAAGAGACGATTTCTACCAATTCGGCCTTGGCTTCATCGATACCCGCGACATCGGCGAAGGTCACCCCGGTATCGCGCTGGACGAACACCTTGGCCCGAGACTTGCCGATGTTCATCAACCCGCCTATGCCTTGTTTTTCCGCCATGGCGCGAAACAGAAAATGCCAGATCACCATGATCAGGAAAAACGGCAGCAGCCAGCCCAGCAGTCCATTCAAAAAGGTGTTTTCGTTAACCCCGGTAAAGCCGACACCCGATTGCGCGAGATCCGTCGCCAGCGCCGGATCGACCCGCACGGTGGAGAACAGGTTGTGCCCGTCAATGGGTTCCTGCAGTTTGCCGCTGATCTGATCCTTCTCGACCCGTAAATCGCTGACCTTTTGCTCGTTCAGCAATTGCAGAAACTGACTGTATGGAATGCTCTGCACGACACGACGATCAATAAACAGAAATTGAACGAGGGTGAGCACGACAAACGCGATCGCGAAGTAAGACAGGTTCCATTGGTGATTTTTTTTCATGACCTTCGCTCAGAAAGGAGGCATGGGTCGAACAGGCAGATCGCAGGTTCCCGGGTGATCGGCTCAAGCAAGCAGCAAACGGTCCTCCACCTCCCTCACCCCGGGCACCGACCAGGCCGCCCGTTCCGCTATTCGGCGCTCGCGCCACAAATGAACTTTGCCTTCCAGCCTCACCACATCCCCATCGACCCTGACGTGAATCTCCTTGGCGTCGACTTCGGCGTTGCGCTTGAGGGCTTCTTCAATGCGATGCTGGATATCGACCACATCCACTCGGGGGACGAGGGTGAGTCGATTGTCCACACAGACCACGCCGGACAACTTGCGCACAGCGCGCTCGGCGGCTTCTTTCTGGTACTGCCAGTCCACTTCGCCTTCAAGGGTGATCCGCCCGTTCTGCACGATAACTTTAATCTCACCGTCGGGAACGTCGGCACTCCATTTGATGATGTTCAAGGCGCGGCTCGCGATGGTGTCGTCCGCTGTGCCGGCCCCTTTCTCCAGCCTGACCTGGATTTCTTCGGCCACCGCGCGCACCCCTTTGATGCCTTTTACCGCGCGCTCTGCACTGACTTTCTGTGCATAGCTGTTGACGTGACCGGAGAGGGTGACAACGCCATTGTCCACGGCAACGCCAATGTGGGCAGCGTCGATTTCAGGCTTGAATTCAAGCTCTTCCAAAATGGTCTTACGCAGACTCAAGTCGCTCATGACGGTGTCCTCTGTTTGATGCGCAATTGATGGGTCGCACGCGCCCGGTTGGTTTTTTTTACGCCCGAACGGCGCCAAGACATTGAGTTAAATCAACAAGGCTTCAGTGAGTTCTTCATTAATCGCCAGCGGGCCATTAGTTGACAAAAATCAGAGTGTGCAGGTGATGGAGTCAGATACTTGGGGCAACGATCTGAAGCTTTTCCAGTTGAGATAGACCAAGAGGAAAAAGTCATGAATAAGCGCTTGCCCTTTGTATTGCTGAGCGTTCTGTTGGCAGCGACTGCCGGTTGCAGTCATCAGCGCACTCAGGAATTCGACGCCCGATTGGAGGCCGCCGAAAACAATGCCGCAACGGCGAGGCTCAGGGCCGATGAGGCCTACATGAAGGCGGAACAGGCGCAGGCAACGGCCAGTCAGGCGCTACGCACGGCCGATGAAGAGAAGGTGCGCGCCAGTCGGATGACCAATAAGGCGACTCGCAAGTAACGAGCGATTGTACGAATTCCTGACAGGAAGTCGGGTTTGCAGTCCGCCAGGTAACGCGTTCCAAGGACGAGGTCTATGATGTTGAAACTTAAACGTATCCTATTGATTGCCCCCACCGACATGACCCGCACCCCGGCGTTTGACCGGGCGCATGCACTGGCCTGTGCCACCGGAGCCTTGTTGCACATCGTCGCGTTCGACTATGTGCAGGCGCTGGCGGTGGCCGGGCTGTTTGATCACGATGCGATGGCTCAGGCACGGGAGGGCTACTTGCAGGTGCATCGACACTGGCTGGAGCAACAAGCCCGGTTTCAACGATGCATCGGGTTGCCGGTAACCACCGAGGTCGTCTGGGCCAAGTCCACCCCGGCGAATATCCTTGAGTACGTCAATGACTTCCATGCGGATCTGGTGATCAAAGACACCCAGCACGTACCGGCACTCGATCGCGCATTCCATCGTCCTCTGGACTGGCTGTTGCTGCGCAACTGTCCGGCCCCCTTGCATCTGGTTACTGAAGCCAAAAATCCCAAACCGTTGAAAATTCTCGCGACCATCGATCTGTCCCATCTGGAGGAACTGACCCAAGGGCTCAATGACCGGATTCTCGACCTCGCCTCAACGTTGGCGGCCTCCTGTGACGCCGCCTTGCACGTGTTGAATGTCAACAACTGGTCGGTGATGGGCGACGCGACGAGGAGTGTGCCGACACCGAGTCTGGATAACAGTTTGAGAGACGCGGTCAACGATGCCCAGGAGGAAGCTTTTGAGGTACTTGTCGAACGCTATGGCATTGAAAAAAAATGCCAGCATCTACTGACCGGCATTCCCCACAAGGTGATCGGACTTTTCGCCCAACAGAATGCATTCGACATGGTGGTGCTGGGTACGGTCTATCACCACGGGATCGACAGGTTGATCGGCAGTACTGCCGAGAGCGTACTGAACAGGGCCCCGTGCAGCTTGACGATCGTCAAGCCATTGCCCTGGCTTGACTAAAACGACGACCCGGTCGCACCCGCTGTTGATAAAAATCAACGGCTCTTGCGCCAAAAGGAGCGATCAATAGCGCTCCCATGAATGTTCAAGGAGGCGGCCATGCGAATGACATTTCTCGGTGCAGCAGGCACGGTCACCGGTAGCAAATACCTGCTGGAACACCGCGACCAACACGTACTGATCGATTGCGGCCTGTTCCAGGGCTATAAACAACTGCGGTTGCATAACTGGGACCCGTTCCAGCTTCCGGTTGAGAACCTCGACGCTATCGTCCTGACCCATGCCCATCTGGATCACAGCGGCTACCTGCCCGTCTTGGTGCGCAGCGGTTACCGTGGGCCAGTGTATGCCACGCCCGCCACCTGTGAACTGGCGAGGATCCTGCTATTGGACAGCGGCCGCTTGCAGGAAGAGGCCGCCGAGTTCGCCAATCGGCATGGTTTCTCCCGGCACAACCCGGCGTTGCCGCTTTATACCGAGCAAGATGCCGAGCGGGCACTGAAACTGTTACGGCCCGTGGAGTTGCACCACAAGGTCGAAATTGTCCCAGGCATGACCATCCAGCTTCGTTGTGCCGGGCATATTTTGGGTGCAGCGACGGTGGAGGTGATCGCCGATGGCATCACACTGGTCTGTTCAGGGGATCTGGGGCGGCCGGATGATCCATTGATGTTCGCTCCAGAAACCGTCGAGCAGGCTGATTATCTGCTCGTGGAATCGACCTATGGTGATCGCAAGCATCCAGTCGAGTCGCCGGAGGCGCAATTGGCTGAAGTCATCACCCGCACCACGCTGCGTCATGGCATCACCTTGGTTCCGTCGTTCGCAGTAGGGCGCGCCCAACTGTTGATGTACCACCTGTATCGGCTGAAACAACGACACGCGATTCCCGATGTGCCGATCTATCTCAACAGCCCGATGGCCACCGACGTCACAAGTTTGTACCAGCGTTTTCGCAGCGAGCACCGTTTGTCCCCCGAAGAATGCGAAGGCATGTGTCACATCGCGCAGTTCGTGCGCACCACCGCAGATTCGATCAAGCTGGATCAGCAGCGCACCCCGGCGGTGATTATCGCTGCCAGCGGCATGGCCACGGGGGGGCGTGTGATCCACCACCTCAAGGCGCTGGCCCCCAACCCGATCAATACGTTACTCGTACCTGGTTTCCAGGCCGGCGGTACCCGTGGCGCGCAAATTGTCGCAGGCGCGCCTTCGGTGCGCATTCACGGCAAGGATGTGCCGATCAGGGCCGAGGTGGTGCCGATGGAAACCCTGTCCGCGCACGCCGACGCCGATGAAATCATGCAATGGCTGCGCGGGTTCAAGCAGCCGCCGAAACACACCTACGTGGTGCACGGCGAACCCAATGCCTCGGATGTGCTGCGTCGACGTATCAGCCTGGAGCTGGGGTGGTCGGTCTCGGTGCCGGAGTATCGCGACAGTGTTGAGCTGACCCAGTAAACCGGTCCTGGCGAGCGGGGATGGAAGCCGTCTTGAGGTGAGTGAAAACGGATACCTTCCTCGGCTGTACTGACCTGAGTGCCAGCGGCGCCGTTGACGAGGCCTTCAATGTCGGCCAATGAGCCGATGGCCGCCACTTTGCGGTGTTGACGATCAGCCTGGTGTACATGGTGTCAGCTGAATGTGTGTAGCGTATTTTCTACCGTCGTCAGCGTTCGAAGCGCCATCGCAGATCCCTCACGCCTGTCTCTGGATGATGGGGAGGGCGTGGCACAAGCATTCACGTGCTGTCATCGGTTGTTCTTGTCCCTGGTGTGCAACCATTCCTGCCAGGCTTGTCGGTATTTTTCATCCGCCCGTTTTTTCGCGTCAGAAAACTTATGGATGGTTTGCGTCGAAACGGGCTCGTTCAACAGTGCGTAGGCTTGATCGTTCAAACGGTCGGCTTCAAAAAACAACGCCCTGCTGCGGCTGCTCGATTCAAGGTTGGCTGAATGCGGCATGGCTGATTCATTGATGACCATGGTCGTACTCCTTCTGGAAGCACAAGAAGGTGAGCTGGGTGTCCTGGTCCCCCTCAACTTTCCATATTGAGACAACCGCGCCCGGTTCTATTCGTCACGTGTCCAGTCGTTTTTCAGGGTGTTTCCAAGCCCGGTTCCCGGCTTGATAGACCGCGTCACACTGCGGGCAGATGGCTGACCCCTCAACCCGCTGCAAGCAATACGGATCATGAGTGGATGTTTTGAACAGCTTGCTTTTTTGACTTTGCTGAAACTTGTCCATGGCTTTTTTTCTCGCGCATCAAATGGGAAAAAAACTCACCTATAACCGTGAAACCGTGACCGAAAAACAGATCCCTTCTCCTTTCAGCCTGCTGAACACACACCGTCATTTGGACTCGGTTTCTTGCTGCGCGAATTGATCTTTGTCAATTCCGGGACGTGAACTGACAGTCGGTCATCCCGAGGGTGCGCGCATTCTTTGGGCGATTTGGGGCGCGGTGGCGTTGTGAGTTTGTTGATAAAAGTCAACGTCGCACGGGCCAGTTCATAGAAGCTGAAAAAACGTACTTGTTGTAAAACTGGCCAGGAGAGCACCCTGATGGCTCACACTAAAATCGTGTTTCGTGCTGCAGCTCGCGAGAAAATCCTGAGTGGCGCCACACAGTTGGCGGATGCCGTGCGCGTGACGCTGGGGCCGAAATCAAAATCGGTATTGATCCAGAATAAGTGGGGCAATCCGACGGTCTGCAATGATGGCGTCACGATCGCCAAACGCATTGACCTGCTCGACCCCGAGGAAAACCTGGGTGCACAAATGCTGCGTCAGGCGGCCGAGCGCACAGGCGATGCGGTAGGGGACGGGACCAGTACGTCAACGGTGCTGGCCCATGCAATCCTGGCCGATGGCATCCGCAACGTCGTTGCGGGTGCCAGTGCGATCGACCTCAAGCGCGGCCTGGATCGTGGGCTGTTGTTGGTCGTGGAATCCCTCGCCGCCCAGTCGCGCCCGGTCAGCACGCCCAAGGAAAAGGCCCAGGTCGCCACGCTGTCGGCGCATAACGATGCTGTCATCGGTCAGCTGGTGGCAGACGCCCTGGAAAAGGTCGGCGTTGAAGGCGTCGTCAGTGTCGAGGAGTCCAAGACCACCGAAACAGTGGTCGAAGTCATGGAAGGCATGCGGTTTGACCGGGGTTATGTCTCACCCTATTTCGTCACCGATGCCGAGAAGATGCAGGTCGAACTCGATGACGCCTACTTGTTGCTCTGTGACCATAAGATCGGTGCACTCAAAGACTTACTGCCCTTGCTCGAACTCGTTGCCAAAAGCGGGCAACCGCTGGTGTTGATCGCAGACGACATCGAAGGTGAGGCGTTGACCACGCTGGTCGTCAACCAGATAAGAGGTGTTCTGCGAGCGGTGGCAATCAAGGCGCCAGGCTTTGGGGATCGGCGCAAGGAAATGCTTCAGGACATGGCCGTTCTGACCGGGGCAACGGTGGTTTCCAACGAACTGGGCGTCACCCTCGAACAGGTGGAACTGAACCAGTTGGGACGTGCACATCGAGTCGTGGTGCAAAAAGACAGCACAGCGCTGATCGGGGGCGCCGGTACACACGAGGCCATTGAGGCGCGTTTGCAGCAGATCCGTGCGCAAATAGACAGCACCACCAGCGACTACGACCGTGAAAAGCTTCAGGAACGACTGGCCAGGCTGTCTGGTGGTGTCGCGGTGATCCGGGTCGGAGCGCCTTCCGAAGCCGAAATGAAGGCGCGCAAGGATGCACTGGATGATGCTATCTCAGCGACCCGGGCGGCGATCGCCGAAGGCATTGTTCCGGGGGGTGGTCTTGCGCTGCTCAAGGCCGTCCCGATTATCGCCGCCGAAGAGGCCCGCTATGAGGGTGATGCCAGGACAGGCTTGCAGATTCTTCGCCGGGCGCTGGAAGCGCCGGCCAGACTCATCGCTGAAAATTCGGCAGTGGATGCCGGCGTCGTGGTTGCACGCATGCTTGCGGAACCTGGGAACATTGGCTTCGATGCGTCCGCCAATTGCTATGTCGACATGTATGAAGCCGGCATCATTGATCCGACCAAGGTGGTGCGTATTGCCCTCGAAAATGCTGTTTCAGTCGCCAGTATCTTGCTGCTGACCGAGGCGACCATGACTGATATTCCGGAAAAGGAATCACCTGGCCAGCCACCGTTCCCTGAGTGATGGCTGTGAAAGGGGTAACGCTCACGTATACGAGGACGTCTCGATCAACGCCAGGTGACTGAGCAGCGGGTTTTCGCCGTGCAGGTTGTTCACTCTCGCCTCCACGCCATCGGCGGACTTTTCGGCAGTGTGAAGAAGGGAAGGCCCGCTCCGATTGATAGTGATCAAGTACGGTGGAATGAAAGGCTGCTCCTCTTACGGGGGCTCACGCCGGTAGTTGATATTTATCAACGTCAGGCACTTTCCAGAGGAGCAACCTGAATCAACGCTGGTGCTTGGTCCGGCGTGGACGCACCGGCTGAGCCCTACGAGGCCAACGGCAGGCGTTGAAGCCCTCTGCCTGGAGTCAGACCATGAGCCAGTATCAACAGTTGTTACTCATCATCCACCTGGCCCTGCGCCATTCTCCGGCAATCGACCATGCAGCAGCGCTCGCCAAGGCCAGCGGTGCACGTTTGCATATTGCGACGTTGATTCCTGCGTTGAAACTGTTGTCGCTGCTCGAAGAAGGCGACCGGGAAAAGGCTCGGGCGCGTTACCTGCAGGACCATCGCGATTGGCTGGAGGACCAGTCCAAACTTCTGCGTGGCAGAGGGATCGAGGTGACCACCGAGGTGGCTTGGGCTGATGACATGGAGCAAGACATCCTGGATCACGTCAAGGAACTGCAGCCCGACCTGTTGATTAAGGAAATCCAGCAAGAATCAGCGCTCAAGCGCGCGTTTTTCACCCCGCTGGACTGGCACTTGCTGCGCCACTGCCCGATACCGGTCTATCTGGTGGGCGGCGGTCATGCCTTGCCACGCAAGGTCGTGGCGGCGGTTGACGTTTCGGACACCGAGCCTGCAAACAGCGAACTGAATGAGCGGATCATTCAACAAGCCACCAACCTGGCGTTGCAGTGTGATGCCGAGTTGCACCTGCTGTATGCCTGCGATCTTTCGGGGGTGTATCTGGCGGACATGGGTGGTCTCGCGCTTTCAGACATCACCAAAGAGTTGCGCACAACCGAGGAACAATCGTTCATCAAACTGGCCGGTCTGTACGGCGTACCCTCTGACCGCCGGCATTTCGTTCTCGGACACCCGGTCTCGGCGTTGAGCGATTTTGCCAACGAGCAGCAGGTGGATGTGATCGTGATGGGCAGAGTCCAGTACCACGGCCTGGAGAAGCTGCTGGGCAGTACGACCGAACATATTCTGTACCAGGTGCCTTGTAGTGTTCTGGCGGTCTAGAACGGACAAGGCCATGTTGTAACGAAACGACAGGCGTCATTGCCTGAGGAGGTTTTTCATGAGTCAAAGCCCCTCATTGCAAACCACATTGGAGGACCGGGCAGAAGCCGGTCGACGTCTGGTGGAACCGTTGCTCAAATACGCCCATCGACCCGATGTCATCGTCCTCGCCTTGCCCCGTGGCGGCGTTCCGGTCGCCTATGAAGTGGCCAAGGCCCTGGACGTGCGCCTGGACCTGATGCTGGTCCGAAAGCTGGGCGTTCCGTCCCAGCCGGAGTTCGCCATGGGCGCCATTGCCAGTGGCGGTATACAAATCATTAATGAAGACGCCTTGCGGGCGCACCCCATTACCCCGGCCGCGTTCGATGCCGTGCTCGCGCGCGAAACACAGGAGCTGTTGCGTCGTGAGCAGGTGTACCGCGGAACCCGCCCCCCCGTGCGACTGAAGGATCAGGTGGTGATCCTGATCGACGATGGCCTGGCAACCGGGGCCTCGATGATGGCGGCAATCCACGCCGTGCGAATACAAGCACCGTCTCGCATCGTCGTCGCCGTGCCGGTTGCGCCGCTGGAAACGGTGGAGGCACTGCGCAGTGAAGTCAACGAGGTGATCTGCCCGCTGATTCCCGAGTGGATGATGTCGATCGGTTATTGGTACTTGAGATTTCCCCAGACTTCAGACGAAGAGGTCATAGATTTGTTAATGCGGGCCTGGCAGCGAGAGTCTGCCACCAGCGCCTCGACTCAGGGGAACGTCGATGACTGAGTCGCAATATCGACAGCTGGACCTGAGGGACGTTGAGTTATCAGCCGATTTGCGTCTGCCGACCAACGCCAGCGCTCTGGTGGTCTTCGTGCATGGCAGCGGCAGTGGTCATACAAGCCCGCGCAATCAGTATGTTGCAGAGTCGCTGGCCAGCAGGGGGCTGGCGTCGCTGCTGTTCGACCTGCTCACGGAGCCAGAGCAACGCCTGGACAACCTCACCCGGGAGCTACGTTTCGATATCGCCTTGCTCGCCAGGCGACTGGTGGAGGTCATCGACTGGGTCGGTCGCGACGTGGAATTGCACTCGCTACGAATCGGTCTGTTCGGCGCCAGCACCGGTGCGGCGGCGGCGTTGTTGGCGGCGGCCGTGCGCCCGGAGGTGGTGCATGCGGTGGTTAGCCGAGGAGGGCGTACCGACCTGGCGGGTGCGGCATTGTCGCAGGTGAGGGCGCCCACTCTGCAGATCGTTGGCGCCCAGGACCCGGTGGTACTCGAACTGAATGACCAAAGCTGTCATGCCTTGCGGTGTGAGCAGCATCTGGAGATCGTGGCGGGCGCTACCCATCTTTTTGAAGAACCGGGGGCCCTTGAGGAAGTCGCCAGACTCGCTGGCGACTGGTTCGAGAAGCATCTGCACGGCCCCGACTGAAAACGCTTGATCGGCCTCACACGCCAAACGGATAGGTTTCGTCTTCCGGTTCGAGTTTCTGGCTTTTCGGCAGCGCCAGTGCTGTTACGGGTTGGGTCTGTTCAATCCAGATCATGGCATCGAACTGTTCGGCCAGCATCGCTTCGAAGTAGTGACTGCCACGCTCGGTTTTGGGGCGGTAAATCACCCCGATGGCCCGTTCCAGCAACGGTTTGGACAACACCCGGCGCAACTCTTTGCGCGTTGGGTCTCGCCAGTCGGTCAATGACGCCGGCACACCCGCCTTGAGGAACTGATGCTCCCAACTGTCCGGGCGAGAGGGCCGGATGTCCTTGATCAGCATGTCACCGTCCCAGTCATCGGCCGCAGCCACCTGGCCACGGTCGGTGCTCATACCGATCAGAACGACATCGCGTCCATAGGCGCTGCGGCACAGCTGACCGATGTTGAATTGGCCCTTCCAGCCCATTTCCGTGGCGGCCGCGTTGCCGATATGAGAATTGTGCGCCCAGACCACAGCTTTGGCTTGCGGGCCCCGGTGCTCAAGGAGGGCCCGTAGTGTGTCGAACATGTGCCGGTCACGCAGGTTCCACGAGGCGGTGGACCCTCGATAAATCGCCCGGTAATACTGCTCCGCCGCCTGCACCACGCGGGCGTTTTGCGCCGCATTGAAGAACGCCTCGTCGTTCTGGATGAGCCCCGCCAGTTGTTCGGCCAGCATGGCGTTGAGCTGTTCGATCACCGCTTGTTCACAGGGCATCACACCGCCACGTTCGACGAAGTGGCCATACAGCGCGGGATCATCCTGCCACGGGGTCAAGCAGCCATAGCGCCGCCGGGCTTCATGGGCCAGAGGCGGGTCGACCCGGTCCAAATAGGCCAGCACTTCATGAATGGAGTTGCGCAAGCTATAGACATCCAGGCCGCGAAACTCAACGCGACGGTCAGCGGCGTGCTGGTGATTGTACTGATGCAGCCAGTGGGTGAAAGCCTTTACCTCGCTGTTGCGCCACATCCAGGTCGGGAACCGGCTGAAAATGTGGCGCTTCCACGCGGAATGCGCCAACCCCCGGACGTACTGGTCGACGTGGCCGGCGTCCGGCCAGTCTGCTTCAACCGCCACGATATTGAACCCGTGCCGCTCGATCAGCCTTTGGGTAATCGCCGCCCGGGTTCGATAAAAATCACTGGTGCCATGACTGGCCTCACCGATCATCACCACGCGCGCATCCGCGTAGCGATCGAACATTTCACCAAACGCGGATGAATCCAGCGCCGGCAGAGGCTCAGCGTATTGGCGCAGAAGAGGTGCGATGGCGGCCTGGTCAATGTGCCGAGGTGAGCCATACAGTTTATCCAGCATGTCTTGGGAGGGTGTGTTCATGACCGTCATCCCCATAAGGGTGGGTTACCGCCAGCGGTATTGCGCTTGCGCTCAACCGCCCGAAATCAATCGGCAGGGGCTCGACACATTGTGTTTAAGCGCAAGCCTTTGTGTTGCTTCGTCACCTGTTTGATTATTCCTACACCTTGAACCAGACGAACAATTGAGATTCGTCAATAAAGAGCGCGATGCCTTAAGCGTAGGTACCGGGATCCAGTATTCGTTGGCTGCTGAATATGACCTGACGCGATGGGCGTTATTCCGAATGCAGGCTTGGAAGGCTCATTTTCCTTTGACCTTGTAAATGGTCTGCGTCTAGCTAGGCTCCAGCCTAGGGCGGTCATCAGGGCAGGGCATTGAACGGTAAGTGAAGGACGCGTATTGATCCGCTGAACACAGGGGCGTAGATCATGGAAGCATTTGGCATGAAGAGTTCTTTCAACCGATCACATCTTACTCTTGCCCTCTGCGTAGCAGCGCTCATGGGCTGTACCCGTACGAGCGAAGAGACATCGCAAACAACGTCGCCCATGTCCGGTATCGCCATGGCGGACCAGGTTTGCGCCCAATGCCATGGGCTGACAGGGGAATCCATCTCGCCAACGTTTCCCAAGTTGGCCGGGCAGCAAAAAGAGTACCTGAAGTTGCAGCTGGCTGACTTCAAGAGCCATGCACGCAACGATAAAGCCGGGACTCAGTACATGTGGGGTTTTACCCATCTGACAGAGACCCAGATTGCCGAGCTGGCCGACTATTTTTCAAGTCAGAGCCCCATGAAGGCGGATGCCGACACGCCTGATGCCCGCGGTGAATTGATCTTTCGCCAGGGCTCGCCTGGTGCGGGCATCGCGCAGTGCAGTTCGTGCCATGGTGCTGACGGTCAGGGCAGTGGCGAGATTCCCCGCCTGGCGGGTCAACATGCCGATTATATGATTCGCCAGATCAAGGTTTTTCAACAAGCCAACCAGCGTCCCCGGGGTGACCTGACGAAGCAGATTGCTCACGCACTGTCTGATGCGGATGCCGAATCTGTCGCTCATTACATGGCGACACTCGGGGCCAAAAAATAGTGGTCTCCGAGGTGACTGTAATGAGCTTGAACTGAAACCAATGACAAGGTCGCAAGATCGGCTGATTCAATGAAAAAAAAGCCCCCGCCGGTTTCCCGGCAAGGGGCAGGGCGGTCTGGGGTTCACTCGCCTTTGATCGGCACGACCTTATCCGCTTTCATGGCTTCGGGCTTTTTCGGCAGCGAGATGCTCAGCACGCCTTTGCTGAAACTCGCGTCGATCTTATCGGCATCGACCCCTTTGGGCAGGTTGAACACCCGCTCGAAGGAACCGTAGTGACGCTCGCTGAGGTGATAACCCTTCCTTTTTTCTTCCTTGTCCTCTTTCTTTTCGCCTTTGATGATCAGGCTGCCGTTGGACAGTTTGATCTCAATGTTTTTCTGATCCATACCGGGCAGTTCGGCAGTGATTTCGAAGCTTTTGTCTTTCTCGGTGATGTCCACGGCAGGCAGGCTGTGAGCGATCAGTTCCCGACGCCAGAGCGGCTCGACATCGAACAGCCCGCGACCGAATGGCGACAGCCCTGAGCCGCGATTGAAGTCTTCGAACAGGTGATCGACCTGTTGCCGAAGTTTTTCCAAGGGGCGCCAGAGGTCTGTTACCACTGGATGCTGACTGGCTTTGTCGTCGCTATGAACCGGCACTTTTTTTTCGCTGTTGCTCATTTTGATTCCTCCTCTTGGGTAATAGAGATGGATCGCAAACACCCGTTTGGCGGCCCACCACGACAGAACAAACACGCCACACTGGCCCCTACAAGGACAGTGTCCCGGACCACAACATCCAGCCGGCGAAGGCCGCCGCCACCCAGATGATGATCAACAGTCCCGTCTCGGGGCCGCTGAGCGGTTGCCCCTGACGAGTCTTCATAGTGACCAGGTAAATCAATGAACCGGGGGCGTAGAGCAAAGCGCTGAGCAACATGTATTTAGGCCCGGCGGCATACAGCAGCCACAGGCAATACAGCGTGGCGACCGAGGCGATGGCCATATCGCGTAGTTGCAGGGCGCGGTGGCCGGCATAGGTCTGGCCCTGCCAGGTCAGTTTCAGCGCATACAGACCGCTGAACAGGTACGGCAGCAGAATCATTGAGGTGGCCAGGGAAATCAGCGCGAGGTAACTGGCGCTCGAATACAACGTCAGTAACAGGAACAGTTGAATGCAGCCGTTGGTGATCCACAGCGCATTGGCCGGTACACCTTGGGTGTTTTCCACAGCAAGCGATCCCGGCATGACCTTTTCCTTGGCCGGTGTGAACACCGATTCCGCCGCCAGCAGCGTCCAGGCGAGCAGGGCGCCACCCACCGAAATGATCAAGCCGATGCTGATCAGCACCGCGCCCCACGGCCCGGCGGCAGCCTGAAGCACGCCGGCCATCGAAGGGTTTTTCAGGGCGGCCAGTTCAGGTTGTCTGAGAATGCCCAGCGAGAGCAACGACACTGCAATCAACAGCAACAGGGTGATGACAAAGCCGATGACCGTGGCGCGGCCGACATTGGCGCGTTCTGCGGCGCGGGCGGAGAACACGTTGGCGCCTTCGATCCCGATGAACACCCAAACGGTGACCAGCATGGTGCTTTTGACTTGATCGAGGGTGCTGCCCAGCGCGGGCGAGCCCCAGAAATCGACAGTGAAGGTTTCACGCTGGAAGGCCGCGATCACCAGACCGATAAACAGCAGCAACGGTACGATCTTGGCTACCGTGGTCAACGCGTTGGCCCGGGCCGCGGTGCGCATCCCTCTGAGGATCATCCAGTGCAACGACCACAACACCACGGACGCGCCGGCAATCGCTGCTTTGTTATTGCCTTCACCGAACAGCGGGAAGAAATAACTCAGGGCCGCGAACAAAATCACCAGGTAGCTGACGTTGCCGATCCAGGCGCTGATCCAGTAGCCCCAGGCTGAATTGAACCCGAGGAATTCGCCACCCAAGGCGCGTGCATAGGCAAACACCCCGTTATCCAGTGCTGGTTGGCGGTTGGACAAGGTCTGATAGACCAGTGCCAGCGACAGCATGCCGACGCCGGTGATCAGCCAACCAATCAGGATCGCCCCGGCACCCGCGCTGGCCGCCATGTTTTGCGGCAGGCTGAAAATGCCGCTGCCAATCATCGAACCGACCACCAGGGCAATCAGCAGGCTCAAGGACAAGCGTTTGGGTTCCACCTTTCGCAAACTGCCTGCAAGTGGGTGGGCAGTCGGCGGGATGACCGGCTGGGTGCCTTGCAGGTGCGTAGCCATGGGAGCCTCCACGAA
The DNA here is from genome assembly GCF_019219045.1 of Pseudomonas sp. PDM25. Lineage (NCBI taxonomy): Bacteria > Pseudomonadati > Pseudomonadota > Gammaproteobacteria > Pseudomonadales > Pseudomonadaceae > Pseudomonas > Pseudomonas sp. PDM25. The sequence continues at coordinate 441,013 of NZ_JAHUWL010000002.1, forward strand.
ACGAAAGTTTCTGCACTCATCGAAGGCGATGGTGCGAATGCTGACTCTAATTTCTACATGTCCGTCCAACGCCTGATTGATTTAGATCAGAAAGAAGGCAAACACCGGGTTTGTCCGGGCACAGCCATGACCTGCGTTGTGTCCAACGCCTCAATTGCGGCCCCCGGCGGACACAAAAGACATTCGAGTCCTAAGCTCTACTTCGATGAGCGACAGATGTTTGTACGGCGAGGCCTGCAAATCGCTTTTTTAAGGAACTCACTTCGATGCTCAGTAAGTGGCTGGACCCCGTTCTGTTGCTGCTCACCGCACTGACGCTGCTGGCCGGCGGCATTGCGTATGTTGCGCAAGCACCTGATTGGGCCTCGAGGTGCTGGGCCGCGGGAAGTCTGGTGATGTCCGCAGTACTGCTCGTTGAAATCGTCAGGCGCCTGGCCCGGCGCGAGGCCGGTGTCGACCTGATCGCGCTGCTGTCGATCACTGCCGCCCTGGTCTTTGAGCAGACACTGGTGGCGGCGGTGATTGCCTTGATGCTGGCGACCGGACGCACCCTGGAGTTTTTCACCAAGCAACGCGCCGACCGCGAGCTTCGTGCGCTCATCGACCGGGCGCCACGTTTTGCCTGGCTGCAGGAGGAGGGCGGCTTGCGCCAGATCCCCATTGAGCAGGTCCAGCTAAATCAAACATTGCTGGTGCGGTTGGGAGAGGTGATACCGGTCGATGGTCGCCTGCTGAGTCCTGCGGCCATTCTCGACGAATCGGCGCTCAGCGGTGAGTCGTTGCCCGTCACCCGTCGAGAGGGCGAGCAACTGCCCAGCGGCGTTTCCAATGTCGGTGCGCCCATCCTGCTAATCGCTACGCGAACGGCCGCGCAGAGTACCTATGCCGGCATCGTGCGGCTGGCCGAGGAGGCACGTCGTTCGCGCGCACCTTTCGTGCGCCTGGCCGACCGCTATGCATTGTTCTTCATCCCATTGACGTTGTTGCTTGCCGGATTCGCTTGGCATTTGAGTGGTGATCCTTTGCGAGCGCTGGCGGTTCTGGTGGTGGCCACACCTTGTCCTTTGATTCTGGCGGTACCGATCTCCTTCATGTCGGGTATTTCGAGAGCCGCGCGGCGCGGGATCCTGATCAAGGACGGCGTGACCCTGGAAGCGTTGGCCGGAGTCAAGCAGGTGTTCCTCGACAAGACCGGCACGCTGACCAGCGGCCACGCCCGTCTGCAGTCGGTTGAGGTGAATGGGCTGGCCGATCCGCAATATTTGCTTGGCCTGGCGGCTTCACTCGCGCAGGCCTCGACGCATCCTGTCTCCCAGGCAATTGTTGAAGCGGCGCATCAGCGTCAATTGCCTCTCAGCGTCCCACAGGACGTAGAAGAAAACCCAGGCTCTGGACTTTGTGGGCAGGTCGATGGCGTGCAGGTGCGTTTCGGCACGTTGTCTTTTGCTCACAAAGACACCCCTGAAACTGACTGGGCCGCCGCCATGCTGCGCCACATGGATTACCTGGCGTGCAGTGGAAGCTTCATTGACGTGGATGGCAAACTCGCGGGCCTGCTGGTTTTCTCGGACAAGGTTCGGCGCGAAACTCCACAGACTCTGCGTCGACTGCGCAATAGGGGCATCGAAAAGATCGTCATGCTCACAGGCGATCGCCTGGAAACCGCCGAGATGATTGCGCTGTCTGCCGGGATTGACGAGCTGCGTGCCGGGTTGACCCCTGAGGATAAAGTGCGTGCTGTACAGCAAGGTTGCCTGCGCACGAGCACATTGATGGTCGGCGATGGCATTAACGACGCCCCCGCGCTGGCGGCGGCGAATGTCGGCGTGGCCATGGGGGCCAGCGGTGCCACTGCTTCTGCACAAGCCGCTGGAGTTGTGCTGTTGGTGGATCGTCTGGACCGTCTGGTCGAGGCGCTGGACATTGCCCGACGCACCCACTACATCGCTCGCCAGGGTGTGTTGGTCGGCATGGGGATGTCGTTGCTGGCCATGGCGGTGGCGGCCATCGGTTACTTGCCGCCGCTGATTGGCGCCGTGGTGCAGGAGGGCATCGACGTGGTGATTATCCTTAACGCGTTGCGGGCTCTGGGGCCGTTGTGGGGGCAGAAAAAACGAAAGCTTGCCGCAGAGCATATCGATCGCCTGCAGGACGAACACCAGCAACTCTCCACCGTATTGAGCGATCTGCACCAACTGGCCAGCGACTTTGCCCAGCGCCCACTTGCGCAAGCACAGACCGACTTGCAGGAACTGGTCGACAAGCTGCAAACATCACTGGCGCAGCATGAACACGAAGATGAAAACACACTGTACCCGCTGCTGACGCGAAGCATGCCGGGCGAGGACCCGATGTCGGCTATGAGCCATGCTCACCGGGAGATTTTTCGTCTTATCCATTTACTGGCGCGCATGAGTAGCGACTTCAGTTCCGACCCCGCAACGGCATCTGCTGATGAGATTCAGCATCAGCTGATTCGTCTGGATACCCTCGTGCGACTGCACTTTGATCAGGAGGAGGAACTGTTTCGTTATCTGGATTGGCGCTAGAAATTCAAGTCCGGCAAAAAGGGGGATGAAATGAGTAATACCGATGAGCGTGATAAGCGTTGTATCGCTTCTCCATACCTCGAAGACGTCGAAGCGATTGTCCGTCAGCTGGATTCTGACTGGCGCACGAGCACGGGCGTGCCACGATGGTCTTGAATCGTGCATTTTGGGGGCGCTTGGTTTGGGACTACGCTAAAGCCATGCGGATCGTCGATCAATCGGGACCCACTGTTCGCGCTGCGTCCGTCCCTGGAGCGCCCAATGCCGTTCATCATCACGCGCCTGGTGGCGCTGTTTGTTCTTTGCCTGACGCTTGAAGTGCCAGCCCAGACCAACGCCTGCCCGGCCGGCGAGACACAAGTGTGCCTGGACGGCTGCATCTGCCTGCCAGGCCGGGTGCCTGATGACCTCTACCAGATCGCTGCCCCGGCCCTGGCGATGTGGCTGACCCAAGCCCGCGCTGACGCAGCCGGCACCGGCATCCAACCCATTCCGCCGCACATCCGGGAGCGACTGCTGCGCTGGTACGACCCCAGCGTCCTCGATGCTGCGCGCTACAAAGTGAGCGACAACGGCCAATTCAACGCCGCCACGGCCATGCTGCAAAACCCCGATGTCGGTGCCGTGACGCTGATCGACATCATCCTCTTCCGGGACGCTCAAACTGCAGAGCAGGACATTGCGCTTTGGGCTCACGAACTAAAGCATGTGCAGCAGTATCAGGAATGGGGGGTAGAAGTATTTGCCCAGCGCTATACACAGGATTTCAATGCTGTGGAGGCGCCGGCCTATGCCATACAGGCTGAGGTCAGGCGGTGGGGGCGGGAAGGGAATTACTGAAGAGATCGATTGCACTTACCCCCGCTGCTCGGCCACCAGCAGCAATGACTGCGGCACAGGACTTTGCGGGTGCTGCGGCTCCTGCAGGGCGGCCAGCTGAAAACCGGCCATGTCCAGCGCATTGAGCCAACTGGACAAGGTGCGAAAGTACCACGGCATGGTTTGCCACTGGCCCTTGAACCCGGCAAAGGTCTCTTCCCGCCAGCCATCCTGATAGTCGCCCGCCGCTGCGGTCCATGGATGCAGCGTCTGGATCACCAGCGCGCCGCCAGGGGCGAGCAGGGCGTTCATGGCCGTGAGCAGAGGGATGATGTCCTGGTGCAGCAGGGCGAAGTTGGCGCAGATCAGGTCGTAGTCGCGGCCGATCTCCACCTTCGCTTCCACCAATGCTTCATAGCTCGCCACATGCACCGGCGAAGAGCCCGCCGCCCGCGCCGCCTCGACCAGCGTCGCATCGCCATCCACACCGACCGCTTTGATGCCCCGTTCAGCCAGCGCGCGCAACAGCCAGCCCTCGCCGCAGCCCAGGTCGAGCACGTGCTCGGGCTGACGGCCCAACACCGCCAGCAGGATGGCCTGGTCGGTGACCTTGAGGCGGCTTTCGATGGCGCCGGTGCGGATGGCGTCGATCCAGGACTGGGCGTTGTGGTGCCAGCTGTCGAGGAGGGTGGATTCGGGGGTGGGCATGTCGGTGACCGGCGTTGTGGGTTGGATAAAAGGATAGGACACGTGCGGGTGGATCGAAAAATCCTTACCAGCCTTTTACTCCGCTCATATCGGGCAGCCAGCGTCAGAAAGCCCAGGCTGTAGTAGAGGCTTCGGACGACGCAGAATTCAAATCGAGCGTTGATTAACACGCTGAGTCAGTACTTCCGCCGACTCCTTGCGTTCGGAATAGCGGTCAACCAGATCCGGGCGTTCGCGCAGCAACAACGTGAACTTCACCAGTTCTTCCATGACGTCTACCACCCGGTCATACAGCGCGGACGGTTTCATGCGGTTGCCTTCGTCAAACTCCAGAAAAGCCTTCGGCACGGAAGATTGATTAGGGATCGTGAACATCCGCATCCAGCGTCCCAGCACGCGAAGCTGATTCACCACGTTAAAGGATTGGGAACCGCCGCTGACCTGCATGACGGCGAGGGTTTTCCCTTGGGTCGGGCGAACGGCGCCCAGGGCCAGCGGCACCCAGTCAATCTGGGCCTTGAATACGGCAGACATGGCGCCGTGGCGCTCGGGTGAACACCAGACCTGTCCTTCAGACCATTGCATCAGCTCAAGCAATTCCTGAACTTTCGGGTGATCGCTGGGGGCGTCATCCGGTAGCGGTAGTCCCGATGGATTGAAGATCCGCGTCTGTGCACCGAAGTGTTCGAGCAGACGGGCGGCTTCTTCGACCAGCAGCCGACTGAATGACCGTGCGCGGGTCGACCCGTACAGCAACAGGATTCGTGGTTTGTGTTGGTCGTCGTCACCGGCAATGGGCTGAATCAATGAGGCGTCGAGATTAGGCAGTGAGTGGGTCATGAGGGCTCCCGTTACAGTGTGCTGATGCGGTCGAGTTCGCGCTTCAGTGCATCGCGATCAAGTTGGGCGAAGGGCAGGGCGAGGAACGCCCGGCAGCGTGTTTCGATGCGCGCAAGCGTCGAGTGGAATGCAGCGGCGGCGACCGTTTCGTCCCCCTTCACCTCTGATGGATCCTCCAATCCCCAATGGGCTTTCAACGCCGGCCCGAAATAGACCGGGCACGCCTCACCGGCGGCCTTGTCGCAGACGGTGATGACAATGTCCGGCGGGTTGGCCTCGAAGGCGTCGTTACCTTTGCTGCTTAACCCGTCGATCGCAATCCCGGCCTCTTGCAACGTGGTCAGGCTGCGCGGCAGCACCTGTCCTTTGGGGAAGCTGCCGGCGCTGATCGCCTGGAAGCCTTGCGGGGCGAGATGATTGAACATCGCTTCGGACAGAATGCTGCGACAGCTATTGGCGGTACACATGAACAGAACGCGCATGGCGACTCCTCTTTTCAGGCGGGCAGGCGCAAGGCCAGGGTAGATAAAGTGGTGGATCAGCAGCAGGCGGCAGTGTTGAGGGGGCGGTCGCCCATCGCTTCGAGTCGGGCGCTGTTTTCCTCAAGCCAGTCGGCGTTGGCTTCCAGGGTTGTCTCAAGAATGGTGCGAACCCACTTGGGCAGTTCGGGGTTGAGCCGGTAATACACCCACTGACCCTGACGGCGGTCCAGCAGCAGGCCACATGCCCGGAGCTGCGCGAGGTGGCGGGAGATTTTCGGCTGACTGTCGTTCAGGGCGCAGACCAGTTCGCAGACGCATAACTCTCCCTCACGGGTGATCAGCAAGGTGGCCCGCGTGCGAGTTTCGTCGGACAGGCATTTGAATACGGCGGCAGGGTTCAGCATGGAAGCGTCTTCAATACATGTGGTTGTCCGAATATACGGCTATCCATATGTATTGAGCAAACCCAATCAGATCGACGTCAGGAAGACGACCTGTCCTTGTGGGAGCGAGCTTGTCTCCGGGCGGCGATCCGACGATGGCGGACTGGCAGACAATGTATGTGTTGAATGTAAGACCGCTATCGCGAGCAGACTCCCACAGGTTCTGCGGCTCTATTAATTTTTGCATTCCGCCAACACCACTTTGCAGGTATCCGGCGTGCCACCGGATCGCCCGGCGTAGCGTATGCAATTATCCACGGATTTTTTGCGAGCCATGTTCAAGGTGGAGCCCCAGGCCAGGCCGCCCTCGCCGACGGTGGGAAGTGCTTTTGCATAGCAGCTGTCGCCCAGGCTTGAGACCGAATAGCGAGCCGTCGTCGCTTTGCCTGAACATCCCGCTGTCAGCGCCAGGTTGATGGCGAGCAGGGAGGGCAGGATCCATGACGAGCATCGGTGTGCTGTTTTTCCGGTCATCCCAACTCCCCTGTATCAAGAGGCTAGAGGCTTGTTTGTGGTCGTACTCTATTCAGATTAGATGGTGTTGTGCCGGCCCTAGGGTCGGTTTAGCGCAATTAGCGTTTTTGAGTCATCTTGCTGACAGCCGGAGTAAACCGTACGACAGTGAGGGGTGATCCGTTCACTCGCTGGACGCCATAACCGCGCCTATGGCATCGTCGAAAAAATACGCCATGTAGTAAACAGGATAAAAACAATGGAGGAGGGTGATGAGGTCGGCGCCAACACGTCGCTGGCAACGCTAAAGGCGTTCAATCGTTGCGTGTTGCACCTGGGGCGGCTTGCTCGAGATCGCGGCGCCTCCCAATTCATCGCCGACGGCTTGCAGGCCTTCCGCCAACTGGTGCCCTTCGCTTCGGCATGGTGGGGCGAGATGTCGACGTCAGACGCCAGTACTCCTCAAAGCTGGATGCACGGGCGGATCAATCTGCCTGAGTCGTTTGCCGTCGAATGGCACAAAGTGGCGGTCAGCGACCGATTTTCCCAGGAGACCTTGAGTCAACCCGGGGAAGTGGTGCGTGACAGTGGGTTCACCGATCCCTGCGAGGAGGTGAACGACTTCGCACGGCGGCACGATCTCTACCACCTGATGTGCATCACGTTCGAGCTCCCTGAAAGCGGCTTAGTGTTCTTCGTTTGTCTCTACCGAGGCCTTCATGCACAGGCTTTCAATGACAGCGAGGACGGATTGTTTTCGGCGTTCTGCGACCATCTGTTGCAGTTGTGGCGCTTTCAGGTGCAGGACATGATCCGCTGCGACACGGGCAACGGGGCGAGTGACTTCGGGGTCGCCCGGATGGACGGCAGTCTGCTGTATGTGGGCGCAAGTCTGTGCGCCGCGATTCAGCGCGAATTGCCTGGGTGGAGCGGTTCAATGCTTCCCGTTGATGTCATCGCACAACTGCAAAAGGCGCCCTGCGTGATTCGCCTGGGTCGTACTGCGATGACGCTTAGCCCCAACGCCGAGCACGTCATTCTGTCACTCGAAATGCAGGCGCGCGGAGTGGTGTTGGCGCCACGCGAGCGCACGGCGGCGATGCTGTTCGCCGCCGGCCATTCCTATAAGGAAATTGCCAAAATCCTTGCACTGAGTCCGGCCACAGTGCGCACCTATCTGCGCAACTGCTATTTGCAGCTCGGCGTGAAGAGCAAAGTGGAGCTGGGTTCTGTCCTGCGCTCATCGACCTCGCCTGCGCAAACTGCACGTCGTCATTAAGCCGCGCACAACACATACCTTGTGGCAAATGCCCTGTGGCGAGGGGATTCATCCCCGTTCGGCTGCGAAGCAGTCGTCAATCCGATGGATGCGATTTTCTTGATACACCGCGCCATATGGTTTTACGACTGCTTCGCAGCCGAACGGGGATAAATCCCCTCACCACAAGGCAGCTGCTACAAAGTATGTGTTGCTGCTTCGCTGACCGGTATTTGCCTTACCCCTCCTCATTTGTGGAGGTCCATCCGACCGCCGCGCTCTATAGGGTATGCCCTGCATATCAGGGGCTTGCGACCGTCCGTTCGGGCCACTTCCAAAACTATAAAAATAGAGGTGAGGCAGTTGAAATTTTCCAGGCTATTTATCGCCGTTGCCGCGACAACGGCATTTTCCAGTGTGGCGCTGGTGGGGTGTCAGACACACGCTTCGACAGGCGCCGACATGGTCATGCGCAACGGCTATGTCTACACCGTCGACGGCAAGAATTCCGTGCAACAGGCGATCGCCGTCACGGGCGGGAAGATTGTTTATGTCGGCAGCGATGCCGGGGTTGCCTCGTACATCGGCACGCAGACACAGCTGATCGATCTGGCGGGGCGCATGCTGATGCCGGGCTTCGTTGATGCGCACATGCATCCGGGGGATGGCGGCCGCGCCATGACCTTGTGCGACCTGAAATACCAGACGATGACCCGCAAGGTTTTCCAGGAAACCATTCAGGCGTGCCTGGACGCCGACAAGGGCAAAGGCCCCGATGTCTGGCTCGAAGTGGGCAGCTGGGACCGCATTGGCATGACCGGACTGGACGGCGACGCCGACAAGTCGACACTGGACGCGCTCAAGACCAATCGCCCAATTCAAGTCCGTTCCACCGACTTCCATACGGTGCTGACCAACTCTCGCGGCCTGGCGGTCGCCGGCATCAACAAGCACACGGCCAATCCCGGTGATGGCAAGTACATGCGCGACAGCGCCGGCAACCCGAACGGCATCTGTGAAGACGGAGCCGCCGAGGCCATGGCCGCCGTGGTGCCGCCCGCCACCGACGCCGAGAAACTCAATCAGACCCGCGCGGCGCTCGACGCCATGCGCCAGCAAGGCATCACCAGTTTCTTCGATGCCTTGTCGGGACCGGAAAACGGCAAAGCGTTTACGACTCTGCAGCAGTCGGGTGAGCTGACGGCCCGGGCGTTGTTGGCGATCAAACTCGACCCGGCCGCCGCCGCTGCCGACCCGGACAAAACCATCGCCGAGGCCAAGGCACTGGCCGCCACCTACGACCAGGGTGAAGCGAAACCGGCGCCGGGTGTGAGCATGCGCCACGTCAAATTGTTCATGGACGGCATCATCAACGCGCCGGCGGACACGGGTGCCATGTTGACGCCGTACCTGCGCAACGCCGGCACCGATACGGCGCCGAAGTGGACGCCCGGCAAGAACACCGGCGAGCTTTACTTCCCGCCGCAAGTGCTCAAGCCGCTGCTGCTGAAGGCCGTTCAGGCTGGACTCGATCCGCACCTTCACGCCACCGGAGACCGCGCGGTGCGTGACTCACTGAACGGCATCGAATACGTGCGCCAGCAACTGCCCGGCAATGGCTTCCGCCCAGCCATTACTCACAACGAGTCGGTGGACCCTGCCGACTATGCGCGTTTCAAAGCGCTCGACGTGACCGCCAACATGTCCTTCCAGTGGGCCCAGCAGGCACCGTCCACGGTCGACGGCACCAACGAACATTTAGGGGCAGCGCGATTTGCCCGCATGGAGCCATCGGGCAGCATCGCCCGTGCCGGCGGCCGCGTTGCGTATGGCAGCGACTGGCCGGTCGACCCGCTCGACGAGTTCCTGGCGCTGAAGATCGGTGTCACCCGCTCAGGCGATCCGCTGAACCCGCACAGCTACGGGCCCAAGTATGCGGGCAGGCTGAATGCCGACCCGGCGCTGTCGCGCACTGAAGTGCTGCGCACCATCACCATCAACGCTGCCGAGCAACTGAAACTGGACGCTGTCGTCGGTTCGGTCGAGGTGGGCAAGTTTGCGGACCTGATCGTTCTGGACAAGAACTTCATGCAGGTGCCCGAGGAGGCGTTGGCCCGCAATAACGTGCTGCTGACGGTCGTGGGCGGCCGGGTCGTGTGGGCCAAGGCGCCGTTCGTTGGCTTTGATCCGAAGGCGTTGTCCCAGGCATCTGCCGCCCGCCCAGCCCAATAAAAAAAGAGAGTGTTCCGATGCAGCGATTTATTCCAAACCTGTTGGCCGCAGCCCTGGCTTTTTCTTCGGTGCAGGCCATGGCCGCCGCTGACCTTGTGTTGTTCAACGGCAAGGTCTTCACCGCCGAGCCCGGTCAGGGACTGGTCCAGGCAGTGGCCGTGCAAGACGGCAAGATCCTCAAAGTGGGCAGTAATGCCGAAATCAACGCCCTGGCCGACACCCACACGCAACGGATCGATCTGGCGGGCAAGGTGCTGATGCCGGGAATGATTGATACCCACAGTCACCCGGTGGTTGCAGCCTTGGACAGCATGGGCGCCAACCTGCTGGATGAAGTCAAACCGTTACCGGAGCTTGAACAGTGGATCATCGAACAGGATCAGGCGGGCATTGCGCGGGCCGGTGATGTGATCAGCATCGCCGGGGTCAGTTCGGCGTATTGGGACAAGAGCCGGGAGCTGGGCCAGCGCTTCAATCAAGGACGCTGGGCGGATCAACCGGTGGTCCTCAGCGGGATCGACGGGCACACCGGCTGGGCCAACAACGCCATGCTCAAGCGCCTGAAGATCGACGCGGCGCTGGTAAAAGGCCTCTCGGAACAGGATCGCAGCTATGTGGGTCATGACGCGGACTTCACTCCTAACGGCTATTTTGCCGAGTCGCGCTGGGACCTGATACGCAGCCAGATCCCCGCGCCCAGCGACGAGATCATGTTGAAAGCCGCCCGCGAGGCGGTGAAGGTCAACAATCAATACGGCGTCACCGCCTGGATGGACGCGGCGGCGAATGCCGGCAGCGGCGATTCGCTGTTCGATTTCAAGGCAACCGAGCAGAGTTACGGCGTGCTGCCGCTTTACCGCGAACTGGCAGAGAAGGGTGAGCTCAATGCCCACGTCGCCGCGCTGCTGTTGACCAACCCGAAAAGTCGGCCGGCCGACCTGGAAGTACTGGCCAAGGTGATGAAGAAATTCGAGGGTGTGCCTAACCTGAGTTTTCCTGGGATCAAGGTATTCGCCGATGGCGTTCTGGAGTTTCCGGGGCAGACCGCCGCGGTGATCGTTCCTTTCAAGAACAGCCATAAAAACGGTCAACTGCTGATCGACCCCGCGCACTTCGGTGAGTTGGTGGTGGCAGCGGAGAAGCGCGACTGGATTGTGCACATGCATGCGGTCGGCGACCGTGCAGTGCGTGAGTCGCTCAATGGTTTTGCCTACGCGCGCAAACTCAACCCGACACCGGTGGCCCATAGCATCAGCCACCTGCAACTGGTCAACCCCAAAGAGTTTGCGCGCTTCAAGCAACTTGGCGTGATCGCCTCCATGCAATTGCTGTGGGCCACCGGCGAGAGTTACACCGTCGAGCTCGTCAAACCCTATATCAGCGCGTTTGCTTACGGATATCAGTATCCCGCCAGGTCCCTGCATAACGCCGGTGCGGTCATCGCCGGGGGCAGTGACTGGCCGGTGTCCAGCCCCAATCCATGGAACGCCATCGCTCAGGCCAGCACGCGCAAAGGGCCGCTGGGCGTGTTGAATGCCAAGGAAAGCATCGATCGCCAGACCATGTTCTACGCCTACACGCTCAATGCCGCGAAAGCCCTGCGCCTGGAGCAGCAGATTGGTTCGCTGACCCCCGGCAAACAGGCCGACCTGATCATCCTCGACCGCGATGTCTTCAAGGTCAGCGACGACGAACTGTTCGACACCAAGGTCCTGAAAACCTTCTTCGCCGGCAAAGAGGTGTACGCGCCCGCGTCCTGACCCTCCGCTCACCCGCACCCCGCAACAGACGCCTGGCTCCTCGCATGACGAGGGGCTCGGCATCGCCATGCCTGAAATAACCCGCACCTCCATAACAATAAGAGACTTGTATGAACGCACGCTCAGTTTTGACCCTTGCCACACTTGTATTGGCACCCCTGACCAGCCAGGCACTGACACTCAACGATGACTTCAATCTGGACATGACCCTGGGAGTCTTCAGCGATTACCGCTCCCGTGGCATTTCGCAAACCCTGGGTGACCCGGCGGCTCAGGCCGGCGCCACGCTGGTGCACAGCAGCGGCCTGTACGTGGGCGCCTGGACCTCGAACGTCGATTTCGGCGGCGAGTTCAAGACCCGGCAGGAACTCGAGTATTACGCGGGCTACTACTGGCAGGCGACCGAGGCCATCAGCCTCGACCTGGGGTACATCAAGTACGACTATCCAAAGGAAGGCCAATTCAACATGAGCGAGGTCTACGCCATCCTTGACGTATATGGCGTGAAGCTCGGCGCCAACTACTCAAACGATACGCCGAACTTGTTTGGCGAGGATCAGGACACCCTTTACACCTACCTCAGCTACAAAATCGCATTGCCGGCCGATATCGGCCTGGACCTGCGCGTAGGTCGCAACGATGTCAAAGACCCGGCTTTCTGGTCCGCCAACGGCGACAGCCGTAACGCCTACACCGAGTGGGAAGCCAAGTTGACCCGTGACTTCGTGGGTGTGACCTGGGGCCTTAGCTACATTGATACCAACCTGTCGAAAAGCGAATGCACGAGCTGGTACGGCTATGGTGATTTGTGCTCCGCCACGGTGGTTGCCAGCGCCAGCAAGGCGTTCTAAGCGTTAAAAGCCCTGCCAGTGAGTTAACAGGAACATTGTCCGCTTCCTGGCAGATCGCTTTTGGCCCTTATGTGGTGGACTACTCACGCTACCTGCCGAGCAAGACCTCGTCGCCCTTGTAGGCGCTGCCGCAGGCTGCGATCTTTTGATCTACATTTCCCTTTTCCCGCTCATCCATTCAATCCGCAAGGAAACGATCAACATGGACATCCAGGCCCTGCGCGCCGACGCATCCCACCTCGATAAAATCGCCAGCCTGTTCGATGCCTATCGAGGCTTCTACGGCCAGCCGTCGAACCTGCCGCAGTCTCGCGACTTCATCGCCGAGCGCATTGCCCGGGATGAATCCGCGATTTTCTTCGCCCAGGCTCCCAGCGGCGAAGCGCTGGGTTTCGTCCAGTTGTTCCCGACGTTCTCCTCCATCGACGCGCACCGCACCTGGCTGCTCGGCGACCTCTTCACAGCACCTGCCGCCCGAGGGCAGGGCGTAGGCACGTTGCTGATGAACACGGCGCGAGCCTTTGCATTGTTGACCGGCGCCAAAGGCATGGTGCTGGAAACAGCCACGGACAATGTCGGCGCGCAACGGTTGTATGAATCCCTGGGCTATGTGCGCGATACGGGTTACTACACCTACTGCCTCGATTTGAAACAAGGCTGAGCCAACCGCTGCCGGTTACCTCAACTCGCGCAGGAATGCAGCGTGGGCCTTGGGGCTCGTGAGGATGCGGTAACGGGTGCTCCGGGAAACATCACGGTCGCGAAAACGTTCATACACCGCCTGGAAAACTTCACGGTTCAACCCTGGGTGCTGATGCTTCAGGTAGCGTTCACAGCACGCGTTGTAGTGTTCAACCGATATGAACCTGTTGAACCAGAAGCGATAGAAGTAACCCAGCAGAAACCCCAGGCTGAAGTCGTGATCCAGCACCGAATGCGCGCAGCATTCGAAATCGATCAGGCGCAACCTGCCATCGGGGCCAATCAGAATGTTCTTGGGGTGCGGGTCCATGTGCACAAACCCCTCGACCAGCGTCTGCCCGAACAGTTGGAAAATGTCCGATAGCAGCGTTTGCGCCTGTTCGGGTTGGGCGATCATCCGTTCATCGACGCTGCAATGATTGTCGAAAAAACTGACCAGCAAATACTCTTCCTTGAGAAACGGAAAACGGCCGACGTGGCCGAATGCAGCCACTCTGGGCGACGATTCTGACTTGGCGGACACAACCGACAGGTTGATGAACTCGTTGGTCAGGTCATGCAACCCGAACACACGCTTGAGGCCCAGGAAGTTCTGCAGCTGCTTTTTCCAGTGGGTCAGGCGATTGTGTTTCAACACCCATTTGCGCTCACCTTCGAGCAGGAACACGCTGCGGGTTTCCTCGGGAATATCCAGCAAGGCATGTTGATCCGGTGCGGCAAAAAAACGCTGAAGCACCGTCACCAGTTCGTTCTGATCAGACGGATCGAAATGGAACGTGACGTCGGCAATCTTTTGCTGATTCAGAGGCGAAGTAAGGTGTCTGAGGTGACGCATGTAAAGTCCCTGGTAAATGCTTTGCGGTCCATAAAACGCCGGCAATCGAGCGCGACGCTTTGTCGTTATCGGCAGGACGCTGCAGAGCCTTACTTACAGGGTTGATTTTTTATCGCGGGGCCTGACTTCAAGCGTGTGTCAGATGTTTTAAACATCGCCACAGGATGCGTGTTTAAGTGCGTTCAAGGTTACTTCCTGAAAGCCACAAGACCTTGCGCCGTTGCCTACGGCTGCGCCAGAATCCGCCGGCTTGTGTGTCGTGGGCCTTGGTTTTATCGTTTCCGTGTCGCTGATCATTCAGCGGTCGGGCTTGGAAACTCGACGGGTAAACGACACGAAAGCACCTCTTCATAACGTAATTTTTCGCACTATGTGCATTCCGTTATGGCGGCTGTGCGTGGGAGACCTTTTAGGTCTGCCGGGCTCGTTTACCCTGGTTTTCCAACCTGCGTACAGCTGCCACCCCTTCGCTTGGAAACGAACGTGGCAGCTCCACCAGTAAACGAGGATTTACCATGTTCAAGGTCACACCCAATCCGCCGGACACCGATCCGGTCTCCCCATACGAACCCGATTCAAAAAAACTCAACGAAGCTGCCGAGCGGGCTCTCGATTACCACTTCCCGTCGATTGCCGACATCAAAGCCACCCCGCGAACCTGCAGCACCCTGTTTTCCGTGGACCCAGAGGCCACGACCGAAACCCTGACGGTTTTTCTGGTCGAAACCCTGGCCTCGATTGATGTGATGGTCCACGAGTTGGTGGACCTCCTGGAGGGTTGCTCGCGCTATTCCCTGTTGGGCATTTCCAACAGCGTCATGGTGGCTGAAATCACGGCAAACCGATTGCTGGATAAAATTGAACCGCCTGCGTAAGTGCGGTCTGCTGTGGTGAGTGGGTAACTGACGTTGGGTTGGGCAGTTGTTCCCTTTTGGGGGCCGCTGCGCGGCCCAGCGGGAGCAAGCTCCCTCGCCACAGGTTTCTCGGTGTTTGTTGCCGCTGCTAGCCGGTGATTGGGTTTTGTGTCAGGCCTGGGATACCGCGTCATCGTTCATCGCGAGCAAGCTTTGCTCCTACAGCGGTGTGTTTTAGGCAAGCGTTGTTGGATTAGGTCTTTCTGCCATTTGGCACTATAGTTGATGCCAGATGACAGAGCGGCGGAGGCTGCCATGAGCGCCAAGAAGAAAGATGTTGTAGTCGATGAGGTTGTTAAAGATGCCAGCCAAAAAGGCAAGGTCAAGCCACGCGCCCCTAAGGCTGCAGTCACCGTCTTAAGTCATGGCGAGCATACGGCGATGGTGACAACGCCGGGTTCGAGTCGCGTGCCACCGATGGTTGCGGTCTTGCTTTCTGGAAAAACCAGCGATGATCGTATGGAGATTTACAGGGCCGTTAAACACGGTTTCCCGCTGCAGTCGGTGCTGGATATGATCGAAAACAGCACGGTGTATAAGCAATGCGGCGTGTTGTCGAAAATCGTTGGCGCGTCTGATCGTACGCTCGCGCGGCGACTGAAAACGCCCAATGAGGCTTTGACCGCGGAGCAAAGCACGCGAGCGCTCAACTATGCCGAGGTGTTGGAAAAGGCAACGGATGTGCTGGGTTCGCGTGAGCTCGCCGAGCAGTGGATGGTCAAACCTGCACGGGGCCTGGATGGTGAGGTACCGATCGACCTGATTTCAAATTCGGTCGGGTATGAGTTGGTGACTGACTTTCTGACGCGTATTGAGTATGGGGTCTATTGATGGCTAAAGACCCTTTGAGCAGTGAGATTCATTTTTGGCGCCTTGATCCTGCTGAATATGCTCCCACCTGGCATTTGGGCGTGGGGGCTGAAAAGGTGGGTGGGCGCTGGAACCCTAAAGGTATGGCCACGGTTTATGCAGCGCTGGACGCCTCTACGGCCATCCTTGAGGTCGCGGTGCATAAAGATTTCGATGCGCTGGATTGCAAGCCCCATTGTCTTACGCAGGCCCGGGTGCTGGACCCGTCCAGGATTTATGTGGTGCAGCCCGATAGCATTGCCAACCCTAATTGGCTGGTACCGGGTACCCCAAGTCGCAGCCAGCAACAGTTCGGCGCTGAGCTGTTGAGTCAGCATCCTTTTGTGCTGGTCCCATCCAGTGTCTCGCGGCATAGCTGGAATTTGTTGATGAACCCGCAAATGGCTAGTGGGTTGTACGAGTTGGTGCTGCAAGAACCTTTTGCCCTTGATGGGCGGCTTAATAAGCCTTTGCCCTGAATACGATCCTGCCCTCTGGACCTGTGTCCGCCAAGTCGCCAAGTCGCCGGATCAACTATCGCTACATCCCCAATGCCCTGTGGAGCACGGCGCAAACGGTTGAGTTTCCAAAGGCCAAACAGGTCAGGCGCGAGCAGGCTGTGCCTCGCGATGCGGGGCACAGCCTTGCCAATACGAGACGGTTATCGATTCTATGTAAGCCCGAGAAACGACAGGATCACCAAGACAATCACAACTGCCCCGACGATGTAGATGATGTTGTTCATGAGTTCCACCTCTCAACCTGAATGGATTGCGAAACGTGGGTGTTACAAACACAAGGTACTGCACCTTTAATCTGGTTAGAAGATTCACCTCACCCCCTTGAAGGGCAGGCTTTCAGCGCTTGATCAGGGAAATCTTGGTTCCTTCAATGCTGATCCCGGCCATTAACCCCTGCTGGTCGAAAATGAACGCGTAGGCATCGTGCTTCACTGTCGTGCTGGACAGATTCTTCGCCACCCCTTCATCAACCAATACAACGGTGGGCCCTACGCCGACTTCCCAACCCTTGGTTTTACGTAGATAGTCCACGGCTTTGTCGGTCATCAGGAACACCGCATAGCCATACGACTGGGCGCCTGCCTGCAGTCCCCAGGACCCGGTTACGGAGTTGTAATAATTCTCTACTTGCGAACCCTTCATCAGCACGCCTTCGCCATAGCTGCCACCAAACACCAGGCCGGCCTTGATGATTTTCGGGAAGACCAGCACTGCTTTGGCTTTCTGCGAAATGTCTTTGGCAACGGGTGAGGCCTTGTAAAGCGTTTGCAACGCTTGCTTGGAGTCGGCATTCAGGTCCTCGGCGGTTGCCGCACCTGCATAGTTGAGGAGGCTCGCTGATGCTAACGATGCTGTCGCGAGGAAGATTGAGAGGAAGAAGCGCATTGACTGAGTCATTTTCGTACTCCGGTAAGGGAGCAGGGGATGGGAGCAGCAGTCAGCGCCTGCACCAGACAGGATCCGAACCTACTGAACGTTATCCGGCGCACCCTGATGTGTGTGAATTACAAAGCTTCGCTTTTGAATGAACCAGGCCCAAGGCCTTTGATCCGCAGCGATGCCGTCAGTTGGTTTGACCACTGTGCAACGGCCGGGTTCGTCGTCTGAAGCTGCTTTTGGCCGATAGTTGCCCGTGCTCGGATGCGATATCAATTAGCCATCATATCCGTTAAAGTGTGCGCCGCCCGAGAGATGGATCCCGGGCAACATCTCATGGAGTTTTTCAGTGAAGTACCTCAGTAAAGTTGTCGCCGTTGCCCTGTTCGGTCTGGTTCTGGCGGGTTGCACCGGCACGCCGATGAACACCCAGCATTATGAAAGCAGCCAATACACCGTCTTGGGCCACAGCGAAGCGAGCGCCACTGGCCTGCTGCTGTTCGGCGTGATCCCGATCCAGCAGAACAACCGTTTTGTTCGCGCTCAGAACGCGGCGATCAAAGCCAAGGGCGGTGACGCGATGATCAACACCCAGGTGCAGGAAAACTGGTTCTGGGCGTGGGTCCTGACCGGCTACACCACTAAAATCTCTGGTGATGTGGTCAAGCTGAAGAACGTTCAGTAAGCGCAGAGCTCTGCCTGTTGACGCGAAAAAGCCCGGTTTGGCCGCATGCTGTTCACTTAAGAGAGTCTTGAATCGGAGAAACCTGTGGCGAGGGGATTTATCCCCGTTGGGTCGCGAAGCGGCCCCCAGCGTCCATTCAAGCAGACTGAGTCTCGCGGATTTACGACTGCTTCGCAGCCGAACGGGGCGGTGCGACGTTTCGCTAAATCCCCTCGCCACAAATGTTGGGCTGGGGCTTAAGTGAACAGCATTACGGTTTAGCCGGGCTTTTTCGTTGCTGGAGTTTGGATAATCGCGACGCTCAAATCTGTAGCAGCTGGCGAAGCCTGCTGCTACAAGAATTGCGTAAGTCGCGCGGTCAGTGGCCTTGCGTCACGCTGGCGTTTTGCGCCACTCGGTTCCTTCCCGACCACTTCACTTGATGGGCAGATCCTACCGGACAAACTCAAACGCCCCATCCCTCTCGCACAGCCCTTCGAATGCCCTCCAGCAACATCGCAAATGCCGGGTTGTCATTGTTCTCGCGCCAGATCAAATGCAGCTCGCTCTGCACACCTTCGCCCAAATCGATATCGCGAAATACCACGTTCTTGAACACCACACTGGTGGCGCAGCGAGGCACCAGGGCCAGGCCCATGCCGGCGTTGACCAAGGCCAGGATGGTCAATGATGAACCGAGCCATTGCACGTATTCCGGAGCGACGCGGGCAGAGCGGAGCATGCCGGTCAGCAGTTCGTTGAACGGCGGGTAGGCGGCGTGGGAGTACATCAGGAAAGGCTGCGCATCGAGGTCTTTGACCGACACGGTTTCGGCGCTCGCCAGCCGATGACTGCTCGGCACCGCCAATACAAACGGTTCACGCACCAGGCATTCGGTGGCGTATCCCGGCTCCAGCAACGGCGCGCGAACGATGCCCAAGTCGATACGCCGCGCACGCAGCGCTTCATGCTGCTGGTAGGTGTTCATCTCCATCAGGTCGATTTTCACATGCGGCTGTTTGAGCCGCGCTTCAGCGATGACCTTGGGCAGGAATTCATACACCGCGCTGCCAACGAAACTGATGTTGACCGAGCCGATGTCGCCCTCGGCAAAACGGCGGGCGGTGACGGCGGCTTGCTGGGCGCGCTCCAGCAGGTTCTGCGCTTCGATGAAGAAGGCGCGGCCGGCGGCGGTCAGGGCGACGCTGCGGGTGGTGCGGGTGAACAGTTCGACACCCAGGTGATGTTCCAGCAGTTGAATCTGTCGACTGAGCGGCGGTTGGGTCATGTTCAACCGTTCGGCGGCACGGCGGAAATTCAGTTCGGTCGCCACCGTGGTGAAACAGCGCAGTTGAGTCAGTTCGAACATTGATCTAATCCAGGTATCAATCGAATGCCAAGTTAGATTAGACGGGATCAATACCTGCGTCCATCATCGGCCTGTCCCTAAAAAAACAATGATTGGGAGTTGCCCCTTGAATACCGTCCAGAGTCCGCCGGACCCGAATTTACTCGCCCGCGCTGCGGCCAAGGTGAAGCGCCATGTGCTGCCGCTGTTCGTGGTGATGTTCATCGTCAACTACATCGACCGGGTCAACATCGGCTTCGTGCGCAGCCACATGGAAACCGACCTCGGCATCGGCGCAGCCGCCTACGGCCTGGGTGCAGGGTTGTTCTTTATCGGTTACGCGATCTTCGAAGTCCCCTCCAACATGCTGCTGCAACGCTACGGCGCTCGCGCCTGGCTGACGCGCATCATGTTCACCTGGGGCGCGGCGGCAATGGCGATGGCGTTTGTGCGCGGTGAAACCAGCTTCTATGTCCTGCGCTTTGTTCTCGGTGCAGCCGAAGCGGGGTTCTTTCCCGGCATCATTTACTACTTCACCCAATGGCTGCCGTCGACCGAGCGCGGCAAGGCCATGGCGATTTTCCTCAGCGGTTCGGCCATTGCTTCGGTGATCTCCGGTCCCGTCTCTGGCGCGCTGTTGAATGTCAGCGGTTTCAGCCTGCATGGCTGGCAGTGGATGTTCCTGATTGAAGGCTTTGCCTCGATCGTGCTCTGTGGATTTGTCTGGTTCTGGCTGCAATCCCATCCGCGCGAGGCGAAATGGCTGAGTGCCGAAGAAAAGGACGCACTGGTTGACGCCATCGCCCTGGAACAACAGGCCCGCGAAGCCACACAGACGGTCAAGCCGTCGATGTTCAAGCTGCTGGCCGACAAGCAGATCGCGCTGTTCTGCTTCATCTACTTTTCCATCGCCCTGACCATCTACGGCGCCACGTTCTGGCTGCCGAGCATGATCAAGAAAATGGGCAACCTCGGCGACTTTCAGGTGGGCCTGTTCAACTCGATTCCGTGGATCATTTCGATCATCGCGATGTATGGCTTCGCCGCCATGGCCAGCAAATGGAAACACCAGCAAGCCTGGGTGGCGTTGACCCTGGTGATCGCCGCGTTCGGCATGTTCATGTCCACCACTGGCGGGCCGATCTTTGCCTTCGTCGCCATCTGTTTTGCCGCCATTGGTTTCAAGGCCGCCTCGGCATTGTTCTGGCCGATTCCGCAAGGCTATCTGGACGCTCGCATCGCCGCCGCGGTGATCGCCTTGATCAACTCCATCGGCAACCTCGGCGGTTTCGTTGCCCCGACAGCGTTCGGTTTCCTGGAGCAAAAAACCGGCTCCATCGAAGGTGGCCTCTACGGTTTGGCGGCCACGTCACTGGTCGCGGCCGTGGTGATCTTTTTCGCCCGCACGGCACCGCGTGGCGACGTCGCAACGCCTGAAAAATCCATCAGTCAGCAAGCCTTGAGTTCAGGTTCAAAGGGAGCAGCCTCTTGAAAATCAAACGAGTCACCGTCACCCCAATCGCCTTCCGTGATCCGCCGCTGCTCAATGCCAGTGGTATCCACGAACCTTTTGCGCTGCGCTCGATCATCGAGATTGAAAGCGACAACGGCTACATTGGCCTGGGTGAAAGCTACGGCGACGCCCCGGCGCTGTTGATCCAGCAGCAACTGCAAGATCAACTGATCGGCCTCGATCCGTTCAACCTCAATCAACTGCGCCGCATCGTGCAGGCCACGGTGGCGGCGAACAAACCGGCGAGCATTGCCGGTGCGGAACTGGCGCCGGGCTCCCATGCCAGCAAAGCGGTGAGCAATGCGTATTCGGCGTTCGAAGTGGCGTTCCTGGATTTGCAGGCGCACTCGTTGAACGTGCCGTTGGTGGACTTGCTGGGCGGTGCGATTCGCGACGAGATTCCGTTCAGCGCCTACCTGTTCTTCAAGTACGCCCAGCACGTCGACTCACCCTACAAACCCGACAGTTGGGGCGAAGCGCTAAACGAAGAACAGATCGTCGCCCAGGCGCGGCGCATGATCGAGGCCAACGGTTTCAAGAGCATCAAGCTCAAGGCCGGCACGCTGCCACCGGAGCACGAAGTGTCGTGCATCAAGGCGCTGAAAAAGGCGTTCCCCGGTTACCCGTTACGCATTGATCCGAACGGCAACTGGTCGCTGGAAACTTCGATTCGCATGGCTGAACTGCTGGGCGATGACCTGCAATATTACGAAGACCCGACGCCGGGCCTCGACGGCATGTCCCAACTGCACAAGCGCACCGGTCTGCCGCTGGCAACCAACATGGTGGTTACCGACTTCGATGAGTTCCGCCGCAGTGTCGCGTTGAACAGCGTGCAGATCGTCCTCGCCGACCACCACTACTGGGGCGGTCTGCGCGACACCCAGGCGCTGGCGAAAATGTGCGACACCTTTGGCCTTGGCGTATCCATGCATTCCAACTCGCACTTGGGCATCAGCCTGATGGCGATGGCGCATGTCGCCGCCGCGGTGCCCAATCTGGATTACGCCTGCGACACGCATTACCCGTGGCAGGAACCGGATGAAGAAGTGATCAAGGGCGGCAAAATCCCCATCGTCGATGGCTGCGTGAAGATCACCCGCGCGCCCGGGTTGGGCCTGGAGCTGGATCACGATCAACTGGGCAAGCTGCACGACCAGTACCTGTCTTGCGGCATTCGTCAGCGCGACGACGTGAAACAGATGCAGCGTTACAAGCCGGAGTGGAAGGCGGTCAAACCGCGGTTTTGAGTTCCGTCAGCAAACGCTCGATCTGCGCCAGCTCCCAGGTGCTGAGCAAACTGACCGGATCGGTGCCGTAACGTTGCCAACGCTCGAGCGCGCCTTCGCGACTGTCCGTAATACTGTTCACTTAAGCGCGGCGTCCACATTTGTGGCGAGGGGATTTAGCGAAACGTCGCACCGCCCCGTTGGGCTGCGAAGCGGCCCCAGCGTCTTTTCAGACAGACTAAGTTGTCTGGATTACGACTGCTTCGCAGCCGAACGGGGTGGTGCGGCATTCCGATAAATCCCCTCACCACAGGTTCTAGCTCGACTGAAGAATGTCTTAAGTGAACAGCATTACGCGACGGTCTGCGGGCGTCGGGCAGGCTGACCTTCTTCTTCTCGAAGCTCACGGCTCATGTCGTTGCAGCTTTGCGACCAGTCTGTCAGCCACGTCGGCATTGGCGGCGACTGTTCTGCCAATCCCAGCTCCCGGGCGTACTCGCCGGGTGCAACCGTGCCTTTGGCAGAGCGGAACAGACCCCGCATCACCACGACGCCGACCACGCGTCCCTTGCTCACGAAGCGGTGCTCCATAAAGCTCCACTTGTTGTCCCAGCCGAGCATCCTGGTGTGAATCTCGAATGCTTCGAACAGTTTCAGCTCACGACGAAACTTGCCCCAGGTGTCCCCAACGATCGGCACGGCCTTATTGCGCAACGCCACCCGGAATGCACCGCTGCGCAACACGTAGTCCATGCGTCCTATATCGGCCAGGGTGAAATAGCGGCCATTGGTAACGTGCCGGTTGAGGTCGAGATCAAGTGGCCAGACGCGCATGTGGACGACGGTGGTGGCCAAGGCGTCAACCGGCTTGCGCCACGGACGACGAAACAGCATGAGGAAAAGTCGGAACCAGAGATTCATAAGTACGCCGATGATTGAATGACCGGTGCACTTTAGGGCGGAAGGATCGGGTAAGGTAGGTGCGCAAATGACTTTTTTCATGCGAAAAGCGCAATAGGATCATTTATGCACGTCACGCTTTTACTGGCGGATCAATGTTCCGCCGCCAGCGCCACGATGGCCCTGGAAGTACTCAGCGCCGCCAACCTGTTCGCCGACACGGCCGGCGCGCCTTTTGAAGTGGTCATCGCCTCGCTTGATGGCGACGATGTCGCTGCGTGGGGAGGGCAGGCGTTGCGCGTGGACCTGTCCACCGCCGAGATCCCGCGAACCGATCTGGTGCTGATCCCCGGATTCCTCTTCACCCTGAAGGACGCCTTGCCGGCCTTTTCAGCGTATGGACCATGGCTGCGTCAACAGCATGCGCAGGGTGCCGTGGTGGCGTCGATGTGCACGGCGGCATTCCTGCTGGCCGAAACGGGCTTGCTGGAGGGCATTCGTGCCACCACGCACTGGGCTTTTGCCGACCTGTTTCGTCGTCGGTATGCCGAGGTCTGTCTGGAGGAGACGCAGATCCTCTGCGAGGACAATCGCGTGATCACTTGCGGGGGCGCGAGTGCCTCCATGGATCTTTTACTGCACCTCGTGCGCCGGTTCGCTTCACTGGAACTGGCGCAAAAGTGCGGCAAATACTTGTTGGTCGACGCTGTGCGTAGCGAGCAATCGGTGTACGTGATGTGGTCATTGCCGAAGAACCATGGGGATGGCGACATCCTGCGGGTTCAACACTGGCTGGAGGAACACTTCGAACAGCCGCTGTTGATTGATGACGTCGCCCAGCGATTCGGGTTCGGCGTCAGGAACTTCAAAAGGCGTTTCAAGGAGGCCACCGGTTACACGCCCATTACCTACCTGCAAACCCTGCGTCTGGAGAAGGCCAAGCAGCTGCTTGAATCCACCCGCATGACACTCGACAGCATCACTTACGCCGTGGGCTACGAAGATGGCAATTCGTTCCGTAGACTGTTCCGCCAGCGAGTGGGTTTGCTGCCGGCGGCTTACAGGAAGAAGTTTCAAGCGGGTGCGAGTTGATTCGCTGGCGCCAAGCCACAGATGATTGGGAGCAGGACATGCAGAAAACCGCCGTACTCACCTTCGCCCTGATGCTCAATGCAGGGTTGTTCAGCGCACACGCACACGCGGCCGGCGATGCTGAGGCGGGTGCAACACTGTTCAAGCGGATATGCGGTGGCTGCCATCAGGTCGGGGAGTCAGCGCGCGGTTCATTCGGGCCGCAGCTCAATGGCATTTTTGGACGCCCTTCGGGCAGCACCATGGATTACCAATACTCTGATGCGATGAAATCAGCCGGCATTGTCTGGACCCGCGAAACGCTGACCGCGTACCTCGAAGCGCCAAAAAAAGTGGTGCCCGGCACCCGCATGATTTTCTGGGGCCTCAGCGACCCGGAAAAGATCGAAAACCTGTTGGCGTACCTTCAGACGTTTCAGCGGCAATGAATCCCGGGGGACGACGGTCAACCAGTGGACGGGATTGGCGCGTGTAACACGCCAATCCCGGCCGTTCTATTGTTTACCAACCGGCAAGGGAGGGGTGCGAGGCGGGATCAATCGTTTCGTGCCGATCGACTCGAACGCCGAAGCCAGGCGCAGCAGCGTCGAATCGTCATAGGCACGACCGGCAAATGTCAGCCCGACGGGCATGCCGATGTCCGGCATGACACCCATCGGCACTGTGACCGTGGGAACGCCCAGGTGCCGGATAGCGAGGTTGCCGTTGGCGACCCAGATGCCATTGCTCCACGCGATATCCGCAGACTTGGGATCGACATCGGCATTCGCCGGCCCCACGTCGGCCACCGTCGGGAACAGCACCGCATCGAGCCTCAACCGATCCATCCAGATCTCAAGATCGATCCGACGCGTCTGTTCAAGTCCGCGCAGTCCGTCAGGCAGCGTGGTGATCTGGTCCCACGGGGTAATGCCGCGTTCGGCCATCTTCACGTACTCGTCCATGCCTGCGGCAAGTTCGTCCTCCCGGTTGGGGAGCGTACCCGGGTCGTGGGGGAAAATCAGCGGTCCGTCGACATCGGCCAGGCGGTTCAACTTGGGATCGCCATTGGCCCGCAGAAAGTCATCGAACGCCCAGGCCGACAGGTCCCACAATTCATGATGCAGGAACTCTTTGGACACCAGGCCCCGCGTAAATACGGTCGGCGCGCCCGGGCGATCACCTTCGCAATTGGAGACCAGTGGGAAATCGACTTCGATGACTTCGGCGCCAGCGGCTTCGAGTGCTTTGCGAGCCTCTTCCCAGAGCCCGATCACGGATGGGCGGGTGATGATTCGCTGCCCCGTCGGACCGCCAATGCCAGGCGCATCGCTGGTACCCGCTTCGGGATCCGCGTTGATGTACATGCGCGGCACGCCGAAGCGCTTTCCTGCCAGTGCATCGGACTTCACGGCCAACTCGGCATAGGAAGCGGGGCGCACCGAGGCGACACTTGGAATCGGCACCCAGGGTTGCATCCGCCACAGATCGCCACGGGTGTCGGGATCATCCGCCACCACTACATCAAGGACCTCGAGCAGGTCGGCCATGGTTCTGGCAAACGGCACCACAACGTCCATCGTCGGCGTCAACGGCCAGTTGCCGCGCACCGAAATGACCCCGCGCGAAGGTGTATAGGCACACAGACCATTGTTCGATGCAGGGCCGCGTCCACTTGACCAGGTTTCTTCCGCAAGACCAAATGCCGCGAAGCTGGCGGCCGTTGCCGTACCGGCGCCGTTCGATGAGCCCGAGGCGAAGGGGGCGGTGAGATAGTCAGCGTTGTACGGGCTTTCCGCACGACCATAGACCCCGCGCTGCATGCCGCCGTTTGCCATCGGCGGCATGTTGGTTTTGCCCAGGCAAATCGCGCCGGCAGCGCGAAGCCGTTCAATCGTGAACGCATCGCGATAGGCAATCAGGTTGGCGAAGGCGGGACTGCCGGAGGCGGCGGTGAGCCCCTTCACCAGGTAACTGTCCTTGGCCGTATAGGGAATGCCATCGAGCGGACCCAGCGTCTCGCCCTTGGCCCGACGGGCATCGGACGCCTGCGCCTCGTTCAGCGCCTCGGGGTTTCGAACCACTACCGCGTTGAGGGCGGTGGGCGTGTCGGGTCCGTCGTAGGCATCGATCCTGGCGAGATAGGCCTGCACCAGCTCAACCGCAGTGGTTTGGCCCGATTCGAGCGCAGCCCGCAGTTCGGCAATGGAAACTTCGGTGACCTCGATCATGCTGTTACCACCGTCTGCTGATGGGCGACGCGATGAATGTTGGGCTCAGGGACATCACTAATCTCAAAATGGGTGTTCATCGGTGTTCTCGTTGCGCTGCTTTTCGCGCTCTATTTAACACCAAGCGGGGAACAGAGGCATCGTCCAAGGCGATGCAACGTCTTCAGGCTTTGCTGGCCGCCAGGTAAGCGCCAAGGCGTTGCCCCATTTGCTCGCCCAAGGCTTGCAGGCCACTCAAGGGACGGACCATCACCTCAAACTCAACGATTTTTCCTTGTTCGTTGAACCGGATCATGTCGATGCCCTTTAACGCTTTTCCGCTGACGTTGGCGCTGAACTCCAGGACGACGCTCAACCCGTCTGCGGTCGACAGTTCCCGGTGGTAGACAAAATCCTCAAATACCTCGATGACCGTGTTGAGAATCATCGATACCACGGCTGCACCCGGGTAAGGCGTGTGAGCCATCGGGGAGCGGAAAATCGCCTGTGGGTCCAGCAAACCGGGCAAGTCACTCAAGTCACCCTTGCTGATCATGTCGTGCCACTGGTTCAGGGATTCTGCGGCTTTGGGGTGCAGTTTCAGTTCAGACATTTCAGCTCCGATGGTTGGCCGTGAGACATTCAAGAGTGCCGCCAAGGCCGACTTGCGACCCTGCGGATGCACTAAAAGTAGCTCACAAAAAAGAAGAAGCCCGGCTGATCAGGCTGGGCTTCTTTTTAGAGACCGCTTTAAAGCTGCTCAGTCACTGACCAGCGACACACAGCTCCCCGGTGGCGCGTATCAGTGCCTGACCATGCAGACCGTCCTTGACCAGGCGGGATCGTTCTTTGGCTAGCCAGTCCGCGCATTGCGGGTCTTTGCGATAGGGCGCGAAGGCGGCGTATTGCTGCAACAGGCGGTTTTGCAGCTCATCGAGCTGTGGCCGGATTTGATTGGCGAGGTCCGGCCGTGGCGTGTCAGGCGCCTTGCCAGCCGCTCGCCATTGGGCCACCAGCCCGTACTGCACCAGCTTGTTGGCTTCAATCTGTGCGGCGATCAATTCGGCTACTTCGTCCGGGTTCAGTTTGCGCTCGACGGCCAGCTTCCTGGCGTTGGCGATGACCTGCGCTTCCCGAGCACTGTCCTGGATCGGTTTGCCACTGTCCCACTTGGTCAGCGCCACAAGATCAGCAATGCTCAGGCGCTCGTTCAACGTCACCAGCAGCGGTTGCAAGCTATCGGGCGCCGGGGAGGGCGCACCGGCCTGTGCGCTGCTGGCGAGTAAACCGAGGACGGCGCAGATCAGCAGTTGCGGTAAATGTGGGGAGCGGGGCATCGGCAAACCTCATCGGGAACGGGACTCACAATCGGGTGTTATGTATCACAGGTGCGGCGGAGGTATTAAGCAGGGATCGATTTATTTTGTGCACGAAAAAGCCCGGCTTGTCAGGCCGGGCTCTTCGTTGAGTGCTTCGGTAAAGCTATCCATTTATGCCGCGCGGTTTTCGATCAGACGGTCGGAACCACCTTCAGCGACGCGATTCTCGATCAGACGATCGGAGCCACCTTCAGTAACGCGATTCTCGATCAGACGGTCGGAACCACCTTCTGCCACACGACTTTCAATCAGACGATCCGAGCCGCCTTCAGCGACAACCGGGTGAACAGAGGTAGCGGCGAAAGCGTTAACTGCAAAAACCGAGAAAGCGATGCTGAGGAAGATTTGGCGTTTCATGATGGTGTGCTCCGGGGTGTAGTTGTTGGGTCTGGAGCTGATGTTACGCCGCGGATTTTTTATGAGAACTTCATTGAGGTGATGGTGACTATCGACGCCGGCAATGATCCTCTTGTCGTCGGTTCTAGCGCTCAGCCAGAACAGCGGGGGTATGCTGGACCTCTTGAACTGTCGAGGCTCTCCAGGGGTTTGCGTAGAAGCGCGATTTCCAGTCCGGTTTTGAGTACCTGTCGCGCTGAAAAACGTTTTTACACAGCCTCGGCCAGAAGCGGTCAGCCGCTCCCCAACACTACATTCACCACGTTTAACTAAGCCCGACGTTAGGTTACTAACTTCCTATGTCCTCCAGCAGCCAGGAACCCAGCAGGTGAGTGAGGCGATCTGGCATGGTTGTCAGGGTAGTAGAGCTGTCGATCAAACTGGACAGCTGCCGCAACCGACGACGCACATACTCTCACTGGGGTAGCGCCACGTTCGCACGAAACCAATGCTGTTGAATACGCAGCGTTGCTTAAGGCGTCATAACCCCGCATTGGCCAACGGCACGAACACTGTGGGTGTCCGTGCCTGGTCACATCTCGCTACGACGTGGTTCGCGCTCATAAAAAACTCACACCCTCATCCCGATTTCTGTTTTTGTCTAGCGCCCCCATGCACCCATTTCAGGTCGCCCCCCCAAGAGGCAACCTTCCACATTTTCTATGGAAAGGGCTTCGAGCAGCACCTGCTCCAGGATGGCAAAAAAACATTTAATGTGAGCCTGTTTCAATGCCTGAGGCCGGGTCACCAGATAGACTTCCATATCTGGAAGTTGGAGATCCGGGAACAGCTCGATCAGGTCCTTCGCCAGAATACGGGGCAGTACTGCCACACCCATTCCTCGCCTCACCGATTCGAGTTGAACCGCGAACGAATTCACGCTGATCTGCGCGCGTTCCAGACCCGCGGCCTTTGCCGCACGCATTTGCGGCAACATGTCCAGCGGAGGAAGCAAGGCAATATTAACCGCAGTGGCCGGAGTCACCCCTGGATACCGTTTCAGATAACCTGCATCGGCGAAGACACCGTAAGCGAGCCTGCCTATTGGTCGATAAATCAGCGACGGTTCGCCTAGATGAGCTGTGCGTACAGCAATGTCTGCCACACCGCGGACAATCTTGTGAAAGTCGGCTGTTGCCATCAACTCCACCGAGCAACGCGGGTGAAGAGAGGTGAAGCGACTCGCAGCCTCCAGCACGCAAGACGAAAATCCCTCTCCTGCACTGACCAGGACACTGCCAAATAACTCCGTGTGTAGCCCGGACATGTCAGTAACGGTTTGACGCCTCAAGCCCGCCTCCGCCGCTAGGGCAACTTCCACGAGGGATTGGCCGCGCGAGGTCAACCAGCATCCTTCAACGCCCCGCTCGACGAGTAGCTCGCCCAGGGCGCTCTCAAGTTGGGTCAACCGGCGGGACACAGTAGACGCCGCAATACCCAGCATCTGGCCAGCTTGAAGAAAGCTGCCACGCCGCGAGACTGCCAACAACAGACGAAGATCGTCCCAATTTGCTTGCAACGCCATGCGTCATATCCTCCCTGGTCTGCATATGTGCAAATCCATTATGCAGTAGTCGCTGTTTTTCGGGAGAGGCCTCAACGGTATATCTACAAGCCCTCGAAGACGAATGGAATGGACTGTATGACTATTGGCCCCAACGACTATGCGGAACGCGCCGCCAGTGCCTTCAATCGCCGTGATGTGGAGGCGATGCTTGCGCTGGTTTGCGAAGACTTCACCTACCTCGACAGCATGGGGATACAAACCGGTCGTGAAGCCATGCGCAAACGAGAGATCGCATTGCTCGAAGCGCTCCCCGATGCCCACGTGATTTTCAGCCCATTCGCCGTCGGTAACGATCGTTTGGCGCTGACTGCCTTCCTGACCGGCACATTCGCCGCACCCTTGGTGCTGCCAGGCCGGGTGATTCCACCTCATGGACGCCATATTACCGCGTACTACGCCGCACACTTCACCTTCAGAGACGGGCTGGCCATCCGTGAAGAGGCCTTCTTCGACAGTGCGGTGCTGATGCCGTTAGCCTATCCAGCGGAGGGTTGAGCCATGCACAGCGCATTCGTTACTGGCGCAACCGGCTTGTTGGGCAACAACCTGGTGCGTGAATTGGTCGCTCGTGGCTACGCGGTCAAAGCCCTGGTCCGTTCAAGAGCCAAAGGTGAACAGCAGTTCAACAATTTGCCGGGTGTGGAACTGGTCGTTGGGGACATGGCCGATGTCGACGCATTCGCAGCGTCGCTGCAAGGCTGCGATACGGTGTTTCACACCGCGGCGTTTTTTCGCGACAACTACAAGGGCGGCAGCCACTGGAAGGAACTCGAAAAGATTAATGTGTCTGGTACGCGGCGCCTGCTAAACCAGGCCTACCGCGCCGGTATACGACGGTTCATCCATACGTCTTCCATTGCTGTGCTCGACGGCGCACCTGGCACGTCCATCGATGAGACATGTCTGCGGGCTGATGCCGATGCGGATGACTACTACCGTAGCAAGATTCTCGCCGACCGTGCCGTCTTGTCGTTCCTGGAGGTCCATCCTGAGATGCATGCCTGCATGGTCCTGCCTGGCTGGATGTGGGGCCCAGCCGACTTGGGCCCTACCTCCTCGGGACAGTTGGTTAACGATGTTGTGCTCGGCAAACTGCCCGGACTGATCCCCGGTAGTTTCTCCGTTGTCGATGCCCGCGATGTGGCATTGGCGCAGATTGCCGCAGCCAAACATGGGCGGCGAGGTGAGCGCTATCTCGCGGCGGGCCGGCATATGACAATGCGTGAGCTGGTGCCTATGCTTGGACGTATAGCGGGCGTCAAGACCCCCGTTCGACAACTACCGCTCCCTTTTCTATACACGTTGGCGGCTGTGCAGGAGATGTATGCGCGTATTACCAGCAAGCCCATTCTGCTGAGCATGGCCACGTTGCGCCTGTTGGTACGAGAGAAGGACCGCACCTGTTTCAACCACAGCAAGAGTGAACAGGAGCTTGGCCTGAGTTTCCGGCCACTAGAGCTGACAATCACCGACACGGTGGCGTGGTACCGCGATCACGATTGGTTTGAGAGTCACACCTTAAGTTCCCGGAACCGCACTCCTTCCACATTGACCGCACACACGAACAAGGACGTAAACATACAGTGAGTAGGGAAATAATCCTGATGCGTCACGGCCAGCCAAAACTGGTCGCAACCGCCAAAATGTCAGCGCTCGATATGAAAGACTGGATCGAGCAATACAACCGGTCCGAAATTACCAACCAACCCGTGCCGGATGCCAGCATGCAGCTCGCCGCAACCGCCAAGGTGATTGTCTCAAGCAGCGCGCCTCGTGCGCTGACCTCCGTCCAGGCTCTTGGCCTGAAGCCCGCCCTTGTCGACGCGCTTTTCTGTGAAGCGCAACTGCCTTATGGTCACTGGAAACTGCCACGGCTATCGTCGTTTACCTGGGCATTTATCCTTCGAGTCTTATGGTTGTGCGGTTACTCACGTAGCGTCGAATCCGCCGGAACTGCGAGGATGCGCGCCAGCACGGCAGCTCGACGACTTCAGTCCCTTGCCAACGAAGGACCGGTTCTGCTGCTCGGTCATGGCTTTATGAATCGAATGATCGCCAAACAACTGATGGCCGATGGATGGGTTCGCCAAAAACGTAACGGCAGCCAGTATTGGAGTGCGACGGTGTATCAATATAGCGGTGTTTAAAAGTGCCATCTGGCGTGGAGATTAACGAAGGGAAAGTTCAGGTTGGTCGTTCATTTGTAAAGACCGCAGTCCGGTGTGACTACTTAAAGCCCCGTTGACGAGCAAGAATGGTGAGCGTGCAGCGATTTTCGCCCAAGGGGCCGCCATGCTGATGGTTCTCCGCTCGCCCCTGGCCGTGGGCCAGGAGGCTATTCAGGGCGCTCATGGAATGCAGCAAAAACATCCGCCATAAAATCCATGAAAACGATGGCTCGCTGGGGCAGCAGCCGATTCGCTAAGTATACGATTTGGATCGGGACGGGTGGCGCCACGTATTCGTTAAGCAGCAATTGAAGATTGCCACTTCTCAGCCCTTCCTCATAAAGCCATTGAGGCCCTTGCGCGATTCCCAATCCTGCATTGACGTACTCACGTATCGCCTCAGGCGAGTTGACACGCAGTCGTCCGGAGATCGGGACATCAGTATCCTTAAACCGCCAGTTGGTTCCAGTGGATAGGAGGGTATAAATGAGGCAGTCGTGTTCCTTCAGGTCATCAGGCGAAGAGGGAGAGCCACGTTTCTCTAGGTACGCACGGCTGGCAACGCACACACGCTCGAACCACGCTAGTGGCCGGGCTCGCATTGCACTGTCCTCCAGGTGCCCAATACGAATCGCGAGTTCTGCCCCCTCGTCGACTAAATTGACGTAGCGATCATTGATTTGAAGATCGAGCGACAGTTCGGGATAGCGCCCTAGAAAGCTCGCGACGTGCGGTACGATGAAGGTGTGAGCCAATGCGGTCGGGCAAGCGACGCGCAGTAATCCAGACGGCGCTACGTTCCCTCTCAGTGAGGACTCTGACTGTTCCACTGAGTCCAGAATACGCCGCGCATCTGCGTAGTACCGTTCACCCTCGGGCGTGAGCATCAGCTTTCGTGTGGATCGGTGAAGCAGCCTGGTTTGCAAATGGTCTTCAAGAGCAGCGACGTAACGACTGACGCTCGGTTGCCCTAGTCCTAGATCACGTCCCGCAGCAGAAAAACTACCTGTCTCGACAGCGCGTACAAAACAGCTCATCAGTAACAACCGGTCCATCACGCCCCTTTTCATGCAGATTTTGCATGAGATCTATTCTATTTGCCCATCTTATCAGCGTGCTGGCATGAATACATAGTTGCTCTCAGAAGGTCAGTCGTCCGGCTGGCCGCCCCAAAAGAGAGAAAATTTACATGTCTCGTTTACAAGGCAAGCGTACCCTCATCACTGGCGGTACAAGCGGCATCGGTCTGGAAACCGCCAAGCAATTTCTCGCCGAAGGCGCACGCGTGATCGTCACAGGTGTTAATCCTGAGTCCATGGCAAATGCTCAAGCTATTTTAGGTAGCGAAGTCCTGGTGCTGCGAGCCGACTCAGCTAGTGTCGCAGCCCAGAAGGAGCTGGCGCAGGCTGTTCAGTCCCATTACGGGCAGCTCGACGTTGCCTTCCTCAATGCTGGCGTATCCGTCTGGAAGCCAATCGAAGACTGGAACGAGGAGATGTTTGACCGCTCCTTTGACATCAATGTCAAAGGCCCTTACTTCCTCCTGCAAGCACTGCTGCCGGTCTTCTCCAACCCTGCATCGGTGGTTCTTAACACCTCGATCAGTGCGCACCTGGGCGCCGCGCGTTCATCCATTTATGCCGCAACAAAGGCTGCCTTTCTGAACATGTCGAAAACGCTCTCTAGCGAGCTTCTACCGCGTGGTGTTCGAGTAAATGCGGTCAGCCCTGGGCCGATCGACACGCCGCTGTACGACAAGGCGGGTATTCCCGATGCCTACCGCGAGCAGGTCAACAAAGATATTGCTGCGACTATCCCATTTGGCCGTTTTGGCACGCCTGAAGAAGTAGCTAAGGCGGTGCTGTACCTCGCGTCGGACGAGTCTCGTTGGACGTTGGGAACAGAAATTATTGTTGATGGTGGTCGCTCGCTTTAACGAGATAGGCACGCCTTCGAGTCTGTACATCCCGCTTCCTACCCGGAAGCGGGAGTTGTCGAAATAACAGTGGGTATTCAAATGTCGCAATCACGGCTCACGCTTGTTAGCCACGGGCTTTGTCCGTTTGTTCAGCGAGTGGCAATTTTACTCCTCGAAAAGCAGGTTCCATTTCAGCGCATTGATGTGGATTTGAAGGACAGGCCCAACTGGTTTCGGGTCATGTCGCCAACGGGCAAAGTCCCGCTTCTAATGGTGCAAAAAGGCGATGAGGAAGCGACCGTACTTTTCGAGAGCGTGGCTATCTGTGAATACATCGAACAGGTGTATCCGGAGCCTGCTTTGCACCCGGAATATGCAATCACCCGTGCTCAACACCGTGCCTGGATCGAATTCGCCACTGCCATGCTCGCGGATGCGTGGGGATATTTGAATGCAGCGGATCAGCAGACAGCGCTTAGCAAATCAGCAGCGTTGAGAGGCAAACTAGAGCGATTCGAACTTGAAAAATCGGACGGTAATTACTTCGCTGGTGCGAAGCTCAGCATGGTGGATATAGCCGTTGCTCCAGTTTTCCGCTACTTCGACATACTAGGGTTCGAACCAGGTCATCCATTGTTCGATGGACTTGTTCGCATTGCAGAGTGGCGTCATGCACTGGCCAATCGCGCTAGCGTTCAGGCTGCTGTCGCCGAGGATTATGCAGACCGGTTACGCAAACATCTGCTGGAGGTGAAGGCCATTTTAGTCAGATGAGTCATAAATATCAGTCCAGTGTCTCGTATGGCGGGACTTAGCCTGGTGCGATCGTGGAGCTGGGTCACCTTTGCGAATTTGCAGGAGGCCCGCTTTCCTATTCTTCAGGAAAGTGCCTATACAACGGATAGTGATGCTGAGCTTTCGTTGGCGCTCCATGTCCGCTTTTGGCCGATTTCAGTCTGTTGCGAAGGGCAGAAAACGACCCAAAGCAGCCGGTCAGCGTCGATAGAAATTGGCCGGTTTCTTTCCGTTGTGACGGGCAGGAGCCGACCTCTAAGGGACATCCGGCTAAGAGCGAACTCGTGAATCAGCTTCCGATCCAGAGCATCGTCTGAACCGTAATATACGGATGACTTTCTAACGGCTCCCATTCATCCATGAAAATAAAACCTTGCTTGAGATAGAAGTTCGAGGCTCTCGCATTGTCGGGCGATACGTCGAGAAAAACGCGATCAAAGCCTTCCGCGGTAGCGCGAGCTTTCACAACTTCTACCAACTGAGTTGCTACTCCTGAGCCCCGGGCAGCAGGATCAACCCACATTCCTATCAAGTTAAAGCGATGTGCACTATTGACTGCGGCACCGATCATTCCGACAGGTCTACCTTTGTCGAGTGCCAGCCAAAATACTGTTCCGGTTGATGAGGCTCTAACTTTCCACTGTTCATCAGTGTATGCGGCAGCAGTTTGATAACTGACACCAAATGCCGTTGGCGTGTCCAAAAGCGCGGCGAGTCGGACTTGCTTTAGTAGCATCCAATCCTCTGTTTCTGTCGATCGAATGTCCATGATCTTCCTTGATGAATCAGCGTCCCTCAACCTCTCACAAGAAAGATTAAGGGGCAACCAAGCTCGTGTCGCGTACGTCCGCTCCTGGCAGACTCCTGCCTTTCGCGAGAGGCAGGAATCCATAACCCGAAGCGGACTTTCAAGCTCAGTCATCGTGAATTGGTTTTACGAGCAACAGTTCGTAGGTCAAATCGGCTTCATAAAATGTGGTGCACCATTCTTGAAAGCCCGACCGGGGCTCGCACAATAGACGGATGATGAGTCCGGACTCCGTACTAAAAGTTTCTTTGACGACTGCGATATCCCCAGGCGCCGCATCACGAGCATTTATCCAATCAACATACACAGCCTTCGTAGAATCGACGTGGGTTAGTTTTATGAAGTCGCCTTTGGAAAGTATCATAGCTGTCTTTAATGCCTCCTACCGGTCGGGTAAAAACCTCGTTCGAGTGACTGCTTCTGGCCGATTGCAGTCTGTTGCGAAGGGCAGAAAACGGCCAGAAGCAAACCTTCGGCTATCGCTTCAACCCAAACATGGCCAGAGCGCCCAAACCGCGCATCCTGAAGGTCTGACCCGGAGGAATTCGACCTGCCGCCCACCCACGAATGCGCAGTCGTCCAACTCAGCGATTCTTCAGCATTCTGCTAGGGCAAAGCGTCCCGCTTGGCGAAGATGCTTGCCATTTCCGCCGCGTTCTCGGTTCCCCAGGTGCACAGCGGCACAATCGCTTCAGCCAGGCTGCGACCGAGCGGGGTCAGCGCGTAGTCCACGCGAGGTGGCACTTCCTTGTAGTCGGTCCGCGTCAGCACGTGATCGGCTTCCAGATCCTTCAATTGCTGGATCAGCACTTTGTCGCTGACGCCCGGGATCAAACGCTTGAGTTCGCCGTAGCGCTTCGGGCTGCCGCGCAGGAAAAACAAGACCAGCGGTTTCCACTTGCCCGAGATGATGCGCAGCGTGGCGTTGAGCCCGCAACCGGTGTCACAGATTTCAGAAGTCGTCGTCATTTTTTGATACTTACCAAAAGGTGCATACTTGTCCTTAGGTTATCAGCGATGCATCCTCGTCTCAAGCAAGCAATTCCCTGCTTGGGTACAACTCCAACGAAGGATGCACGACATGACCCGACTGAATGGAAAGACCGCTGTCATTACCGGTGGCGCTACAGGCATCGGCCGCGCCGCCGCAAAACGCTTCATCGAGGAGGGCGCCTTCGTCTTCATCTTCGGTCGCCGGCAGGAAGCGCTCGATGCCGCTGTAGCCGAACTCGGGCCCAATGCCCGCGCGGTGAAGGGCTCTGTCTCCGATCTGGCAGACCTCGACCGACTTTACGCGGCGGTGAAGGCCGAGCGCGGAACCCTCGACATCGTCTTCGCCAATGCCGGGGCGGGAAGTCAGCTTGCGCTCGGCAAGCTCACCGCCGAGCACATTGACGAAACCTTCGACACCAACGTGAAGGGGACGATCTTCACAGTCCAGAAGGCGCTGCCGCTGATGGGGCAGGGCGGTTCGATCATCCTGACCGGGTCGAGCGCCGGCACCACGGGCGCCCCGGGAATGAGCGCCTACAGCGCGAGTAAGGCGGCAGTGCGCAACCTTGCGCGGACCTGGGCGGAGGACCTGAAAGGCACGGGCATCCGGGTAAACGTGCTGTCGCCCGGGGCGACGGCGACCGAACTCGCGAAGGAAGCGCTGGGCGAGGAGGGCCAGAAGGCCTACGCCGCGATGACCCCGCTTCAGCGCATGGCTGATCCGGCGGAGATCGGGGCCGTGGCCGCCTTTCTCGCGTCGCCGGACAGTAGCTTCATGACCGCCAGCGAAGTCGCCGTTGACGGCGGTCTTGCGCAACTCTGACGCCCTGCGCCCAGGCGCTCCATTGGATTATTCGGAGCGCCGTAGAACTCGGTAAACCTCAGGAGAATATATGAGCTACGCAATTATCGGCTTCGGCAATATCGGCCAGGCCCTGGCCAAGGCGTTTGCCCGCAATGGCATCGAAGTATCCGTCGCAACCACGCGCGACCCGCAAAGCTTTGCATCCGCCGCGGCCGCCATCGGCCCCCAGATTATTCCCAAGAAACTGGCGGACGCGGTCAAGGCGGACATCGTCTTTCTGGCTGTCCGTTTCGAGTCGCACCTTGATGTCGCGAAGGTGCTGCCGACCTGGAAGGGAAAGACCATCATCGACGTGACCAATGCCTACGGCGTGTCCCCTGAGGAACTGGGAGGAGAGCCTTCTTCCAGGGTCGTCGCGCAGGCCTTTACTGGTGCACGACTGGTCAAAGGCTTCAACCATTTGGGCGCCGCCGTCCTTGGCCAGGATCCGGCTGTACAGGGTGGCAGGAGAGTCGTGTTCCTGGCGAGCGACGATGACGGCGCCGCAACGGAGATGGGTGCGCTTGCAGAAAATCTCGGTTTTTCGCCGATCAAACTGGGCGGGCTTTCGGAAGGTGGACTGCTTGTGCAGGCGCGTGGAAATAGTTGGGGTCAACTGATCTTCAAGGACTTGGTCAAGTTCGACTGATGGACACGCAAGCACTGGCGCGGGCCTCAAGGATGGTCGCGAACGCCAGGCGCTAAGTACCGAGACGGCCCACAAAAAGGTTGATGCATTGATCTTGGGCCTGGCGCCACTCGACGTTGCCTTGGCTGCGCTGATGCAGAGGCTTGTCCTCTCTCAAGCGTCCTGCAGGCGGTGGTGTGTGCATCTGATTTGTGCGCCGTGACAGGGCGCGTTTGTCGCCTTGTTCATCCCCCGCTCTCAGGAAAGATGCACCCGCCATTGCGGACCAGCGCCTTCACTTCTTCACTCACCTGCATGGGGTTTTGACTTAATCGAGCAACAAACTCCTCGCGGCGCCGCACGTACGACTTCGAATCATGCTTTGCGCTCCAGAGCACAATGCTGATCACAATCGGAATGAGGTCCAGGCCCTTCTCGGTCAACGTGTAAAAGTCCTTGCGCCTGTCATCGGGGCTGGGCGCTTTCGAGAGAATCCCTTGCGCCTCAAGAAAGGCCAGTCGGGAAGCAAGAACATTGGTCGCGATTCCCTCTTCCGATTTCAGGAACTGGCCATACGTCTTCTTACCCACAAAAACGATGTCGCGAATGATCAAGAGCGACCATCGGTCGCCGAAAATCTCCACGCCGTAGTTCACCGCGCAATGGGACCGAACGTCTTCTTTAGATGGTGTTTTCATGGCGAGATCTTAGCATCGCTTGCATGTCGCAAGTAAAACTCAGTTGATCACTTGCTTTTTGCAAGTAAAGCGACCAGCATGGATCGTACGTTGAATGAGTTCGCCGGATCGCCTCGGACTGTGCCCGATGGACACCGGGCCGCTGCTCAAGGCGCGAACGCTGGATCATGCCTGCCTGCTTTCGCTGGGCCTCATTGCACACTTCGTCAAGCACACCAACTTCTCGATCGGCGTCAGCCATCTCGGCTGAGCGTTCCCGTATCACCATTTCTCGCATCACATCACGCCTATGGAGTCATAACATGCACGTTTTAGTCACTGGCGGAACCGGCCATATCGGTTCGTACATCATCCCCGAGCTCATCGCCGCCGGCCACGAGGTCACCGGCCTGGCCCGGTCCGACAAGTCCGCAGCTGCGCTGACCGCACTCGGCGCCAAGGTGCGTCGCGGGGATATTTCCGACCTCGAGGGGCTTAAGGCGGCAGCGTCGGAGTCAGACGGCGTTATCCACGTTGCGCACCGGCAAGACCTGCTTCCCACTGGCGGGATCGACGCCGTGGCCGCTGCGGAACTCCAGATCATGCTTGCGTACGGCGAAGCGCTGGCTGGAAGCGGCAAGCCGCTGGTCGTGTCGGGGAGCATCGGCGCGCCGGGTTGGGAAAACCTGGGCCGACCAGCCACCGAGGAAGACCCGTCACTTCCCGGCGGCGATGCGTACAAGGGGACCTTGCGGGTTCGCAACGTCGTCGAAACCACCGTGATCGGCCTCGCAGAACGCGGCGTGCGGTCATCGATCGTGCGGATTCCTACGATCGCGCACAGCACGACCGACGTCGCCTTCCTTCCATTGTTGATCGGGCTGGCGAAGGAAAAGGGCGTGATCGGTTACCCGGGAGCAGGCGCGAACCTGTGGCCGGCCGTGCACGCCCGTGACCTCGCCATCTTGTTCCGCCTGGCGCTGGAGAAGGGTGAGGCTGGCAAATATTGGCACGGGGTCGAGAGTGAGGGCATCCGGTTCCGTGAGATCGCCGAGGCCATTGGCAGCCGTCTGGGCGTGCCGGCCGTGAGTATTCCCGCGGACGTCCTGATGCTGCCGGGATACTTTGGGTTCCTCGCGAATCTGGTCACGCTGGACCTCCCGGCGTCCAACCTGATCACCCGCCAGACCCTCGGTTGGGAGCCTGTTCAGCCCGGCCTGTTCGAGGACCTGGACAACGGCCACTACTTCCCGGCCGCCTGAGTTGAGGAGGGCGCCGGGCGCAACGGGCCCGGCGGACAGCATGTCGCGATGCGTGATCCGTTCGGGTAACGATGCTGTCGACCCGGGGATAGCATGAGGAATGACGCACGCAGCTCGGC
Organism: Pseudomonas sp. PDM25; assembly: GCF_019219045.1. Taxonomy (NCBI): domain Bacteria; kingdom Pseudomonadati; phylum Pseudomonadota; class Gammaproteobacteria; order Pseudomonadales; family Pseudomonadaceae; genus Pseudomonas; species Pseudomonas sp. PDM25. The sequence continues at coordinate 480,594 of NZ_JAHUWL010000002.1, forward strand.
GCACACGGGATATCAATCGTGGGATGCCGTTGAGACAACGAGCAATACTCCAATTCACGAGGAAACAGCACATGAGCACTATCAGCATCATCGGTTCAGGAGGCATGGCCGCGGCGATCGCCGGTCGTACCGCCAAAGCTGGATACACCGTTGAGGTGGTCAGCCGCGACCCCGCCAAGGCGCAGGCACTGGCCGACAAGCTCGCAGCCGGAGCGACCACCGGGACGTACGGGGCCACTCCGGCCGGCGACATCGTCATCCTCGCCGTGCCGTACACCGGTGCGGCGTCGGTGGTGGCCGATTACGGGGACGCGCTCGACGGCAAGGTGATCATCGACATCACCAACACGGCCTCCCCGGACCTCACGGGCCTCGTCTCTCCCGCCGGCAGTTCTGGTGCGCAGGAGATCGCCAAGATCGCCCCCGCCAGCGCGCATATCGTGAAAGCATTCAACACCCTCTTCGGCCACGTCCTTGCTAAGGGTGGGCGCCTCGACGCGTTCATCGCCGCCGACGATCCAGAGGCCAAGGCGCGCGTCTCGACGTTCATCGAGAGTCTCGGGCTGCGCCCGTTGGATGTCGGCGGCCTGCACATGGCCCAGACGCTCGAGGCGCTCGGCCTGATGATGATCGGCCTGGCGAAAAACGGCGCCGGCACTTGGGACATCGCCTTGAACGTCGATATCGGCTGAATCCCCGATACCGTCAGGTCCATTACGTCGCGATCTGAAGAGATTTCTATGAACGTGCAACCGCCGATGGGCGGTGTCTGGACGGAAGCAACCTACCGACCATGAGCAACCGCAGCCAGTTGCTCAGTATCCACACGAACAAAAACAGAGTCTCCAATAGCCGTCAGCACATCCCCCGCATAAACCTCGCAGATAACGCGAGTTTTGCGTCCAACCTCGCCCTCGACTTTCGCACGCAGGGTCAGCGGTACACCCATCGGTGTCGGTTTGATGAACTTGATGCCAAGGTTGCCAGTGACGCAATTGATGCGCGGCAGGCTTCCGACTTCGCGGTGTTCCGTACGGTAGTGGTAAGCCATCGCCGTCCAGTTTGAATGGCAGTCAACCAGCATCGCTATCAGCCCGCCGTAAACCAGATCCGGCCAGCCGCAATACTTGGCATCGGGCACGTGTTCGGCCATGACATGCACGCCGTCTTCATGCCAGACGCTCTTGATGTGAAGCCCGTGGGGATTGCTGCTGCCGCAGCCGTAACAAACGCCTTCAGGTGCGGCGGTGTCTTGCAGGGAGGTGTCGAGCCTGGACATACCGTGGTCATCCTCAGAAATGTGAACCAAACCGTCGGATCTTAACGCTGCAATCGGACGCGGTCACTCGGGCAAGCCGGCCAGCCGCAGTCCCTCCGCGAGCCGCGCGAGATCCTCGGGCCGTTGGATGGGCAGCCAGTCCTTCAGATTGGAGACGTGCAACGAGGGTTCCAGCTCGTGCAGGCGCTGTATCGCCTGCTTCGCTTTGTCCATTTGCCCGGTGAACGCATGACTGGCCGCCATCAGGGCAACCGAGGGCAGGAGGGAGGGCAGGTTCCCCAGCGCTTTCTCCGCCCAGGCCGAAGCGACGTCGAAGCGCCCGGCGAAGAAATACGCGAGCGCCATTCCCACCTGCATCCTGAACATTTCCGGATCCAGCGGACTCAAGCGAACGGCATGGCTCAAATGCTCGATCGCTTCGTCTGTTTCACCGCGCAGTGCACGCAGGACACCGCCCAGGTACCAGGCGGGAGCGAGGTTGGGATTGAGCAGGCGTGCCCTGTCGAGCAGGGCAATGCCGCCATCGACATCGCCGGCAAGATGGGCCAGCGCATGTCCGCCTCGCGTCAGCGCCACGGCATCATCTCGGCCGAGCGACACCGCCAGCCGCGCAAGCCGTATGCCTTCGGCGATCTCTCGAGTCCGATCACTCATCCAGCCATTTAACTTGCGCCAGAAGTGACACCAGGCTGCCATGCCATAGGCCGATGCAAATTCCGGGTCGAGCTCGATGGCCTTGTAGAACAACGGCAGTGCTATATCGACGGCTTCCCGGGTGCCGCTGTGCAGTTTCGCCATGCCGCGCAGGTAATAGTCGTAGGCGTCCAGGCTTTCCGTCGGTTTGCGCTTGGCGCGCTCGATTTCCGCCCGTTCCAGCTGCGGCGAGATGGCGCCGACGACGCTTTCGGCGATTTGATCCTGCAGTTCAAAGATGTCGTCGAGCTGGCCTTCAAAGCGCTCCGCCCAGATGTGCGTCCCGTTTGTTGCGTCGATGAGCTGCCCGGTGATGCGTACCTTGTTCCCGGACTTGCGCACGCTGCCTTCCAGCACGTAGCGCACGCCGAGTTCCTGGCCGACGCCTTTGACGTCCACCGCACGGCCCTTGTAGGTGAAACTCGAATTGCGGGCGATGACGAACAGCCAGCGGATTCGCGACAGGGCGGCGATGATGTCCTCGACCATGCCGTCGGCGAAATACTCCTGCTCCGGGTCGCCGCTCAGGTTGTGGAAGGGCAGGACGGTAATGGAGGGTTTGTCCGGGAGGACAAGCGAGGAGGGCGGTGTTTGCTTCGGGTCCACGGGCGCAACTTCGCTGGTGCCAGGCCCGTCAGGCTGTTGTGCTCCGTCGATCTCGTCGACCTTGATCTCGCCTACAAAGCGGTAGCCCTTGCGAGCGACTGTGCGCACCAGTCGCTGTTCCTCGCCGCTATCGCCGATGGCCTTGCGTACCGCATTGATGTGGCTGGTGATCGTCGATTCCGAGACGATCCGACCGTTCCACACTGCCTTGAGCAGGTCGTCCTTGCTGACGACGCGATCGCGGTTGTTGACGAGCTGCAGCAATAGATCGAAGGCCTGTGGCCCGACGGCCACGACTTGACCGCGCAAGGTCAGTTCCCGGCGCTCCTGATCGAGCACGTAGTCTTCAAACACGAATGGCAAGGCGGATATCCCCTGGTCGAGCGCCCTCGACTCCGTGTCCGAGCTGGCGATTAGTACGAGGTGTCGATAATACGGCAGCGTTTGGTCCGCTGCACCGTCCGCAGGGGATTCCCGTCGCCTGCCTGTTCCCTGGACGAAAAACCAAGCTTGCCTGAAGACAAACTCAAGGCCGGCACAAGGACTTCCCTCACGCGCGCAGGCACTCTCTTTCTACATCGACAGCAATGGTTGCTGTCGAGAAGCGTAGGGAGAGACCCCATGAAGATCGTCGTCATCGGAGGCACCGGCCTCATTGGATCGAAACTTGTGCAGAACCTCCGCGAGCGAGGCCATGACGTACTCGCCGCCTCCCCCAGTACGGGCGTGAACAGCATCACCCGCGAGGGCCTGGCCCAAGCAATGGATGGCGCTGAGGTGGTCGTCGACGTGGCGAACGCGCCGTCGTGGGAAGACCAGGCCGTCCTCGATTTCTTCGAAACGTCGAGCCGTAACCTGTTGGCTGCGGAAGCTGCGGCCGGTGTTCGTCATCACGTTGCCCTGTCGATCGTCGGTAGCGAACGGCTTCCCGAGAACGGCTATTTTCGGGCCAAGGTCGCGCAGGAAAACCTTATCAAGGCGTCCGGCATTCCTTACACCCTCCTGCGTGCCACGCAGTTCTTCGAGTTTGTCGGCGGCATTGTCCAGTCGTTCGCCGTTGGCGAGGAGATTCGCGTTTCGCCAGCGCTGATCCAGCCGATAGCGGCCGTCGACGTGGTGGCAGCGCTGACCGATGTCGCGTTGGCAGCGCCGGTCAATGGCACGGTCGAAGTCGCAGGTCCTGAAGCCATGCCCCTCGACGATCTGGCCAGGCGCTTTCTGCGGGTAAACCAGGACAACCGTAAGGTCGTGCCGGACGTGAACGCGCGCTACTTCGGCGATGTGCTCGACGATCAATCGCTGACCGCCGGCAAGAACGCGCGCCTGGGCGCGATCCGCTTCAAAGACTGGCTCGGTCAGTCGACGGCCGGGTAACGGGGCTCGTCGTCACAACACACACACCCACGAAGGAGATTTGTCATGTTTGCCCGATACCTCTTGGCCGCTGCCTTTGCAGTGCTGTCGATCAGCGCAGTGTCGGCCGCTGAGCCGCCCCCCGGCAAGGTGACGGTCGTGTTTGACCGTCCCATTCCCAACATCCCTGGCAAGAGCATGAAGGGCGTCGTCGTCGAGTACGGGCCGGGCGCCGCGTCGCCGTCCCACACCCATCCGAAAACGGCCTTCATCTATGCAACGGTCCTGGAGGGCTCGTTTCGCATCAAAGTCAAAGGCCAGCCGGAAAAGATCTACAAGGTCGGCGAAAACTTCGTAGAGGAGCCGGGCTCCGTGCACGAAGTCAGCGCCAACGCCAGCGACACCCAATCCGCACGCCTGTTGGCCGTGTTCGTCCTCGACAGCGATGAAACGACGCTCGTGACACCGATCAAAAAGTGAGCCAATCACGCGCTCATGAATGCTCGACAGCCGGGCGGCAGGTCACTGCCGCCCGTGGCTGCTGTAGTCCCAGGCATTGAACAGGAAAAGACAACATGAACGCGCTTCAGGACAAGGCCGCCATTGCCACCGGCGCAAGCGCCGAGATCCCTGTCGTGGTGGCACGGCAAAGCAAGAGAAAGAAGATCGGCATCCTGCTGTGCATCGGTGCCGTGGTGGTCCTGGCTGGCGGATGGGCCATAGTGCTTTCGAGCGGTGCGACCTCCACCGATAACGCTTATGTGCGCGGCGATGTCACCTCGCTCGCGGCAAAGGTTGCCGGTTATGTCACTGCGGTCGAGGTCGAGGACAACCAAACCGTCCGGGCCGGTGACGTCCTGTTCCGTATCGATGACCGGGACTATCGCGCACGGCTGGCGCAAGCCGTGGCCAACGTCAGCGCTGCCCAGGCGCGCCTGACCCATGTCGATGCAGAAACCCAGCTTCAGCGTGCCCTGATTCGCCAGGCCGAAGCCCAGAAACGCTCGGGCGTGGCCGAGATGAATCTGGCGAACAAAACCAATGATCGCAGCCGCAAACTGATTCTCAGCAACGCGGTCAGCCAAGCCCTCGTCGATGAAAGCGATGCGGCGCGATTGAGAGCCGAGGCGACGGTATCCGGCGCTTCCGCAACGGTCGAGGCGCAACAGCAACGCATCGCCGTCCTCGTAGCGGAGCGCGAAGCTGCCGTTGCTGCGGTGACGCAGGCGCAGGCCGCACGCGATCTCGCCCAGATCGATCTCGACAGCACCGTGGTACGCGCGCCGGTTGATGGCGTGGTCGGTAACCGTCAGGTTCGCATCGGCCGCTTCGTTACGACGGGCGTTGCCTTGCTCGATATCGTGCCGGTCAACGACGTATGGGTTGTGGCGAATTTCAAGGAAACACAGCTCGAACAAATCCGCCCCGGTCAGCGCGTGCGCATCACGGTCGACGGCTACCCCAGCGGGGCACTGGAAGGCGTGGTCGACAGCTTTGCACCGGGTAGCGGGTCGGCGTTCAGTCTGCTCCCCACCGACAACGCGACCGGCAACTTTGTGCGTGTCGTGCAGCGCGTTCCGGTGAAGATCCGGCTTGTCCACAACCCGTTGCCGGGCCGCATCGTGCCGGGCCTGTCCGCCCGCGTCGAAGTTGCGCACGGGGAGGGATCATGAACGCGGATGCCAGCGCTACGCGGTGCAACACCAGCGTTATGACCGGTGTATTGCTCATGATCGGCATCGTGCTTGCCACGCTGACGGAGGCGATCGCCAGCACCGTTCTGTCGCTCGGACGCGGCGACATCATCGGCGACACCTATGCAACGCCTGATGAATTCGCCTGGCTGGATATCGGCTACACCGCGCTCAAGCTGATCGGGTTCATGACCGCGCCTTGGCTGCTGAAGCGTTTTAATCCACGTCATGTGATCATCGGCTCAACCCTGGCCATGGGCATGGCATGCGGCATTGCCGCCATCACGGCTCGGCTGGACCTGCTGATCGCGCTTCGTGTTATTCAAGGTTTCGCTGGCGGCACCCTGCTGGTCGGGGGGCAGGCGATCATATTTCGCTCCTTTGCGCGATCTCGCCAACCCATCCTTCAAGCCCTGTTTGCCATGGGCGCCGTTGTCGCGTCCGCGACGCTCGCCCCGGCCCTTCAAGGGTGGTTGATTGATAGCCAGTCCTGGGTATGGATTTTCTTCAGCGTTGTTCCGGTGGCTTTGGCGGCGAGCGGATTTCTGCTGATCGCAGACGGCCCGATGCCAGCCAAGGTCCGGCACCGTCCATTTGACTGGGTCGGCTTCGCGCTGATCGCTGCCACGCTGTTCTGCTTCACTTACGTTCTCAGCCAGGGCAGCCGATGGGACTGGTTCGAAGAGCCACGCATCCTCTGGCTGAGCGTGCTTGGCACAGCTGCGCTACTGGGATTTCTCGGCCATCAAGTGTTGGCCAAAGGCCAAGGTCTGTTCGACTTCACCCTGTTCAAGTCGAGCGATTTTTGCTTCGCTTTTATCGTCAGTTTTGTTGCCGGCGCCGCCTTGTTCGGCAGCGCGTTCCTGATCCCGGCGTTCGCCCTGTCGGTCCTCGCGTTCACGCCTACCGACGCTGGCCTGCTGCTGTTGCCCAGTGGCGGGTTTTTTATCGGCGGGCTGCTCATATCGGCTTATCTCATGCAGGTCCGCCGCGTTCCGCCGGTCGCCACAGTGCCCTTTGGAATCCTGATGATCATGGGTGCGATGTGGATGCTGTCCGGTTCGACCAGCGAAAGCGGCACGGACGACATGATGGCCGCCATCCTGTTGCGCGGTCTAGGCCTTGGCTTCCTGTTTCTATCGATCACGCTGATCGCTTTCAGCGACCTCAACAGCCGAAATCTTGCCTTCGGTATTGGCCTGTTCAATACGGGGCGCCAGTTGGGTGGTCTGATGGGCGTCGCAGGACTCCAGACATTGATCGACCATAACGTCTTCGCCAATGACGTGGTCCTCGGCGCCAACGTTCCCCTGGGAGGAACTGCGGTCATCGAACGGCTGACGACCACGACAGCCATGCTGTCGGTGAAAGGGATGGATGCAGGGGCCGCCGGCCGGGCAGCGGTGAGCCTCCTGGGCCGGGTCGTGTCAGGTCAGGCGACTGTGATTGCCTTCGACACCGCGTTCATCGCTGTTGCCCTGCTTTTTGTAGTCGCCGCGCCCATCCTGGTTGGCATCAAGATCGGTCTCTCGAAATACGCGAAAGTACCCGCAGCGCGAACCGTAGCGTGAGGTTTCACTCAGTCCAGGTTACCCAGCAGCCACTCGCTGAAGATTCGTGCCAGCGCATTATTCTCACTGTCACGATGGGTCAGCATGGCCCAGTTCGGGCCGCGAATGGTTTGCTCCACCAAGGGTTGCAACAATCCTTGGGTACGCGCCTGCCGACTCAGTAACTGGCTGACCAGGGCAATACCGAGCCCCGCGCACGCGGCGTCCAGCAGCAGGCCGGGGTCGGAGAAATTCAGCCCCTGATCTTTCTGGCCGACATCGATGCCAGCCTCCACCGCCCAGTGACTCCAATCCATTTCCCGCTCGCCATGCAGGGTGGTGCGCTGTTCCTGTGGCAATGCCAACAGGCTCGGGTGACACGCCGGGTAGAGGCGGTCGGCGTGCAGCACCTTGAAGCTGCACTCGGCCTGGGAACTGATGTCATCGCGCACGGCGAGGTCGATGGTTTGGGTGGTCATGTCCGGGACTTCATCGGTACTGAAAATCCACAGATCAACGTCCGGGTGCTCGCGGCGAAAATCCCCCAAGCGTGGCAGCAGCCAGTGACGTGCGAATGCCGGGGTGGTGTTGAGGACCAGTTGGTTGGGTTTCTGGTACTGCCCCAAACGGCGAATGCCGACGGCCAGTTGTTGCAGCAACGCCTGGGTGGTGCTGAGCAGGTCGTGCCCGGCATCGGTCAGGCTGACGCTGCGTCCATTGCGAAAGAACAAGGGTTGTTCGAGGTACGCCTCAAGGCTGCGGATCTGCTGACTGATCGCCGATTGGGTGAGGTGCAACTCGGCGGCCGCCTTGTGGAAACTGCCCAGCCGGGCAGCGGCTTCAAAGCCGCGAAGGGTGCTGAGTGGCGGCCAGTGTTTGAGCATATTGATAAGTTCCTCTAATCATTTGTCCGCTAAATCCATCGTTTGTTTGCCTGATTTTACGGCCGTAGCATGCATGCCAGGAACACCCAAGCAGTTTTGTTGAACACAATGGCTTAACTAAAAGGGCTTTTTATCATGCAGCATGTCATGCAGCAGAATGAAATTCGAAACAGCGGTTGGATGATGCCGGCCGAGTGGGTCAGGCACGCCGCCACCTGGATGGTCTGGCCACACAACACGGCACTCTGGGAGTCCGGCTGGGGCGTGACATTGCCGCAAGTGCAAGAGGACTTCGCTCGTGTGGCCAACGCCATCGCCCGTTTCGAACCGGTAAAACTGGTCGTCGACCCTTCTGCTGTCGCCAGTGCCAAAGCGTTATGCGGGCCGAACATCGAATTGATCGAGCTGGCGGTGAACGACAGCTGGTGCCGGGATTCCGGTCCGAGCTTCGTCTGCCATCCGCAACAAGGCCTGGCCGGGGTGAGCTGGCGCTTCAATGCGTGGGGCGGCAAGTCGGCTCATGATCTGGACGAAAGCCTGGCTCGTCGCGCACTCAATCATTTGGGTGTGGCGTGTTTTGGTACCGCACTGAGCAATGAAGGCGGGGCCATCCATGTGGACGGCGAGGGCACGTTGATCACCACCGAGTCGGTGTTGCTCAACCCCAATCGCAACCCGGGCATGAACAAGGCGGAGATGGAGGAAATCTTCACGCGTCTGCTGGGTGTGAAAAAAACGATCTGGCTGCCCGGCGATCCGGACTACGTGACCGGCGACATGACTGACGGCCATGTCGATGGCGTGTGCGCATTCGCCCACCCTGGCGTGTTGCTGGTGGACGCCACCCACGACCGGCAATCGGTGTATGCCGAAGTGGCCCGGGAAAACCGTCGTGCCCTGGAGCTGGCCACCGATGCGCAAGGTCGGAAGTTCGAGCTGATCGAATTGTATGAAGCCAGCGATGCCGTGGACACCGAAGCTGAAGTGTTCTGCGCCTCCTACACCAATTTCTACATCGCCAACGGCGCCATCATCATGCCGGCCTACGGCATTGATGCCGACAACGTTGCGGCCGAAGTGTTGGCTCAGGCGTTCCCCGGGCGCGAAGTGGTGCCGGTGCGGATCAATCACCTGGCCCATGGCGGTGGCGGTGTGCATTGCATCACCCAGCAGCAGCCCGCCTAGCCGGTGGAGGGTTGATGCCATGACGCTTCTGACCATCGCCACCACCCAGATGCCTTGCACCTGGGACTTGAAAGAAAACCTCGATCAGGCCGAGCAATTAGTGCGCGAGGCCGCGGCCAAAGGCGCCCAGGTCATCCTGTTGCAGGAGCTGTTTGCCACGCCGTATTTCTGCATCGAGCAAAGCCACAAGCACCTGGAGCTGGCTGCAGAATATCGATACAGCCCTGTGCTCAAGCGCTTTGCCGCATTGGCCAAAGAGTTGGGGGTCGTGCTGCCGCTGAGCTGGTTCGAGAAGGCCGGCAATGCCTACTTCAATTCCTTGAGCGTGGCCGATGCCGACGGGCGCCTGCTGGGTGTGTATCGCAAGACCCACATTCCCAACGCCATCGGCTATCAGGAGAAGGAATACTTCAGCCCCGGCGATACCGGTTTTCGTGTCTGGGACACGGCGTTCGGGCGCCTGGGGGTGGGGATCTGCTGGGATCAGTGGTTCCCCGAGACTGCGCGCTGCCTGGCGTTGATGGGCGCTGAAGTCTTGCTGTTTCCCACCGCCATCGGTTCTGAGCCTGGCTGCGCGACGCTGGATTCCCGTGATCACTGGCAGATGACCATGCGCGGCCACGCCGCCGCCAACCTGCTGCCGGTGGTGGCGGCCAATCGCGTCGGCCGAGAGGCGGCGACCACTGATCCGACCTTGCAGATGAGCTTCTACGGCTCGTCGTTTATCTGCAATCACAAGGGCAAGTTGCTCGCCGAAGCCGACCGCGACAGCACCGGCGTGCTGGTGCAAAGCCTGGACCTCGCCGCCATGCGTGAAGAGCGCTTGAGCTGGGGCATTTACCGCGATCGCCGTCCGGACATGTACGGCGCGCTGTTGACTCAGGACGGTCGCCACACCCACGCACGCTGGAAGACTCAAGAGGTTTGATATGCACACGATCAAAAAGCTGTTGAGCGGCACCTTGGGCCTGGCGCTGGGCTGTGCCTTGCCGGCGCTGCATGCGGAAGAAAAAACCCTCAGGCTGTACAACTGGGCCGACTATTTTGCCGAGGACACGCTGGCCAAATTCACCGCCGAAACCGGGATCAAAGTGATCTACGACGTCATGGATGGCAGTGAAACGCTGGAAGCCAAAATGCTCGCTGGGGGCAGCGGTTATGACCTGATCTTCCCGGGCGACACCGTTGCCGAACGCTTGATGCGCGCCGGCAGCCTGCAACCGCTGGATCATTCAAAACTCACGGCCCTGGATGACATCGAACCCGGCTTGCAGAAGCTGCGAACGCACTACGAGTATTCGCGCCAGGCCACCGTCCCTTACACCTGGGGCACCATCGGCCTGACCTACAATGCCGAGCAGGTCAAACAGCGTGTGCCGGATGCTCCGGTCAACAGTCTCGACATGTTGTTCAAACCGGAACTGGCTGGCAAATTTGCCGACTGCGGCATTTCGATGATCGATTCGCCGGACGAAGTGCTGGCGGTGGTGCTCAACTATCTGGGCCGCGAGCCACGCAGCGCCAAACCCGAAGACCTGGCCGCAGCGAGTGATCTGCTGCTGAAGCTTCGGCCGTACATCCGCAAGTTCCAGTCGCAGCCGGTCACCGATCTGGTGAATGGCAACCTGTGCCTGTCGCTCGGTTACAGCGGCGACATGACACAGGCGCAACGGACGGCGGATTCCGCCGGCAAGCACGCCATGTTCCAGTACCGCATCCCCCGTGAAGGCACCACGGTGTGGATGGACACCATGGCGATTCCGGTCGACGCCAGACATCCGGAGTACGCCTATGCATTCATCAACTTCGTCATGCGCCCGGACAACATGGCCGCCATCAGTAACTTCACCGGCTACCCCACCTCCAATGCCAAGGCACGTGCGAGCGTCGATGAGACCATGCGCAACAACCCGGATATTTACCTCGATGAGGCCACTTACGCACGGTTGATTCCGGGCAAGGACATTCCTCAGCCCGATATGCGGGCGCGCATGCGCACCTGGACCAAGTTCAAGACGGCCACCGCAAAATGACTTCAGGCACACATTCCAGGGATCAACAGATGTCGACGCGTCGTGAGTTCATCAAACAGGTATCGGTCGTCGCCGGTTTGGGCGCGGCAGCGTCTATCGGGCTTGGCCTGACACCGCTGTGCGTGCAAGCGGCTACCCCCGGCAGTTGGCGTATGCCGGATGAGGGCGATAAGCATCAGCGGGCCTTCATCGCCTTTGGCGCACAGGAAGCGATCTGGGAGGATTTCACCCCCGACGTACAAGCCGCCATTGGCCTGATCGCTCGCACTCTCGCGCGATATGAACCGGTGACCGTGTTCTGTCGTGAGCGTGAACGGGGGCTGGCCGAAGAACACTGCGGCACGGAAAACATCACCTACGTCGCCAGCGAACTCGACGACATCTGGATGCGCGATACCGGCGCCAACTTCGTCATTGATGGGCAAGGCGGGCTCGGCGCCGTGGATTTCAACTTCAACGGCTGGGGCAACAAACAGCAGCACGGCGACGATGCGCAACTGGCCGCTCTGGTTGCGAGCACCGTGGATGCCCGTCATATCCGCAGCGAGTTGGTGGGCGAGGGCGGTGGTATCGAAGTGGATGGTCACGGCACGGGGATCATGACCGAAAGCAGCTGGATCAATGCCAACCGCAACCCCGATTGGAGCAAGGCCGAGATCGAGCAAGAGCTGAAAGCGCGCTTGGGTTTGCGCAAGATCATCTGGCTGCCGGGGATCAAAGGTAAGGACATCACAGATGCCCACGTCGATTTCTACGCCCGTTTCGTCAAGCCAGGCGTGGTGATCGCCAACCTCGACAACGACCCCCAGTCATACGATTACAGCGTCACGCGGGCCCATTTGGACATTCTAAAAAATGCCACGGATGCCGATGGCCGCAAGCTGCAGGTGCATACCGTGTCGCCACCGCTCAACCCACGAAAGAGCAAGTTCAGCCGCAACAACCCGGACTTTGCCGCTGGCTACATCAACTATTTCGTGATCAACGGGGCGGTCATTGCGCCCGAGTTTGGTGACAGGGCGGCAGACTCCAAAGCCTTTGATTTGCTGTCCGAACTCTACCCGGACCGTGAAGTAGTGCAGCTCAACATCGACGCGATCTCTGCCGGTGGCGGCGGTATCCACTGTGTGACCAGTCACCAACCGTTGGCATAGCCGTCAGGCCTTGACCCAGCGTTGACGGCTCCAGCTGCTCAAGGTGTCGACGGCTAATACCAGCAACAGCATCGCCAGAATGACCGTGCTGGCTTGAGCTTCCTGGAACAGGCTGAGGCTGACATAGAGCATTTGCCCCAAACCACCGGCGCCGACGAAGCCGAGCACACTGGCCATGCGGATATTGTTTTCCCAGCGGTACAGGATGTAGGCCAATAGTTGTGGCAACAGGTTGGGCAGTGATCCGTAGCAGAACGCCGATACGGCATTGCCGCCCTGTAGGCGGATGGCTTCGGCCGGTTCGGGTGGGGTGTTTTCCAGCGCTTCGGCGAACAGCCGACCGAGTACGCCGGTGGTGTGCAAGGCCAGGGCCAGGGTGCCGGCATTGGGGCCTAACCCGGCGGCCAGGACCATCAGCGCAGCCCACACCAGTTCCGGAACCGCACGCAAGGCGTTGAGCACAAGGCGCGACGCGCTTTGCAGAGGCCAGCCGAAGCGCCCGGCCGCGGGCAATGCCAACAGCAGACCGAATACCGCCGCAAGCAGGGTGCCAAGGGCGGACATGGCGATGGTTTCCAAGGCACCGTGGCCGATGGCTTGCAGATGGCTCGCGCTCAGGTCCGGGCTGAGAAAACGCTGCGCATAAGCGCCCATCTGCTTCAGGTTACTGCTGCCACCGAGCTCGCCGAGGTCGATGCCCAAATAGATGAATGAGGCGACCACCGCTGCGCCGATACACAGGAGCAGCACCAGGTTGATCAGGCGATTCATGCCAGCCTCCAGCGCAGCAGACGGCTGAGTTGATCGGCGAGCAGTACCAGTACGAGAAATGTCAGTAACAAACTGGCCACTTCACCGCCGGCGAACATGCGCAACGACAAATCCATTTGCTGGCCCAGACCGCCGGCACCGACGAAGCCCATCACCACCGAGGCGCGGATTGCGCATTCCCAGCGGTACACCGTGTACGACAGCAGCTCGGCAGCGACATTGGGCAGGATCCCGTAGAAAAAGGCGGCGAGCCGACCGCTGCCAGCCTGCAGCAATGCGTGAGCCGGACGCTGGTCGATCGACTCGAAAATTTCCGCGTAGACCTTGCCCAACATGCCGCTGTAGGTAATGGCAATGGCCAGCACCCCGGCCGTCGGGCCGAGGCCGACGGCGCGCACGAACAAAAGCGCCCAGACGATTTCCGGCACGCTGCGCAGGAAGATCAGTAAACCGCGGACCGGCCACCGCAGCAGTTGGCCCCAATAACTCGGGTGGCCGGCGCGGGAGGCAGCAGACAACGACAGAGCCCGACTGGCCAGCAGGCTGGCGGGGATGGCCAACAGCAACGCCAGGGCCATGCCGGCCGTGGCGATGGCCAGGGTCTGCAAGGTGGCTTGCACTAACAGCTCAATGAATTCCTCGCCATGGGCCGGTGGCCAGAAGGCTGAGACAAACCGGCCCATCTCGCTCTGGCTGTCACTCGCCACCAGCACACTGAGGTCCAGCTCGCTGAAGTGGATGCCTGGCCACAGCAAAGCAAGGGCCAGCAAGGTGAGCAGCAGGCGGGGCCGGGTGGCCGGATCTCGGGTATCACGGGTCAGCATCGGGGGATCTGCACACTCAAGGGCGCCGGAGTAATCGGTGGGGATTGCAGCTGCTCGTTGGCGTAAAGCTTATCGAGCAACTCGCGGTCGACTTCGCTGGCCGCAAGGTCGAACAGGATCTGTCCATCACGCAAGCCGATGATGCGCGAAAAGTGCGCCAGGGCCAGCTCCACCGCATGCAGGCTGGCGACCAGGGTGACGTTGTGCTTCCGGGCATGGCGGCAGAGTACCGACAGCGTGTGCTCGGCCAACACCGGGTCCATGGCCGAGACCGGCTCATCGGCCAGCAACACCTCGGGCGCTTGATACAACACGCGGGCAATGCCCACACGCTGTAGCTGTCCACCAGACAGTTGCTGACAATGCGCGAACAACTTGTCGCTGAGATCCAGCCTGGCCAGCGCCGCACGTGCGCCCGGAACATCCACCGGACGCAGCAAGTTCAGCAGGCTTTTGCCCAGTCCCCACTGACCCAGCTTTCCAGCCAGAACCGCAGTGACCACGCGCTGGCGCGGTGGCAGCGGGGGCGCTTGATGGATCAGGCCGATGCGCGCGCGAAGACGCTGACGCTGACGGGCAGACAGCTGCCAGGCGCGCTCGCCGAGCACCTGCAGCTCACCGTTGTCCGGGCGCAGGGCGGTGGCCAGCAGGTTGAGCAGGCTCGACTTGCCCGCGCCGGACGGACCGATGATGGCGACCTGTTCGCTGGCACCGATGTGCAAGTCCACCCCACGCAACGCCTGGACGCCGTTGGCGTGGGTAAGGTTGACCTGGGTCAGATGCAACGTCATTTGAGCAGGTCGGCAGCGCGTGCGGCTTCCTCGATGCCCTTGTAGTTCTCGGGTTTGGTTTCGATGAATCGGCTGGCGGCCTGCAGATCCAGAATCTCCTTGTCCTTCGGGTTCGCCGGATCGAGCGCCAGGAAGGCTGCCTTGATCTTGGCTGCCAGTGCCGGGTCGAGGGTCCCGCGCACGGTCCAGTTGTAGTCGAAGTAGGCCGGGGTGGTCTCAAACACTCTGACCTTGGTGGTGTCGACCTTGCCGGCAGCGACCAGTTTTTCCCACACGCTGGCGTTCAATACCCCGGCGTCGACCTTGCCGGCCTGGACCCAGGCGACAGTGGCGTCATGCGCGCCGGAGTAGCCCACGCGACTGAAGTAGGTTTCCGGCTTGATGCCGTCCTTCAGCATGAAATAGCGCGGCATGAGACTGCCCGACGTGGAGGATACCGAGCCGAAGGCGAAGGTCTTGCCCTTGAGATCGGCGAGGGACTTGACGGCCGGGTCGGCGGTGATGAATTTGCTGGTGAACTGGGCGTCCTGTTCGCGCTGTACAAGCGGAATGGCATTGCCGGTTTTCAGGCGCGCCTGCACGAACGTGAAGCCGCCCAGCCAAGCCATATCGATTCGGTCGGTGGCCAGCGCCTCGACCACGGCCGGATAGTCGCTCACGGGAACGAACTCGACCTTCATGCCCAATTGTTGTTCCAGGTAGGCGCCCAGCGGCTTGAACTTGCGCAGCAGTTCGGTCGGGGCTTCATCGGGAATAGCACTGACTTTCAGGGTGTCGGCGGCCTGCGCCAACAGGGTACAAAAAGACAGCGTCACGCCGACAGCCAATGCCAGGGTACGGTTGAGCATGAAAATTCTCCGGTGCATTAAGGCAAAAATGTCGATCCGCCAAGCGCAAGCTGGTTGCTGCATGGCGCGTTGTGAGGGTAGACGAAATGGAGCGTAATTGACCGCTTTGGCCCACTTGTCAGTGCGACAAGCCTGAAGTCGATCCGGCCAGGATGATACGTGGTTTAGTGCTTTTAGCAGCCCGAAATCGCTATGTTTCATGACCACTCGTAACCCGGCACGAGGGCTGGCTCACGCTTGGCTATTCTTCTATGACACTGCAGCGTTGCACGTTGAACAGAGGATTGAATGATGAGGATGTTACTGATGGTCGAGTGCCCTAATGAACCCTTCAATACCCTTGTAAAAGCCGGGAAGGTGGGTGAGGTTGTTGAACGCATCCTGGCCAGCATCAAACCGGAGGCGGCGTACTTTACCGAGCAAGATGGCAAGCGTGGTGGGATTTTTGTGGTCGACGTACAAGACCCCTCCGACATCCCCGCATTGGCAGAGCCCTTTTTTCTCAACTTCAACGCCACCTGCAAGTTCCGTATTGTGATGAGCCCACAGGATCTGCAAAAGTCCGGTCTGGAGACGCTCGGGCAAACGTGGGCGTGCTGAGAGGTCAGCCACGTCTGATTAATCAGTTCCGTACAGTCCACAGCATGGTCTGAACCCTGATATGCGGATGACTGGCCAAAGGTTCCCATTCGTCGATGAAAGAGAAACCCTGCTTTAGGTAGAAGTGGGAGGCTCTTGCATTGTCCGGGGAGACATCCAGAAAAACGCGATCATGCCCTTTGCCGATCGCGCGAGATTTTACCGCCTCTACAAGCTGAGCTGCCACGCCAGAACCCCGTGAAGCGGGTTCTACCCACATTCCGATCAGGTTGTAGCGATTCGCTTGACTGACCCCGGCACCGATCATTCCCACCGGTTTGCTGTCCTTGATGGCCAGCCAGAATTCCGGTCCGGCCGCTGACGAGGCGCGTTCATTCCACTGCTCGTCACTGTATTGAGCGGCCTCTTGGTAACTCACACCAAACGCTGTCGGCGTGTCCAACAGCGCAGCGAGACGGACTTGCTTCAAAAACATCCAGTCTTTGGCTTCCGTCAATCGAATGTCCATGATCTTCCCTGAATGGCGCGCAATGGCTGCTTTCGTAGTCTAGTTTTTTTTCTTGATCAGTTTAGCCAGGTAGTACTTTAGGCTTAAACGATCTTTGGGCCTTGGTTTGTAGTGGGTTTTATTTCTTTGTGCAGGATCGATCACCATGGTTCCTGCGGTGTAGTAGTAAAGCGCAATGGACCTACGGGTGATGTGCTCTGGAGTTGTTAAAGGCTCTGGATGCCCATGATTGCTGTCTTTGTCTGTGTTGAAAATGACACAGCGATTGTAAATGGGCAGGACTTTTTTAAGGCAGGTCTTCATCCCGACATCCCAAAGTTCAAGGTTGCCGCCGTATTCCTCTCGCCAGTCTTCATTTAGATAAATGATGATATTCAGTCGGCGTTCAACATTAAGCTTTTTGTTGAGTCTGAAGTCCGAGTGTACCCCCAGGAAGCCACCACTTTTCGTTTCATGCAGGCCGCCACCAGTAAAGTAGGGGTCGGGTATCAAGCCTTCAATACCTGTGAGCTTCTCAAGAAACTGCAGCATGGGGGCTGAGTTGAAGGCATTGAAGATAGTCTTCAAATAGGGGGTGCATTCGTTGGGGCTGATTTGACGTTTTAGTTGACCTTTATAGCCGCGCTCATACAGCATTTCGTTGTTGGTGGGTTCAGTTGGGAAGTGCGAGCAGATACTTGCAATCAGCGCTTCATCCAGGAAATTATCGATGACGATGTGCGGAAATGGCGTCGCCTGAACATAGCCACTGGCCAATGACGAACCCAAGGCGCTGGCGGCGTTCTGGTCGAAATCAAGCTCCGGGGAGAGGGTCATGGGTAGTGCTTGAGTGTTGGGTGCCATTACCGCTCCAATAACTTGATATAAAGACGTTTGAGTGACTTCAAACAGCGTCCAGCGCACTGCTCGTTGTGTCTCTTCATCGCTTAACTTTTGCTGTCTTCTTTTTTCAGGCGCTTAAGGATGTCGTTGTACATTTTGGTTCGTCTATGAGTTTTTTCATAGCCGCCAGCCGCGGCGACTGTGCCGGCCTGGATGTGATCCAGATAACTGAAGATTTTTCGCGGGGATAACATTTCAACGACATAGCCAAGTTCGGTCATGCGGTCCTGGAGGGTGTAGCCTGGCACGCGATCATCCATCGAAAAATGCATGTTGTGCTGTTTGATAAGTTTGCAGTTCCACAATGTACAGAAACTTTTCAAGTAGACTTCTCTGTACGGTTTTGGTTCTTTGGAACGTAATCCCATGGAGATTTTCAGGTGCCTGAAATGGTGTTTGAACAGGCGTGAGCTAAAGCGCCAAAGCGTTCTCGTGGTGCCGCGGTTTAATTGCTCAACACAGCCGACGGCTACGACTTTTTGGTTTTTTAAGCATTTATTCAGCATCATCGGAAAAACATTTTTATCGAAAACAAATGTATCGGTGTGCATTAGAAATAAATAATCAGTTTCAACTCGCTCCAAAACCAGGTCAAGTGCTTTGCCATGCGCGACATGCCCGGGTTCTGGTTCGGAAACAGAACGTTCGATTAAATTGATCCAGTCAAGCGTACGTAAATACTCAGTGCTTTCATCGGCGGAGTAGTTGTCAACTACCCATACTGGGATGTTGTGGCTGGCCACATGCTGGTGCAATAAGTCCAAGCATATCTTGGTGATTTCTGGTGTTTTGTAATTGACAATAACTATGCTGAAAGTTTTAGAGTCGTCAGCCAGAAAGTTAGTGTTATTCATCGTTCAGACGCCCAATGATATTGCATTTTATTGTAGGGATAATTGAACATGCCTACAGCTTTCGCTAAGGTGTCTGCACAAGATTTGCTTGACCATAAAAACACAATTTGTTAAGCCCGATTTGTCAAATACAACCATGGTTTACTCTGCCTGATGGAGAGCAGTATATGCGGACTTCATCGTATAAGGATCTGCGCTGTAGGTAAACGTTCGTGACTTAATTTGTTACACGTTCCCCCGCCAGCTATCTCCCGTACACGCAGCCTGGCTAAGTACAGCCATTGCTGGCACCCAGCATGATTCGGTCGGCCTTGCGGTAGTGGGCAAGAAAACGAGGGGGCAAAGGCATTCACTTTTACTCGATGTAATTGAGCCGGAAAAACCAGGTTATTCCGGCACGTCGGGGCCTACATGAGAATCCGTGAAGAGAGTAGCTGTTTGCCATCACGCCTCCCGTGTTCGACGGTGAACACGGGAAACAATGTCAGAAATAGAGGCAAATAATGCTGAAGTGACGCGCAGTAGTGCTTGGGTGTCGATGTGAAGAAATGGAACCCACATCGTCGATAGCGTCTAAATTGCAGAGAGATGTCCCGCCATTGAAGGAACGACTCATGCTCAAATCTCGCTCGTTGATTGCAGCTATTACATGCCTTGCGCTGGTTTCCGGTTCAGTGACTGCATTGGCCGATCCTGGTAATGGAAAGGGCCAGGGAAACGGCAAGGGGCATCCGCAAAACAGCCAGGTTCATGGCAACCAGGGAGGCAAAGGTAAAAACTCCGGGGGCGGCGATTGGGAGAATGGCCCAAGCATCAATCACGCAAGCGTTCTTGGGGTTATTGGCGGGTATCGGGACTACTGGAGCCCCGGCCCTGCATTGCCCCCCGGCATCCAAAAGAACCTCGCGCGAGGCAAGCCGCTTCCCCCCGGGATTGCCAAAAAACTGGACGGTCGGTTGATCGGCAGGCTGCCTCATTATGATGGGTATGAATGGCAGCAAGTTGGCACCGACTTGATATTGGTCGCGCTGGCAACCGGGCTCATCTATGAAGTGCTCAACGGTGCTTTTGATTAATGGGCATGATCCATATGCCCATTTGAAGGCTGTTCTGAAACGGCTGCCCATGAAATTGCCGAGTTGCCGCCGAACAGGTGGCAACCGGCGCTATTCATCCATGCTGATGCCCGATCCGCCTAATTCGTTGGGGACATCCTTCAACTTGGGTAATCCATCCATGCATCATGCGCTTGGGATTGGCTTCATCAGCTTGCGGTGGCGGTTGAGCATTTCGCCGTTCGGCCCGATAACGACTACGCTGTTGTAGAGCGTGCCGCCTCCTTTTTGCCGGTCGCATTCATTGATGCCGCACACAATCGTCACGGCGTGAGCTCTGGCGGCCTCGCACACTTCGCGGCAGTCGCCTTCGCGATGACGAACTCGACGCAGGCCTGCTCATGTGGGACGTGCGCCGATTCGTGAGCATCGAGACATTTCCCTCTCGGCCGGTGGTCATCCACTTCAAGTTCCGCTCGACCCGGCGAGCAAGCAGGGTGGCTCGTGGTTGAACAGGGCGTGGCAGACCTGTGCCGCGACGATCCCGAACGCGTTACATCCGTCGGTCGCAGGACTTGAACTGTCTGGGGCTTAAAGCGTCATAACAATCGCGATATCAACCCTATGGAAGCCATCATGCTTTTAAAAAATAAGAGTCTCATTGCTGTAATGACCTGCGCCCTGATGCTGGCAGCCGCCCCATTACTCCCTGCTGACCTGTCCATCATGAACTCCGCCTATGCGAAAGATGGTGGTGGTGGTGGTGGTGGTGGTGGTGGTGGTGGTGGCGGTGGCGGTGGCGGTGGCGGTGGCGGTAACGGTGGTGGTAATGGGGGAGGCAACGGAGGTGGTAACGGCGGCGGCCACGGCGGCGGCATAGGCAGCGGTCACAGCGGTTCAGATCACTCCGGCGGTGCTAACAGTAACGGCCGCGGCGATGGCCTGAGCAGCGATCATGCCGGCAAGGCTGTTCGCGACCATGGTGTAAGCGGAAACCACTACGGCAATGATCGTAATAGTGATCGCGGTCATGGCCAAGCGACTTCAGGCATTGCCCATTCCAAAGATACTCACGGTGTGACCAAAGCCAGTGCAATCTCGGCCACGACGCCTGGCGATCACAACACGAAAGGGTTGAGCAAAGCCGGGACATCGGTATCGAAAAAGTCGCACTGATCAGTCATAACGGCTGATAGGGAAGTACAACAGACTCAGCTGCACAGCCAGCCGCACGCTTGAGCTCAATTGGACTTCTTCGTGGGTAGCTACCGCGCAAGCCCCCGGACGGGGTGCCTGTCTTACTCGGCAGGGCAGGCACTACCGGGCGAGATCTGGGTTGGGGGTTGGAGCGGCTCCGGGGTTGAGGTTGTTTGCTCATTGTTTGCCTCCTGACTTTTCCGGGTTTCGCGAAGGCTTCCTGATAAAGCTTAGCTGCTTGCTGCGATGGCCTGCATCGTTCGGCAGTGGGTGAACAGGCTGCAAGCGACCAAGCCTTGCAGCACGAACCCCAAAACAAAACGGGCGCCCGACAAGGCGCCCGTTTTCGTTTATTTCACCGCCGGCGCCCGCAAGCGTCGGCCGATCACAACCTCTCTAGCGCAGCAGATGCACCGCCAGGCCGACAAGCGCGCAAGCCATCAGCACCTGTATGACGCCCCGTTTGAAGCGGAACAAGGCAATTGCCGCCAAAATGGCGATCAGTGCAGAAGGCCAGTCGAGGTTGCCGCTGAAGCCTTGCGGCCACAGCACGTGATAGCCGAAGAAACATGCCAGATTGAGGATCACTCCAACCACCGCCGCTGTGATTGCGGTAAGCGGTGCCGTGAATTTGAGTTCGTTGTGAGTCGATTCCACCAGTGGGCCCCCGGCAAGGATGAACAGGAACGAGGGCAGGAAAGTGAACCATGTCACCAGGGTGGCTGCGACAGCGCCGGCCAGAAATACATGATCGGCGCCGAACACTTGTGAGACGTACGCTCCAACAAATCCGACGAAGGCCACCACCATGATCAGCGGGCCTGGTGTGGTTTCCCCCAGTGCCAAACCGTCGATCATCTGGGTCGGAGTAAGCCAGCCATAGTGACCGACCGCACCTTGATAGACATACGGGAGGACTGCATAGGCCCCGCCAAAAGTCAGCAACGCGGCCTTGGTAAAGAACCAGCCCATCTGGGTCAGGGTGCCTTCCCAACCAAAGAGGACAATCAAAATACCCATCGGCAAAGCCCAGAGCACGGCGCCAATCAGGGCGAGCGATGCCAACTTGAACCCGCTGAACCTGGCATGTTCCGGGGATGGAGTGTCGTCATCGATCAAGGCTGGGCCGTAGGACTTTTTGGCAGCGCCATGGCCCCCGGTTCTGAACTTTTCAGGTGCCAGACGCCCTCCGACATAGCCGATTAACGCTGCCCCCAATACGATCAGCGGGAAAGGAACATTGAACGCGAAGATCGCGGCAAATGAAGCGGCTGCTATCGCCCACAGCCAATTATTCTTCAGCGCCCGAGAGCCGATTCTATGTGCCGCCTGCACCACGATGGCCGTCACGGCGGGCTTGATCCCATAGAAGAGGCCAGCCACCACGGGCACTTCGCCGAACGCGATGTACATCCACGATAAAGCGATCAGGATGAACAGTGAGGGCAGCACAAACAGCACGCCGGCGATCACTGCGCCCCAGGTCCGATGCATCAGCCAGCCGATGTAAGTCGCCAATTGCTGAGCCTCTGGCCCAGGCAGCAACATGCAATAGTTGAGCGCATGGAGAAAGCGTCGTTCGGAGATCCAGCGCCGACGTTCTACCAGTTCCTGATGCATGATCGAAATCTGTCCTGCGGGCCCGCCGAAACTGATGAAGCCGAGCTTCAACCAGAACCAGAGTGCTTCACGCAAGCTGACGGCCTCCGGCCTCGATAGATCCCCTTCAACCGTTGATGGCAAAACCTTACTCATTGGGTTGTTCCTCTTTCACAAACTCGGCGAGCAGGCCGTCGAAGATGGCGCTCGCAGCAGCCAGCAAGTGGTCGTCATGGGGAATGGTTTCGCGTAGTCCTGCCAGCACGCGCTCGATGCCGGCCGCCTCCAAAGGCTGAATGCCGCCGACATCGAGGTAGTGCACCAAGGCCGCGATGCGGTTCAGGCCGGGTTCTTGAAGCTCAAAACTGGCTTGCAGGGTTTCGAAGGTCACGCGATTGCCGACATGACTGAAGGTCGCATCATCAAAGTCAAAGCCCAGCGCGTCTGCCGGACAGTCATGTGGAGTATTCAGCCAGAGGATCCGGGCTTGAGGATCAATGAAGCGCCTGATCAACCAGGCACAAGCCAGACGGTCAACCCACGGACGCTTGCGTGTTGCCCAGACACGACGTTGATAGTCGCCACGGTTGAGTGCCGTTATCGGCTCGTCGCGGCTATGGGGTTCATCCGCAGACAACGCTCTGCTGGCAGCCGTCTCAAGCTCCTGCAACGCTGAATCAAACTGCTCCTTGGGCTTGCCTGGAAAATAATCGATGTTGGAGAGTTGATCGTAGTTTTTGCGCAGCTTGCGAATGTGTTTGGTGATGGCCAACGCGTTTTCAGGATTGAGCTGCCCACGGCACGCTTCAATCTCTGCGCGTAGCTTGCTGTAGTCATCGCTACGGTCGAACAACTCGACAAAGCGCTCACCCTGCGGATCGACCACAGGCAGGATGTAAACAGTGCCATTGATAGAAAGGATGTCGCGTTCGACAGACGCCAGCGCTTCACGACAGACACCGGTATCAGGCAACAGATAGGCACCATCGCGCAAAACCGCCGCACCTGAGGCTTTCAGAGCACGCCAGGCTCGCATGCGTTCGGTGGCATTCGCGGTGGGTAAAGCGAGAATCAGTGTCAGCCAGTTTTTCATGTAGAGAGTGCTATTTATTTTGTAGTAGTTATTACATTAACGGTGTTTTTGGCGGTTGGAAAGCCATCCTTTCTGCGTCTACGCTCCGTTTCTATCGGTGCAAGGGGGCGGTGACTTGTGCCCTACGTCCAGGACTTTCTATTGCAACCAGGCGATTGAATAAAAACGCCGTCGAGGCCACATGAATTTATGAGCACTGATTACCAGCAAACCTATTATGAAACCACGGCCGACATCACCCCCTATCCCGCCCAATCGGGTCGTGTCGATACTAAAGTGTGCATCCTCGGTGGTGGCCTGGCAGGCCTGTCGACCGCACTCGGGTTGGCGGAGCGTGGTATCAACGACGTCGTTGTTCTGGAATCTCATCGCCTCGGTCATGGTGCTTCGGGGCGTAATGGCGGCTTCGTCTTCGGAGGCTACAGCCTGGGAAACGCTGACCTTCTCGCCACCCTTGGCGTTGAAGAGGCGCAGCGCCTTTACCGGTTGACGCTTGATGCCGTTGAGTTGATCCGTAATCGTGTCAAACAATACGGTATCGATTGTGACCTGGTTGACCAGGGGGTGATTCTGGCTAATTGGTTCAACGACCCGTCAAGACTTGAAACACCGCGAAAATTGATGAGCGATGTCTATGGGGTTGACTGGGAATACCTGCCGCCAGGCCAGTTGAAAGAGCTACTCAAGACGGAGCGCTATTTCGGCGGCCTGTTGGAGCGCAACGCTTTCCACTTTCACCCTCTCAAGTACGTGTACGGCATTGCTCGCACGGTGGCTGAATTCGGTGTGCGTATCCATGAGCAATCATCCGCCCTGAACATCGAGAGGCGTGGAAAGAAATATGTTGTGAACACCGAAGGCGGGGAAGTGCATGCCGAGCATGTCATTTTTTCCTGTGGCGGATACGCGCGCGGCGTTTATCGCCCGGTTGAACGTGCTGTGCTACCCATTGCCACCTATGTCGTTGCAACCGAACCGCTCGGGGCCCGTTTGAAAGATGTTATTGACTGTGAATCAGCCGTTTACGACACGCGGTTCGCTTTCGATTACTACCGACCGCTTCGCGACAGCAGGCTACTGTGGGGAGGGCGGATTTCGGTGCTCAATCGAAGCCCGGAAGCGATCGCCAGTCTGCTCAAAACAGATCTTTTAACCGTCTATCCCCAGCTGGAAGGTGTGAAAATCCAGTATTCCTGGGGTGGGTTGATGAGTTATGGCCGGCATCAAATGGCCCAGATTGGCCAAGATGATGCTGGCGTCTGGCACGCCGTTGGTTTTGGTGGTCATGGCATGGCGCCCACGACGGTGGCGGGCGAGGTTCTGGCTGACGCAATCGCCAAGTCCATTCCGATTCCCGAAGGTTTCGCCAAGTTCGGGTTGACCCGTACTTTTGGTCTGGCCGGTCTGGTCGCCGCGCAAATGACCTATACCGCCTGCCAGGCGCGAGATGCTTTCGACGCTCTGCGCCTTAACAAGTAACGGCAGCCTATCGTGAAGGCCGGCAATCGACGGTGGATTTAACCGGCCGATGTAACAGGTTGGCTAGCGACTTTCTTGGAAAGTTTCTTACCAAAAGCAATCCACCATTTTTCATAATAGAAGGTCGAGATATGCGCGGTGATAAAAATGGTGGCGAACAATAAAGGGCGCTTCAAATATTTTATGACGGTGTCTCCGCTACCCAGCCAAGTATCTATTAGCAACGGATGAACTACATAGAGAGCGTACGAAATAGTGGCGATATAAAATAGAGCGCGATTATTCAGAAGCTGGGCAGCGCGTGTCTGACTATTGAGTAACGTACTCCCCACCATTGCTGCGGCAAGATAGGGGCGGAAATAATTCATGAAGCCCGCGTCGGGATGACAGGACAAGACAAACAGGAGTAATAAAAATAGTTGCGTGATCCATGTTTGTGTCGGAAGTTTGTCACGGATGTTGCCCAGTCTGTTGTTGTATATCAGTGCCAGTATGCATCCGGAAAGTATTTCATCAATGCGGTAATAAGTGTTGATTGCGACATGCACTTCATTCATGACCCGGTACATCGTGACGGCGATGCAGAGAGCAGGAATCATCAATACCCACTTGTTTCTCATCAGAACGACCAGCAAAGCGATGGCGAAATAAAACTGGACCTCCAGGCACAAACTCCATAGGTGGCCGTTTACACTGCCAAGCCACATGGGCGGCCAGTTGGCAACGAACAGGAAGTTTGCGATGTAGACATCCGAAGTGCTGTTCATGACAGGTAACGCAATGAGCATGTACAACCAGGCGAGCGGCACAATCCGAAAGATTCTGCGGATTAAAAAATCAACGACACTGCTGTTGTTGAGCAGAAAATTTGTTATCAGGAAACCTGATAGCGTAAAAAATATAGCCATTCCCATAACGCCTGCGGCGGCATTAAATTGCCAGGCCTTTGGGCTAAGTGGTAGCAGATGGCACGCCAGGACAAGCAAGATGCTTATGCCGCGCCATCCATCAAGTACGCTGTATCGAGAGCCCGCTACGGAACTACTATTCATATTGGCATCCCGCTCTTGGGTCGATAGGGGGCATTCTATAAAGGCAGTACTGCGTCTGAAATGTCTGAATTCATATAAAAACCCAGTAGTTACAGCGGTGCAGCATTTATGAAATCAGACCATTTAAGTGTGTAGTCTAGGACACCTTTTGCACTTTACACTTCGTGCCATGAAAAAATTCCAGGCGTGAGGAGTTCGCTAATTGACTGGATTTTTGACGTTGCTTGTTTGACGTTGCTTGATAGCGCTAATTGAATCGCCGTCTTTTTGGTACATACCCTGATCGGCGGTTTTTGACCGATTGTTGTCTGTTACCAAGGACAGGCATCGTACTTATGTGAATTTGGTATTAGTGCTATGTGATTAGCGCGGTTTATCGATTAATCGTTGAAAGGTAATTTGCTTCTCGGCGAAATCAAATCGAGAGCAAGCCATGATTCAGAAATTCATCCGCCAAAACATGCCCGCTGCTGCAAAGGCCGGCAGCCTTTGTTTCGCACTGGGTGCCAGTGCGTTGGTCAGCGCTGACGATCACGCCCCGCTGATCATCAAGGATCAGGGCAGCCTCATCGCCGGCGGTGGATTGATCACCCAACCGGGAACCTTCGACCCCTACAAACCGTTGATGCCTGATGGCCAGACCTATCATGGCGACCATGTGTATGCGTTCTATCAGGTTCCCGTCGACGCTCGTCCGCTGCCGATTCTCATGCTGCATGGCGCGGGGCAGTCCGCGAAGTCCTGGGAGACAACGGCCGATGGCCGTGAAGGGTTCCAGAACATTTTCCTGCGGCGAGGATTCTCCACGTACCTGATCGACCAGCCGCGCCGTGGCGATGCGGGACGCAGCCTGGTTGAAACGACGATCAAACCGGTGCCGGACGAGCAGCTGTGGTTCAACCAATTCCGCATCGGCCTGTGGCCCGAAAGTTTCAAGGACAGCCAGTTTCCTCGTGGGCCGGCAGCCCTTGAGCAGTTCTTTCGGTCGATGACGCCCAACACCGGGCCTTACGACATTGAGGTCGTCTCCAATGGCGTTTCCGCGCTATTGGAAAAGACCGGGCCGGCCATCTTGTTCACACATTCTCAGGGCGGCGGCCCCGGTTGGCTGACGGCGATCAAGAGCCGTAACGTGCGAGCCATCGTGGCATTCGAGCCGGGCAGCAGCTTCGTGTTTCCAGAGGGTGAGGTGCCCGCACCGATTGCCAGCGCGTTCGACACGCTCTCGGGTCAGGCCGTATCGGCGGAACAGTTCAAAGCACTGACCAACATCCCCATCGTTATTTTCTACGGCGACAACATCCCCGACCAACCGGTTCGGTTGCCGGCCCAGGACAGCTGGCGCGCGCGGCTCGAGATGGCGCGCCTGTGGCGCGATACGGTGAATCGCCATGGCGGTGACGTCAGGCTCGTACACCTGCCGGAGATCGGTATCAAGGGCAATAGTCACTTTCCTTTTTCGGACATGAACAACGTCGAGATCGCTGATCTGGTTTCGCAGTTTCTCGCTGAAAAAAATCTGGATTGACCAGGAGCGCGGCGATATCGGCCAGCCCTCTCACACACTTGAAATGTCAGGAGTATGCCTAATGATGCGAACTACGCTGAAGGCCACGTTGATGGCTGCCATGATCGGAATGTCGGGCGTCGAAGCCGAGGCGGCGGACTACAAGCAGAACCCATTCACGTTGACCTACGGTGGCGCGCTGACCAAGAACGAACCGGGCAAGGTCAACATCCACCCGGTCACCTACAAACTCAACGGTCTGGACATTGCCGCCAACGTATACACCCCGGCGAACTATGATGCGGCGAAAAAATACCCGGTCGTCGTCGTGGCGCACCCCAATGGTGGGGTGAAGGAACAGGTCGCGGGCCTGTATGCCCAGCGTCTGGCGGATCAGGGCTACATCACGATCACTGCGGATGCGGCGTATCAAGGGGCCAGTGGGGGTGAGCCGCGCAATGTGGACAAACCGACGCATCGCATTGAAGACATCCATGGCATGGCTGATTTCATTGCCCGCTATCCCGGCGTCGACAGCAAGCGCCTGGGCTTGCTCGGTATTTGCGGCGGTGGCGGTTATTCATTGGCGGCGGCGCAAACCGACAAGCGCTTCCAGTCAATTGCGACCTTGAGCATGTTCAACTCTGGGTTGGTTCGCCGTAATGGCTACCAGGATTCGCAGCTGTCGACGATTCAGGAACGCTTGCAGCAAGCGTCGGCGGCCCGGGCCCAGGAAGCGGCGGGGGGAGAAGTCCTCTACGTCGGTGATGCCAGGCTGACTGATGAACAGATCGCCAAGCTGCCGTTTGATCTGTATCGACAGGGCTTCGAGTACTACGGCAAGACCCACGCTCACCCTAACTCGACTTTCCGTTATACCCAGAGCAGCTTGATGGACCTGATGAGCTTCGATGCCACGGATCAGATCGAGCTGATCGACCAGCCATTGCTGATGATCGCTGGCAGCAAGGCCGACAGCCTGTACATGTCGCAACAAGCCTATGCCAAAGCCACCGGCACCCAGGACAAAACACTGTTCACCATCGATGGCGCGACCCATATCGAAACCTACTGGGTGCCTGCGTATGTGGACGTCGCCATGGACCAGTTGACCGCGTTTTACGCCAGAACGCTCTGACTTGAAGGGATACGTCCTCATGAAGAACACTTTGATAGGCATCGCGGTGTGTGCCGCGGCCCCCTTCGCCGACGCCGCCGGTGCAGACAATGCCAGTGAATCCCGCCGGACCGAGCAGCAGATCAGCCGGGCGGGCACTCAGGCTGCGGTTGCGGGACCTGCGGACTATTTCACCGGGCGAGTCCGCGTCGATCCTTTGTTTCCCGTCACGGACGAGATTAATGCTTCCGGCGCTTATGTCAGTTTCGAACCGGGCGCTCGCTCGGCCTGGCATACCCACCCCGCAGGACAGCGATTGGTAGTGACTTCTGGTGTGGGGCGGGTCCAGGAATGGGGCAAGCCGATGCAGGAAATCCACCCCGGCGACGTCATCGTCTGTCCTCCGGGCGTCAAGCACTGGCATGGCGCCGCTCCGGCGAGCGCCATGACGCACCTCGCCGTGACGGGGTCGGTGGATGGCAAGAGTGTGCAATGGCTGGAGAAAGTGACCGACGAGCAATACAACGCCCAAGGTTCGGTGGCACCGAAAGCCGAGCCTGCGAGCCAACCGGTGTCCGAGACGCTGTCCGCCAAGCAACAGGCCATCCCGTTGATGGCCGCCGCCATGGCCACGAGCAACATGTCCGGGCTCAATGCCGCGTTGAATCAGGGGCTGGATGCGGGCCTGACGGTCAGCGAGGCGAAGGAAATTCTGGTGCAACTCTACGCCTACAGCGGTTTTCCACGCAGTCTCAATGCGCTTGGCGAGCTGATGAACGTGGTCGAGGCACGCAAGCAACGTGGCATTCAGGACGATCCGGGGCGTGAGCCCGGTCGGGTCATTCCTGTCGGCGATGAACTCCTGGCGGCGGGCAAAGCCAATCAGACGCGAATCGCCGGTGCGCCGGTCCAGGGCCCGTTGTTCGACTTCGTTCCGGTCATCAACCAGTACTTGCAGGCGCATCTGTTCGGCGACATCTTCGAGCGCGATAACCTGGACTGGCAAAGTCGTGAGCTGGCCACCGTCGCTGCTTTGGCCGTCACTCCCGGTGTCGAGTCGCAACTGCGCTCGCACATGGCTGCCAGCCTGCGGGTCGGCCTGACGGCAGCGCAGTTACGTCAGCTGGTTCAGCTGCTGGCTGAGCAAGGTGATGCCGCTGCGGCCAAGCGTGCCGGTGAAGCGCTGGATCGCGTCCAGGCTGATCAACCCAAATAGCGCAGGGCTTCGCGCAGCAAGGTGAAGGCCGGTGAACTCTGGCGCCGGCTCGGATAATAGAGGTGGTAGCCAGAGAAGGGTTCGCACCAGTCTTTGAGCACGTGAACCAACCGACCTTGCGCTACATGCTCCAGGACCAGGTCCTCCGGCATATAGGCCAGTCCCAGTCCCTGAAGGGCCGCCTCCAGTCGCATGGCGATGTTGTTGAATACCAGTTGGCCTTCGACCCGCACTTTCAGCTCTTGCCCGTCTTTTTCGAACTCCCAGAGGAACAGGCCGCCGTAAGTCGGCATACGCAGGGTGATGCAGTTGTGCACCATGAGATCACTCGGGATGACCGGCCTTGGATATCGGGAGAAATAAGCCGGGGAGCCCACCACCGCCATGCGCATGTCAGGGCCGATGCGCATGGCGATCATGTCCTTGGCCACTTGCTGGCCCAGCCGTACGCCGGCGTCGAAACCCTCCGCCACGATGTCGGTAAGGCCATAGTCGACGATGATTTCGATATTCAGATCGGGATTATCGGGCAGCAGCTTCGCCAGCACCGGATGCAACAACGTGATCGCCGAGTGCTCACCTGCCGTGATGCGTAATTTGCCGGCCGGTTTGTCGCGGAACTCGCTGAGCAACGCCAGTTCACTGTCGATTTCTTCAAACCGGGGGGCGATAACCCGCAGCAGATGTTCGCCAGCTTCGGTGGGGGAGACACTTCGAGTGGTGCGAGCAAGCAACCTGACCCCCAATCGCTCCTCCAGCTGGCGCATGGCCCGGCTCAAGGCCGGTTGAGACATGCCGAGCCTGGCCGCCGCGCGGGTGAAACTACGCTCTTGGGCCACGGCCGAGAAGATCGCGAGTTGGTCGTAGCTTTCGACGGTCATTTATACGCCCCTGTAATAAACCGTCTGCGATTATGCCATCTGCGCGATAGATGGTCGATGCAACACAACATAAAAAGTTATGAGCTAATAACCGGTCGCTTATATCTGTTAACTCATTTTTATAGTGGCTTAGTTATAGGCTCGATCTTCTATCTTTAGAATAAATGGTGATTAGTCACAGCTGCTTTTATGTCTTTATGATTGGTCCCACAACAACTCGTGAGACAGGAAGTGGCTCGATGACAATTCAAATCAAACCCATTGCTGGTCGAATCGGTGCGCAACTGGAAGGGGTGAAATTGGGTGGAAACATCAGCGCTGAGCAATTCGAAGTTATTAACCAGGCGCTGCTGAAATATAAAGTGCTGTTCTTTCGCGACCAACATCTGGATGACGCCGAGCACGAAGCTTTTACCCGGCGTTTCGGTGATCAGGTACCGCATCCAACCGTACGTTCCGCCGAGCAAAGTGCCGCCATCCTGCACCTGGACGCCAAGGAAACCCGAGCCAATTCCTGGCACACCGATGTGACCTTTGTTGCTAATTATCCGAAGATTTCCATTTTGCGCGGTGTGGTTATTCCACCGTATGGCGGTGACACGGTGTGGGCCAATACCGCAGCGGCTTACAGCGACTTGCCCGAGCCATTAAAACAACTGGCAGACAGTTTGCGTGCGTTGCACACCAACGTATATGACTACGCGGCGCCCCGTAATACGGACGAGTCGGGCATCAAACGTTATCGCGAACAGTTCACCGCCGAAGTCTATGAGACCGAACACCCTTTGGTGCGAGTGCATCCAGAGTCGGGCGAAAGAAGTTTGTTGTTGGGACACTTTGTCAAACAGATTCAGGGCGTCAGCCATAGCGATTCGAAACAACTTATTCGCTTGTTCCACGACCGTATTACCCATGTCGACAACACCGTGCGCTGGCGCTGGCAGGAGGGCGACGTGGTGATCTGGGACAACCGCGCCACGCAGCACATCGCGATTAACGACTATGGCGATGCCCAACGAATCGTGCGCCGAACCACCATCGACGGTGATGTGCCGGTTGGCGTTGACGGTCGCTTGAGCCAAGCGCTCAAGCCAAGCCCGGAGACCCGCTCGCCGAAAACCGAAGCCGATAAAAAACACCTCGCTGCGTAACAAACGAGTCTCATCGACACAAGGAAGGTTTCTATATGGAACTCAAAGGCATCCCCCTGTTTCACAAAGGCCGCATCGCTGCAGCTTTGGCTGCGCTTCTTGCAATTCCCTTGGCGCAGGCCGATGTATTGCGCATTGGTGTAGCGACGGCCGGCGGCGGTGACCCGGTCACGTTCAGTGGCTCGACCTTGGGCATCGTGCGCAATCAGCAATTGCTGGAAAAGGCCTTCGCAGGTACCGGTACCGAAGTGCAATGGTTCTTTTTCAAGGGGGCTGGCCCCGCGGTAAACGAAGCCTTGTCGAACCAGCAACTTGATTTCGCCTACCAGGGCGATCTGCCCGCAGTCGTCGGGCGTTCCAATGGGCTGGACACCAAACTGCTGGCCGCACTGGGTGTACGTGCCAACCTTTACCTGGCCGTTCCCAAGGGCTCTGAGGTCAAAAGCATCGAAGACCTGAAAGGTAAAAAGGTGGCGGTCTTTCGTGGAACCAACGGCCATCTGGTGACGATCAATCTTTTGGCGGCGCATGGTCTGACCGAGCGCGATATCAAGGTCATCAACCTCGATACCGGAAGCACTCAGGCCGCATTGGTATCCAATGGCGTCGATGCCGCCTTCGGCGGCCGCGAATTGTTCAAGCTTCGCGATCAAGGACTGATCGACATCGTTTATGACAATCCGACTCAGGATGTGCGCTACACCCGGCAGACTGCACTGGTGGTTCGGGGGGCCTATGAGAAAGAACATCCGGACAACGTGCAAAAGGTTGTCGATACGCTGGTGGATGCGGCGAAATGGACTTCGGATGACAGCCATCGTGAGGCTGTCTTCACTGAATGGGCCAAGAGTAATGAACCCGCAGAATCACTCCGCGCCGACTTCACCGGCGTAAGCCTCAGGGACAAAGCCTCTCCTCTGGTCGACAACTTTTTGCTTGGTCGCTATCAGGCTGTGGCGGACCAGGCCAAGGAAGAAAAACTCATCCGTCGCCCCGTCAGCATCGATGGCTGGTTCGAGACGAGCTACTTGCAAAAATCCCTGAAAACCAAGGGGCTTGAAACCTACTGGACGCCCTATGGCCCGGATGGCAAGCAGCCGGCTGGCAATGCAGTAGCGGCCGCGACCAAGCAAGGGAGCTAGGCAAATGGCCAGGGCACAGACCGTCAGATTAGAGCCGTACGCGACGCCGGCATTACCGAGCGACAACGTCAAACGCTTGCCACCGTCACCGGCCCGTTCAGCACGCAAGGTAGAGGTGCAGCGCACGTCAGCCTGGTCCTTCAATCTGGGTGATAAAGCCTTGCCCTGGCTGCTGCCGCTGGTGTTGTTCGGCTTATGGTACTTGGGGGTGGAACGCGGTTGGCTTTCAGAGCAGGTGCTGCCACCGCCAGCCTACGTTTATCAAACCTTGTCAGACCTGGTCACCTCCGGTGACCTGTGGCTGAACGCCTCCGCCAGCTTGCAACGGGTGGTCGTCGGATTTGCGTTGGGTGCATTCGTCGGCATAGCGCTGGGCTTGGCCATGGGACTGTCCAGAACGGTAGAGGATTATCTGTTACCCACCTTCAACGCGTTGGTGCAAATACCGGTACTGGGCTGGTTGCCGTTTGCCTTGCTGCTGTTCGGCATCGGCGAGACGCTCAAGTATGTGCTGATTGCCAAGGCGGCCATGGTGCCGATCACGCTGTGTACGTTGCAGGCTTTCCACCAGGCGCCCAAAGGGCTGTTGGAGGTCGGCCGGGCCTACGGCTTCAGTCGTCGGCAAAGCGTCACCGCCATCGTCTTGCCGGCGGCTATTCCGACGCTATTCACGGGTTTGCGTCTGGGTTTCACCAAAGCCTGGTTATCGCTGGTCGTGGTTGAGTTGGTGGCATCGAGTGAGGGGCTGGGTTACCTGATTGTCTATGGGCGCCAGCTGTTTCAACTGGACCTGGTGATGGCGGCCGTTGTGGTGGTCGGTGCGCTCGGCCTGTTGATAGACCGCGGTTTCGACTACCTGGAACAACGCTTGAGTCGTGGTCGGCCAACGGCCGGGGGGCGACTGTCATGAGTGCGATCATGTTGGTCGGTAGCCGCAGCCGTCGATATCGAGGATGGGTCTTGCCCATTGCCGCCATTGCCGTGTGGTGGCTGGCTTCGAGCCAGGGCTGGAGCCAATCGGGCTTGCTCGTTTCGCCGGAAAAAGTCGCCACCACGGCCTGGGATCAAATTGCCTCGGGCAAATTCTGGCGGGCCATTTCTGCCAGCCTGGCGCGTAACCTCAGTGGCTTTTTTATCGGTACCACGCTCGGCCTGGTATTGGGTTGCCTGTTGGGCCTGTCGCGGTATTTCCAGCGTCTTGTCGGTCCGAGTTTCAATACCTTCAAACAAATCTCTCTGTTCGCCTGGATCCCGTTGATCTCGGTGTGGTTCGGCCTGGGCGATGTGGCCAAGGTCGTGTTCCTGTCACTGGCAGCGCTGGTGCCGGTGGTGGTGAATACCTGCGACGGTTTACACAATGTCCCACCCAACCTGTTGGAAGTGGCGCGGGTATACCGCTTCACCCGTTGGCAAACCATCGTCGGGGTCATGCTTCCCGCCGCCTTGCCGTCGATTTTCACCGGGATTTACCTGGCGCTGGTCTACTCCTGGCTGGCGACCATCGGTGCCGAATACCTGCTGGTATCGGGGGAGGGGATCGGTAACACGCTGATTGATGGCAGCGAACATTTCATGATGGACCTGGTGTTATTTGGAATGGTGGTGATCGGCCTGGTGGGCTGGGGCCTCAACGCATTGGCCCGGACACTTGAGCGGCGAATGCAGCGCCTGTACGGCATCGCTCCTCGTTGATTGGCACTTTCAAAAGGATTGCAACATGCTCAACAACAGCCTGACCCTGGAAAACATCAGCAAGCGTTTCGCTTCCCGACCGGGCAGTTCGACTCAATTACAAGTACTCGACAACATCCACCTCGACATCGCTCCGGGGGAGTTCATCAGCATCGTCGGTGCCAGCGGCTGCGGCAAATCCACGCTGTTGCGACTGATTCTTGGACTGGACGAAGAATACGACGGGCGCATCCTGCTGGATGGCAAACCCATCGAAGGCACTGGCCTGGAACGTGGCATCGTATTTCAGGATCACCGCTTGTTCCCCTGGCTCAATGTGGAGCAGAACGTCGCTGTCGGCCTCAAGAACTCACCCCAGAGCGCGGGGCAGAAACGCGACACCGTGCGCGAGCACATTGAACTGGTCGGCTTGCAAGACTTTATCGATGCCTACCCTCATCAGCTATCCGGCGGCATGGCACAACGCGTGGCCATAGCGCGCGGGTTGGTCAATCGTCCGAGTGTGCTGCTACTGGATGAACCGCTCGGGGCCCTCGATGCCTTGACCCGTGCGCGGCTGCAGGGCGAGCTGCAAAACATCTGGCTCAAGGAAAAAATCACCATGATCCTGGTCACCCACGATGTTGATGAGGCGGTATTCCTGGGTGACCGCGTGGTGGTAATGCAGCCCAACCCCGGCCGCATCCGGCGCATCCTCGACATCGATCTGCCGCGTTCACGCAACCGCAGTGACAGCCGCTTCATTGCCCTGCGCGACGATGTGCTGAGCGATTTTGCCGAGCTGCACTGAGACTCCGCGCCTGACGTCGCGCGCAGACTTGATGTTCACACTCAATTTTTTCAGGGAACGGGAAATGTCCGAACGCCAGCTCAGCCTCAACCTATTCATCTATCCGAACGGCCATCACGAAGCGGCCTGGCGTCACCCGCAGTCGGTGCCGGAATTGTCCATGGATATCGGCTATTACCAGCAACTGGCACTGCGCGCTGAACGCGAGAAACTCGATGCGATTTTCTTCGCCGATTCGCCGTCACTGGCTGAAAGCGGGCATGAGGGTTTGCGCATTCGTTTCGACCCCATCACCTGGCTGGCCGCGATTGCCGCAGTGACCCAACGCATAGGCCTGATCGCCACCGCCAGCACGACCTACAGCGAACCCTACAATCTGGCCCGCTCATTCAGTGCGCTGGACCACCTCAGCAAGGGTCGCGCCGGCTGGAACATCGTGACCACTTCCATGGCCGCAGCAGCCGCCAATTTTGGTCTGGACAAACATCCCTCGGCCTCTGACCGCTACGCTCAGGCCGAAGAATTCGTGCAGGTGGTCGGTGACCTGTGGGACAGCTGGGAGGACGATGCGCTGGTGCTGGACAAGACAGCCGGGGTGTTTGCCGATAGTGACAAGGTGCATGCGATCAACCACGTCGGTACCCACTACAAAGTAAAGGGCCCGTTCAACTCTCCGCGCTCACCACAGGGGCGGCCGGTGCAGGTGCAGGCTGGGTCTTCTGAAGATGGCCGTGATTTCGCCTCCAGGCATGCCGAAGCGATTTTCACCGCGCACCAGACCCTGCAAAGTGCGACAGAATTCGCCAACGATATCCGTGCCCGGGCGAAGGCGGCGGGGCGCGATCCTCGCCAGCTGAAAATTCTCCCGGGCATCAGCCCCTACATCGGTAGCACCGAAGCCGAAGCCCAGCGCAAGTTCGACGAGCTCAACGAACTGGTGCTGCCGCACATCTCGTTAGGTCAGCTACGCCGTCTGTTGGGCGTCGACCTGACCGGGCACGATCTGGATGCGCCGTTCCCGCGCCACCTGATCAACTTCGACAGCAGCGAAAGCCAGTCAAGCCGTTTCAAATTGATCATCGACATTGTCGACCGCGAGAAACCGACGCTGCGCCAACTGATCAATCGCCTGGCGGGTGCTCGTGGGCATTGGGTGCCGGTCGGTACGCCGGTGCAGATTGCAGACTTGATCGAGCAGTGGTTCCGCAGTGGTGCCGCCGATGGTTTCAACGTGATGCCGCCAGCATTCCCCGAAGGCTTTGAAGTGTTCCTCGATGAAGTGCTGCCGATACTGCGAAAGCGTGGCCTGTTCCGCAGTGAATACTCGGGCAGTACGCTGCGCGAGCATTACGGCTTGAATCGCCCGGCTTCGCGTTTTTCCCTGAAGTCCGCCTGATCGAGGGGCAGATCGGCCTGGCTGCAACCGGACTCAAAGCCGCCGCTTGCAGATCATCCTGGGCCGGTCACGCTCATTCCTGATCCATAACCTCGGTCACCCCCAGGTCCTCACCCAGGAACCCGCCACTCTGATGGTGCCACAGCCGCGCATAGAGGCCGTTCCTGGCGAGCAATTCGGTGTGGGTGCCCTGTTCGATGATGCGTCCGTCATCCATGACAATCAGTCGATCCATCGCCGCAATCGTGGACAGCCGATGGGCGATGGCGATGACGGTTTTGCCCTTCATCATTTCATCGAGGCTTTCCTGAATGGCCACTTCGACTTCCGAATCCAGCGCGCTGGTAGCCTCGTCAAGTAGCAGGATCGGGGCGTTCTTGAGCATCACCCGGGCAATCGCGACGCGCTGGCGCTGGCCGCCCGACAGCTTGATGCCGCGCTCGCCCACCAAGGTGTCGTAGCCGGTGTGACCTTGCCGGTCGCTCAGTTGGCTGATGAACTCATCGGCCTGGGCATTGGCCGCGGCACTGCGGATTTGTGCGTCGCTTGCATCGGGTCGGCCGTAGGCGATGTTGTCGCGAATGGAGCGGTGCAGCAGGGAAGTATCCTGGGTGACCATGCCGATGGCGCTACGCAGACTGTCTTGTGTCACGTGCGCAATGTCTTGCCCGTCAATGCGAATCTGCCCACTGTCGACATCATAGAAGCGCAGCAGCAAGTTGATGAGCGTGGATTTGCCCGCGCCGGAGCGGCCGACCAGGCCGATTTTTTCGCCCGGGCGAATGTTCAGGCTCAAGCCATCGAGCACCTGGCGTTCGCCACTGTAGTTGAAGCTCACATTGTCGAAGGTTACCGCGCCGCCGGAGGTCACCAGCACGCCTGCGTTCGGCGCATCCTGCACCTTGGGGCCGCGGGTCAGGGTTGTCATGCCATCCTGCACGGTGCCGATGCTCTCGAACAGCGAAGTCATTTGCCACATGATCCAGTGCGACATGCCGTTGATACGCAACGCCATGGCGGTAATCGCCGCCACGGCGCCGGTGCCGACTTCGCCCAGGTGCCACAGCCAAAGTGCATAACCGCCGGCTGCCATGATCAGCGCCACCACCAACGCCTGGTTAACGATCTCGAATTGGCTGACCAGGCGCATCTGGCGATAACCGGTCCGCTTGAAATCCTCCATGGCCGCGCGCGCGAAGTGCGCTTCACGATTGGAATGGGAGAACAGTTTCACTGTCGTGATGTTGGTGTAGGCGTCAGAGATACGTCCGGTCATCGAGGAACGCGCATGGGCCTGTTCCTGTCCGACCTTCCCCAAGCGGGGCACGAAGTACAGCATGGCCAGCCCGAACAACACGATCCAGGCAATGAAAGGCAGCATCAGTTTCAGTGCGAAGCCGCCGGCCAGCGCGATGATCGCGATGAAATACACCCCGATGCCGGGTGCGATCTCGATAAGGGTGAACAGCACGTCGCGCACGGCCAGCGCAGTCTGCATCACCTTGGTGGTGACCCGGCCGGAGAACTCATCGGAAAAGAACGAAAGGCTTTGCCGCAGCATCAGGCGGTGGAAGTCCCAACGCAGCCGCAACGGCAGATTAATCGCCAATATCTGGTGCTGCACCATGGTACGCAACGCCACCAGCCCGATGCTCGCCACCATGACGATGCCCATGCCCCACAACACGCGACTTTCCTGCGCCGCCGCATCACCACCGGCTTGCCAGGTCGAGAGCAGATCCACGACCTGACCAAGGAAAGAAAACAGCCAGGCTTCGTAGATCGACACAGCGGCACTGAGCAGCGCAAACGCGAGAATATAGCCGCGGGCGCCCCGTGTGCACGCCCAAAGGAACCGAGCCAGGCCTTCGGGTGGTGGAGGGACTTCGTCGGGCGGGAAGGGGTCGAGTCTTTGTTCAAATGCGCGAAGCATGGTGGTCTCCGAAACGATCAAGTGAAGGAGAGTCTGCCATTTAAACGTTGCTTTGAGGGTTATGTGGGTTGGCGGGGCCAAGAGGGGCGCTCTCGGAGCGCCGTTCTTGACCCGAAGCGGTCAGCCAGGGCGAGTGATTATCCGTGTGTTTTCTTCAGTCCTTTCAAGCGCACATTCGCCCTTTGCACAGCGGCCATTTTTTCAGGCCGCTTCATGCGTTTCCACTTTCTGATGTCTTCCTTGCTTCGTCCGCAACTCACACACAGATCACCACTCAGCTGGCAAACGGAGATGCAGGGATTTTCGATTTCTTTAGCCATTGTCAGTTACCTTTGGCCCACACGTGATTGAGTCAGGCGATTGAGGCGCGCAATCATGCCAGTCGAAACTCGACCGTCAGATGACTGACTTCGTGAACCGGTTTGAGACGTTCACGAATGCTGTCGGCGCTAGCAGTGGCCTCACCCAGGACGCTGACGATGGCTGCATGCGCTTGCGGTCCAACACGCCAGACGTGCAAGTCCGTGATGGTGGCATCCCCCAGTTTCTCGACCAGTTCGCGGATTTCCTCGGCAACGTGCGCATCGGTCTGATCCAGCAATACACCTGCTGTAACCCCCATCAAGGTCCATGCCCAACGCGCGATAACGATGGCGCCGACGATGCCCATGACCGGGTCCAGCCAAACCCAACCCAGATACCGGCCGGCGAGCAGCGCAGCAATGGCCAGAACCGAAGTCAGCGCGTCCGCGACGATGTGGACGTAGGCCGATTTCAGGTTGTTGTCGTTCCCGTGATGGGCATGGCCATGATCATCATGATCGTGCCCATGACTGTGCCCGTGACCCAGCAGAAGGGCGCTGACAATGTTGACGACCAAACCGGCAATCGCGATGAGCGTAGCGGTGCCGAACTGAACTTCCGTCGGCTGCAAGAGGCGCATGACAGACTCAACGCCAATCCCCAGGGAGACCATACCGAGAATCAGCGCCGAGGCGAACCCGCCCAAGTCTCCAACCTTTCCGGTACCGAAACTGTAGCGCTGGCTGAAAGCATGACGTTTTGCGTATCCGTAGGCGGCCGCCGCGATGCCCAATGCGCCGGCATGGGTCGCCATATGAAAGCCATCGGCCAGTAACGCCATCGAGCCAGTTATATAGCCGGCGGTGATCTCGCCAATCATCATCACAACGGTCAGTGCCACAACCCAAAGCGTACGCTTGGCATTTTCGTCGTGCGCTGAGCCAAGGAACACATGGTCATGTGAGTGGTGGTTGATGGTGCTGCTCATCCTGAGTGTGTCCCTGGACGCGTTCACTTGGAGTAACGGCGAATGGCTTCAAGAAGCTCTTCGACGCCTTTGTTACGCTCTTCTTCGCTGAGCGCAGGGTTCGCAACATGCTCCCGGGCATGCTCTTCGATGATTTCCTCCATCAAGCCGTTGATAGCCCCACGAGTGGCGGCAACAAGGTGCAGTGTTTTGGCGCAATCGAGATCCGATTCCAATGCCCGTTCAACGGCCTGGATTTGTCCGGCGATACGTTTTACGCGTTTGAGAAGATCGTCTTTATTTGCTGCGATATGACCCATGGGATACCCCCCCTACCTATGTGTTGCGCATAATAGGCATACCCCCTATACCTATGCAAGGTTGGAAGGCGGAGAGATCATCTACGACCCTTGGCAGGAAAGAGAGGCTTCAATTGTGAGGGGTAACGCCAGAGGAGCTGGAATGTCCGCTCCTGGCAGATTACTGCCTGTTATGATTGGCCGACATCGACTCACTAGGGCCAGTTGTAATAGGTAGTAATCAACCCATACCCAACACCCCAGCCATGAGAGTGCAAACTGTATGGCACCCAAATCTGTGGAGAAAATCGCCATGCAAGCAAGGAAGGAGCAAAGCATTTGTGAATGGCAGGGGGTTACCCCAGATCGACCACAACCTGGGTCAAAAATCGGAATAGCGTTAGGGACTCTGGGGCTTCGATAATAAGAAAATCACAGCCCCGATTACCCCGGCAACCTAGCTTTTATATCCCGGCGGAACCGAGAAAATCTCAGCTTCAGGCGAAGCTAGGTCGGCAACACCATTGGTGTTAAGGGCCTGCGCGGCCGCCACCGTATTTAGGGACTCGCGAAGCAGCTTGATTTTGCCGTTCTCGGCGACAAGTCGTCCCGCGAACAGGTGATGGATCAGACGCCCAGTGGCCGCCGCGCGAGCATCTGTCAAATACTCGGCGTACACCTGATTCCCCGTATCTATCAGTACAGTGATGTTTTCGGGTTTGAACCCGAAGCCAGGGTAAAGGGTGCCGCCGACAAAATCGTAAAATTTTGCGATGGCTTCCCGCCCCTGATGACGGCTTGGGATACCAAGCGAATGCAGGAATGGAAGTTCCAGCACTCCGTCTTCAGCGAACAGCTTGGCACATTTCTTACCATCAGGAGCTGCGGCAAGTAAATCCAACAGTAGGGTCTTTGCATCTGTCATAGCAAACTTACTCGATAAATTAGTGAGCGCGCGTAGGACGGCGCTATTGAATCAGTTCGGAAAACTATCACCGAACATGGGTAGTCCGCTCTTGGATCCGTCGCGCGTGGCTTCGTCCTGAATTACGTCCCAATGCTCAGCGAGCTGGCCGTTTTCGATCCGCACTATGTCGACAACAATCCAGTTTACTGGCGCGCCGAATCCTGAAAAACGGCCATGAAGCACTACATAATCGCCCGACGCCACAGCCAGTGCATTTTCGTAGCGAAACTCAGCGGGCGCTGCCTTAACCAGTTCAAAAAGGCCCTCACGACCTGGTGCGATGTAGGCACTGTGCTGGATGTAGTCGGGCGACCAGAAGCGTTCTGCTGCGGTATAGTCGCGCTTGTTGAACAGCGTCTCAAACGCTTCCAATACGAAATGCTTATTCTGCTCTTCGTGGTTCATTGCTTGCCCTTCTCTATGATTTCAATGGATATAAAATATAAACAATCAAATAGTTTTGCATTCTTGAGCCGAGCGCTCAGTGCGGCCCGACTGAAAGGTGGTATTTCCCTTATCGCGCCACTATCTAAGGGCTACTCTGCTCGTAAGCGCGTTGAGACAATCTCCGTTTAACATCTCATCCAACGGAACTTGTACGTCGCGCAGCAACTTGGGCTCGTCCCCCTTTTGGGGTAGGACGCCCCGTAACCAAGTGACGCCCGCCACGCTCGGCGTCACGGCCCCCAGAGTGAGCTCTTCCCCGGCATTGCCTTTGCTAAACCCAAAAGGATAGTCAGGGAAGCTGGCTATCGGTTTGGGCCGCCCAGATGTAGCGGGTTTGTAACTTCCCACATTGCTGGTTGACCTCGTTTGAGATTCCTAGGCTAAGGCAACATGCGCAGTCCTTAAATAGATATAATCAGAAAACTATTTTGTCGAAAAGACAATGATGGAAAGGGTCGTACTGATGGACAAATTGCGCGCACTCAAATACTTCATCAAGGTTGCTGATACCTTAAGCTTCACCGAAGCGGGCAGAGCTTTCGATGTGCCAGCCTCCTCAATATCCCGGCGAATCGCGGAGCTTGAAAATTCTGTCGGGGCGGTGCTCCTCCATCGCACGACTCGAAGCGTCAGCCTCACCGAAGTGGGAGAAACGTATCTGGCACAGGTTCGTTCAGGGATGGCACAGCTGGCTGCCGCCGAAGAGCTTTTGAAAGATCAAGCAAGCCGGCCCAGCGGTACGCTACGCATCAGTTGTACGCCAAGCTACGGGCGGATGAAGCTGCTGCCTGTGCTTCAGGATTTCAGCGACATTTATCCAGACGTCCTCCTTGACGTGGATTTAAGTGACGAACTACAGGATCTCGGTGGCGATAAATACGACATTGCTCTCCGAGCCGGTTCTGAACCAGAGAATCGGGTGGTAGCGCGTCGACTCGACCCGAATATCTTCATCCTCGCTGCCTCTACAACCTACTTGGCAACTCGTGGCACGCCAAGGACGGTAGAAGACTTAAAAGGCCACTCGGCACTCATGTATCGTGGCTCAAAGAGTGTCCTCAAATGGCTTGGTTTTGATGGCAAGAACTGGATAACCCCTCGGATTGTTCCAACATTCATTAGCAATGACGTAGCCTCTTTGACTGCCATGGCATGCAAGCACCGTGGGATGGTGCTGTTGCCTGAGTGGAGCTTGCGCGAATACCTGCAGCGGGGGGAATTGGTCACTGTAGACCTTAGTCAGCCGGTTGGGATCTCGCGGACCGAGGTCGGGATCTACATGCTTTACCTGCAATCCCGCTATCTGATCCCGAAAATCCGACTAGCAGTGGAGTTTATCTACCAGCGCTTGGCCCAACGAAACGATGATGGCAGCCTTAAGTGAGTGGCAGCTAAGGGTCGATTTCAGTCTGTCGCGACCGGCTGATAACGACCCAAAGCGGTCAAATCACTAAACGCATGTTCCACCGACAAAGAATGGGATTCGCTGAATTTCCGCCTCGCTCATTACTCGCCAATCATTTGGCAAAATACCGTACTCGAACTCGGCGCTTTCTAGTGCCTCATCCAATCCAAGCATCAAGTGGTCGCCTTCAATTTTGAGTTTTCCGTAGTCCTTAAAGCGTATCTCCAGATACACCAGGCCATTGTCTTCGGCCTTCAGGCCGAAAAGCACGATAGCGGTAACGTCAGGCCGGAAATTGCTGATTTTCCTTACATAAGCAAATAGGTGACTTGTGGGCTGGGGCATGGCGTCGGCCGCATCTATTGATGGTGGGTTACGGCATTTTATATGACTGCTCCTTGGTGTCGGCTCAGCACAACCTCTCGCGCACAGCCCTCAACACCGCTTCGATGTGCCAGGTTTCGACGCCGATGGCGACTGCGTCGCCGGCATCAAGCACTAACTCGATTTGGGTGGTTATGCCTTGTTCGAGAAGCAGTCGCTGCGCGTCTTCAAGAAGCCTGCGTTTACCTGTGAGCCAAAGTCGTTGTATGTCCGTCAGCAACGCAAGGGTTTGCGGGTAGGTGCACTGCAGTTTTCGACGCAAATTGACCAGCGCCGGTTTGTCGCCTCGGTCAATTGCCGGGGTCAGTACATACTGGTTGCCCGACGCTGCCTCCAGGTCGTATTTGTCTTGCAGATACTCATCGACACTCATGCAACTGACGACCGTCTCACGCTCGCCCGTAATGACGTTGATCAAGTGCGCGTTAACACCAACGTAGCAGAACTCCGTCATTCCGTGGACGACGTAATCCTCACTGTTACTGCGAATAACCCAATAATCACCGTTGGCGGAAAGCTCACATGACTGAATGACAAAATGCTCAGGTTTGCCATCTCTCATGACGCCGTCAAACAGGCCAAGCACGATTTCGCAGGCCTGCTCTGCGGTTAGCACGGCGTTGATCTCTGTCACGCTTTGCCAAAGCCAAACAATGAACGCAGCCAGCCTGCCGACTTCCGTTCATAGAAGGGTGCTGTTTGCTTTAGGAAGTAATCGCTAAGGCCTGATTCCCCTTCGTGAACGCGATAGAGGTCAACGGGTTCGCCATCCGGAGCGGTATCCCCGGCAACGTTACCGGCTTCGCGCATGACCAGTTCAATATCTCCGCCCGCTTCAATACCAATGATCAGATGAGGCTTTTGATCAGACGATACGTCATGCATCAACGCCAGAAACGCACGCTTTACGTTGCGATGTTT
The DNA here is from genome assembly GCF_019219045.1 of Pseudomonas sp. PDM25. NCBI lineage: Bacteria > Pseudomonadati > Pseudomonadota > Gammaproteobacteria > Pseudomonadales > Pseudomonadaceae > Pseudomonas > Pseudomonas sp. PDM25. The sequence goes on from NZ_JAHUWL010000002.1 coordinate 525,096, forward strand.
GGCGAGTAATTGTGTGAGCGAATTGACCATCTTCGACGGATATTGCGACGGCTGTCCGAGCAGCACTTTGGTGTCTTTTTCGACCATGCGCTGCACTGGCTTTTGGCCGATCTCGTCGGAGAGCAGATGGCGCACTTCCTCCGGGAAAAACTCTTTCCCGTAAGGAGACTTTGGATTGAGGAAAAGAGGGGTGCCCAGTGTGATTTCAAACAGCGATCTGGCCGAGATCTCTATGTAGGACTCTTCGCTATCCATGGATCTTTGTAGTGTTTGCAACGAAAAAAAAAACGGGATGACAGCGGAGCCGTCGGGCTTTTGCCAATGCGCGATGCTGATGTTGCTACCAGCCTCGAGGTTGATTTGACCTTCGCCAGCGCCGGCAGTGCCAAGGACGTAGATAGTGGAATTCAACAGAGTCTTGAAAAAGTCAGGTCGATGGGCCGGTTCATCCGCCGCCAGCCTGAGTGATTTTTCGAGGGTGTTTTCTTGCTTGGTATCCATGATGTCCATCGGCAGTTCCATCAAAACAGACAAAAAGTGAGCGGCAAAGAGCGCGCAGTTTTTCACGCAACTGTGAAAACAGGAAGAACAGGAGGCTAATAAATCTGAAGCATACGGAGAGTCACCCTGAACGGTTTCCAAGGAGAGCTCGTCCATATCAGTGGTGGAATGAAGAGCCAAATGCGGTTCGCCTCGAAGGGCTGCTTCTGGCCGATTGCTGCCTGTCATAAGGTGCAGCAAACGACCCGAAGCAGCCTTGATGTCTGTTTGTTGTCGCCATATGTTATTGGCATTCATGGAGGATTCTGACTGATGGCACGTGTGGGATTGATACTGACACCCGGTTTTGCGGACTGGGAATATGCTTTCATTGCTGGAACTGCGTCCCCGTTTTACGGGATCGATGTCAGATTTTTCGCTTCTGCTACGGGGCTGTTCCGCTCGCAGGGTGGATTGGCAGTAACGGTTGATAGCAGTTTGCAGCAATGTCTGGACTGGAAACCGGACGTTGTTGTCATCATTGGAGGAACGGTCTGGGAACGTGCAGAAGCACCGGATATGCGAGATTTTCTTCATGCCAGTCGTTCAAGTGGAGCGACAATTGCCGGTATCTGTGGGGGAACGCTGGCACTTGCCAGGGCCGGGCTTCTCGACACGGTTCCTCATACTTCAAACAGCGCTGATTTCTTAAAACAGAATGCCGTAGGTTATGAAGGGGGCACGCTTTATCGAAACAGTCCGGTAGCTGTGGTTGCAGACCGCATCATCACTGCTCCAGGCCCTGCACCCGTTAGTTTCACCTGCGCAGTGTTCGAAGGTGCCGGGCTATCTTCGGAAATCATTTCTCAGTTCAGGTCAATGTTGGCTGCGGAACATCGGTGACCGCTTCGTCCTACAAAACAGCCGATCAGGTGATGTGTTCGAGTGGCCGCTCATGGCCGTTCTGTTGAAAAAGTCTTGGCGGATTGGCTCAACTACACTGAGCTTGAAAAGCGTCCGATTTACGCGTTGCAAGCTCTCCTCGCAGGGCAATCGTATTGCAGTGAATCGCTCCAGCTCTACCACTTACGCCTGAGTCGTTGTTCATGAGTGAAATCACTACCATCCCCTCGGATGGTGTACCTGACCTTCAACCTATAGTGCAGCGCAAGCTCGGACGCTGCCTTTTGCGCTTGCAACAATACGAACGACAGCTGAAAGCCATAGTCGCGCATGGCGAGTTGAGCGGTCCCGCGGATCGGCTGCCGATCATCCGTGAGCAGAAGATCGCACGAGCCCAGAAAAAGACCATGGGCGCGTTGGTCGGGATGCTGACCGAAAGCTTTCTGACCCAGTCGCCCCAAAATGAAGAATCACAGACGCAAGCCGATGCCGGTGACCTGATCTGGCTCAGCTATCGACACCAGTTGGAAATGCCAGCCGAGCACTATGAGGCAACGAAGGTCGCCATCAAGGAACTGGTCGACCTGCGCAATAAGCTAGTCCACCACTTCATTGAGCATTTCGATCTCTGGTCTGAATCAGGCTGCCAGGCGGCGGATGGTTTCCTTGAGGAAAGCTACGAAACCATCAATAAGCATTGCCTAACTCTGCAATGCTGGGCCAGAGCCATGGATGAGGCACGAGCTAAAATGGCTTTGCTTGTGCAGAGCCCCAATGCTTAAGGCCGAAAACAGGCGCCAGTTACCTCGCCTAAGCTAGAAAGGAACAAAAGGGTGAAGGCGTAGCCTGGCGTCCTGACATACCTTCGCCACGCAAAGGAGAGCGATGAATATTTTTGTGATGCTCCAGCCACTGTTCGACTTACTGAAGTGGCTGCTGCCATTGTTGGTCGTAGTCATCATCATCAAGACCCCCTGGTTCAAGGGCTGGTTCGGTGAGCTGCTGGTGCGGACCTTCGCCCACTATGGGTTGGACGGCCAGGTCTACCGCCGGTTGCACAACGTCACACTGGATACGCCCGATGGCACTACCCAGATTGATCATGTGTTCCTGTCGCCTTTTGGCATTTTCGTGCTGGAGACCAAAAACATGCGAGGCTGGATCTTTGGAGGTGAGCGCCATGCCCAGTGGACACAGCAGATCTTCCGGCATCGCTTCAGGTTCCAGAACCCGCTGCGGCAGAATTACAAGCACTTGAAGGCGCTAGAAGCGCTGCTCAGCGTTCCGCCCGAGCACATTCATTCTGTAATCGCCTTCGTCGGCGGCGGCAGCTTCAAGACCGTCATGCCGGACAATGTCACTCAAGGCGTCAGCTGCATCCGCTATATCAAGTCCTTTCAGCAGCCTGTGTTTAACGAAGCGCAGGTGAGTGTAATGGTGAAGGCGCTGGAGAGCGGGAAGAGGGACAGTACGCTCGCTACCCACTACGAGCATGTACAACGCCTGAAACAGAGAAACGACCCTTTCGCGAAACGCCGTTGCCCGCGTTGTGGAAGCGCTTTCGAAATTCGTATCCGTAAGACAGGCGATAGAGCAGGAGAGCGATTCTGGGGCTGCAGCGCCTACCCCAAATGTCGAGCGAAACAGGATTTTGATTAGTCCTCCAGGCACTTCGTCCAGTGAAGCCGCGAATGAAAGCAACTGACGGGTCATCCGTTCCCCGGCAAAAGCGGCCACTCACAAATGGCCCGTATCGACCCTTTGTCGCCTCCCGCCTGATCACCCCTTTTAGGGTCTCTACTTCTAGTTAGGCCTTGTACCTACAGAGGGGAGCGTGCGATGAGCAACGAACAGGCGGCACCTGAGACGAAGGGCGTTACGGTGACGTTACTTGCAACGATTGACCTAGGTCCCGAGATCGAGGGTATGGCAGGGCGCCAACTCAGAATGCGCAGGGTGACCATCGAGCCCGGCGGCGTCTTCGGGCCGGTTCACAACCATATCGACAGACCCGGCACCGTCTACATTCTGCAAGGAACGATCACCGACCATCGAAACGGAGTCGCCACAGATTATGGGCCGGGAGTGGGCTGGCCCGAGGACAGGAACACCACGCACTGGCTTGAGAACAGAGGCACGATTGCGGCGGTGGAGATCTCGGTTGATATTGTCCGGCAAGCGTAAGCTCCTCCGTCACCGGCCGAACCAGGCGCCCCTGCTGCATCAGGCTATTGCACTCCATTGACGCAGAACTCGTGGTCCGCAGCCTATCGTGCGGAATCGATGTGCAACCGGGGCGCCTGAAGCGTCAGCGACACACTGTCTGCCAGGCGCGTGGCCTGCTGAGTCGCGTCCTCACGCGCGCGCCGATCAACGTCTTCCCCCAGGATGGTTTTCTCCACAATCACCGAATACACATCCGTGACGCCGATAAATTTTAGCCAGGCTTCCACGTAAGGCTTCTGGAAGTCGAAGCGCTCCGCCGGTGTGCTCGACTGCGCCGAAAAATCCAGGCCGCGGGCGTACATCACCACGGCGAGCGTGTTGTGCAGCATGCCTTCCAGACCGCGTTCAGGGTCAACGCTGAACAGGATGTCTTTCTGCGAAATCAGGTCGATGAAGTGCTTGAGTTTGTAGGGAATGCTGAAATTCCACAGCGGTACGGACATCACGAGTACATCCGCGCGGTGCAGGTGACTGGCCAACGCTTTTAGCGTGTTCCAGGCGTCTTGTTGTGCGGGGGTCAACGGCGTGCCATTGAGCCCGGCGTATTTGGCCTCCATGGCCAGCTCATCGAATTCCGGCAGCGCCATGTTCCAGAGGTCGAGGGTGATAATTTCGGTGTCCGGGGTGTTGGCTTGATAACGCGCAATGAAACTGCGGGCGACTTCAAGGGAAGCCGAACGCTGCTTGCGTGGAGAACACTGAATATGAAGAAGAGTCGTCATGGCACACCTTGAATGATGGGGAGGGCAGGTGTGAGCATTGCAACATAGTTGAATTTGAAATATAAATCGTAAATTCATACTCGATTTATCACGTATAAAACTATGTTCGATGCACTGCTGCTCAAGACATTTGTCACCGTCGTCGATGAAGACGGCTTCAGTCGTGCCGCCCAAAAGTTGCACCTGACTCAGTCGGCGGTCAGTGGCCATGTGCGGCGATTGGAAGAACAGATTGGTAAACCCCTGTTGACGCGCACCACCCGTTCCCAGCAACTGACGGCCGATGGCGAGCGCCTGGTCTCCTATGCGCGCACGATCCTCGCGCTGAACCGTGATGCCTGGACCGACCTGACACGTACGCCGTTTCACGGGCGGTTGCGGATCGGCGTGTCCGAGGATTTTGTCGAGTCTCGATTGCTGCGCACGGTTCAGGATTTCGCAGCGCAGTACCCCGGGATGAAGATCGAGGTGCAGGTGAACATTCCGGGTACGTTGCTGGCGCTGATGAAGCAAGGGCATCTGGAAGTGGTCATCGGTTCGCTGTGCGAAACCAGCGAAGCGGGGCTGTTGCTATGGCAAGAACCGCTGGTGTGGGCCTGGTCGGCGCAACCCGTCGTCCGGTTACCCACGCCGTTGCCGCTGGCCCTGTTCCCCGAGCCGTGCCCTTATCGCGAGGTCGCGCTGACAAGGCTGGCGCAGGCGGGAATCGCCCAACGCACAGCGATGTTGTGCAGCAGCACCGCCGGGTTGCGGGCGGCGGCCCTGGCAGGCTTCGCGGTAGCGCCCATGCCACTCAGTCAGTTGGGGCAAGGATTGGCGGTTGTTGGGGTAGAACAAGGGTTGCCGGATTTGCCGGATGCGCAATGTCGGCTGTTCAGCTCGCCTGATGCGGATCAGGCGATTGTGGCAGCGGTCACTCAGCTGATTGTGGAGTACTGCTCTAAGCGCAGGGCTTGATTGTCGTTTCAAGGGTCTGCTTGAAGGTCTCCTCTCACCTGCATTCGCGACTAGAATTTCACTGCCGACGCCTCTAACGCCAGGTCAGATCTCAACCGTGCGACGTTAGGTCTCGAGCGCTATTTCAATCTCTGGGAATCCGGTATGGCCAATCCGCAAGATAAAGCCGAATCTGAAGAGGATTTAGCGCAGATGGTAATAGGGCGAGGGCCCTGCACCTATCTATTGCTGCTCTTACTAGGATTGATCCTCCTGTTTCCCTTTCTTGAGGAAGGTCTGTTTTCTCGTACGTTGCTGGGCATTCTGTTTTCAATCGTGCTGCTGGTGGGCGCTTTCGCCACCAGGCAGACTCGGCGGGGGTTCATCCTGAAACTGGGTCTGGCGTTGCTTGGGGTTGGCCTTCAATGGACGGCATTGTGGGCTGAGAGCATCGCGATTCTTGAACTTGCCGGGATGTCCTATGTGGCGTCTCTTGCTGTCTCGTTTAGCGGAGTGCTTCGCTATATTCTCATGCGCGGGCCAATTACCGCCGACAAGCTGCATGGCGCGCTTGCGGGTTACATCATGCTGGCCTTTGTTTGGTCCTTCGTCTTTGCCTTGCTCGAGATATCCAGCGCTGGCTCATTCGGCCCTAACCACCTCGACTTCGGACAGCCCGGCACTTTCTTCAAACTGATCTATTTTAGCCTTACGACACTCACGACCACCGGTTACGGTGATGTTCTCCCGTTGACCAACCACGCCCGCTCCCTGGTGATGGTCGAAGAATTTTCAGGCGTCTTTTACGTGGGTGTTGTGATCGCGCGGCTTGCCGGTCTTTATCCATCGAATCAGACCAAGTGACTCTTGTTTTGCCTGAGCCATCTGCGGGCATTAGTCTGCCAGGGCTCAACGTCCATACTCAACGTAGGGGTCTAAATTGAAACCCTGCGTATCCCAGTTGATTCGATAAATCACTTCTTTCCTTGGCCTGATGTTGGCCACAACAGTTTTGATCGCGACACCCGCACATAATCCAGACTCGGCGAGCCCGGCACCGAGATTCACTTTCCCGGCAGGCAAAACGAAAGATGCCTTTTGACCGGGACCTATCTTGGCTGCGCGCTGACCATCGATGTAGAACACGACATCACATCCCGCACCGTCAAACCCGTCATCACGGAAAATGGTCAGGCGTCCCGGATCTTGCGTACCCTGGCTTTTGATCGCGTACATCTCACTGGCCGGCACTGGCCGCGCTTCAGAAACCCGCATAGGTGACGTTGCGCACCCGCCCAAGGCCAGCAAGAGCGCCCCCGTTGCGATAATCCTTCGCATCATTTTTCCCTCCTGAAAAAGGGCGAATGCATCAGAGCGACATACTGCTTTGCTTCATCACGCCATTCGCCAAAAACGCTTTAAATCGATCTGACACCTTTTATCCTAGTCACCTTTTATCTCGGCGGTTGTTGGGGGAGAGCAAGGGTTGCCGGATTTGCCGGAGGCGCAATGTCGGCTGTTCACTTCGCCTGACGCGGATCAGGTGATTGTGGCGGCGGTCACTCGGCTTAATTTGGAGTATTGCTCTAAGCGGAGGGCTTGATTGTCATTTCAAGGGCCTGCTTGAACGTCTCGGGTACGCGGTCTTTGTCTTCCTGAGGGAAGGTCAGCGGTCGGTTGGATGCGGGTGAACCACTTTGATCATGGACACAAAAAAACGGGCGCCTTGATGGCGCCCGTTCTCATTTAATCCATCGCACATAGCGGTTATACCGTATGAAAGTCTTCACATTTTATTTCACATACTGACTTGATGAAGAGGCGCTAATTTCCTGGCCTACAGAGGTTTTGTAGGCGCTTAAAACAAAATTATCTTCACATTTTTTTTCACATATTTTTGTGAAGTGGCTTCGGTCAATGGGTTCACGAAGGGATCCGTCAGCCACGTTTACGCACAGACCTCAACTACAAAAAAACGGGCGCCCCTTGAGGCGCCCGTTTTTACTTACTCCTTCACCTGCGCTCGCAAGCGTCGGCCGATCACGTCCATCAAGTCACAGCCGTCGCGTAACGGAATAGCCAGCAGTTTGGAGAAGTCCGACAGCACCACAGTGTCGCAACCGAGTTCGCCGCGGTAGGCGATGTTTTCCAGCACCTGCGTGACCGTGCGGATGCGGTAATCGGCCATGGCTTGCAGGACGTCGAGTGGGGCTTGGGTGTCGATGAGCAGGGAGGCCGGGATCAGGTCGATTCCGGTGAGGGGCATGTATCTTTCCATAGGTGAAACTCCGATCAAGGCAAAGGTTGACTGTCCCTCAATCGTCGCCAAACGAATGGGTGACAGCTGTACGCAGGTTGGCGAACCGGGATCGGAAAACCGGCAGACCCGAAAGTCTCCCGCGCACAGCTGCCATAAAGACAGCTTTGCGGGTATACAAAAGCGCCTGCATTAAAGCACAACGCTTTTGCATTCCGACCGATCAGGTCGCCAAACCTGAATCGCCATGTTGGGCGACGAGATGGACTATAGGCCTCATCATAACGGCGGAAAAGGTGAGAGATTCCGAGGTTTGTGTAGGAATTTTTATGGTGGTCCTAGGACCGTGACGCCCCTTCCGTGAGCGACTGCTATCGGCCAGAAGCAGCCACTCGGCTGGATCCTTTCGTTTGATTATCGGATGGGGTTTATCCCGTCCCCGGCGAGCGAAGCGAACGCTTTAGCCGTAGATTCGGCTCTAGGAGTACACGGTGCCGGGCGGCATTTTTATGCCGCACAGTGCGCGGTAGCAAACACCATTTCCATATACCAAACATTTATCCCCGGCTTGAGCTTTAAGTATTAACGCTCGCAACCTTTGGACAATCCGAACGGCTCGACGTCTGAATAACAGCGGTTTGATTGGCCGTTTTTCTTGCCTTGGGTGTTGGATTTCACCGAGATGCTCCTGCCAACTTGTTGGTTGCTGATAGAGCTGTGTTTCGAGATCGTTCAAAATTGCCAATGCGTCAGCTAGATCGTCAGTTCTCAAGCGGAACATTACATTCATTGATGTAATGCTTATCCGTGCATCTCTTTGTGCATATCGTTCAAAAGCAGGTGCTATAAGGGAAAAATATCCAAACGCATGAAAGCAGTCAGATCTGAAAACAATTCGGTCTTCTGGGTCTAGCGGCCATAAACGCTCTGTTTTTTTCGAGGTATATAAGCCGATTATATGATGCATGGTGACTGTACCTGACTACTGACATGCTTATGGGTGAAGGCAAGCTCACTCTCCTGCGAGGACTCAGCGTAGCAGGTTCATGCCATCCACTTGCCACTGCTTTTGGCCGTTCTCTGCTATTCGCGTGAGACAGAAAGCGACCAAACATAGATAGTCCGTGTCGAACGCAACAAACCGTCGGGATGAATTACTCCCCGGATTGCAAACGCTCGATAGCTTCGAGAAGCTGGCCCTCGAAGTACTCCGATTCATCTCGTTCCTGGTCTTTCATGCGGCGCTTCGCCTCGATGAGCAGGTGTTTGGTCGCGATGTTCTGATTCAAAAAAGTAGCGACCATAAGATCATTCAAACTCTCTAGAGGTGTGTCCCATGCCTCCCTGCAACGCTGAATGAGTCCTGTGGGGGCATCCCCACTCCATGGACCAATATCCGAGACTGCCAGGGTGGAGGTCATGAGCCAGCCTTTGAGAGAAATTGAAGGGCTGGTAATTTCGCACGCTCGGGAGATTGGTGAATAGCGAAATCGAATGCCCGCTTCTGGCCGATCTCTGCCTGTCACGACCGACGGAAATCGACCCATAGCAGTCATTTGAATCGCATTGATTGACAGGCACGTCACCCGCTAAACCTAAAATTGTGCCGATGGTTCATTGATAGCAGACACTGGCTGATCGGTTGGATAAGCTGGGAGAACACCGTCGCGCCGCTAGTGGAATCTGACAGGTTGTAAGTAGATTCAGGTGCGTGGGGATTTTTGTTTACCTTACGAGGCACCATGGACTCTTCTTTTGACGAATTGATCGACAGGGCGATGTATCTGGGCGTACATCAAGTTGCATACCCAATTGATATCTTCGGTATTGCTAGGTTGTTAGCAGAGCACACCTCCGACGATGCGGACTTTGAAAAGATACTTTCACTGGTTTCAGACCCCGAGAACCATTTTACTCGTTGGGCAGCCATACGAGCCATTGTGATCCTGGGGTCTGCAGCGGTGACCAAAGCTCGCGAAACGCTGAGCGTCAGGATGACGCTCGAGGATTTTCCTCTCGCCCGACAAGAATTACACAAAGCGCTGGCATTGATGACAGGGTGATGCGGTCCCCCTGAAAAGGGAATTAGCTGTCAGTTGGTTCAGCAGAGATGTGTATTCAGGACTGACCGCTTTTGGCCGAAAACAGACATTACTCACGCTACCCAAGCCTGCAAAATCGAATCGGATGGTGCCCAGTCCCCTAGCGTAGAATTTCCAAAATACGAGCCCACCCCGAGACGGACCCTCAATGCAAACCCCCGCCACCCAACACCCCCTCTGGAAAACCTACCTCCTTTTCCTCGCCCCCATGGTCCTCTCCAATTTCCTCCAATCCATGTCGGGCACCATCAACAGCATCTACATCGGCCAAATGCTAGGCACCCAAGCCCTGGCTGCCGTGTCCGGCATGTTCCCCATCGTCTTCTTCTTCATCGCCCTGGTCATCGGCCTCGGCGCGGGTGCTGGCGTGCTCATCGGCCAGGCTTGGGGGGCGCGCGAGCCGCATCTGGTGAAAACCATCGCCGGCACAACCTTGTTGTTAGGCGCAATGATCGGCCTGACAGCGGCAGTACTCGGCAGCGTATTCGCAAGGCCCGCGTTGCAGGGTTTGGGCACACCGGCCGACGTTATCGACGACGCCGTGTCCTACGCCCACGTGATGATGTGGATCATGCCGTCGCTGCTGGTCTACGTGCTGTTCACTCAACTGCTGCGCGGGGTGAGCGATACGGTGTCGCCGCTGATTGCGTTGGTGGTGTCGACGTGTATCGGGTTGGCGCTGACGCCGGCGTTGATTCGGGGGTGGTTCGGGTTGCCGATGATGGGGATTCAGAGTGCGGCGTATGCGGGGTTGGCGGGTAATTTGTCGGCGATGGGGTGGCTGGCGTGGCGGTTGATTCGCAAGGGGCATCCGTTGGCGCCGGATCGGGAGATGTTTGCGGCGATGCGGCTGGACCTGGTGATTCTCGGCAAGGTGTTGCGTATCGGGTTGCCGACCGGGTTGCAGATGGTGGTGTTGTCGGTGTCGGAGTTGGTGATTCTGGCGCTGGTGAATCAGCACGGTTCGCAGGCGACGGCGGCGTATGGGGCGGTGACGCAGATCGTCAATTACGTGCAGTTCCCGGCGCTGTCGATTGCGATCACGGCGTCGATCCTCGGTGCTCAGGCGATTGGGGCAGGGCGGCTTGAGCGCATGGGGCCGATCCTGCGCACGGGGCTGTTGATCAATGTGTGCCTGACCGGTGGGTTGGTGGTGTTGGGTTATCTGTTGTCGCACTGGTTGCTGGGGTTGTTCCTCACGGATGATTCCACCCGGGCGAAGGCGGAGCATTTGTTGCACATCATGCTGTGGAGTCTGTTGGTGTTCGGCTTCCAGGCGATTGTCGGCGGCATCATGCGTGCCAGCGGCTCGGTGCTGGTGCCGATGGCGATTTCGATTTTTTGTGTGGTCGGGGTGCAATTGCCGGTGGCGTATGTGCTGGACGGGCAGTTCGGTTTGCAGGGTGTGTGGATGGCGTTTCCGGTGGCGTATCTGGGGATGCTGGTGTTGCAAACGGCGTATTACAAAATGGTCTGGCAGCATCAGAAGATCGAGCGGTTGGTCTAGGGGCACGGGCGCCCCTTTGTTTTTGCGGGAGCCCCCGCTAGACCACTGCGCCAAACACGTGCCCCACCAGTGCCGTAATCCCCATGGCCAGAGCCCCCCAGAATGTCACCCGCCAGGCGCCGGTCAGGACCTTGGCCCCGCCTGCCTTGGCGGCAATGGCGCCCAACGTCCCGAGAAACACTAATGACATGCCCGATATCCAGGGCACCACGCTGTGCTCCGGCGCGACAAACGTCACCGCCAGAGGCAACGCGGCACCCACCACGAAACTGGCGGCGGAGGCCAGGGCGGCCTGCAAGGGTTTGGCGGTGAGGGTAGCGCTGATGCCCAGCTCGTCCCGGGCGTGAGAGCCTAATGCGTCATGGGCCATCAATTGATCGGCCACTTGATGCGCCAGTTCGGGTGATACGCCGCGATGCATGTAGATGTTGGCCAGTTCGATGTGTTCGGCTTTCGGGTCGCTCGCCAGTTCTGCCCGTTCGCGGGACAGATCGGCGCGCTCGGTGTCGGCCTGGGAGTGTACGGAAATGTACTCGCCTGCGGCCATGGACATGGCACCGGCCATCAGCCCTGCCATACCGGTAACCAGCAACGTGGCGTGGCTGGCGTTGGCGGCCGCGACGCCGATCAGCAGGCTGGCGGTAGAGACAATCCCGTCGTTGGCGCCCAGGACGGCGGCGCGCAGCCAGCCGATACGATCGCTTCGGTGTGCCTCGGTGTGCCTGTGCATGAATTTCATTGTTTAACGGGACTCCCTGTCATTGGACGGTTTAAATCGGACGGGTTTCGAGCGGTCCGGCAATCGGCGTCAGCGGGTTTCAATCTGCGCCTGCAACTGACCGCCGACAATGGATATTTCTTTGAACTGTTCACCCTCGCGCAGCACGAATAACGCGTCCATCCCGCGTTCCTGAGCCAGGCGTGGGCCCTCGGTTTCGCCCAGGACCATCAGCGCCGTGGCCCAGGCATCGGCGAGCATGCACGAGGCCGCCACCACGGTGACGGCGGCGAGCGGGTTGCACAGCGGCGCGCCGGTGGCCGGGTTCATGGTATGAGCATAGGACTGACCGGCCACGTCCACCCAATGTCGATAGTCCCCGGAGGTCGCGATAGCGGCATCGCCAAGTTCCATCACGCCCATGACTTCACGCACGCCCCGGTTGGGCTTTTCCAGGGCCACGACCCAGCATTGGCCGTCAGGTTTGACGCCCCGGGCGCGCATCTCGCCATCGATACCGACCAGGTAGCGGGCAATGCCCAAACCCTCCAGGCAACGCGCCAGTTCATCCACGCCAAACCCTTTGGCGATGCCACTCAAATCAAGGTTCAGCGGCATGCGCTTGCGCACCTGATTGCGTTGCGGGTCAACCACCAACGCGGCGCTGGCTGACAGCCGGGCGCGCGGCGCAATCGTGCCGAACGTTTGCTCGGTGACCGTCTGCTCCCCGGGGCCGAACCCCCAAGCGTTAACCAGATCACCGACAGCGATGTCGAAGGCGCCGCCGGATTGCTGACTGACACGCAGCGCCGCAGCCAGCACCGTGGCCAGTTCCTTGGGCACGGCCACCCATTCCTGTTCGGGGGCGGCGTTGAGGCGGTTGAGGTCCGAGTCGGGTTTCCAGGTGGACATTTGCTGGTCCACCCGGGCCACGGCGCGCGCCAGGCGATGGCCAATGTCGTCGGTATCGATCCCGGCCCCGGCATAAAACAGGGCGGTGTAGCGGGTGCCCATGGTTTCGCCGTTCAGGCTATAGCGCTGCAAGTCAGTAGACGTCTTCACGGTAGCGTCCTTGTGCTTTGAGCGTCAGCACACTCAGGTTGAGAGGTGCCAACACTTCATCGAGGGCCTGCATCACGCCTTTGGCCATTTCGCGGCTGCCACACACCAGCACCTGGGCACCTTTTTCAATCAGTCGGCGCAAGGCCAGGGCATCGCTGATCAGCCGGTCTTGTACGTAGCTGCGGTCCTGAACCTGAGAGAAGGCGGCGCGCAGTGCTGTGAGGCGTCGGTCCGACAGGTATTGGTTGAGCTCCGGTTCATAGAGGAAATCCGAGGCCGGGTTGCGTCCGCCCCAATACAAGTGCATCGGGTGTCGGGCCTTGTTGTTGCGGATAAAACCGGCCAAGGGACCGATGCCGGTACCGGCGCCGATCAGGATCACCGGGTGCGTGCCCGATGCCGGACGAAATTGCGGGTTGGGCTGGATAAAGGCGTCGATCTGCGCGCCGATGTCCAGGCCATGAAGGAATTCCGAGCACATGCCGCCGTTGTGTTTACGCACGCAGATCTCCAGCACGCCGTCCTGCGAACCGCTGGCCAGCGAGTAGAAACGCGGGATCGGGCTGCCCGGGGGCAGAATCCCGACCAGGTCACCGGCCAGAAAGCCCGGCAACTCGCCGTCGGCTTTGAAGCGCAGTATGTGGGTCGGCGCATTCACCTGTTCGCCATAGGCAATCCGCTCTGTCAGCTGCAATTGATGGGTACGCGGCTGCTGCGGGGTGTGAACCAGCGTCAGGTCCTGCCCCAACACTTCGCCCAACGCGTGGCCCCAGCGCGCAAATTCCTGAGAGGACTGGCGGTTGATGGTTTCGAGGCCCAGTAACGGCGAGCCACCGGCCTGCAACAGTGCGTCCTGCACCTGATGGGCGTACTGACAGAACTGCGCAAACTGGCGGTCGCCCAGGCCCAGCACTGCAAAGGGCAGGCCGGGCTTGAGGCCGGTTTTGCCCAGCCGCGCCAGGAACTGCGAAGCCGAGGCCGGCGCATCGCCGTCACCGTGGGTCGCGGTGAGGATGAACACCCGTTGGGCATTGCGGTAATCGCCGACCCATTCATTCATCGCCGCGCTATGCACCTTATGACCACTCTGGTGCAAGGCGTCGTGCAAGGTTTTGGCGAAACCCCAGGTGCTGTTGTTTTCGCTACCCACCAGAATCACGCTGTCGGCTGAGTGGGCAGGGCTGTTGTGGCGGATGTTCGGGCCAGCCTTGCGGCGGCGCCACCACAACAGGATGCCGGTCACGCTCATCAATGGCACGCAAAGGGCGCAGAGCCCCAGCGGCAGGCCCAGCCACCAGAGGCCTTCGCCGGTGTGCAGCTGATAGATCAATTCGTAGAGGTTGTGCATCGAGTCGTGGGCTTGATAGGACAGCAACGCGCCGCTGGCCTGATCCACGTAGCCGTCGCCCTGGGCCGTGCGCAGGGAAAACACGTCTTGCGCATTATTAGGGCTGGGGTAGACCAGTTCGCGCAGGTCGTTCAGGTCGGTGGCCTGCAACGCTTGCAGCTGCGCCACCGGCAAGGCCGGGCCGGCGCTGACGTGGGCGGGGAAGGCGGGTTCACTTTGACTGCCGTCGGCGATAAAACCAAAAGTGGTGGCGGACATGTAAAGCCCGCTCAATGCCGACAGCAGCAGCCCAAGCAAGGCCAGTCGCCCGACTTCAGCATGCCAGCGCTGGCTGAAGGTACCCCGCAGTGGTCGCAGCAGCTTGCGCCAGCCGCCCAGGCGCCGGGCCAGCAATAGCGCGCCGGACACCGACAGCATCAGCATGAGCAGCGCGCCGACACCCGACACTCCATGGCCTGGCGTGCCAAGGAACATCGAGCGGTGCAGCTCTTTCACCCAACGTGAGAACGCGGAGGGCTCGTAAGGTGCGAGGCCTTGGCCGGTCAGCGGGTCGACCTTTTGCGCCCCGGCCTGGCCGTTCTGGTTGTAGTAGACGATCACCGTGCCGGACGCTGAGCGCTGGATCTGCTCCACGCCCGGGAAGTGGTTGGCAACGCGCCCGGCCAGTTGGCCGACGTTGAGTTGTCCGGCGGGAGTGGACGTGCTGTGCAGGCGTTCCAGGGCCGGGTCGACAGACAGGATCGCGCCGCTGATGGCCAACAACATGACCAACAGGGCGGCGATCAGGCCAGGTAGGGAATGGAACTGACGAAGCATGTTCAGCCTCCAGTAATGGCGGGTGCTACAGATCGTAAGTAAAGGCGTCGACGTAGGTACTGCCGGTCGCCGGCTTGCCTGCGCCCTTGGACGTCAGGGGCACGCTGACATCGGCGCGGGCGTCACGTTTGTCCTCGACGGCGCTGTCGATGCGGATCTGATACCCGGCATCAATCAGGGTGTCTGCCAGTTCGACGCTGACTTTGAGCGTGCGCCCACTGCCGACACTGGCGCCGCTGACCCCGTCAAACTCGCTCGGGTTCATCCCGCTGCCACGGGCCCAGTCGCCCAGGTGCTTGTAATATTTGGCCTTCTTGCCGGCCACCCAGAGGGTTTTCTGGTATTGGCCATTGGCGTCGGTGACGTAGATCGCCAGGTAGGCATCATTGCCGCTGTAGTCCTTGAGCTGTGTGGTCAAGGTCACTTCACGGGCCTGGGCCAGCCCCGGCAGGGCAATGGCGCCGACGAGGCAGGTTGCTGCGATGATCTTTTTCATGGCGGTGTCCTTTTGATCGTTAGGTCGAGAGCCTGGACCTGCTTGCTGACAGCAACCTGAAGCGCAGGAAAAACTCATCGACAGGTGAGGCGTCATTCGCTGAGCGGAGTGCCGAGGTAGTCCCTGGCATCGCCGTCTTCCCGGAAATGGATCTCGAGTGTGTGCAGGCGCAGCGATGCCGGTGAATAGCTGGCTTCGATGGCATTGCCTTTGCGGTCCAACCCCTTGAGCTCGTAACAACCGTCGTCGACCTTGATCCGCTGCACGCTCCAGCCGTACTGCCGCTCTACCTGCTGACGCAAGGTTTCGCGCGGTTGCCAGTCGCTCACCGGGTCGCTGCAGTCGTCATCGGCCAGGGCGTAACCGCTGAGCAGCAGACTCAACAGCGCGGCATTGGCAATAAAACCTGATTTCATGATCTGTCTCCTGCCGAGGTCGGCGTCTGTGGCATACCCTAAGGTGCATTCCTGACAACCAGCTGAATCTTCAGATTCATGTCAGGTAAGGCGTTTAAGGTGCTGCACGACAACCATCACAGGAGGTGCCAGATGCGGGTTTTATTGATCGAGGACGCACAAGGGTTGGGGGAGGCGGTGCGCGAACAGATCGCCGATGACGGCCACGCAGTCGATTGGGTGCAGCGCCTGGACCATGCGCGCAATAGCGTGCGCACCACGCCTTACGACCTGATCCTGCTGGACCTGATGCTCCCGGACGGTCGTGGGCTGGATTTTTTGCGTCAGCAACGCTCGGCAGGGGACGTGACCCCGGTGATTATCCTGACGGCCCAGGATCAGATTTCCGATCGTATCGCTGGCCTCAATGCCGGCGCCGACGACTACCTGGTCAAACCGTTCGACCTGTTTGAGCTCTCGGCTCGTGTGGCGGCGGTGGCTCGGCGTTATAGCGGCAATCCCAATCCGCAGATCAAGCTCGGTGATTTGCAGATCGACATGAGTGCCCGTACGGTGCAGCGGGCCGGTGCGACGGTGGATCTCACCGCGCGGGAGTGGGCGCTGTTCGAGGCGTTTGTGCAGCGCCCCAGCGCGTTGCTGTCCAAGTCGCAGCTGGAAGAACGGTTGTATGCCTTCGGTGCCGAAATCGAGAGCAATACCATCGAGGTCTATATCAGCCGTCTGCGTAAAAAACTCGGGCGCGACCTGATTGAAACCGTGCGCGGCATGGGCTATCGGTTGATGTCCGCATGAAGCCGCCGTCAAGCCTGCAAAAACGTCTCGGCCTGGGGTTGACGTTGGGCACGACCCTGCTTTGGCTGGCGGCGACCGTCGGCGCCTGGCTGGTGGTGCAACATGAATTGAACGAGGCCTTCGACAGTGCGCTGGAAGAGACTGCGCAGCGCATCTTGCCCTTGGCTGTGCTGGAAATCAGCAACCGGGAAACCCCCCGTGAAGCGCAGCATGTCGCCACCCTGAAAATGCACAATGAATACCTGACGTATCTGGTGCGTGATGCCAAGGGCGAGATCCTGATGCAGTCCCACGACGCCAACCCGAAGATCTTCAACAAACAACCGGTCGAAGGCTTTTCAACCACTAAAAAATACCGTCTGTACGGCGCCAGTGCGCTGCGTGAGACGGTGTTCATCGAAATTGCCGAACCTCTGAAACATCGCCGTGAAGCCGCGCGGGAAGCGTTGCTTGCCTTGTTGTTGCCATTGCTGGCGCTGATTCCCATCAGCCTGTTTGGCACCTGGATGTTTGTACGCCTCAGCCTGCGCAGTGTATTGGCCTATCGTCGTGCCGTGGAGGCGCGCGGCGTGGGTGACCTGTCGCCGATCAACGTGGCGCGATTGCCAGCTGAAATCGGCCCGCTGGCCGAGGCGGTCAATCATCTGCTGGAGCGCTTGCGCAAGGCTTTGGAGGCCGAGCGCAGCTTTACGGCCAACAGCGCCCATGAACTGCGCACGCCACTGGCCGCGACCTTGGCGCAGGTCCAGCGTTTGCATCACGAAGCGCCCGAAGGCCCGTTGCGATTACGGGCGGCTAAAATCGAAAACTCGTTGCGCGAACTGACGCGGCTCTCGGAAAAACTCATGCAACTGGCCAAGGCCGAGGGTGGGGGGCTGTTGTCCGAAACGCCTCAGGACCTCATTCCGTTGCTGGCCCATGTGGTCGATGAATGGAACCACAACAGTGGGCACCGGATCGAGTTGCACCTGCCAACCCAGGCCAGTGTGTATTCGGCGATTGATCCGGACGCTTTCGCCATCCTGTTGCGCAACTTGATCGAGAACGCGCTCAAGTACGGCGCGGCGGATCAACCGGTCGAAGTCAGCCTCACCGACCAAGCGATGCTGCGGGTGGTCAATGGTGGCCCGGCGGTGCCAGAGCCGGTGTTGCGGCGCCTTACCGAGCGCTTTGTGCGGGGTAACAGTGAAACCAGCGGGTCAGGGTTGGGGTTGGCGATTGCCAAAACCATTGTGCAGGGTGTCAACGCGAGAATACGGCTGCTCTCGCCGGCGACAGGTCGAACGGATGGATTCGAAGTCTGCATCTGGTTTGCGCTCGCGGCGAATGTCGAAGGCTGAGGGCACTTGATAAAGGGCAGGAGCGTTATGGCCAAGCTTGATGTCAGCCACCGTCAGATCGACAATCCATGAGTGACCGTGTGATGCGAACCGACAGGCGTGATCGCCTGAGGAGGTTTTCAAATGAGCCCCTCATCGCCCACCCTCCTGCAGGACCGAGCCGCTGCCGGGCGACGTCTGGTGGAACCGCTGCTCAAGTACGCGCATCGCCCCGATGTCATCATCCTCGCCTTGCCCCGTGGCGGTGTGCCGGTCGCTTATGAAGTGGCCGCTGCACTGGACGTTCGTCTGGACCTGATGCTGGTGCGCAAGCTGGGCGTTCCGTCTCATCAAGAGTTCGCCATGGGCGCCATCGCCAGCGGCGGCATCCAAATCCTCAATGAACACGCGCTGCGGGTTCACCCGATTGACCCGGCCGCGTTCGATGACGTGGTCGCACGGGAAACCCGGGAGCTGTTACGCCGCGAGAAGGTTTACCGGGGAGCACGCGCGCCTGTGCAACTCAAGGGTCAGGTGGTGATCCTGATCGACGACGGCCTGGCGACAGGCGCCTCGATGCTGGCGGCGATCCACGCGGTGCGTGCGCAAGCGCCGTCTCGCATCGTCGTCGCCGTGCCGGTGGCGCCGATTGAGACGGCGGAAGCGCTGCGCAGTGAGGTGGATGAGCTGATATGCCCGATCATTCCCGACTGGCTGATGTCGATCAGCCGTTGGTACATGGACTTTACCCAGACCTCGGATGCCGAGGTCATCAAGCTGTTGCAGCGGGCGTGGCAGCGAGAGTCCAGCGCCGCTCAGCACTGGTGACTCAAGAGGGATGCGCGATCTCTAGCCAGTCTTCAAACCGGGTCGCTCCAACAATAGGGTTATCGCCGGGCGTGAGGGACTTGTCATTGATCGGGGCGCCGAAGTAAGGAACCGTGTCATCCGGGACGGCTTCGCGCGGGTCGTTGGTGTGTTTCAGGTACTCACTCACGAACTCGACGATGGGGCGGCGATCGGGACCTGCCACTTCCACGGTCTGATTGATCGGCGCCTTTTGAGCGATAGCCGTCAGTGCGGCGGCGACATCGACCGAGGCCACCGGTTGCAGGGCGGCGGAGGATAAATGGATGGTGTTGCCGTCCTCGCGACCCGAGTAAGCAATGGCACCAATGAATTCGAAGAACTGCGTGGCTCGCAGGATGGTGTAGGGAACACCCGAGGCCTTGATGAGTTTTTCCTGGGCCATTTTGGCCCGGAAGTAACCACTGTCGAGCATCCGTTCGGTGCCCACGACGGACAGGGCAACATGGTGTTTGGTGCCGGCTAGCTTCTCGGCAGCGAACAGGTTATGCCCGGCAGTCTCAAAGAAGTGCAGCGCCGCGTGATCCTCGAATGAAGGGGAGTTGGCCACGTCGACCACCACGTCGGCGCCCTTGAGCGCGTCCGCCAGGCCTTCGCCGGAGATGATGTTGATGCCGGAACTCGGTGACGCTGATATGACTTCATGCCCCAGATCCTGTAGGTTCTTGCAGACTTTGCTGCCGATCAGCCCGCTTCCTCCGATGACGACGAATTTCATGGCCGGTCTCCCGATGCGGTGTGTTGGGACTGTCATTAAACACCCTGGCAGCGGTCCTATCGGGGCGGCCATTGGCGTGGGCCGACAGGTGGTCGGAAGTCTGAGGGGCAGGTGGAATTAACGGCGTTTTTTTGCTTTAGTCCACCTATCGCTGGCTCACGTGTGCGGCACCTCAGCTCATGACGGGAGCCCGACCGGAGAGTCCCATGAAACACCGATTCCCGACCTGCGCCGTGCTGGTGGCCGCCCTTGCATTCGGCGCGTTGCCTTGTGTCCAGGCGGTCGAATACACGCGGGTCAATGAAACCGCCAGTACGATTTCCTTCACGTATAAACAGTTCTCTTCGCGGGTGTACGGTACGTTCCACAAGTTCGAGGCCACGCTTGATTTCGACACGGCGCACCCGTCGGCAGGCCGGGCCGCGCTCACCATCCAGCTCGACAGCATCGACGCCGGAAGCAGCGACGCCAACAGCGAACTGCAAAAACCAGCCTGGTTCGACACGGCAACGTATCCAGTGGCGACGTTTGAATCGACCGGCGTGAAAGTGCTGGGCAACAACCGTTACTCGATCACCGGCAAACTCACGCTCAGGGGTATCACCCATGAAGTGGAGGTGCCGGTACTCTTGAAGGCCGAGAACGCCATCGGGATTTTCGATGGCCAGTTAACGCTCAAACGCAGCGACTTCAAAATCGGTGAAGGCGAATGGGCCGACGGTGTTGTCTCCGACAAGATCAATATCCGGTTTCGGATGGTTGCGCCGCAGCGGTAACTCGGCCAAGCGTGCGTGGCGTCGGTTATGATAGGCACGCCCGCGAACACTCTCTTCACGTCCGCCCCAGAGTCCGAGCCACGAATGCCCCAGATCACCCATTTCAAAACCCCGTGCCCCGAGCACATCAATAGCCAGATCCTGCAGATGGTGGTCGATTACCTGACCGACATCAGCATGGTCGCTATCGGGCCGAGCAACCTGTTGTACAACGTGTACCAGTACGCGATCGGCTACGAGGTTCACCTCTATCTGGAGGCGTTGAACGGGGCGAAAGGGATTGCGGTGGAGTTGCTCGTCGCGACCGACGAAGACGACCCCGAGAAGGTCATCGGCTTCCTGCTGTACCTGCCGGTCAAGGACGATCCCGATGCATGCGGTGTCGCGTACATGGCGGTGAGTGCCAGCCATCGGCGCCAAGGTATTGCCCGGCGGATGCTGCAGGAAATGGTCGGCCGCTACCCGCATGCCGAACTGACGTGCGCGGTGGCCAAGGTTCCGTATTTTGAGGCCATGGGGTTTCAGGTGGTGGGCGTGCGCGCGACTCAAGTGCTGATGAACACCCGCGATCACGGCACCGACGGCTTGATGGCCGTGCTGGACGTGGCGCCGATCTACAGCTCGCTCGAGGTGCGGCAGATTCATACGTACCTGCTGCAAAAACACGGCAAGCGGGCCATGCTCGATGCGGAGAAACAGCGTGACCGGCATCTGGACCAGATGACGCGCAAGGCAAATGAGTTTGTCCGGGAGCGACTGGGTGAACTCGGTTAACTGTGGGAGCGGGCTTGCTCGCGAAGGCGTTTGATCATTCAACATCAATATCGACTGGCCCGCCGCCTTCGCGAGCAAGCCCGCTCCCACAGGCTCTAGCTCAACTGAAGAATGTCTTAAGTGAACAGCATTAGCTCCCACAGGGGATTTTTGTTGTCTTTTAGATAGCGCAAAGCCCGGCCAAATGCCGGGCTTTTTCTTGTCTGGAAATCGTGCAGATAAAAAAGAGCCTCAAAGCTCTTTGATGGGGAGGAAGTAGAGCCCTCGAGGCTCAAGATGCGCATGAAACAAGTGGTGAGCTTGGTAGGGGTTCATTTCACTCACCACTTACGCAACGGCTTGAGTCAACAAGCGGCTGCGTAGAATCATCGTAGAAAGTTGGGGGTTGGCGCTCAAGTACCGCTAGTCGAATCCCCTGGCCACCCGGCCCGACGCAAGGCGTTGAGCAGCGTCCCGGCGTCCAGCCCCGGCACCGCATGGCCATTGCCCTCGGCGGTGTCGGAGGCCAGCAAGGCATTGATGATCGCTTCCTCCACCGCTTCGGTGGCGGCCAGGAACAACTCGCTGATGTGGTCGTTGTTGACCATGCTCAGGTTGTCGGTGGTCGGCGCACGCTTGCTCTCGTAAGCGGCCGGCGGCACGTGCTGGTTGCCGGTGGCGAAGGCGATGAAGATGTCTCCGCTGTGGTCTTCATTGCCGCCGCCGGTGCGGGCCAGGCCGAGGCTGGCGCGCTGCGCGAGGCGCGTGCACTGGTGCGGCAGCAACGGCGCATCGGTGGCCAGGCAGACGACAATCGAGCCCATGCCCGGATGCGGCAAGGACGCCTTGAGGAACGGCGAGTCGGCCTTTTCCATGTAACGCCCGACCGGGTAGCCGTCGACGCGCAGTTCGTTGCGGATGCCATGGTTGGCCTGGACGATGGCGCCGACGGTCCAGCCGCCCTGAGCACTGTTCAGACGCCGCGAAGCGGTGCCGATTCCGCCCTTGAATTCGTGGCAGATCATGCCGCTGCCGCCGCCGACGGCGCCTTCGATCACCGGACCACCCACCGCCGTGCGCAGGGCTTCGTCCACATGTTCTGGCTTCACATGGAAACCGTTGATGTCGTTGAGCAGACCGTCAAAGGTTTCCAGCACCACTGGCATGTTCCAGTAGAGTCGCCCGTCATCGGGCTGGTTCTGGCGATCCAGCGTCACCAGCGCATCGCGCACCACACCCAGGCTGTGGGTGTTGGTGAAGGCGATCGGGCTGGTCAAAAGGCCTGCTTCGCGAATCCACTCAAGGCCGGTCGCATCACCGTTGCCATTGAGCACATGGACGCCGGCAAAGCACGGTTGCAGGCTGGTGGAACCGGCACGCGGTTCGATCACTGTGACGCCGGTCAGGATGTCGCGGCCGTTCGCCGTGCGTCCTCGCACATTGCTATGGCCGACCCGTACGCCGGGCACATCGGTGATGGCGTTGAGCGGACCGGGTTGCAGTTGGCCGAACTGGATGTTCAGGTCGCGGGCACGTGGTTTCATCGTTTCTCTCATCTCATGGCAGAAAAAGTGGGCCAGGTTGGGCGCGAAACCTGTGGGAGCGGGCTTGCTCGCGAAAGCGGTGTATCAGGCAAGATGAGGTCGACTGACACTCCGCCTTCGCGAGCAGGCTCGCTCCCACATTGGATTGCGTTTGGCTGACGGGTATCTGGAGTTACTGGCCGTTTTTGACTTTGCTCCAGATCCGTGTGCGTACGCGCTCGGTGGCGGGCGGCAGAGGCTGAAGGGTGAATAACGTGGCCATGGCTTCGGCGGACGGATACACGGCCGGATTGTTGCGGGTCGCTTCGGCCACCAGTGGCGTCGCGCTGCGGTTGCCGTTGGGGTAGGAGAGGTGATCACTGACCGGCGCGATGACTTCAGGGCGCATCAGGTAGTCGATGAAAGCCAAACCCTGTTCCGGGTGCGGTGCGTCCTTGAGCAATACCAGGGTGTCGAACCACACCGGCGCGCCTTCCTTCGGCAAGCTGTAGGCGATCTTCACGCCGTTGTTCGCCTGCTCGGCAGTGTTCTTGGCTTCCAGCATCGCGCCGGACCAACCCACCGCCACGCAGATGTTGCCGTTGGCCAGGTCGCTGATGAACTTGGACGAGTTGAAGTAGGCAATGTGCGGGCGCAGCTTGAGCAGCAGAGCCTCGGCCTTTTTGTAGTCTTCGGGGTTGGTGCTGTTGGGTGGCAGACCGAGGTAGTGCAGGGCGACCGGCAGCATCTCGGCCGGCGAGTCGAGCATGGCCACACCACACTGACCGAGCTTGGCCAGGTTCGCTTCGTTGAACACCAGGTCCCAGGAATCCACCGGCGCCTTGTCGCCCAGCGCGGCGCGGACCTTGTCGATGTTGTAGCCGATGCCGTTGGTGCCCCACAGATACGGCACGGCGTACTGGTTGCCCGGATCGTTGTGGGCCAGTTTCGCCAGCAGGTCAGCGTCCATGTTTTTGAAGTCGGGCATCTGAGCGTGGGGTAGAGGTGCAAGGGCGCCGGCCTTGATCAGGGTCGGCAAGCTGAAGTTGCTGGCCACCACCACGTCGTATCCGCTGCGGCTGGTGAGCAATTTGCCCTCCAGCACTTCGGCGCTGTCGAAGGTGTCGTAGACCGGTGCGATCCCGGTGTCACGCTTGAAATCCTGCAGGGTCGTGGGACCTATGTAGTCATACCAGTTGTAGACGTGAACCGTCGGGCCGTCGGCGGCAACCGCCGATAGCGAGACCGACAGACAGGCGCCCAGTCCAAGATTGATATACGAGCGGTGACGACTCATGATGCGGCACTCCTGGCCTGCTGCAGGCCGGTGATGATCAGGTGCTTGCAGCGTATCGGCCGGGAGTGGACTCACCCATTCCCATCATGGGTTACTCGAAAGGGGTAGGGCGTGGACGCGTTGTTGAAAGAGTTACCGGTGCACCAGGGGCTGGCGCGGGTATTTGGTGCCTTGGGGCAGGACGGGTTCTGGCGTGCGCTGGTCGACACGCTGCGGCTGCTGGTGCCGATGGACAACGCGTTGGTTGCGGTAATGCGGGCCGGGCGGGTGCCGCGCCTGCTGATCGATTTCGACTCAAAGGGCGGTGCTGCCGAGCATGAAGAACTGGCGGACTACAGCGCCGGCATGTACCTGCTCGATCCGTTTTATCAGGCCGCTTGTGCCGGCATCGCCGACGGCTTGCGCAGTCTCGAATCGGTGGCCCCCGATCAGTTCCAGCAGAGCGAGTATTACCTGAGCTACTTCCGCAGCGTGGTGGGCGGCGACGAGTTGCAGTTCATGGTCAACGTCGAGGGTGCCGTGCTCGGTTTGTCGTTGGGACGCTCGACGCGATTCACGCTTGAGGAACAGGGCCGCCTGCTTTGCGTGCGCGATTGGGTGCTGGCGGCGATGCGCCGTCACCTGCAATTGATGCCCCCGGAAGGACCGGCCACCGAGGCGGTGGCCGGGGATCTGGCGACCCTGCTGGATCGTTTCGACGCGCGCCTGTCAGTGCGGGAAATCGAAACGGCGCGCCTGATTCTTCAGGGCTTCTCAAGCAAGGCCATCGCCCAGCAGATGGGCATTTCCCCGGAGACGGTGAAGGTGCACCGGCGCAATCTCTATCACAAGCTCAATGTGAATGGGCATGGTGAGTTGTTTGCGTTGGTGTTGCAGCCGCGTTGACTGGGTACATCTGAGAGAGATTGATCGGTTTTCAGGCCCTCTTCGCGAGCAAGCCCGCTCCCACAGGGGATTTGTGAACGACACAGAACCAGTGTGGGAGCGGGCTTGCTCGCGAAGGGGACGACTCGGACTTACTGCCGAAACACCAACGCCTTCAACCCGCATTCAACATCGGCATCGGGAAATTCCGGCGGATTGTCCAGCCGTTGCTCGAACCGCAGGCTCGGGGCTTCGCGGGTGACGCCGTCGATGAGGAAGTCCGCGCCAAACGCCGGATCGTTCATGCACGCCAGCACCGTGCCCTGAGGGCTGAGCAATTCCGGCAGTCGGCGCAGCACGCGCTGGTAGTCCTTGGTCAGCAGAAAACTGCCTTTCTGAAACGACGGCGGGTCGATGATCACCAGGTCGTAAGGGCCCTTGCCGATCACCTTGCCCCAGGATTTGAACAGGTCATGACCGAGGAACGTCACCTTGCTCAGGTCGTGGCCGTTGAGCCGGTGATTGTCGCGACCACGGCTCAGGGCCGGGCTGGACATGTCCAGATTGACCACGTGCGTCGCCCCCCCTTCGATGGCCGCTACCGAGAACCCGCAGGTGTAGGCGAACAGATTCAGCACGCGCTTGCCCTGGGCGTTGGCCCGCACCCAATCGCGGCCGTAACGCATGTCGAGGAACAGGCCGGTGTTCTGTTTGCGGCCCAGGTCCACCCGGTAATGCAGGCCACCCTCGGTGATCGTCATCTCGTCGATCGCGTCCCCCAACAGCCACTCGGTGGTGCTTTGCAGCAGGTAGCGATGTTGCAGCAAGAGCGTATGCGCGCCGGATTGCGTCCACGCCGGCGATTGCATGAGGTCCATCAGCTTGTGTTTCAACGCTTCCAGCTGCGACGCTTCAGGTTCCTTGAACAGCGACACCAGCACCACGCCCTGCAACCAGTCGACGGTCAATTGCTCCAGCCCCGGCCAGCACCGGCCACGGCCGTGGAACAGCCGGCGGGTTTCGGCGGGGGCAGTGGCCAGGGCCGTCAGCAGATGGTCATGCAGCGTGGAGAGGGCTTCAGCGTTCATCGGGTACGGTCGACAATTTGAGGGGACGGCATTTTAAACACAATTGAGCCAAGGGTGGACCACGCAACAAAACTGTGGGAGTGAGCCGGCTCCGGGCGGCGTTCCGACGATGGCGGCATTACATTCAACATTTATATTGACTGATCTACCGCCATCGTCGGAACGCCGCCCGGAGCCGGCTCACTCCCACAGGTTATTGGGGGGGAGTTATCACGTTTAATTTAACTTTACGTGAGGATTTGGCGATCTGTCGGCTTGCATAATCGGCTCCAACGATCAACCGCCGGGAGCCCATCATGTCGCAGTTACCTGCTTCACCCACAGTCAGCAGCCATCCCCGCTGGCTACGGCTGACCCATTGGCTGAACGCCCTGGCGGTGCTGGTCATGGTGACCAGCGGTTGGCGAATCTATAACGCTTCCCCGCTGTACGATTTCAGCTTTCCCAAAACGATCACCTTGGGTGGCTGGCTCGGCGGCGCATTGCAATGGCATTTCGCGGCGATGTGGTTCCTGGTCATCAATGGCCTTGTCTACCTGATCATCAACCTCGTCAGTGGTCGTCTGAAACGGCGCTTTTTCCCGGTTTCGCCTAAAGGTGTCCTGCATGACCTGTGGGCGGCATTGCGGGGCCGATTGGGGCATGCCGATCTGAGTCATTACAACCAGGTGCAACGGGTGGCGTACCTGTTCGTGATGGTCGACATCACGCTGCTGGTGATTTCCGGGCTGGTGTTGTGGAAGTCCGTCCAGTTTCCACTGTTGCGTGAACTGCTGGGCGGTTACGAAGGCGCGCGGCACGTGCACTTCATCGCGATGTCGCTGTTGGTGGCCTTTGTCGCGGTTCACCTGGTGATGGTCGCGCTGGTTCCCAAAACGTTGTGGGCCATGATTGTCGGTCGCAAGGAGGTCGTATGAAAAAGCGCATTCAAGGCTCAGGGCTGGACGAGTCGTCCATCCTGACAGACGCCAGAAAGATTCTCGCCCCGCAGATCGAGGACCGCTCACGACGCTCGTTCCTGTTGCGTGGCCTGACCCTCGGCGGCGTGGCCATGTTGTCCGGCTGCAACCTTACCGACAACGAGAGCGTCGAAACCGCGTTGTCCTCCATGTCCCGCTTCAACGATCGGGTGCAGGGCTGGCTGTTCAATCCCAACGCCCTGGCACCGACTTATCCCGAGTCAATGATCACCCGGCCATTTCCGTTCAATGCCTTCTATGGCATCGACGAGGCGCCGACGGTGGAGGAAGAGAGTTATCGACTGGAAGTGACCGGCATGGTCGCCGACAAGCGCAGCTGGCGCCTGGAAGAACTGCGCGCCATGGCCCAGACCGAGCAGATTACCCGACACATCTGCGTCGAAGGCTGGAGCGCGATCGGGCGGTGGGGCGGCGTGCGGTTCAGCGACTTCCTGAAGCGAGTCGGTGCCGACACGGATGCCAAATATGTCGGCTTCAAATGCGCAGACGACTACTACACCAGCATCGACATGGCCACCGCACTGCATTCGCAAACCTTGTTGACGCTGACCTATGACGGCGCGGTGCTGCCTCGCCAGTACGGCTTCCCGATGAAGCTGCGCATGCCTACCAAGCTGGGCTACAAGAATCCCAAACATATTCAGGCGCTTTTCGTCACCAACACCTATCCGGGTGGCTACTGGGAAGACCAGGGCTACAACTGGTTCGGTGGCAGCTGATGGCGCCTGGCCACTTCACTGCGCAGCGCCCGCTGCGCTCATTCGCAACCTGTGCTTCAAGGAGTTCCATCATGAAAAAGTTAGCGACCACCGTACTGTCCATGTGCCTGGCGTTTGGTGCCGCCAGCGTGTTTGCCGCCGATGCAACAACCACTAACGGCATGAGCAACGACAGCATGAGCAAGGATTCAATGTCCAAAGACGCCATGCAGAAAGACACGATGAAAAAGGACGCCATGTCCAAGGACTCCATGAGTAAGGACGCGATGAAGAAAGACACCATGTCCAAGGACGCCATGAGCAAGGATGGAATGAAGAAGGACGCGATGTCCAAGGACACCATGAAAAAAGACGCGCCGTCGTACTGATCAAAATCCCCTCCTGCAAGGCCGCACCCTGGTTTGCAGGCGCCTATACAGCGCTGTATAGGCGCCTGATTCATCGCCCGGTTGTATCAAAAATGAATTTCCGCGAAGTCCGCTGCTCATACCTGATAGGTAGCGGATTTGAGCCCGCGAAATCATTTTGACAATCAGGGAGTGACACAGTCATGAGACCAATATCGGCGGCGGGCGAACATCTCACTGGCGGGTTGATTCTTGTGGTTGAGGACGACCCGTTGATCCTGGAGTTTCTCTGCGAAATTCTTCAGGAGGAAGGGTTTGTGGTTGAACCGCATGTGAGCGCAGACGCTGCATCGGAATATCTGGAATTGCATGCACAACAGGTGGGTTTGTTGCTCACGGACATCACCATGCCAGGCAAACTCAACGGCGCGGACCTGGCCAATCTGTTTGGCGACCGCTGGCCCGAAAAACCGATCATGATCATGTCCGGTTTTGAAACGCCGGAAAGCTCCGGGGTCAGGCATTCGGTGGCATTCATCAAGAAACCGTGGGCGCTCGGGCAGTTGCTGGACTGTGTGGAAGGTGCCTTGAAGTCAAAAAGTACCCTGTAGAACTAAACCACTACAGCCTGTGACGATGCGCGTTGTGGCGGGCCTATACTTCAAGAGTCGGCACACTCGGTGCGACCTGCAATCGTGTTTGATGTCTGGGGTGCGCGTCGAGTGATCGTTCACGCAGGCCGCGGCCTGCCTTTCGTCGTAGGGAGGAGAAGATCATGGCGCGTAAATACATCGACTGCCGCGAGTTTCCAAGTGATGCCAAATGCTCGGTCGCACTGTCCGCAGACTCTGAAAACGAACTGCTCGAGGCCGCCGCACAGCATGCGGTCAGTGTTCACAAGCACACCGACTCACCGGAACTGCGTGCTCAACTGAAAACGATGTTTCACGACGGCACCCCGCCTGTTGAAGCACCGCGTTCCGCTTAGCAAGGACATCCTCTGCAGGAGTTGCCGAAGGCTCGAGCCGCGTTCGGCAGCTCCTCGCAAATGCTACATTGTTCGGCGAACCCGCCTGGCACTTGCGAGAGGAAGCTCCCCCTTGTCTGCTCAAGAATCTGTCTTCAACACCCCGTATCGCGCTTTTCTGTTTGATATGGACGGCACCGTCCTCAACTCCATCGCCGCTGCCGAACGGATCTGGGCGACCTGGGCCTTGCGCCACGGCGTCGATGTCGATTCATTTCTGCCCACCATCCATGGCGTTCGCGCCATCGACACCATCAATCGTCTGGCCTTGCCCGGGGTGGATGCCGAAGCTGAAGCGACGTTCATCACCGAGGCGGAAATCGAGGATGTCGAGGGGATCATCGAAGTGCCTGGCGCGGCGAGTTTCCTGAAGTCGCTGCCCGCCAACCAGTGGGCGATCGTCACCTCGGCGCCGAAGGCATTGGCGTTGCGGCGGATGGCGGCGGCGGGTATTCCAGAGCCTTCGGTGATGGTCACTGCCGAAGACGTCAGTGCCGGAAAGCCTGATCCGGCGGGCTATCGACTGGCGGCCAAGCGCTTGGGCGTTGAACCGGCCGATTGCCTGATTTTCGAAGACGCCACCGTGGGAATTCTCGCCGCTGAGGCAGCGGGTGCAGGCCTGATCGTGGTGACCGCAACCCACGACCATCCGCTCCAGACTCCGCATGCCACGATTGCCAGCTATGAGTCGGTCGTCGCCCATGTGGATCACGACGACCAAATCCGCCTACACACAATCTAATGTGGGAGCGGGCTTGCTCGCGAATGCGGTGTGTCAGGCACATCGATGGCGAATGACACACCGCATTCGCGAGCAAGCCCGCTCCCACATTAGGGTTGTGTTGTTTCAGTAAACCCCGGGAATCAACCGCCAACTGCGGGCGCAGTAAGCCTCGTATTCACTGCCGAACTGCGTCCTCAACAGCGCTTCTTCGGCGTGAATGCGGGCGATCAGCGGGATCAGCGTCAGCGCGGCCAGCAACAGGCCAACGCCAGAGCGAAAGGCCAGCGCCCAGCCCACGGCAGTGATCATCAGCCCCAGATAACTGGGGTTGCGCAAGGTGCGATAAATCCCGTCGGTGACCAGCGTATGCCCCGGCTGAATCGCCACCAGCCCACTGAAACGCTTGCCCAGCACAAATACCGGCCACAGGCGCAACGTGCCGCCGATGATGAACAGTAATGCGCCGAGCCAGCGCACACCTTCGCCACCAAAGGTCCAGAAATCGATCCGGTCGGTGTAGGCCGGCAGGAACCCGCTCAATAAACCGATCACCCCGAACGCCGGCAGCACCCAACGATTGGCCCGGTCTTCACGTTCGCCGGAACTCAGGTTGACCTCAGTGAACAAGGACGCGATGGCCATCACCAGCGTGGCCAACACAATGACCAGCAACGGTGCATGAGAGAAAAACGCCGAGAACCGGCCAAGTCCCCACACCGCGAGCCCAAGGTAGGCGAGGGTGGAAACAATGGCGAAAAACGCCAGTTTGGCCGAGATTTTCATAAGCACCTCATGCTGATTCTGTTCAGTTTAGAGGCCCGGCGCCCCTCACGCGTTCAACCCGGCCCTGGCATTACGCCGAATCACCTGCGGCGGCTGTCCGAACGCCCGAAGGAAGGCTTCGCGCATGCGGCGGCAGTCGCTGAAACCCGACTCTTCGGCGATCTGATCGAGGGTCAGTCGCCCGCGTTCCAGCATCTGCCGTGCCGTTTCCAGGCGCAGGTTCTCGATGGCTTTGGCCGGTGATTGGCCGGTTTCTGCCCGGAAGGCCCGGCTGAACTGCCGAGGGCTGAGGCGTGCGACGTCTGCCAGTTGCTCCACCGACAACGTCTCGGTGAGGTGTTCTCGCGCATAGCCAAGGACGGTTTGAATACGGTCGGATTTCGCTTCCAGTTCCAGCAGCGCCGAGTGCTGCGACTGGCCGCCCGCGCGGCGGTGGTACATCACCAGTTTCTGCGCCACGGAACGGGCCAGTGCGGCGCCGTAATCCTTTTCCACCATGGCCAGCGCCAGGTCGATGCCGGCGGTCATCCCGGCAGAAGTCCAGATCGAACCGTCGACGACGTAGATGCGGTCTTCTTCGACTTTGATCGACGGAAATCGCGCTTGCAGCTCCCGAGCATAAGCCCAATGGGTGGTGGCGCGCCGTCCGTCGAGCAATCCCGCCTGGGCCAGGACGAACGCCCCGGAGCAAATCGACGCCGTGCGCCGTGCGGTTTTAACGCTGTCGCGCAGGTAAGTCAGCACGCCCTCGGGTGCCTGCTCGAGGATGGCATCGCCACCCACCACGATCACCGTGTCGAACACCCGCTCACCAAAGGCCTCGGTGCCGACGCTCAGCCCACCGGAAGCGCGCAATGTGCGGCCGTCTTCGGACAGTACGCTGACGTCATAAAGCGCTTCGCCAGCGCTGAAGTTGGCGTACTCGAACACCGGCATGGCCGCCAGCGCCATGGACTGGAACCCTTCAAATACTACAAACGCCACGGAAGTCATCGAGATGTCCTCAAAAGGTCATGTCCGAAAAACGTACTTTAAACGTCATTTGAGACGAGCGTTAGACCCTTTATAACGGTTCACACCCGGCGACCTTATCGCCTCACTGCGAAGGAAATCGACATGGCTCTCTCATCCAAAGGTACTGCTCTGATCACTGGCGCTTCTTCGGGCATCGGCGCGGTGTATGCCGACCGTCTCGCCCGGCAAGGTTACGACCTGATTCTGGTCGCCCGCAGCCAGGCGAAACTGAACGCCCTGGCCAACCACCTGAGTAACGAAACCGGTCGCGCCGTGGAAGTGGTCACCGCCGATTTGAAAGACAAGGCCGACGTGCGGCGGGTCGAAGAAATTCTACGCTCTGACGCCAGTATCACCCTGTTGGTCAACAACGCCGGGGTCGGCGCTGTCATGCCGCTGCTCGGCAGCCTGGTGGATGACATGGAAGACATGATCACCCTCAACGTGACCGCGTTGATGCGCCTGGCTTACGCTGTGGTGCCAGGCTTCGTCGCTCGCGGCACCGGGACGGTGATCAATATCTCCTCGATCGTGGCCATCGCCCCGGAAATTCTCAATGGCGTGTATGGCGGGACCAAGGCGTTTGTCCTCGGCCTGAGCCAATCGATGCACCGCGAGCTGGCCGACAAAGGCATTCGGATCCAGGCCGTCTTGCCCGGCGCCACCGCCACCGACTTCTGGAGCGAGGCCGGCAACCCGGTGGAAAACCTGCCGCAAGAGATCGTGATGTCTGCCCAGGACATGGTCGATGCCGCGCTGACGGGCCTGGCGCAAGGCGAAGTGGTGACCATTCCGGGCCTGCACCAAGGCGACCAGTGGGACGCCTACGAAGCCCGGCGCCAGACGCTTTCAGGCCTGTTCGGCAACTCCACGGCCGCACCGCGTTATCGCTGAATCGGTAGCCTCCGGGCAGGGTGAACTAAGCTTGGATAAGGACCGTTCACCCTTGAGGAGCACCCCCATGCTTCACATCAGAACGCCGCTGATTCTGCACCCGGGCCTGTCGACGCCGGCCCGGCGGATCTGGCTCAAGCTGGAAAACCTGCAACCCAGCGGTTCGTTCAAATTGCGCGGCATGGGTCTTTTGTGCAGTCAGGCAAAGGCGCAGGGCAAACGCAAAGTCGTCTGTCCTTCCGGCGGTAATGCCGGGTTCGCCACCGCCGTGGCTGCCGCCAGCCTGGGGTTGAAAGCCTGCATTGTGGTGCCGAACACCACGCCGGAAACCACCCGCGCACGGATCAGGAAAACCGGTGCCGAGGTGATCATCCATGGCAAGGTCTGGGACGAAGCCAATCTACGGGCCAAAGAACTCGCGCAGGGCGCGGACACCGAATACGTGCCAGCCTTCGATCACCCGGTGCTGTGGGAAGGGCACAGCACGATGGTCGATGAAATCCTCGAAGATTGTCCTCAGGTCGATGCCGTGGTGACGTCGGTAGGGGGTGGTGGTTTGCTGGCGGGCATTCTTACCGGGTTGATTCGCCATGACCGCATGGACTGCCGGATCATTGCTTGCGAAACCCAGGGGGCGGCATCTTTTGCCGCCGCGATCGCTGCCGGGCATCCGGTCAGACTGCCGCGGATCGACACCGTTGCCACTTCGCTTGGCGCTGCTCAGGTAGCCGCTTGGCCGGTGCAGCACATCCTCGATTTCCCGCATGAATGTGTCGTGCTCAGCGACGACGAGGCGATCATGGGTGTGGTGCGTTATGCCAACGACCTGCGTCAGTTGGTCGAACCGGCGTGCGGCGTTTCGTTGGCGATTGGCTACCTGGACCATCCGGCGATTGCCGAGGCCCATGATGTGGTGATTGTGGTGTGCGGCGGCGTGAGCATCAGCGCGCAACTGGTGGCGGGTTGGGCGCGACTATCCACGAGTGCTGAAGCAAGGTAGGGCTGCAAACGCTATCCGGGTGCTGCGAGCCCCACCGCTACTTTTTCAGCCTTTATTGACCTGCAGCTACGCCTTCCTGGACGAGGATTGCTCTGGCCAGGTCTTCGTCGCTGGCGTTGAGGCCGGGATGTTCCTGACGAATCTGCTTTAAGTACGACTCCAGATAAACACCACGAATCGCGCCGCCACTGGCGACGAAGCTGGAGGCGTCATCCCGGGCCGGAATCATGAGTTTGTGGTCCTTGAAGGTCGAGTACAGCGATGCGGAAACCCCGGCTGACGTGGCGACATCGCCCGCATCCACTTTGGCCATAGCGGAGCCGAAGGGTAAACACAGCAAAAGGGAAGAGATGATAATCAGACGGCGCATGACGGTGTCCTCGGAAAGCATGAAGCAAAAAAGGAAGTACCTCATAGTCTAGGATGCGTGGCGGTCGTCAGGAGTTCCCTATCGATGCGTGATCAGTCCAATGCCTGCCTCTAAAAAAACTCAGTCCCTCGCTGCACACACGATGATCTCCACCAATAACGCCGGATCAGCGAGCTTGGCTTCGCCGCAAGCGCGGGCCGGAGCGAGCAGGGAAGGGCGGAAGCCGAGCCATTTGCGCGCGACCGGGTCTGTCAGGCCCATGACGCGGCGCACGTGACGTTCCAGATACTCGAAACGCTTTGGATTGGCCGGGTCGTTGAACGAACCGAGCTCCACCGGGCAGCAGGGGCGGTTGAGCAAGGTGTCTTGCAAGTCGAATTCAATGTGATAACCGCGCTCGCTCCCACAGGGAATTAAGTTGATCACACATCCGACGTTCACCAGAGGACCAATGTGGGAGTGAGCCTGCTCGCGATAGCGGTATGTCAGTCACCTTGATGTCGAATGTGCCGACGCTTTCGCGAGCAAGCCCGCTCCCACAGGGAATTGAGTTGATCACACATTCTGCGGCCACCGGAGGTCCAAATGTGGGAGCGGGCTTGCTCGCGAAGGCGGTATGTCAGTCACCTTGATATTGCGTGTGCCGACGCTTTCGCGAGCAAGCCCGCTCCCACAGGGAATTAAATTGATCACAAATCCTGCGGCCACCCGAGATTCAATGTGGGAGTGAGCCTGCTCGCGATTGCGGTGGGTCAGTCACCTTGATATTGCGTGTGCCGACGCCATCGCGAGCAGGCTCACTCCCACAGGGAATTGAGTTGATCACACATTCTGCGGCCACCGGAGGTCCAAATGTGGGAGCGGGCTTGCTCGCGAAGGCGGTATGTCAGTCACCTTGATGTTGAGTGTGCCGACGCCATCGTCGGATCGCCGCCCGGAGCAAGCTTTGCTCCTATAGCAGCGGGATGCTGTAGCTCACGATCAAGCGATTCTGGTCCTGGTCACGGGACGCCTCGCTGTTGGACTTGCCGTTACGCCATCCGACCCCGACACCTTTAAGCGAACCGGACTGAATCACGTAGTCCAGCGCAATGTCCCGCTCCCATTCCTTCTGGGTATCGCCTGAGGTGGTCTTGATATCGTCGCCGCTGAGGTACATGACCGACGCTTTCAGTCCGGGCACCCCCATGGCGGCAAAGTCATAGGCGTATTGACCGAAGGCTGTGCGTTCCCCCGCACGAGTAAAGGTTTGAATCAGACGGTCGGTGTACAGGTAAACGCTGGAGCCGCCGGCCCCCTTGTTGGCCAGGCCGCCCTGATTGAGCTGCGTGAAGTTGCTGCCGCTGGAAACGCTTTGATAGCCCGCTGTGAGGCCATGGCCACCCGCCGTGTAAATCAACGCGGCGCTCCAGGTTCGATTGTCGATCTCGCCATCATTGCCTTGGGTGTAGCCGCTGATTCTGTAGCCTGAAGTGCCTGAGCTGTTTTTACCGGATGAATCGGTCTTGAAGTAGCGCAAGTCGGTTTTCAGCGATTGACCTTCCGCGATCGCCAGTGTGTGGATCAGGCCGAAAAACTGCTGGGTGTAGTAGTTGTCGAGGTTGGCGTAGTAATACTGGGCGGTCAGGTCCTTGGTGATTTTCCAGTCGCCGCCGGCGAAGTCGAACGCGTTGCTTTCGCGGGTGCCGCCCGTGGCGGCCAACCCCGTTTGATCGCTTGAGCCCCGTCCTGTTGCGTGTTCGATTCGGCCTCCCGTGAGGGTCAAGTCCTTGAACTCGCCTGACGTGATCTGGCCACCTTCGAAGGTCTGCGGCAGCAGACGGCCATCGTTGGAGACGAGGATTGGAAGTTTGGGCATCAGCGTGCCCAGGCGCAGTTCGGTTTTCGAGACTTTGACTTTACCGGTCAACCCCAACCGGCTCCATTCATCGACAGCGCGGTTATCACTCTCTGAAGGAATCATCGAGCTGCCGACGTGCCGTCCCTTGCCGCTGTCCAGCGTAATCCCCATCAGGCCCAGTGCATCGACACCAAAACCAACCGTGCCATCGGTGTAGCCCGACTTGTAATCGAGCATGAAACCCTGCGCCCACTCTTCGGTTTTCGAAGGCGCGGCGGTGCCGTCGCGGTTGTCGTTATTGAAGTAGAAATTTCTCATCCCCAGTGTCGCTTTGCTGTCACTCAGGAAGTCGGCGTGCGCCTGGGTGCTGAGTGCAATGGCACTCAATGCAAACGTCACCGCCGTTTTCTTCTTGCTCATCTGAATCGCCCCTTTATTTTTGTAGTTTGAATTTGGGAGGGAGGCTCCCGCAGTAGCGGGTGCCGGCAACGTTCGATGCCTGCGGGAGCGTTATTCGCCTGGCTTAAATACCCAACACGTTGGCGCCGATGCACGGGTCAATCCCGCGTTCCAGACGACGCTGGTGCACGATCACAGTGATTTCCATCGAACCGGTGGTGACTTCGAAGTCGAGGATGTGGCCGCCGTACGCTTGAAACGTGGCGTCACCGGCGACGCCGTGCATATGAATCGAAGGCTGGTCGTTCTTCCAGGCCACCGAGCCGGTGACGCTGGCCATCTCGACACTGTTCAAGGTCTTGGCGTCGAAGTCTTTTTTGTCCTTGTTCCAGAAGCCGAACTTCACGTTACCGAAGCCGATGCCGCTGATGGAGGCGCTGGGGATTTTTTCAGCGATGGCCAGTTTGGTCAGTTCCTTGAACGCGTTGTCGCCCATGCGCAGCACCATGAGGTAACCGGTGGGGGTTTTGGTGTAGCGCGGTGTGGCTTCAGTGACACATTGCATAGGGGCTGTCGTCGCGGCGGGAGTGGTTTCGGCAACGGCCAGTTGAGCGCCTGCGGTGTTGATCATCACGGCGGCGGTCACGGCCAGCATCAATTTGCAAAAGCGATGTTTCGGGTGAAGTTGAACGTGCATGAGACTTCCTCTGTTTTTGTTGTTGTGGGTTACAGCGTTTTTGGAGGCGAGCGTGTCCGGCGCCTATTTTTCGATAGGCGACGGAGTTGTTATTAACGGTGGGTGTTAGTTCGGTGACTTACAGCGCATCACGGCTGCTGACACCGTCAACCAGTCGGGCAATGCCCAGCGGGTTGGCGTTCTTCAGGGCGTCCGGTAGCAAGCTGTCGGGGCAGTTCTGATAACAAACGGGACGCAGGAAACGATCAATCGCCAACGTTCCGACCGATGTTCCGCGAGCATCCGAAGTGGCCGGGTACGGTCCGCCATGAACCATGGCATCGCAGACTTCCACGCCGGTTGGATAACCGTTGAACAGCACGCGCCCGACTTTCTGTTCCAGCAGGGCCAGCACTTCGTTCAAGGTGCTGAGATCCGAATCTTCGACGATCAGCGTGGCGGTCAACTGGCCGCGCAAACCGTGCAGTGCCTGGAGCAATTCGGCGTGATCGGCGACCTCCACCACAATGGTGGTCGGGCCGAAGACCTCTTCCTGAAGCAACTCATCACCATGAATCAGCAGGCTGACATCGGCCTTGAACACTTGCGGCTGCGCCTGATTGCCCTGTTGTGCGGCGCCGGCCAGGTGCGTCATGCCGGGGTGTGCGTGAAGATTGTCCAGACCGTGGCAATAGCTTTTCAGCGCGCCGACATTGAGCATCGTTTGCGCCGATTGCTCCCCCATCAAACCGGCAAAACGTTCGAGGAAGGCAGTGAACTCTGGCGAACGAATGCCCAAAACCAAACCGGGATTGGTGCAGAACTGACCCGCACCCAACACCACGGAAGCGCTCAGCTCGGCAGCGATCTTGTCACCGCGCGCCTTGAGTGCTTCTGGCATCAACAAGACCGGGTTGATGCTGCTCATCTCGGCGAACACCGGAATCGGTTGAGGACGGGCCGCCGCCATGTCACACAAGGCCCGACCGCCACGCAATGACCCGGTGAACCCCACCGCCTGAATCGCCGGATGCTTGACCAATGCTTCACCGACGCTGCCGTAGAGCATGCTGAACACGCCATCAGGCATTCCGGTTTTTCTGGCCGCGCGAGTGATCGCATCGGCGACGTAATCGGCGGTTGCCATGTGACCGCTGTGGGCTTTGAACACCACCGGGCAGCCCGCGGCGAGGGCAGAGGCGGTGTCGCCGCCAGCGGTCGAGAAGGCCAGTGGGAAGTTGCTGGCACCGAACACGGCGACCGGACCGAGCCCGGTGCGGTACTGGCGCAGGTCAGGGCGGGGCAACGGTTGACGGTCGGGTAGCGCACGATCGATGCGGGCGCCGTAGAAATCGCCACGCCGCAGCATCGTGGCGAACAGGCGCATCTGGCCGCTGGTGCGTGCCCGCTCACCTTGAATACGGCCGGCGGGCAGGGCAGTTTCCCGGCACACCAGGGAAATGAACGAGTCGTCCAGCGCCTCAAGCTCAGTGGCAATCGCCTCCAAAAACTGAGCGCGTCGGGCGGATGAAAGATTGCGAAAGATCGGGTAAGCCGTGGCCGCCGCTTCTGCGGCCGCATTCACTTCATCCACGGTCACCTGATGGAAGCGATACGGCAGTGCTTCGCCGGTACTGGCGTCGTGGCTTTGCAAGGTGCTCGAGCCTTTAGCCGAACGAGCGCCAGCGATGTAGTTGTGGCCTGAAACTTCAAACATGGGAACTCCTGAAGGGCTGTTCAAATGAGGGTCAAGTGAGCCGGTAAATGCGTCGGGCGTTGTCATGAAACAGGGCGAGCCGATCCGTCAGGGAGCGGTCGCTGACAATCGTTTTGAAGCCGTCGAAGATCTCGCTCATGCCGTTCACGACGCCGTCGACCGGGTAATTGCTGGCAAACGCACAGCGACTGACATCGACAATCGAAATCGCGTCGTTCACCACCACGCGGTTCGACTCGACGGGCCAGGCCTTGCCGGGGATGCAAATGCCGGAAATCTTCAGGGCCACGTTCGGCTCCCGTGCCAGCAACGCGAGGTTTTCACGCCAGCCCGCCAACCCTGCTTCCGAACGATCCGCCGGCAGCGCCGTGTGATTGACCACGATGGTCACGTCGGGAAAGTCCCTGGCCAGCTCGGCCGCTTCCGCCAGATGCCACCAGGGCGCCTGCAACTCGAAATGCAGACCGTTTTCAGCCAGTTGCGCATAGCCCTCGCGCCAACGAGGGTCACGCATAGAGCCGGGCGCGACGAAATCTTCGCGCCAGGCTTCAAGGCTGGTGACCGCCGGTTTGTGGCGCACGCCGCGTACCAACGGATGATCGCCGTACAGGCGCAAGAGGTCCGATGCGTCTTCACGATCAAGCCAAACCTGCGCCACCATCGCCGCCAGGGTCGGTTCGTTTTGTGCCAGTAATTCGACAAACCTCACCTCGTCGGCGGGCGTCGCAGGGTCCCATTCACCCTCTATAACGACGGTCTGCACGATGCGATGGTTGCTCGTCAGCCGGCGATAGTCCTCAGGCAGAAAGTTGCGGCAGATCGATGAGTAATCGCCATAACGAAAGGGGCGCAACGGGCGGTCGTTCAGCCACGGGTAGTAATGTTTTTCGATGTCGAAATAATGTTGATGAGCGTCGACGATGGGCAAGTCTGCATCCTCGCCGCTGGCCAGAAAGCTTGCGCGCCAGTCGATCACGGAGGAGTTATCCATGCTGTTCCTCCAGACGATAAAAGCGTTGTGCATTGCCGGCGAACACCGCTTCCTGCACGGCACGCCCCCGTGGCGCGAGCATCGCGGCCACGCCATCGGCAATCGTGTCGTAGGACGCGCGCAATCCGGCGACCGGGAAATTGCTGGCGAACATGCAGCGCTCGGGACCGAAGATCTCCAATGCGGTCAGCACCACGATCCGGTTGTCGTCGTAGTTCCACGGCGAGTCTTTCAGCCCGAACTCCGACAGCTTGATGTGCACATTGGGCTGCAAGGCCAGCGCTTCCAGGCCCTTGCGCCAGCGGGTCATGCCCTGCGGGCTGCGATCCCAGGCGAAACCGGTGTGATTGAGGGCGATCTGGATCTGCGGAAACATCGCCGCCACTTCGGCGGCCTCGACCAGGTGCCACGGCGGCACGCGCAGGTCCCACGACAGACCGTGCTCAGCCAGACGCGAAAAGCCTTCCAGCCATTTCGGGTCCTGCATGGTGCCCTTGGCGCCGGCAATCGACACGTCAGGCGATGCCGAGGTCACCGGTTTGGAGCGTATGCCTTTCACCAGCGGCCTGGCGGCCTGAGCAGCGAGAATGTCCGCGCTGTCCTCACGGTCGAACCAGGCGTGGGCAACGATGGCATTCGGGAAGCCGTAACGGGCATTCACCTGTTCCAGCCAGCGTGTCTCGGCGACTTGCTCATCGCGAGCACGTTCGGCCTCGACATGCACCGTTCCCACCAACCGTTGTCTTTCGGTCAGGGCGAGAAAGTTTTCCGGCAAGAAATCACGGCACAGGCTGTGATAGTCGCCGAGGAAAAAATCCTCGTGATAGTCGTCCTGCAGCCAGGGATATCGACCGTTGCCCAGGTCCCACAAGTGGTGGTGAGCATCGACAATCGGTAGCGCATCCTCGGCCGCAAGGTTGGGCAAGCCATTGCGTTCGTGCAGCGTGATCATGACGTCGTCCATTGTTCAGCGCGACGCGGCGAATTGGGAAGGGCTGAGCACGCCGTCTTCGACGTCTCCTGCGGCGGCCGCTTCGGCCTTGGCCTGAACGCGGCTGCGCAGTTTGGCGATGTTCACCACCACCCGGGTATGCGCCGCCGTGGCCACCAGTTCGACGTCATCGCGCACTTCGACGTTGAAGGTGATGCTGCGACCCTCGATCCGGGTCACCGTGGCGACGATGCTGACCGACATGCCGAGCAGCGTGGCCCCGACGTGGCGGATGTCGACGGCCGCACCGACGGTGTTTTCGCCCTCATCGAGGAAGGTGAGCAGGTAATCAAGGCAGGTCTGTTCGATGTCATCCACCAACCGGGGCGTGGCGTAGATGCGCAAGTCCTCGCCCAGAAACGAGATGGTGCGTTGCTTGTCGATGACCAGTCGGCGTTCGGTGGCGGTGCCGGCTTCGAGTGTGGAGAAATTCATGAGAAACCTCGTAAAAAGTGATTCAGGCGTTGGGCAGGAAACCGATGGAAATCCAGGGCACGGCGATCAGCACGCCCAGGGCGACAACGAGTGCGCCGAGATACGGCCAGACCCGACGCATGGCGCCGCTGGGGTCGACCTTGGCGATGGCGCAGGCGGCGTAGAAACCCACGCCAAACGGTGGTGCGAACAAACCCAGGCCCATGGCGAAGATCGCGACCATGGCGTAATGCACGTCGTTGATGCCCATGGTCTTGGCAATCGGAAACAGCAGCGGTCCGAACAGCACGATGGCCGGGATGCCTTCCAGAAAACTGCCCAGGAGGATGAACGCCACGGCGGAGATGATCAGGAAGCCCATCGCGCCACCCGGCACCGTCGACATCACCTGCGCCAACTGGTGCGAGAAGCCCGACTGGGTCAACGCCCAGGCCATGGCGGTGGCGCTGCCGATGATGATCAGGATCGCGCCGGACAATGACGCGGTGCTGACCAGGATCGGATACAGCCGGCGCCAGTCAAAGCAGCGGTAGCACAGCAACCCGACGACAAAGGTGTAGGCCACGCCTATGGCGGCGACTTCGGTGGCGGTCGCGACCCCTTCAACCACCGCGGTGCGGATCACGAAGGGCAGGGCCAGTGCCGGTAATGCCACCAGCAGCGAGTGGCCGATTTCCTTGCCTGAGGCGCGTTTACCGGTGGAGGCTTCGCCTTTGCGGTTTTTCCACCAGATCATCGCCGCCATGGCGATGGCACCCACCACCGCCGGCATGAAACCACCGGTGAACAGGGCGGAAATCGACACGCCGGTCACCGAACCGATGGTGATCAATACCAGGCTCGGCGGAATGGTTTCCGACATCGCCCCGGACGCGTTGAGCATCGCCACCAGTTCGTTTTCATCCTCACCGCGTTTCTTCATTTCCGGAAACAGCGCCGGCGCGATGGCCGCCATGTCGGCAGCCTTGGAGCCGGAAATGCCGGAGATCAGGTAGATGGCCCCGATCAACACATATGACAGGCCGCCACGGACATGGCCGATCAACGAGCAGAGGAAGCGGATCATCGCGCGGGCCATGCCCATGGCCTCGATCAGCGCCCCCAAAAACACAAACAACGGAATGGCCAGCAAGATCAGGCTCGCCATGCCTTCGTCCATCCGGCCCACCACCAGGGTCAAGGGCGTGCCGGTCATGGTCGACAGATAAGCCACCGTGGCCAGGCCGAACGCCACCATGATCGGCACGCCGATCACGATCATCGCCATCACACCGATCATGAAGAAAATGATCAGGTTCCAGTTACCCATCAGCAACATCCAGCCTTCAGCCACCCACAACAGTGCGGCCAGGGAAGCCAGCATCGCCACCGACACGGAGAAGTCGATCAACCGGGCGCTGGTCAGCAGACGCGCGACACAGGTCATCAGCATCAGGCTCAGACCGACCGCGATGGCAGACACGCGAAAGGCGTTGGGGATTTCAAGGGCGGCGGTGGTGATGATCCACTCGTCGCTGACGTATTCCCAGGCCGGGGTGAACAGCAACCCAATGAACGCGATGACAATCACCGCACCCAAGGTGTCGACAAAGGCGCGTTTTTCCAGCGGCAGCCGCCCGATGAACGAGGTCAGCCGCATGTGCTCGCCTCGACGCATCGCCACCACGGAACCGAGCATCGCCAGCCAGAGAAACAGCAGCGAGGCCAGTTCGTCGCCCCAGACGATGGGTTGGTTGAGCACGTAGCGCGAGAACACATTGCAAAACAGCAGCGTGACTTCGACCACCACCAGCAACGCCGCGCTGCCCTCGGTCAGCCAGCGCAGCCCGGTGTCCAAGGCGTGACCGAGACGAAACGTGGTGGGGCGCGTGCTGAGTCCTTCAGCGGGAGAAACATCCGTCATTGGTATTTGGTTTTTCATGACCTTGTCTCCGGCTTAGGACAGTTGACCCGCGTACTGCTCCAATAAGCTCCAGGCTTCATTGCCGTACTTTTCTTTCCATTGGGTGTAGAAGCCTTTGGACTGCAACTCAGTGCGGAACAATGAACGGTCGACTTTGTTGAAGGTGATGCCATGGGCGGTCAGGGACGGTTCCAGGCTGGAGTTGAGATCGATCACCTGTTGACGCTGAACCAGCGCGGCGGCGTTGATTTGCCGGGAAACGATTTCCTGCACGTCCGCCGGCAGTTTGGGGAAGGTCTTGCCCGAGGCGACGATCCAGAAGCCGCCCCAGATGTGGTCGGTCATGGAGCAGTATTTCTGCACTTCATAGAAGCGCGCGGCTTCGACCACCACCAGCGGGTTTTCCTGGCCGTCGACCACTTTGGTCTGCAATGCCGAGTAGGTCTCGTTGATGCTGATGCCGGTAGGGGAGGCGCCCAGGGCGCTGAACATGGAGGTCCACAACGGGCTGACCAGCACCCGCAGTTTGAAACCGGCCAGGTCTTGCGGCGTGTAGATCGGCCGCGTCGAACTGGTGATCTGGCGGAAGCCGTTGTTCCAGACTTTCTCCATCGGGATCAGGCCGACCTTCTCGGTCTTGGCGCGTACGTATTCGCCCAGCTTGCCGTCCAGCGCGGCCCAGACACTGTCGTAGTCCTTGAACGCGAACGGCATGCTTTCGATCGACATGGCCGGCACCAGTGTGGAGAGAATCGCGCCTGGCAATGGAATGAAATCGATGGCCCCGGCACGCACCTGGGACAGCATGTCGGTATCGCCGCCCATGGCGCCGTTGGCGTACACCTGCAGG
The DNA here is from genome assembly GCF_019219045.1 of Pseudomonas sp. PDM25. NCBI lineage: Bacteria > Pseudomonadati > Pseudomonadota > Gammaproteobacteria > Pseudomonadales > Pseudomonadaceae > Pseudomonas > Pseudomonas sp. PDM25. The sequence goes on from NZ_JAHUWL010000002.1 coordinate 568,742, forward strand.
TCCACGGCGCCGTTGGTTTCGGCCTTGATGGCCAGTGAAGCCGCCTTCATCTGGATGTTCAGGGGATGGGTGTCGGGCAGGCTGCTGGTGTAGCGCAACACGATGGGTTTGGTCGCGGCGAAGACGCTGGAGGGCAGCAGGTTGGCGGCGAATGCACCGCCGACGGTGACGCCGGCAGATACCAGGAATGATCGACGGCTGACAGCTTCGGTCAAGATACGGCTCATGATGTTCACCTTATTGTTTTTGTAGTTGTTCTAAAAAACAGCGAATTGACACTGTTCCCTGTGGGAGCGGCGGTGCGACGATTCGACTTGCTCGCGAAAGCGGTGTGTCAGGCAACATAGTTTTTGTCTGTGCCACCGCCTTCGCGAGCAAGCCCGCTCCCACAGTTTTTTTGCGTTATGCCAGTGCCACCACGGCCTGGGTTCGAATCAGTTCGTCGATTTCATCTTCCGCGTAGCCGCTTTCTTTCAGCACTTCGCGGGTGTGTTCACCGAGCAGCGGGGCATGCCGGCTGGCCGGCGGTGCGGCGTTGTCCATGTCGGAGAAGTGAATCGGCAGGCCCATGCCGCGAACCCGGCCTTCGGTCGGGTGTTGAGTCTCGACGATCATGCCGCGTGCTTCGGTTTGCGGATGAGCCAGTGCCGCGGCGATATCGAGTACCGGCCCGGCAGGCAGGCCGAGGCTGTCGAACAGCACCATCCATTCATCCGTGGTGCGCGCGACCAGGACTTCGTTGAGGATTTCCACCAGGGCCAGGCGGTGCTCCATGCGCAACGCATTGCTGGCGAATCGTGGGTCGGCTTTGAGTTGTGGCACGGCGAGCGCCTCGACCAGCCGTTCGTAGTTGGCCTGGTTGGCGGCGCCAATGTTGATCCAGCCGTCTGCGGTGCGGAACACCTGATACGGCGCGCTGGTGGAGTTGGCCGAACCCATCTTCGGCAGGATGGTGCCATCGGCGAAATACGCCGCCGCCGGCCAGTACATCTGTTGCAGACCGGCTTCGAACAGCGAGGTATCGACCATCTGGCCGAGGCCGGTTTTCTGTTTGGCAGCGTAAGCGGCGCAGATGCCGAGGGCGGCGAGGATGCCGGAGTTGATGTCAGCCACTGGCGAACCGGCCTTGACCGGCTCGCGCCCGGCTTCACCGGTCATGCTCATCATGCCGCTCATGCCCTGGGCAATCAGGTCGAAACCGCCTTTCTCGCCGAACGGCCCGCTGCGGCCGTAGCCGGAGATCGCGCAGTAGATCAGCCCTGGATTGAGGGTTTTCAGCGTTTCATAGCCCAGGCCGAATTTCTCCATGGTGCCGGCACGGAAGTTTTCCGTGACCACATCGGCGTTCATCAACAGGCGGCGCAACACGTCGCGCCCGCCCTCGGTTTTCAGGTTCAGGCCAATGCCGCGCTTGTTGCGGTTCACCACCATGAACGAAGCCGATTCACCGCTGGCCATGATCGGCGAGAAGCGGCGCGAATCATCACCGCCCGGGACTTTCTCGACCTTCACCACGTCGGCGCCCATGTCGGCCAGCATCATTCCGCACACCGGGCCGGACATGATGTGAGCCAGTTCTACCACGCGCATTCCTGTCAGCGGTCCCATGTTATTTCCCCTTGAATTGTGGTTTGGCTTTCTCGATGAAAGCGTTCAGACCGATCTGAAAATCTTCGGTGTCGTAGCAGAAGTAACTCGCGTCAATCTGCTCGACGCTGGGGGCAACGCCGGCCTCAAGCTGGCGTGCGGCCTGGCGATGCCAGCGGGCGACGAGGGGCGCTCCGTTGACGATGCGCCTGGCGGTGGCGAGGGTTTCGGACTCGACCTCGGCATCGGGTACGACGCGGGTCACGAGGTTTTTTACGTAGGCGTCATGGGCGTCGAGAATGCGGCCTTCAAGAAGAATCTCCAGGGTGGTCGAGCGTCCGGCCAGCGCCACCAGACCGGCCATTTCGTCATAGGACATGACCAGCCCCAGCTTGCCGACCGGTGCGCCGAAACGACTGGAGGTGCCGCAGATACGCAGGTCGCAGAGTGCGGCGATTTCCAGGCCGCCGCCGACACACACGCCATGGATCATCGCGATCACCGGGTGCGGGCAGTCCACGACGGCACGCATGGCCGCCGAGGTGATCTCGGCATAGACCCGGGCCTGTGCGGCGTTGGCGCGTACGGTCGGAAACTCGCTGACATCGGCGCCAGCGGCAAAGGCTTGTTCGCCGGCACCGCGCAACACGACGCAGCGCACGCTGGCGTCGGCGGACAATTCGGTCATGACATCACCCAGGTCCTGCCACATGGATAAGGTCAGGGCGTTCATTTTCCCAGGGTGGCTGAGGGTGACGGTGGCAAGGCTGTCTTGCCGGTCGATAAGGACGGTGGGCTTCATGATTGTTCCGCTGGCGTCGAATCACGTTCGACGCTGCGGCTGCCTCCTGATTTATTGTTGTTGGATAGCGGTGGTTTACAAAGACTGCGCAAGCATCGACAGGTAGTCCGCGGACGATGCTTCGCGGGGGTTGGTCTTGTGGCTGTGATCGTGCAAGGCGCCTTCGACGATGCCGGCGAACAGGCTTTCATCGACGCCGATTTCGCTCAGGCGGGTCGGCAGGCCCAGGCGGCGGGTCATGTCCTCGATGGCTGTGCCGATATTGGCGCCGGCCTCAAGGCCCATGGCATGGCGCAGGCGTTCGAGCTTGCGTTCGTCGCGAACGGTCGGGGCGTTGGCGTTGAAGTCCACGACCGCTGGCAGAAAGATGGCGTTCAAGGTGCCGTGGTGCAGCTTCGGATTGATGCCGCCCAAGGCGTGGGACAGGCTGTGCACGCAGCCCAATCCCTTCTGAAAGGCGAGTGCGCCTTGCATCGACGCGCTCATCATGTTCATTCGCGCTTCGCGATCATCGGGTTCGGCGGTGGCGCGCTCGATGTGTTCCCAGGCACGCCACAGGCCGTCGAGGGCGATGCCATCTGCCGCGGGGTTGAAGGCCGGCGCCATGAACGTCTCGATGCAATGAGCGATCGCGTCCATGCCGGTGGCGGCGGTCAGCATCGGTGGCAGGCCCAGGGTCAGTTCCGGGTCGCAGATGGCCACGCGAGGCACCACATAAGGTGAGATTACGCCCACCTTGCGACCATCGTCGAGGATCAGGATGGCGCCTCGGCCGACTTCGCTGCCAGTGCCCGCCGTGGTGGGAACGGCGATCAGCGGCGCGGTGGCAGAGGTGATGCGATCCAGCCCGCCTTCGATCACCGCAAAGCTGTGCAGGGGGCCGTCGTGCGTGGCGCAGACAGCGACGCCTTTGGCCAGATCGATAGAAGAACCACCGCCGACCGCGATGATGCCGTTGCACTCGTCGAGGTGGTATTGCGCCACGGCTTCACGTACCGCGTGTTCGTTGGGGTTGGACGGGGTGGCGTCGAAAATTGAAGGAGGAAGGCTGGCGCCGAGGGCCGCGATGACCTTGTCGACGATGCCGGCATTGCGCACGCCGATGTCGGTGACAATCAGTGGCCGGGTAATGCCCGCGCGCTCGGCTTCGGCGGCCAGATGCTGCAGGCTGTCGTAGCCGAACTGGATCTTGGTGACGTAATTGATGAGGGACATGATTCACCACAAGTTATACAGGATTGTTATTGTTGCAATCGGTCTGCGGCAGGAAGGCTTTCGCTATCTGGTCAAACCCATTGCATTGCCTGGTTGTGGGGTGGACTATAGGGCCGTCGTGGCGAGCCTCGATACTGACAACTTTCGATACCTCTATAACTTTTAGTTAACCCTGATGACGCCCTCACTCAATTCGATCATGTCCCGCCTGCACATCAAGCAGCTGCGCTTGTTGATAGCCCTTGATGAACACGGCTCCTTGCTGGGCGCGGCCAAACAGGTCGCGCTGACCCAGCCCGGCGCCAGTAAAGCCCTGCAAGAAATTGAAACCACCTTCGGCACTTCGCTGTTCACCCGTACTAACCGCGGGCTTGAACCGAACGATGCCGGACGCTCGGTCATTCGTTACGCACGCTTGATCCAGACCGACCTCGCCCATCTGCGCGAGGAGATCATCGGCATCATGAGCGGCGAGGGCGGACGTGTGTCCGTCGGCACCATCATGGGCGCCGTCCCGCTGCTGACCACCGCGATCAGCCGGGTGATTGCCGACCACCCGAAGCTGTCCATCGAGATCGTCGAGGACACCAGCGCCGCACTGCTCAGCCAACTGGACGCCGGGCGCCTGGATCTCGCGATCTGTCGCACGACCATCAGCACCACGCCCTACTTGTATGAGAGCGCCACCTTCGTCGAAGAAACCCTGGCGGTGATCGCCAGCACCCAGCATCCGTTCGCCTATGCCCGGCAGCTGTCGCTGAAAGACCTGGTGGATTACCGCTGGGTGGTCTATCGCGCCAACATGCCGATGCGTTTGCTGCTGGAGCGCGAGTTTCACGAGGCTGACCTGCGTTTCCCGGTGCACCTGCTGGAAACCACATCGGCGTTTGCCACCTTGTCGCTGCTTCAGGAAAACCCGACCCTCGTCGCGTTGGTGTCGACCGACGTGGCGAAGTTCTGCTCCGGCTACGGTTTCACCACCACGCTGCCGCTGCCCATCACCTCGCGCAGCGAACCGTATGAACTGGTTTCGCGCAAAGGCGTGCCGGACTCGCCGGCGGCCAGGCTGCTGCGAGAGGCGTTGTTGAACCCCGTTTGAGCTCGGGGCCGGTTGAAACAGGCGCTTGCGATAGTGCCCGGCTTTGGAGGCGCGCATTCGTGCGTTTCAGGCAAATTTGATTTGCGACAGGCGCGGTGTTTGAAACGGGCCCGCGCCGGGATACTTCGCGGGATTTTGCCTGCCCAATAATTGGCCCACGGATGGCCGTTGCGAGGTTAGAACAATGAATGTGTCCAACCGACTTGCGCTCTTGATGACCACTGCTGTGCTGCTCACCGCGTGTGGCGAGTCGTCCAAATTGCCGCCTCAGGCCAGCGTCGGTCCGTCCCCGCAATTGCCTGAACCCACCACCTCGTTGATCCCCACGTTAAAAGTGTCCAAAGCGATCGGCTGGGCCGGTAATGACATGCCCAAGGCGCCTGCCGGTTTCAAAGTGACCGCGCTGGCCGAAAACCTCGATCACCCGCGCTGGGTGTACACGCTGCCCAACGGCGATGTCCTGGTTGCCGAGAGCAACCACCCGCCGATGCCGGAAGGCGCGACTGACGGTGGCACCGGGCCGATCGCCTGGGCAAAACGCACCGTCATGGGTGTTGTGATGGGCCGTATCGGCGCTGATGCACCCAGCGCCAATCGCATTACCTTGTTGCGCGATGCCGACGGTGATGGCCACGCGGAGGTGCGGAAGGTCTTCATGACTGGCCTCGCCTCGCCATTTGGCATGGCGTTGGTGGGCAATGAATTGTTTATTGCCAATGCCGATGCACTGGTCAAGGTGCCGTACAACGCGGGTCAGACCGAGGTGAATGCGACGCCGGTGAAAGTGACCGATCTGCCCGCAGGCATTAATCACCACTGGACCAAGAATGTCATCGCCAACCCTGAAGGGACCAAGCTGTACGTCACGGTGGGTTCCAACAGTAACGTCGGCGAGAACGGCCTCGACGCGGAAGAAGGGCGCGCGGCGATTTGGGAGGTAGACGTTAAAAGCGGCAGCAAACGTCTGTTTGCCAGCGGCCTGCGCAACCCCAACGGACTGGCCTGGAAGCCCGGTTCGAGCCAATTGTGGACGGTGGTCAACGAGCGCGACGAAATCGGCAGCGACCTGGTGCCGGATTACCTGACGTCGGTGCAGGACGGTGCGTTCTACGGTTGGCCGTGGAGCTATTACGGCGCCCATGTCGACACCCGTGTCGAGCCGCCGCGTCCGGACCGGGTGGCCAAGGCCATCGCGCCGGATTATGCGTTGGGCACGCACGTTGCACCGTTAGGCCTGACGTTTTCTGATGCCCGAGGCATGCCCGCCAATTTCGCCAATGGGGTTTTTGTCGGTGAACACGGCTCTTGGAACCGTAACCCCCAGGCCGGTTACAAAGTGGTGTTCATTCCCTTCAGCGATGGCAAACCCTCGGGGCTGCCGGTGGACTTCCTGACTGATTTCCTCAATGCCGATGGCGAAGCCCAAGGGCGCCCGGTGGGCGTCACGCTTGACCAGAGCGGCGCGTTGTTGGTGGCCGATGATGTCGGGAACAAGGTCTGGCGTATCGCAATCGCCAAGCCCTAGAGATGGGTAGGCCAGTTAGATGGATGCTGGATGAGCGACCGTCATCGCGAGCAGGCTCACTCCCACATTGGTTTTATGTTGTTCACAAGATTTGTGGCCGACACCGGTCCCTGTGGGAGTGAGCCTGCTCGCGATGGCGTCGGATCTGGCGCAGTGCAAAAACATGTTTACCGACGACTGTTTAAAGACACTCGGTGTTACGTCATAAGCGGCTACAACACCTTGCTCTTCACCTTCAGCGCCGCCCAGGCCGCAGACACTGAAAAATAATTCATGTTCGTGCTGGGCCAGCCGCTGTACAAGGGCTCGACCCAGGTCAACATCAACCCGGTCGCCATTCGCTGAAAAACAACGTTCCTTGAATCGAGAACACACGGACATGGTTCCTTCCCTTTGCAGCATCGCTGCACGCTTGCGCCTCAAACAACTGCGTTTGCTGATCGCACTGGATGAGCGCGGCTCGTTGCACAAGGCTGCCGAGAAGATTTCGATTTCCCAGTCCGGCGCCACCAAGGCGTTGGGTGAAGTTGAATCGTTGCTCGGCATGCCGCTGTTCGAACGCCAGCCCAAAGGCCTGGTGGCCAACGAAATGGGCCGTTGCATGATTCGTTATGCGCGGCTGATCTACAGCGATGTCGAGCACCTTCGCGAAGAAATGCTCAGCATCATGCAAGGCCAGGGCGGGCGGCTCTCGGTGGGGGTGATCATGGGGGCGGTGCCGTTGCTGACCCGTGCCCTGACCGAGTTGCGCCTCAAGCAGCCGGAGCTGTCGGTGGAACTGGTGGAAAACACCAGCGCCACGTTGCTCGGGTTGCTGGATCAGGGGCGGCTGGACTTGGCGATTTGTCGCACCAGCGTCGGCCAGCGTTCGGATGCCTATGACTTCATCGAACTGAGTGAAGAACCCTTGGCGGTGGTCGCCAGCAAGGACCATCCACTGGCCAGCGCCGAGTCTTTGCAGCTGTCGCAGTTGAGCGAGTACCGCTGGGTGGTTTATCCCAAGGACATGCCGATGCGTCAGACCCTGGAACGTGAGTTGAATGAGGCAGGGCTGGGAACTCCCCGGTATCCGCTGGAAACCTCGTCGATTTTTGCCACCATTTTATTGGTGCAACAGGATCCGACCTTGTTAGCGGTGATCCCGGTGGAAGTGGCCAGGTTCTGCGAACAACACGATTTGCTGGTGAAACTGCCCGTGTCGATGCGTGCATTGATCGAGCCTTACGGCGTGATCAGCCGGGCCGGCGCCGATCTTTCCCCGGCGGCGACCTTGCTGATCAACGAGTTGCAGCAGGACCTGATTACTTGATCACGATCGGATTGACCGGTGCACCCGTGCCGCCAACGACCTTCAACGGCGCCGCGGTATAGAGAAACTGCCACTGGCCGTCTTCAGCGCAATCACTTGCCAGAGCATCAAGCATCGCCACTTCGGTGAAGGTCACGCCGAGGTTGCGCATCAAGGCATTGTGCAGCGGAATCAGCACGCCTGAGACGGGGTCGACAGCTACTTCGTTGGCCATGGTGTCGGTCACCAGGTTGGGGATTTCCATCTGGTGAAACCACTCCACCAGCTCGCGGCTGAAGGTCAGGCCCGGCTCGGCGAAGTCCTTGTAGAACTCCTCCGGCTCGCGCTCATAGAACGAGCCGATCCAACCCGTGCGGATGATCAGGATGTCGCGCTTCTGGATCTCGATGCCCTGGGCTTTGGCTGCGGCCAGCAGGTCCAGGTGATTGAAGGTTTCGCCCTTGTCCAGCACTGACTTGCCGCGATAGCGGGCCATGTCGATCAGTACCGCACGCCCGACAATCCCGCGCTCGGCAATCGGCAGGATGCTGGCCTTGTCCATGCTGCCGATGGTGCTCATGGCGTCGTAGCCATTCCACAGTTTGTTGTCGTGCCAGACGTGGCCGAGGGCGTCGTATTGGGTCGAGCCTTGCAGGTGCATGAAGATCACGTCGTCGGCGTATTCCACATGGCCGTCGAAGTGGCTCTTGCCGGCCAGGAAATGGCCCTTGTCCAGCACGTTGACCCGCATCGACGGACGTCGGCCGGGCCACAATGGTTCGCCTTTGGGGTGGCCGATCTGCACTTGCAGGGTGAAGGTCTTGCCCTGGCGGACCGAGGCGATACCCCGAAGGATTTCTGCACTTTGAAGGTAATTCAGGGCGCCGACCTCATCGTCCGGCCCCCATTTGCCCCAGTTGGTCGGCAGGCCTTCGAGCAAGGCTTTGATATCGGGGGAACGGTCAGCGGCGGTGTTATTGGGATTGTGGTCGCACATGAGGTTGTCCTTGGGTTTGGCAGCCGCAACCACCCCTGTGGGAGCAAGGCTTGCCCGCGATGGCGGTGAGTCAGCAACGATGATGTCGACTGACACTCCGCCATCGTGGGCAAGCCTTGCTCCTACAGAGGACGGTGTCGGCTGGGGATTATTTGATCGGGGAGAAGTCGGCTGCGATCAGCAGTTTCGATTCCATCTTTTCCAGCATCGGGAACGCCTTCGGCACGAAGCCTTCAAGCCAGTCCGGGTCTTGATACAGCGCCGCGCGCTTCTTGATCCGGTCATCGAGACTCTCGTAGGCCCAGATGTGGATGACCTGATTCAGCTCGCCGATTTCGGTGTACCACCAGCCCACCAACGTGGTGTAGCGGGAGATCACCGGCAGGCCGGTTTCCTCGAAGTGCTTGAGGTAGGTCTGCATTTTTCCGATTTGAATCGTGTAGGTGCGCATTTCGTAAAACATGGGTGTCGTCTCTTCAGGAGTGAATGCCGTGCCAGGCGTTGCTGATGATTCGTTCGATGTCGGCGGCGGTGGTCAGGCGTGGATTGACCAGCACGTTGCCGCTGCGCATCGAGTCGCTGACCATTTGCGGCATGTAGTCGAGGTTCACGCCCAGGTCCTTGATGTTGTCGGGAATGCCGATGGCCTTGTTCAACGCCACCACGTGTTCCACCACTTTGTACCCGGCGCGGGCAACGCTCAGGCCATCGACGTTCTCGCCCATGGCCATGGCGATTTCACGAAACAGCTCTGGGCAGGCCGCCAGGTTGTATTCGATGACGTAGGGCAGCAGCGTCGCGTTGGCGATGCCATGGGGAATGTTGAACACGCCGCCGAAGGTGTGGGAGATCGCGTGTACGTTGCCCAGTTTCGATTGAGCGAACGCGACGCCGGCGAGGAACGAACCGAGCAGCATCTGTTCCCGTGCGTGCAGGTCGGAGCCGCAGAAAAACGCTTTCGGCAGGTGGGTGCAGATCATCTTGATCGCTTGCAGCGCCAGGGCCTGGCTGACCGGGTTGGCCTGCTTCGACACGTAGGACTCGATGGCGTGGGTCAACGCGTCCATGCCCGTGGCCGCGGTGATCGATGGCGGCAGTTTGAGCGTCAGTTCGGCGTCGAGAATTGCCAGTTTCGGAAACAGCGCCGGGCTGATGATCACGGTCTTGAACAGGGTTTTGGTGTTGGTGAAGACGGTGGAGGCCGTGCATTCGCTGCCGGTGCCGGAGGTGGTTGGAATGGCAAAGACCGGCAGAGGCGGGTGCAGCAGTTTGTCGTAGCCTTCGTAGTCGAGGATGTTGCCGGGGTTGGTGGCCATGGCCGCCACACCTTTGGCGGTGTCGATGCTGCTGCCGCCCCCGACGCCGATTACCGAATCGCAGTCGTGGTTTTTCAGGAACGCCACGGCGCGTTCCAGCACGTCGGTGGTGGGGTTGGGTTCTACGCCGGAGAACACTTCGTAGTGAATGTCACTGTCGGCCAACGAGGCGAAAAAACCTTCCATCACGCCCGACGCCATCAGCCCTTCGTCGGTGACCACCAGCAGTTTTTTTCGAACATGCGGCTTGAGCAGCGCACCGGCCTGACGCACCAGGCCGTTGCCGCTTTTCAGGGTCGTGGGGAAGTAAAACTGGAACGGGTTCATGTGTGTCTCCGGTTCTTATTGGTCTGGAGACAGTAATAAGCGCGGGTGGCGGCTGATAATGAAAAGGTCTGATCTGGGGATCACTGTTTGTCATCACTTGTCGGAAGGGGTGTGCCGGCTTCAAGATCCACCCCTCATCGGAACGCCGCCCGCCCATCCCTCTCCCCACGGGGGAGAGGGGGAAAGGGAGCCGATCTCCATGCTTTTCAAACCGCGAGTTCGACTTGATATCTCAGGTCGCAATATTCCGGACAAACACCGCGATCAGTCCTCTCTCCCCCCGGGAGAGGGCTAGGGTGAGGGCTGGTTCCGAAGCCTGGTGCGACGTCCAGAAACACCACGTCCTCACCCTAAACGCACGCAGTCTTCCTCAACTCACAACCAACAGGAGCACCATCATGGATTTGGCTATTTCGGGTCGCTGGGCCATCGTCTGCGCCGCAAGCAAAGGGCTGGGCCTGGCCTGTGCGCGAGCCTTGGCGAAGGAGGGCGTCAATCTGGTGATCAACGCTCGTGGCAATGAAACCTTGCAGGCCGCGGCCGAAGAATTGCGCAACCTGGCACCGAGCATCGAAGTGCGCACGGTGGCTGGGGATATCAGCACGCCTGCGGTGCGTGAGCAGGTGTTGGCGGCGTGTCCGCAGGTGGACATCCTGGTCAATAACGCTGGCGGTCCGCCGCCCGGTGACTTCCGGGACTGGCAGCGCGAAGACTGGTTGAAAGCGCTGGACGCCAACATGCTCACGCCCATCGAGCTGATCAAGGCCTGCGTCGATGGCATGGCCGAGCGCGGGTTCGGGCGCATCGTCAACATCACCTCTGGTGCGGTGAAGGCGCCGATCGATGTGCTGGGCCTGTCCAACGGCGCCCGCAGCGGGCTGACCGGTTTCATCGCCGGGCTCGCGCGTCAGTCGCGTCTGGCCGGGCACAACGTGACCATTAACAATCTGCTGCCAGGCCCGTTCGAGACTGAGCGCCTGCACAAAACCCTCAGTGCCGCCGCCGAAGCCAACAGCACCACGGTCGAGAGCATCAGCGAGCAGCGCCGCCAGCACGTGCCGGCCCAGCGTTTTGGGCAGCCTGACGAGTTCGGCGCCTACTGCGCGTTCATCTGCAGCGCCCACGCCGGTTTCCTCACCGGGCAAAACCTGTTGCTGGACGGTGGTAGTTACCCCGGTACGTTCTGATTTTTTGGGGGGATGACATTCGGTGATCCCCCAATCAGATCCCCTCATTATTCAGCTGTCGGGTGCGTGATTAGAGTGAGGTGGCTTGCCCAATGTCAGTCAGCCAAGACGCAGAACCTGTGGGAGCGAACTGTGGTGAGGGGATTTATCCCCGTTCGGCTGCGAAGCAGTCGTCAATCCGGACAAACCGGTCTGTCTGAACGGACGCGGGGGCCGCTTCGCGACCCAACGGGGATAAATCCCCTCACCACAGTTCGCTCCCACAGGGATTGCGGTGTTCAGAACCTTGGCTGACAGGTATTGGGTCGCTTGCATCCACAACAATAAGAGCGCCCCTCATGAACATTCCGAGTGCCGAAACCCTGCGGCTGACCGCTGCGTCTGCCACCGAGCGCCCGACCAGCGTGCGCTGGCGGATCTTCCTCATCATGTTGCTGCTGACCGCGATCAACTACATCGACCGTGCTTCGTTGTCGGTGGCCTTGCCGCTGATTTCCAGTGAGTTCCAGATTCCGCCGGCGCTGGAAGGCTTGATGCTCAGCGCGTTTTTCTGGTCCTACGCGTTGATGCAGATTCCTGGCGGCATGCTGCTGGATCGTTTCCAGACCCGCCGTGTGATCGTCATTGCGACCGTCGCCTGGGGCGCCTTTCAGGCCCTGGCCGCTGGCGCGCACAACTGGATCATGCTGCTGATCACCCGCATGGGCCTGGGCATTGCCGAGTCGCCGATCATGCCCGCCGGGGCCAAGCTCAACGGCGCCTGGCTGACCCCTAACGAACGCGGACGCGGCGCGGTGCTGGTCGATGGCGGTGCACCGCTGGGCAGTGCCTTCGGCGCGATCATCATTGCCGGCCTGATCGGCTGGTTCGACTCCTGGCGTATCGCCTTCGTGATCGCCGGCATCGGCACCATGCTCGCCGGCGTGCTGGCCTGGAAATACATTCGCAACCATCCCCGCGAACACCCCGGGGTGAATGCTGCGGAACTGGCGCACATCACCGAGGGCAATATCAAAGTCAGCCAACCCGGCGCGGTCACCAGTGTTCCTTTCAAGGAGCTGCTCAAGGATCGTTCGGTGCTGGCGATGTTCGCCGGTTATTGCTGCATCCTCAGTGTGTTCTACGGTTTGTTGACCTGGATGCCGAGCTACCTGCATCAGACCCACGGCCTGAACATTTCAAGCATGGGCGGGGCGACGTTCCTGATCTTCATGTGCGGTTTTGTCGGCGAGCTGGTTGGCGGTTATCTGGGGGATAAATGGAAGTCCAGCGGCGCTTCGCCCAATCTGGTGATGCGCAGCATGTTCAGCGGTTCGGCGCTGGTGGCGGCCCTGTGCATGCTGGCGGTGGCGTATGCGAGCGAGGCCAGCAAAGCGATCGGCTTGCTCTGCGTGGCGATGTTTTTCATTCGCTGGTGCGGCATGTACTGGTGCATTCCGTCGATCCTCGGCGGCACCTCGAAAACCGGCGTATTGGCCGGCACCATGAACTTCTGCGGGAACATGGCCGGGGTGATCGTGCCGATCCTGATCGGGCTGATCGTGCAGTTCACCGGGTCGTACTTCCTGGTGCTGATCTTCTTCGTGGTCATGGCCATGCTGCTGGCGATATTCTCCAGCCTGATCGATTATCGGGAACGAGGGCTGGCGTGAAAGGAGCGGAGGGTAGGTGAGCGTCGATATCGAATGCGTGGTGGTCGGGGCCGGAGTGGTCGGGCTGGCGGTCGCCAGAGCCCTGGCCCGCAGCGGGCGGGACGTGATCCTGGTCGAGGCGGGCGAGGGCATTGGCGTGGGCATCAGCTCGCGCAATTCGGAAGTGATCCACGCCGGCATTTACTACCCGAGCGGCAGCCTCAAGGCGCAAGTGTGCGTGGAGGGCAAGCAACGCCTTTACGCCTTTTGCGATGAGCGCGGCGTCGATTATCGGCGCCTGGGCAAGCTGATCGTCGCCACCGATGACGGTCAGTGCGCGGCCTTGCGGAAGTTGTTGGCGCAGGGCCACAGCAACGGCGTCGATGACTTGCAATGGCTGGACGCCGACCAGGCGCGGGAACTTGAACCGGCAGTGTCCTGCGTCGCTGCGCTCTGGTCGCCGTCCACCGGGATCGTCGATTCCCATGCCCTGATGCTGGCGCTTCAGGCAGATGCCGAGGCCAGCGGCACGTCGCTGGTTTTTCATACGCCGCTGGCGTCGGCCCGTTGCACCGAGCAAGGTTTCGAACTGCAGATGGGCGGTGCCCAACCGATGACCTTGAGCTGCCGTGAGTTGATCAATTGCGCCGGATTGTTTGCGCCTGAGGTGGCGAGCCGGATTGAAGGCTTGCCGTCGCAGCACGTTCCAACTGCCCGGCTATGCAAGGGCAGCTATTTCAGTTTCAGCGGTCGGGCGCCGTTCCGGCATCTGGTGTATCCGGCCCCGGAAAGTGCGGGGCTGGGTGTGCACATGACGCTGGATCTGGGCGGCCAGGCGCGCTTCGGGCCGGACGTCGAATGGGTCGATCAGGTCGATTATCGTGTGGATCCACGCCGAGCCGATGGCTTCTACGAGGCGATCCGGCGCTACTGGCCGGGATTGCCCGATAACAGCCTGCAACCGGCTTACAGCGGAATCCGCCCGAAAATCACCGGGCCGGCCGAGCCGACGGCCGACTTTGTCATCAGTGGCCCGGCCGGGCATGGTGTGCCGGGGCTGGTGAACCTGTTCGGAATCGAGTCACCGGGGTTGACCAGTTGCCTGGCGTTGGCCGATCGGGTGGTGGACCATCTGCCCCCGCATTCGCAGGTCGCGAAGTGACCGGTAATCAGCGTTTGCAATGCCGCTCGCCGTGGGGGCTATGCTTGGCAGTGCGCCCATCACAATGGGAGACCTGCGATGATTAACGTACGCACTGCCCGCATGCTTGCCGATTACAAACGCTGGGCCAATCAACGCCTCTTTGACAGCCTGGCCGCACTGCCACCGGGTGAGGTCAATAAAGAGCGCGTGTCGGTGTTCAAGAACATGATCGGCACCCTGAACCACATCTACGTGGTGGACTGCATCTGGCGAGCCCACCTCGAAGGCCGAGGGCACGGCTTTAAAACTTCACACGATCTGCTGCACCCCGAACTCGCCGAGCTGCGCCTGGCGCAAAAGGACATCGATCACTGGTATTGCGACTGGAGCGAACGGCAGACCGATGCCTCACTGGATAAACCCGTCGAGTTCAGCTTTGTCTCGGGGGAAAGCGGCATCATGAGCGCCGGCGCGATACTGATGCATGTGGTCAACCACGCCAGTTATCACCGCGGCTGGGTGATCCAGATGTATTTCGAGATCCCGGTCATGCCACCGGTCACTGACCTGCCGGTATACCTGCGCGAGACCGACCCCGCTGCTTTCCAATCGATTAATGCCCCGGCAGCGGCGCCGACATGTGTTGGGCTATTCGCGAGCGCAACCAACGTTCTGCCGGATCGTTATCGTTGACCCCGTTCCAGACCATGGACAGTTCGGAGAGGACGATGTCAAACGGCGGGTCGTCGGCCCGCAGCTGACTGCTGCCTTCAATCAGCGCGCACGCCGCGTAGTCCGGCACCGTGGCCAGCATATCGGTGCCGGCCAGCAAGGCGCGCAGGCCGGCGAACTGCGGCACCGCCAGCACCACCCGGCGTGAGCGGCCGATACGTGCGAGGTCGTTGTCGATGGCACCGGTCAAATCCCCGGAAAACGACACCAGCGCATGCGGACGTTCGCAGTATTCATCCAGGGTCAGGGTGCCGGGGCGATTGTCGCCGCGCAGGATCTTCACGCTCAGGTCGCGCAACTTCTTGCGCTTGGCGTTGGCTGGCAGCTCCGTGGTGTAGCTGATCCCGACGGAAATCTCCCCGCTGGAGAGCATCGACGACATCAGCAGAAAATTCACCCGCCGCACCACCACCACAACGTTCTGCGCCTCTTCGCGTATTTGCTTGAGCAACGGAGGAAACAGGCCGAACTCGGCGTCGTCGGACAGGCCGATGCGAAACACATCGCGGCTGGTGGACGGGTCGAAATCCTTGGCCCGGCTGACCGCGCCGGAGATGGTGTCCATCGCCGGCTGCAATTCCTTGAGGATCGCCAATGCGCGCTGGGTCGGCTCCAGCACCCGACCGTTACGCACCAGCAGCGGGTCGTCGAACAGATCGCGCAACTTGGCCAGTGAGGCACTGACGGCGGGCTGACCGAGAAACAGCTTCTCCCCGGCCCGGGTCAGGTTCTTTTCGAACATCAGGGTTTCGAAAATCACCAACAGGTTCATGTCGACGCGACGCAGGTCGTTGCGGTTCATGCGGGTTTACTCGCAGGATTTCGGGGTTTTTTCAGTAAAGCACCAAACCTGTGGCGAGGGGGGTTAGCAAAACGTCGCACCGCCCCGTTCGGCTGCGGAGCAGTCGTGAATCCTGTGCACTCGGTTTACCTGAATGAACGCGGTTGCAGGTTTTGGGGCCGCTGCGCGACCCAACGGGGGCAAGCCCCCTCGCCACAGGGTTTTGTGTGCTCCCCACGCGGCCTGCGAAAAAGTGCACGCCCTTATTCGTTCCCTTGTTGAGGACCGTTCATCGCCACTGTTACATCTGACAGTATCGAACCTGCTTCCCGTTCGTGTGTGATGAGCTCGGCGGTGCCGCGAGCACTCGCTTCATCCTTACGACAACAAAAGGAATACTTTGATGAACACACTGAAAATATGGTGCTTTGCAAGTGTATTGGCCGTCACCTCGTTAAGCGGAGCGGCAATTGCAGGCGAAAACTATGCAAAAAAAGGATTGGAGTTTATTGGCCAGCAGAATATTGAAAGTCTAGGCAAACCACTTGCGCTGGATTGCTACGGGGCCGATAAGGACCATGCCGATTGTGTAAAGAAAAAGTGAAATCAGCCCCGCCCCATGCTCGATCATTTCCACGCTCCCGCGTGGGAATGCATCAAGGGACGCTCCGCGTTCCAGCTCGCAAAAGGGACGCGGAGCGTCCCGGTTGCATTCCTTTGCTGCGCGTGGGAACGATCATGCCGGGCCGGATTCGGTCAGCACTTTCCTGAACGTTTCCACCAGCGGCCGCAAGTTGATCCGGTGCCACGCGGCCCACAGCGGCGTGGTGAAGGAAATCCATGGCACTTCCCGCAGCACCACGCCGGGTGGTGCGTTGCGGCTCAGGCCTTTCTGGATCATGGCGATGCCCAGCCCCGACGCCACCAATCCCAACGCGGTGAAAGGTTCAGTGGCTTCCATGCGAATGTCCGGGGTGAAACCGGCGCGGATGCAGGCGCTGACGAAGTCGTCGCGGCTGGCGGCGTCCTGGCGCGGTTGCACGCCGATCCATTCCTGATCGGCCAGGTCTGCCGGGGTCAGTGTGGTGTGGTTAGCCAACGGATGATGTTCGGGCAGGGCCAGTAGCATCGGATCGTCCAGCACCTGAAAACCCAGCAGATCTGGATCGTCGGCGACGGGCGGTTCGCTGACCAGGGCGATATCCAGACTACGCTGACGCAGGCCTTCGAGTTGTTCGGCGGAATTGAGGTTATACAGCGCGACGTGCACGTTCGGCCGGTCAACCCGCAGCACCCGCAAGGCATTGGGCAAGACGCCGGCGTGCATAGCGTTTTCGATGTAGCCGATGCACAAGCCGCCTTCTTCGCCGCGACCGAGGCGCTTGCCCAGGGATTCCAGGCGATTGGCGTGGGTCAGCAGGGCGCGGGTTTCGGCCAGGAACGTCTGGCCATCACGGGTCAGGCGAATGCGTTGCTGGCTGCGTTCGAACAGGGTCAGCCCCAGGCGCTCTTCAAGCTGGGCGATCTGCCGGCTCAAAGGCGATTGGGAAATGTGCAGGCGTTCGGCGGCGCGACCGACGTGTTCTTCTTCGGCGACGGCGACGAAGTAGCGCAATTGGCGGATGTCGATCATGTCAGACCTATAGGGACTCAAGTGCTGCACATTATGTCTTGGACGGTCCGATCATCGCAATCTAGGATCTGCTCAACGGTCACCTCTGCTGACCCCTGACACTCAAGAGGAAAAACCCATGAGCTTGAAAGACAAACTGCCCGGCGCCCTCGGTTTCGGCACCGCCCCATTGGGCAACATGTTCCGCGCCATTCCTGAAGAAGAGGCGATGGCCACCGTCCACGCTGCCTGGGATGCCGGCGTGCGTTACTTCGACACCGCGCCGTTTTACGGTTCGGGCCTGTCGGAAATTCGTCTGGGCGCCGCGTTGGCCCAGTACAACCGCGACGACTATGTGCTGAGCAGCAAAGTCGGCCGAGTGATTCTCGATGAAGTCGAAGACGCCGCGGCCCGTGACTTGGGCGAAAAAAGCGGAGTATTCGAACACGGCCGCCCGAACAAGATCGTCAACGACTACAGCGCCGACGCCACGATGCGTTCCATCGAAGACAGCCTCAAGCGCCTGCAAACCGATCGTCTGGACATCGTCTGGGTGCATGACATCGCCCAGGACTTCTACGGCGATCAATGGCTGGAATACTTCAACCAGGCCCGCACCGGCGCCTTCAAGGTGCTGACCCGCTTGCGCGAAGAAGGCGTGATCAAGGGCTGGGGCCTGGGCGTGAACAAGGTTGAGCCGTGCGAGCTGACCCTGGATCTGACCGAAGCCCAGCCGGACGGCTTTCTGCTGGCCGGTCGCTACACGCTGCTCGACCACGACCGTGCATTGCAACGCTTGATGGACGCCGCGCTGGCGCAGAACGTCGAGATCGTGGTCGGTGGTCCTTACAGCTCGGGCATTCTGGCCGGTGGTACACACTTCGAATACCAGAAAGCCAGCCCGGCGATCATCAATAAAGTCGAGCAGATCAAGCGAATTGCTGCCGCCCATGGTGTCGACATCAAGGCCGCTGCGTTGCAATTCTCCCTGGCTAACCCGGCCGTGGCGGCAGTGATTCCAGGCTCCAGCCGTCCCGACCGGATTGCTGAAGACGTTGCCGCGATGTCGGCCGTCATTCCCGCTGCTTTCTGGCAGGCGATGCGCGAGGCGAAACTGGTGTCCGAACGTGCGCCATTGCCGATCATTGGAGGTTGAGCATGAAAATCGATCTGAGTGGAAAACTCGCCATTGTCAGCGGCAGCACCGCCGGCATTGGCCTGGGCATCAGCAAGGCGCTGGCCGAATCCGGCGCCACGGTGGTGGTGATCGGCCGCGAGACGGCCAAGGTCGAACAGGCGCTGGCAAGCATTCGCCAGAGCGTGCCGGACGCGCAGTTGCGTGGCCTGACCGCAGACCTCGGCACGGCCGAAGGTGCCGAGTTGTTGTTCGCCGCCGAACCACGGGCGGACATCCTGGTGAACAACCTCGGGATCTTCAACGACGTGGATTTCTTCGACACGCCGGACAGCGAGTGGACGCGTTTTTATGAGGTCAACGTAATCTCTGGCGTGCGCCTGTCCCGCCATTACGTGCCGGACATGGTCAAGCAGGGCTGGGGTCGGGTGATCTTCCTGTCCTCGGAATCCGGGGTCGCAACACCGGCCGACATGCTCAACTACGGCGTGACCAAAAGCGCCAACCTGGCGGTGTCCCATGGTTTGGCCAAACGGCTGGCGGGCACTGGGGTGACGGTTAATGCCATCCTGCCTGGCCCGACGTTGACCGATGGCCTGGAGCAGATGCTCAAGGACGCCACTGACAAATCGGGGCGCAGCGTTCGGGAAGAAGCCGACGCCTTCGTGCGCAAGGCTCGGCCGACCTCGATCATCCAGCGCGTGGCGGATGTCGAGGAGGTCGCGAATCTGGTGGTTTATATCGCCTCGCCGCTGTCTTCGGCCACTACTGGCGCAGCTTTACGGGTCGACGGCGGCGTCGTCGACAGCATGGCGATCTGAACCTTATTGATTGAGAGAGACTATTTCATGGCTACAGCATCAGCATTCATCGACATCCCGGCGACCACCGACCAGGTTTGGCAATTGATTGGCGGCTTTAATTCGTTGCCGGACTGGCTGCCGTTTATTCCCAAAAGCGAGCTGAGTGAAGGCGGCCGGGTGCGTAGCCTGCAAACGGCGGACGGGGCAGTGGTGGTTGAACGGTTGGAGGCGTTTGATAACGCCGGGAAGACTTACAGCTATTCGATTTTGCAGGCACCGTTTCCGGCGACTGACTATCTGGCGACTATCAGTGTTGAAGCGCAGGGGCAGGGCGCGCGGGTGACGTGGTCCGGGCGGTTTACGCCTGTCGGTGTGAGCAATAAAGAGGTTGAGGATTTGTTTGCCGGGATTTACCAGGGCGGCCTCGAAGCCCTGCGCGCCAACTACCCAGCCTGACCCTGAACTGATCGTTCCCACGCTCTGCGTGGGAATGCCTCTAGGGACGCTCCGCGTTCCAGCTCTCGAAAGGGACGCGGAGCGTCCCGGGCTGCATTCCCACGCAGAGCGTGGGAACGATCAGCTACTGAGCCTGAGCCGGCAATTTAAGCTCCGCGCACAACCCCCCCCCTTCACGATTACTCAACGTCAACGATCCCCCGATCGCCAGCGCCAGCTGCTGCGCAATCGCCAACCCCAAACCGGTCCCGCCGGTACTGCGGTTACGCGAATTCTCCACGCGATAAAACGGTTCCATCACCTGGGCCAATTCCTCCTCGGCAATCCCTGGCCCGCGGTCCATCACCTTCACCGACAAACTGCCGTCAGCCTTCGCTTCCACCCATAACTCGGCGGCGCCGGCGAACTTCAGCGCGTTGTCCGTCAGGTTCACCAGCACCCGCCGCAAGGCGTGCGGCCGGGTGTTGATCACCGCGTCGCTTTTACCGCCCAGCTGCACGTCTTTGCCCATGTCCTGATAGTCGAACACCAGGCTGTCGAGGAACGAATCCAGATTGGTGCGGCGACTTTCTTCGGTGGCGCCATGAACGCTGCGGGCATAGGCCACGCCTTCTCGCACCAGGTGTTCTATCTCGCCAAGGTCATTCCAGAGTTTGTCTTTCTCGGCGGAGTCGTCCATGAATTCGGCGCGCAGTTTCATGCGGGTGATCGGGGTTTGCAGATCGTGGGAAATCGCCGCCAGCAGTTGCATGCGTTCCTTGAGGTAAGCGGCGATGCGCGCCTGCATCGAATTGAACGCTTTGGCGGCATGCGCGACTTCGGTCGGGCCTTTTTCGTCCAGGTGCACCGCGTGGGTGTTGGGGTCCAGGGTCTCCACCGCCTGAGCCAGGCGGGTGAGAGGGCGGATGGCGATTCTCACGGCCAGCCAGGTGCAGATGAGCATCAGTGCCAGTTGCCCCAGCAACACGATGGGCAGCCACGGCGACAACGGCACCATCGAGGGCCGAATGTCGATGGTCACCGGGCTGCCGTCCGCCAGTTTCAGGTGGACCTGATAATGTTTTTCCGGCCCGGGGATGTCGGTCATCGTCATCGGGTAATCCTTGCCGATGGCCTCTTTGATCGACGTCATCGCCATCGGTGAATCGCTCATGGGCACGCCCGGCGAGCCTTCGTTCAACAAATAGCGGTAGTTGCGTCGATCCAGTTGTTGCAGCCAGCTCATGCGTTCTTCGGCCGGCAAGCGGTCGAGGATGGCGATGGAGGTCGAGACGTCGGTTTCCAGATTGCCCAGCATGGTGTTCTTCGTGCTTTGGTAGCGCTCGTAGTACTGCGCGCCGAAAGACAGCACCTGCGCGAGAATCAAGCCGATCAGGAAGATCAGCGACAGCCGCGAGGCGAGCGTGCGAGGCCAGTGCATCGAGAGGTTCATGAGGGCGCCCCGAGGACTTCCACCGGCAGCGAAAACACATAGCCTTCGCTGCGCACGGTTTTGATGTAGGCCGGTTCGCGGGCATCGTCCAGCAAGCGCTGGCGCAAGCGGCTGACCAGCAAGTCGATGGAGCGGTCGAACAGGTCGGCATCACGGCCTTGGGTCAGGTTCAGCAATTGATCGCGATTGAGTACCCGCTGAGGGTGATCGAGGAACACCCGCAGCAACCGATATTCCGCGCCACTGAGCGCGATCATCGTGCCGTCCTCATCGAGCAGGTGCCGGGCCGAGGTGTCCAGGCGCCAGCGGCCGAAGGCCAGCAAGCGACCGCTTTCGGTGACCACCAGGTTGGGCGGCAGCATTCGCGTGCGGCGCAATACGGCGTTGATTCGGGCGAGCAGTTCACGGGCGGCGAATGGCTTGACCAGGTAATCGTCGGCGCCCATTTCCAGGCCGATGATGCGGTCGGTTTCATCGTTGCGCGCGGTGAGCATCAGCACCGGCGTGGCCTTGTGTTTGCCGGCGCGCAACTCACGGCACAGCGTCAGGCCATCGTCGCCCGGCATCATGATGTCGAGCACGATCAGGTCCACCGGCGTGGATTCCAGGAAGGTGCGCATTTGCCGTCCATCCGCGACGACGGTGGTGCGCAGGCCGTTTTTCTTGAGGTAGTTGCCTACCAGTTCCCGGATCTCGCGGTCATCGTCCACGATGAGAATGTGATCGACGTGTTCCATTTGGCCAGGCCTCTGTAGATGGGGGATGTCGCGCAGTCTATCGAGCCTTGGCCCGCTCGCCCGCAGTCCTTTGTATTGCAGTGTATCTGGCCTGCCGGTGGATACACGTGGACGCAAAAACACCCATTTTCAGGGCATTTGTATCGCTCTGTATCCCGGCCCGGTTCTGATACGTACCGATTTACCCGCGCCTGTTCCCGACACAGTCGGGATACCTCGCGGGCTTCTAATAGGTTCCATCGAGGCAAATCAAACCGCCTCGGCCCACTAAACGATTGACCTATCGAAGCCTTGAGGAAACCACCATGAACACCAAAGCCGTCTACGCCGCTTGCCTGTTTGCCGCCCTGAACATCTGCACCTTGTCGGCCCGCGCCGAAGCCGATGTTTCCGCTAAAACCTACACCTACGGCACGCACCTGGACATCAAGAAAGTGGTGTCGCTGAAACAGGACGCCTCGCCTTCCTGTGGGGTGGTGGATGCCCAGCTGACTTACCTGGATTCCCATAACAAAACCCAGGTTCTGGACTATCGCAAATTGGCTGATGCCTGCAACTCGGACAACTGAGTCCTGCGCTGACCCATGGCCCATTCCATTTGAAACAGGAAGCCCATCATGAACAACGTTACCCGCTATTTGACTGCCATTGCCTTCTCCGCGGCTGGCGCCGCTGCCCATGCCAACGCTGCTGTTGAACAGAAAATCTGTGGCAGCGCTACTTGCTTTCAGCTGACGCCGGTGGCGCAGAAGGGCGGGAGCGTTTTTCTGGCAGAGGATGGTTCGAGCCGCACGCCGCAGGGCCAACAGCTGGAAAACCAGACGGCCTGAGGCCAGAACACTGATCTGTGAACACCACCGATCCAGTGTGGGAGCGGGCTTGCTCGCGAAAGCGGAGTGTCAGTCGACATGAATGTTGAATGTGCTGACCTCTTCGCGAGCAAGCCCGCTCCCACAGGGGATGTGTGGTGAGTCGTCCTCTACATTTTCAAGGTGACATCCATGTTTCTCATCGCTTTCCTGGGCGGCATATTGACCGTCCTCAGCCCTTGCATCCTCCCGGTCGTGCCGTTCCTGTTCGCCGGTGTTAAACGCACACGATCCTCGATCCCGCTCACCCTCGGCGGCATGGTCCTGACCTTCGCCCTGATTTCCAGCCTGGCCGTGGTCAGCAGCGAGTGGGTAATACACGCCAACAACACCGGCCGTCACGTCGCACTGATCGTGATGGTGCTGTTCGCCCTGTCGCTGATTTCCGCCCGTGTCGGTGACTGGCTGGCCCGTCCCTTCGTGGCGCTGGGCAACCGTCTCGATCCGGACACCCGCAAAATGTCCGGCCCGTTGAGTTCGATCATGATCGGCGTTGCCACCGGCCTGCTCTGGGCACCGTGCGCCGGACCGATCCTCGGGGTCATCCTTACGGGCGCCATGCTGCAAGGCGCAAACGCTCAAACCAGCCTGTTACTGGTGGCGTACGGCCTGGGCAGCGCATTGTCCCTGGGCACTTTGATCTTCGCCGGTCGCGGCCTGGTCAATCGCCTGAAAGCATCGATTCCGGTCACCGGTTGGCTGCGTCGTGGTACGGGTGTTGCGGTGCTGGCGGCTGCGGCGGTGATTTCCACCGGGGCCGACAAAACACTGCTGGCCGGCACTTCATCCGAAGGCGTCAGCAGCATCGAGAAAGGGCTATTGGAAACCGTACCGAAAGTCGTCGATTACTTGGTCAGCAAGGTCAGCGCAGACTCGTCCATGGACAATGCCCAAGGCGCCATGCCGTCAATTGCCGGCGCAGTGCAATGGCTTAACTCGCCAGCCCTGACCAACGAGTCCCTGAAAGGCAAAGTGGTGCTGGTGGATTTCTGGACCTACGACTGCATCAACTGCCAGCACACCTTGCCCTACGTGAAGGACTGGGCGAAGAAATACGAGAAGGATGGCCTGGTGGTGATCGGCGTCCACACCCCTGAATACGGTTTCGAGCGCATCATCGACAACGTCAAGGATCAGGTGAAAAAGCTCGGCATCACCTACCCGGTGGCCATCGACAACAACTACGCGATCTGGCGCAATTTCGACAACCAGTACTGGCCGGCTCACTACCTGATCGACGCCAAGGGGCAGGTGCGTTACACCCACTTTGGTGAAGGCCGCTACGAGACTCAGGAGAAAGTGATTCAGCAGTTGCTGGAAGAGGCTAAAGCTCCCGCCGCATAAACCTTCAAATCAATGGCTCACAGGCTGCGCGCCGTGGGCCATTGGTTTTTTCTCCTGACTGCGCCGCCACGCCGCCGGTGGCGCTCCATACTCTCGGCGAAAGGCCCGACTGAACGCCGTGTCGGTCTGGTAGCCCACCTCTTCGGCAATCCGCATCAACGAGCTGTTACTGCTGCGTAACAGGTTGGCCGCCAGCAACATCCGCCATTGCGTCAGGTACTGCATCGGCGAACTCCCCACCAGTTGCTGGAAGCGCTCCGCCAACACCGATCTTGACGTGCCGGCAGTACGCGCCAGTTCATCCAGCGTCCAGGCGTGACACGGTTTTTTGTGCAACGCGTTGAGGGCGGCGCCAACGATCCGGTCGCCCACACCCGCCAGCCAACCGGTACGACCTTCGCCCTGTTCGTGCATGTACAGGCGCAGCACCTCGATGAACAACACCTCGGCCAGTTTCGCCAGCACACCTTCGCCGCCGGGGCGGGGCGAGCGCGCTTCGGCCAGCGCATAACGGACCGACGATTCCAGCCAGATACCGGCATTCGAGCCGCGCACATTGACCCGGACCACCGCGGGTAACCCGGTCAGCAACATGCCGGCCAGACGGGTATCGCAGGCCAGATAGCCGCACACCAACCGCGTTACCGCGCCGCCACCGCCATAGCTCAATTGCCGTGGACGGCGTGCCAGCACCACGTCCAGCCGTGCACCGGTGGCCGGCGCGAGCCCAGGTTGTGAGCTCATGCGATGGGCATCTCCCTGCGGGAAAACCACCACATCGCCGGCCGTCAGCAGGAGCGGCGGATCATCACCCAGTTCGACATAACACTCGCCTTCGGTGATCAAGTGGAAGATCACCACGCGTTCGGCGCCGGGTTCCAGAAACGGCGCCGCCGTGTCGGCGCTCGGCGATTGGTAGCACCAGGGGGCAGTGAACCTGGCATTGATGAAAATCGCGCCGACCAGACGGACGACGCGCAGCGTCTGAGACAGGGCGTCCATGGTGGCTTTCCCGTGTGGGCGGCTGCTTTGGGTGGTGAGCTTGATTGTGAGCCTGTCGCCGCACAGCGTGAAATCTCCGGACGATCGGGCAGGGTTAGCCGACGATCGGACAGGACGCCAGCGTTGCTCGGCGCGATAGTTGGCACACAGGGTCAGCCGACCCTGTCATCAATAACAAGAATGAGAGGTTGCCATGCCTAAGTTCGTTATAGAACGCGAGATTCCAGGTGCTGGAACACTGTCAGAAAGGGATTTGAAAGCCGTCTCGCAAAAATCGTGCAAGGTGTTGCGCGATCTGCCAGAGGTGCAGTGGCTTCAGAGTTACGTCACCGGTGACAAGCTCTACTGCGTGTACATCGCGCCGAACGCGGAGCTCATCCGGGAACACGCCAGGCAGGGTGGTTTCCCTGCCAACAGCGTGTCCCAGGTCATGAGCATTATCGATCCCACGACGGCGGAGTAAGCGTCCGCCGGTTCCTGCTCAGTGATCCAACTCCGCCAGAGAAAGAATCCATGAGTACACCCATTGATCTTACTGCCTTGAAAAACCGTCAGATGGCCTCTTGGGCCAGCGGCGACTATGCGGTGATCGGCACCACCTTGCAGATCGTCGGCGAGCAACTGGCCGAGGCCTGCGACCTGCTTTGCGATGAACGCGTGCTCGACGTGGCCGCCGGCAACGGTAACGCGACGCTCGCTGCCGCGCGCCGTGGTTGCCATGTCACGTCGACCGACTATGTGGCCGCGCTGCTGGAACGCGGCGAAGACCGGGCCAGGGCAGAACGCCTGGACGTGATGTTTCAAGTGGCTGACGCTGAAGCCTTGCCGTTCGAGGATGCCAGCTTCGATGCCGTGCTTTCGACCTTCGGTGTGATGTTTACCCCGGATCAGCCCAAGGCGGCGGCGGAACTGGCGCGGGTTTGTCGCCCAGGAGGGCGGATTGGCCTCGCCAACTGGACGCCCGAAGGGTTTGTCGGCCAGATGTTCAAGACCCTCGGCCGCCACCTGCCGCCACCGCCGGGCGCTCAACCGCCTTCGCAGTGGGGCACCGAAGCCTGGCTGAACACGCAGTTCGACGAACGTGACTTTCTCCTCCAGGTGGCGCGCAAGACCTTCAACTTCCGTTACCGCTCGGCCGAGCATTTTATCGACACGTTCCGCACCTGGTACGGCCCGGTCCACAAAGCCTTCGCAGCGCTGCCTCCTGAAGGCGCCCAAGCGCTGGAAAACGACCTGACCGAACTGATCAACCGCATGAACAGAGCAGGAGAAAAATCGCTGGTGGTGCCGAGTGAATACCTGGAGGTGGTGATCACCCGGCGTTGACCTGGCAACACAAATCTAATGTGGGAGCGGGCTTGCTCGCGAAGGCGGAGTGTCAGTCGACAATGATGTTGCCTGACACTCCGCCTTCGCGAGCAAGCCCGCTCCCACAGGGTTATGTGGTGTCCAGTAGGGCAGTTATTCATCCAGCCGCTCGGTGTACACCACCCAAACGCTGCACGGCATTTTGTACAGCAGATGCTCCACCGTACTGCCGATCAGCCGGCCCATGCCGCGATGACCGATCCGGCCCATGACAATCACGTCAATGTCATAGGCATCGACATAGCGGGTGAGGACCTTGGCCGGGTTGCCCATGATCATGTGTCGCTGCTCCGGCGCGATGCCATTGCGCTCGGCCAGGTCGTTGAAGGCATCTTCCTGGTAATCGAATACGGTCCTGGCCTTGCCCGACGAGAAGAACGCCGAACCGTTGTCGAAGCCGAACTCGTCGGCGCTGATGGATGAAAGGTCATAGGCGTAGACCAGATCGAGCTCGGCATTACAGGCGCTCGCCAGTTTCGCCGCCTCGTGGAGGATCCGGTCGTTGAAGGTTTTGTAATGGTCATCGCGATGAAAGGGGTCGACCGCCGCGACGATCTTTTTCGGCAAGGCGTGCACGGCGTGGCTGACGAAATGCAGCGGCACCGGGCATTCGCGCAACAAGTGCACATCGAGCGGGGTAAACATCAGCCGCGACAGCAGTGATTCGTGCTCCAGCGCCTTGATCAGCACATCCATCGGCTGCTCTTTGAGGTGAATCAGGATTTCCTCCAACGGGCGTTCGACCCAGGCCACTTCGGTGGTGACATGGACCCCGATCTTGCGCAAGGGGCGGGCCTGTTCCTCAAGCCATTGGCGGTGGCGCTCGACGTAGCCCACGCGCATCTGTTCCAGGGCTTTTTCGTTGACCAGACTGGCGGTCGCCAGGCCTTCAAGGTAATCGAAGGCGACGATGTGCAGCGCCGCGTCTTCGGCCTTGGCCAGTGCAGCGGCCCTGTCGAAAGCGGGGCTGTGCTCCATCAGCGGTGATGCAACCAGCATGAAGCGGGATTGACCAGACATGACGAACCTCCCGTGGATTAGCCGCCCGACGTGCGGCTCGTGCGACGTACATCCAGGCTCTAAGTATTGACCATGATCAACCTTCCGTCCGTAAACCGGGTGCTGGCTGAGGTTCGTGCTGGTGCCGGATGCGTTGACCGGGCGCGAGGATATCCAGAACGATTACTTGGGGCCGTGGGGGAGGGCACTATTGAATGAACACTAACTGCACATGACACTAACGGCCTTTGCGGCGCGTTGCAGTTCTTGTTTAACGTCGACCGGTATCCGCTGTTTCACCAGTCGTTGCTCGAGGAATGTCTGATCGCCTCGGGTATCCACCTGAGCGTCAATAGCCGCATCCTGTGCTTCTATGGTGGCAGCGTGAGCCTCTATGACCGAATCGACCTCCGCGTCGCTCTTGGCGGCGTCGAGTGCACCAATGAGGGTTGCCACTTCGTCTTCTTCAGCCTTGCCATAGGCTTCTACGGACAGTCCGGCAGCCAACGCCCGCGCCCGGATTTCCACGCCTTTGAGCGTCTGCTTGGCCTGCCCGCACAGCAAATCGTGTTTTTGGCTTTCGACGATTTTCCATTGGAAAAAACCATAGGTCATCGTGCCGATAATCGCTACGGTCATACCACCGATCAGGATCCGTTTCATGGCTACAGTCGTGAAAGTCTGGGGATTGAGGGGGCGGTGGACATCGCTTCGTTCTCTATTCGAGGAATTGAAAGCGTAGCACCGGAACCCGGCCAAGCCCGGTCCAATGTCAATGCAAATTACAGTAGTGAAGGAGCGGCGTGTCTTCAAGATTGTAGCCTCACAGCCCTCGGCGTCCCGCTAGTTGCCGTCTGCCACTTTGCGTTCTATCTCCGCTATTTTCCGACGGAGTTCCTCAGCTTCCAGCTCTTTGGTTCGAGTTGGAGAGGGCGTATTGGTCTGATCGACGTTGACGGGCTTGCCAGACGTATCGGTGGGCGGGGCGTTTGACGTTGCTTCTGGTTCGACGTCGTTAACACTGTCATCGTTGTTCATGTCGCTGACCTCCATTGACCTGAACATTGGATTCAACGCTGTGGCTTGAGTTCGAGATTTTTTGTCGGTGTCGATCAGCTTGAGCCATGAAACCTACCGGCGGTCAGACTGCCTGAATTTTCCCGCCGGTTGGTACTCCACCGTCCGAGGAGCAGTCGCTACTTAATGGCGGTGTAATCCGCCGGGGGAACACGTAATGCCATCGGTCGAAGATTTCAGAATCCAGTCTCACGCTTTCCTGATCGAACTGGACGCCGCAACGATGGGCATGATGACGCTGGTCTCTTCCAAATGTGTTTCAGGACCAGAATGGGAAGAGGCGACCAAACGGCATCACGATGCTTACGAGATCTGGAATGCCTTTCTTAATGTCTCTCCTTCAAGCACTGACGTCGTCACTCCGTTAATTACTTCGGGCGCCGACTAAGGACGGCTGGACGAAAACACGACAACTCCCCCCGGCGATTCACCGTATCAGTGCTCTTTGACTTTCTTGATGCGGAAAATAATCAGCGCAAGGATCGCGATCGCGAGGGGCGTCATCGCCAGCATCGCCTCTCGCGGGGCCACCTCGGCGCCGAGCAGGTGCAACCCTGAGTAGCCAAGCTTGAGCAGGTTCAGCAGGTAGTAAGTAATGGCGATAATCGACAGACCTTCCACGGCGCGCTGGATCTTGATCTGAGCGTCGGCGCGGGCGTTCAGGCTTTTGAGAATTTCCGAGTTCTGTTCTTCCATTTCCACCTGAACCCGGGCTTGCAACAGGTCGCCCAGATTGGCCACGCTTTTCGCCAGGTGCTCCAGGCGTTGTTCGGTGGCGGTGCAGTACCTGACGGTGGGTTTGAAACGGCGTTCGATGAACACCCCGAGCCGCTGGCAATCGCCGACGTGACTTTCCCGCAATTCGCCCAGGCGCTCGTACACGAGTTGGGCATAGGCCTGGGTGGCACTGAAGCGGTGGCGGGTTTTCGCGGTACTGCTGACCACTTGGGCTGACAGGTTGGAGATGTCCGCCAGCAGGGCTTTCGCGTTGCCGCTGTCGGCGTCGGCGTTACGCTCGGAGAGGGTGACCAAGGTCTTGTCAAAGATATCGAGTTGCGCGCTCAAGGTCTTGGCCATGGTCAACGACAGCGAGGCCATCATGCGGTAGGTCTCGATTTCCAGCAGACGACGGATCATCCGCCCTTGGCGGTAAGCGTTGAGGCGCCGGTTGATGAACAGGATGTGGTTGTTGCCCTCCTCGCTGAGACGGAAATCGCTCCAGACCACCGCATCGCCACCGCCCACGCAGGAACCGCACGGGTCCTTGAAACCGTAGCCGGCGAGGTCCAGGCCGGCTTCGCCACGCACGACGATCTGCACCGAGTTGATCAGCTGCGGCAAATGCGCTTCGACCTTTTGCGCCAGCACCTCGGGCAGCGATGTCCAGGACAGGTCATCGCAGGATGAAGTGACCACCAGGGTCAGGGTGAAAAACTCGGCGTGGCGTTCCCATTTCAGGGCATGGCCATCGAGTTGGGTGATGCCCTGGGCGGCATGAGGATCGATCGGAGCAGGGCAGCAGCGCTCCAGCAGCGCATTGCACTCCGGCGCCCCGCCAAGGAAGGCCAGATGAAACACATGGGCCGGTTCGTCGAAATACAGCGACGGACGCGCGTGCAGTTCATTGTGCAGGGTTTGTCGTTGCGGATGCATGCTGTTCAGGCCATTGATCGACTGCTGTTGTAGGTGGGACAGGTCGATGAACTGATGAGTCACAAGCTCAAAAAAGGCGCCTTGTAATCGTGAGTCAGGCGCCCAAAATGGAAGAAACGGGTTACTTCTTGCTTGATTGCTCTCTGATCTGAGTCAGGCTAAGCCGTGGGGTTAATGCTTCAGGGTCGACCCTGACCTCAATCAAGGATGGCCGGGACATACCCAGGCAGCGTTCAAACGCCGGGGCAAATTCCGACGTGGCGCTGACCACCTCGCCATGCAGTCCATAGGCTTGGGCCAGTGCGGCGAAATCCGGGTTGTGCAATTCAGTGCCTGACACGCGTCCAGGGTAGTTGCGTTCCTGGTGCATTCTGATGGTTCCGTACATTCCGTTGTTGATCACAACGAAAATCACATGGGCGCCATATTGCGCTGCGGTCGCTATCTCCTGACCGTTCATCAAGAAGCAGCCATCCCCGGAAAACGACACCACCACTCGATCCGGGCACGTCAGTTTGGCGGCTACCGCCGCAGGAACGCCGTAGCCCATGGAACCATTGGTAGGGCCTAACTGAGTGCGGTATTGGCGGAACTGATAGAAGCGTTGAAGCCAGACGGCATAGTTTCCGGCGCCATTGGTCAGGATCGCATCGTCTGGAAGTCTGCAATTCAACCACTCAATGATTTCGGCCATTTGCACATCGCCAGGGGAGGGCGAGTGTTGCAGATTTTCGCGGTAGCTTTTGTTGAGGGTGCGCGTCCATTCACTCTTTACCGGGCTGGTCACCGCTGGAAGCTTTGCGGCTGACTGGGCAAAGGTCGACATGCTGCTGTTGATTGCTAACGCAGGTTGGTAAACCCGCCCCAGCTCCTCGATGCCTTGATGAACATGGATCAAGGTTTGCTTCGGTACCGGGATGTCCAGGGCCGCATAGCCGCCCGTTGAAACCTCACCCATTCTGGAGCCCACGACCAGCAGCAGGTCGGCGTTTTTTACCGCTGAGGACAGTTGCGCTGACGCGGCGAAACCAAGATCGCCGACATAGTTCGGGTGTCGGTTGTCGAACAGGTCCTGGCAGCGAAAGGAGGCCGCAACCGGGATGTTTTGCTGTTCAGCAAAAAGCCGGATGTCGTGCACTGACTCGGTGTCCCAGCCACTGCCACCCAGCACCATCAATGGTCGCTCTGATTGCTCAAGCAGTTGCTGCATGGCGGCCATTTGCTCGGCAGCGGGGGTCATCAATACGCGTTTGAAAGGCCCGGCGTCACTGACTTCCGCCATTTCGGTCAGCATATCTTCCGGCAATGCGACCACTACAGGCCCAGGCCTGCCATTGACCGCTCGGTGGAACGCCTGGCTGATCAGTTCGGGGAGTCTGCGGGTGTCGTCTATTTGCACGACCCATTTCGCCAAGGGGCCAAACATCTGGCGAAAATCAACTTCCTGAAAGGCTTCGCGATACTGCTGATCGCGAGCGACCTGGCCAATGAACAGAATCATCGGCGATGAATCCTGGAACGCCGTGTGAACGCCAACCGAAGCGTTCGTTGCACCCGGGCCTCGGGTCACGAAGCAAATGCCTGGCTCTCCAGTGAGCTTGCCGTAGGCTTCGGCCATATAGGCCGCCCCACCTTCCTGGCGGCACACCACCAGATCGATTTCTTCTTGCACGTCATGCAATGCATCGAGCACCGCGAGGTAGCTTTCTCCCGGAACACAAAAAGCTTTTTTGACGCCATGGATGCGTAAGGCATCCACCAAAATCTGACCTCCGCTACGACGAGAAATGGTTTTATTCATTGTTATCTCCTGAGTCGAATGGTGCGGTGTGAAAGGGTGAATCGCGCTCTTTCTGACAGGTACTGACTCGATCAATCGGAAGAACAACGGCCAACGTCTGCGCCACGAATTCTGAGCATCATCGAGAAGGGGTACAAACGATGATTGCTCAGCACTTCATTCCCTCAGCTATTGAAGTCGGGCTTCAAGTCACCCAGTGACTTTTTATGCTTCAGTCATGGCTGTAAATCGTGAAATTGCAATTTCACATAACTACCGATTAATATACGGTCCATATACATTTCATATTGGATTGAGCAGTGGGTATCGTAAAAATTTCAGAAGCCATGCACGAGAATCTGCGCGTCGCCAGCGATGCGTTGAGTCGCTCGATCAACGCACAAGCCGAGCACTGGATGCGCATCGGGATGCTTGCGGAGTTGCATCCAAACCTGGACCACAGCGACCTCTGTCGCGTGCTGATTCGTGCCGAACAGGCGGGCGGCCTCGATGTAAAACAGCTGTGTGCACTCGCCGATTGTTCGCAAAGCGCCCAGGTTGATGCCGCATCAGGAGCCAAGCCATGAAGGCCAATGTAAAGCTCAATGCCCCGGCAGAAATAGCCATGTCTCGCGCTGCGGGCGCGCTGGCCGCCGAGGTCCTGGCCATGATTGCTCCGCATGTCAAAGCGGGGGTCACCACCGACGAACTTGACCGGCTCTGTCACGACTACATCGTCAATGTGCAGAAAGCCATTCCGGGCAATGTCGGCTATCACGGCTTCCCGAAAACCGTGTGTGCCTCGGTCAACCAAGTGGTCTGCCATGGCATTCCTTCGGCCACACCGCTCAAGGATGGCGACATCGTCAATATCGACATTGCCGTGATCAAGGACGGTTGGTACGGCGACACCAGCCGCATGTACTTCGTGGGTGAGCCCGGCCCGGAGGCCCGACGTCTGGCAGAGACGACCTATGAAGCGATGTGCGCCGGTATTCGCGTCGTCCGCCCAGGCGCGACGCTGGGTGACATTGGCCATGCCATTCAGAAGGTGGCCGAAAGAGACGGGTTCAGCGTCGTGCGCGAATACTGCGGTCACGGTATCGGCAAGATTTATCACGATGAGCCGCAGGTCCTTCACTACGGCTTCCCAGGCCAGGGCCTGAAACTGAAAGCCGGCATGATCTTCACCATTGAACCCATGTTGAATGCTGGCAAACGCCATGTGAAAACCCTGGCCGATGGCTGGACCGTGGTCACCAAGGATCACTCACTCTCGGCTCAGTGGGAACATATGGTCGCGGTCACTGACGACGGCTTCGAGGTGCTGACCCGTTGGCCCGATAGTGTCGATGGGTATCCCGCCATCGTTTAGGCGCAAAATGGCGCTAGTGGTTTTGAAACCTCTACAGTTAGCATTGAGGTTTATCAACGCACCCGACGACCTGTTGGGTAACGTAACCGAGCAGGCCGAACATTGATCGAGCGACGTCAATTCAGCGGAGGCATGAAGGGGAAAAATCTCCGCTATCTGAATGAGAACCCCAACGAGAAGACTCAGGTGGTCAGGGCAGGGTTTCTGCTGCTTGAGCATTTCTCGCTGCCCGCATTCACGCAAGCACTGGATACGATAGTCACCGCGAATCTTCTGCGACCCGGGTTGTTCTCTTCCCGAACGTTCGGCTTGACCGATGAGGAAGTCATCAGTGACCTGGGCCTGGTCATTCGCCCGGATAGCCGTTTCGTTGGCTCAACGATCCAGGACCTGGACCTTCTGGTCATTTGCGGCGGCTACAGGACAGAACTCAAAGCGACGGATGAACTCATCTCCCTGTTGAGGGCTGCATCGGACCAGGGCGTCATTCTGGCCGGGTTGTGGAATGGCGCATGGTTCCTGGGAAGGGCAGGCTTGCTGGACGGATATCGTTGTGCGATTCACCCCGAACATCGCCCCGCGCTCGCGGAAATCTCCAAGGCGACGCATGTCACCAGTGAGCCCTACGTCATCGATCGAGACCGGCTCACGGCCTCGAGTCCCTCGGGGGCGTTCCACATGGCGCTGGATTGGATCAAAAGCTTGCACGACAAAGCCCTCGTCGAGGGGATTGAAGACATCCTGGCTTTCGAGGAGTCGCGTTATCGGCGGATAAAACCGACTGAAAATATCTGTGTGAGCGCGCCATTACGCGAAGTGGTGAAGCTGATGGATGCCAACCTCGAAGAGCCTCTGGAACTGGAGCAGTTGGCGGTTTACGCCGGCCGTTCGCGTCGACAACTCGAGCGCTTGTTCAAGGAGCAACTGGGCACAACGCCGCAACGCTATTACATGGAATTGCGGATCACCGAAGCGCGTCGGCTGCTCCAGCACACCGAACTGTCCCAGGTGGACGTATTGGTGGCTTGTGGCTTTGTATCGCCCAGCCATTTCAGCAAGTGTTACAGCTCGTACTTCGGCTACAGGCCTTCCAAGGAAAAGCGACTGGTCAAGTAGCAATGCTGCCGACCGGTAAGCGCCGAAGCGCTCATGCAGTGGTATGAAGAACGACAGCGCAAGTAGCCCTCAAACCTCTCACCGGCAACCGATGGGCTGAATCTTTCGGCGCTCGTTGACCACTGCCGTGCTATTGCGCAACGTCAACTCAAACGGCAATACCACCTGACGTTGTGCAATCGACCGTCCAGCGATTGATGGCGGCCGGAGGTGATCAACTGCCTTTCGAAAACAGACCGAAAAAACAGCCGAGGCCTTTAGGGGCATCGGTTTTTTTTTGTGCCGTCCCGGCGCGACGGCATCCGAACTAACTCGTCCGGGTTCTTGCAGACGGGGAAATCCCTGCTTAACTCTGAACCAATGGTCAAACCGTGACTAGGTGGTCACGGAGGCCATCCGGGCACCGTCATGCTGTGCGCTTAGTTCAAATTGGTACAAGGAAAAGTAACATGATGCCGAAAACTGCCATCGTCGAGATCTGCGGGAAGTACAAGGTTTATACCGAGCACTATCTCAACAGCGCCGCTAACAAGACCATCATTCTGGTCAACGGCTCATTGGCAACAACAGCATCCTTTGCTCAAACGGTGCGTTACCTGCAACCACGATTCAATGTGGTCCTCTACGACCAGCCCTACGCCGGTCAGTCGAAGCAACACAACCTCCACGGCCAACCGATCCGAAAGGAAGACGAGGCAGCGATTCTGCTGGAATTGATCGAACACTTTTGTGTACACCATGTACTGTCCTTTTCCTGGGGCGGTGCGGCTACCTTGTTGGCGCTGGCCCAGCAGCCGCGACGAATCGAGAAAGCGGTGATCAGTTCATTCGCCGCACGGGTCAATGCGCCGATGCGCGATTACCTGGAGCGCGGCCTGAACCATCTCCAGGCGTGTGACCGTCTCAATGTCAGTCGCTTGATCAACAGCACGATCGGCAAGCACCTGCCATCGCTGTTCAAACGCTTTAATGACCGTCATGTCAGCAGCCTGGCCGAGCACGAGTACCGGCAGATGCATTTTCACGTCAATGAGGTGCTGACCCAAGACACCCATTGCTATGTCGCCTGTGCCAATGCGATCGAAATCCCGCTGCTGTTTGTCAACGGCGAATGGGATGAGTACACCTCGGTAGAAGACGCCCGGATTTTTGCCGATCATGCCCCTCAGTCCTGTTTCCATACCATCAAGAACACCGGGCATTTCCTCGATATGGAACACCCGGCGGCCTTGCATGACACCCGCCAGGCCTTGCTCGGTTTTCTGGATCCGGCTTGCAGGAAGCAGGGCCGTGTTGCCTCAGATATCCAGGTCAATTACGTATGAGCCATTGAATTCCGGGTTTTCATTAACGCCGTTTTTTGCATAACCCCGGGCATTGCAAATGACCCGGGTTTTGCCCACCGCGTAGTCAAAGCTCCCATGGGTATGGCCATGTAGCCAAAGCGCCGGTTGCCAGACGTTGATCCGGTCTTCGAGGTCTGAAACAAAACTCGCGTTAATCGGCGAATTCTCAAACAGCGGGCTTATGCTCAACCGTGTCGGTGCGAAATGCGAAACCACCACCGTGGGCGTCGTTCTGTCGCGGGTGAAGCAGTCTTCCAGCCAGGCGACTGTCTGCAAAAAAACCAGTTGGGAAACTGCCGGGCTGAACAGGTCTGGAAAATCGGGCGAGATTTTTATGTGGGTGAAGTCCCGCATGAGCTTCGTCGCCAGATCGACGCCCTGTGCCCGATCCTCTGCAGAATCGAAAAGACGATAGTCAGACCACAGGGTGCAACCCAAAAACCGCACGCCGTTGTGGAGATACTCCGAGCGTTCCAATACGTGGATCTGTGTCCCTTGCGACAACCTGTTCAAGTGTTCGTAGGTAGAAATCAGGTCACTGCCATAAAACTCGTGATTCCCTGCCACGTACACCACCGGAAGAGGGCACGATTTGGCCCACTCAATGGCCGCAACCGGACGAGCGATGTCTCCGGCGAGAACGACAATGTCGGCATCCACATCGGGAAAAGGTAACGCGTTGACGGACAAGTGGATGTCTGACAGCAAGGCGATGCGCATGGATCGACTCCTACCTGCTTTGAATGTCAGCCCATTCTACTGACAAGTTGATAACCTCCTGCCACACCTTCTTTTCGTTGCAGCCAGAGGTGCTGGCGTTGCAGAACCGAAGTGTTACTACGTGGCCGGGGAGTGGGACTTTGTGCTGGTGCTGGCGGTTCGAGACGCTGGTATCCATGAGCAACGTCAAGGTGGGGTTGCAGGTTGATTGAAGAGTAGATCTGGAGGGGAGAGCAGCTCAACGACGGCAGCTTCTATTTGATCTGCGCACCTCGCGCCTTTAACAACTCCCGCAATACCGACCGATGGCAATGCGCTTCCTCTTCGCAATAACAGCCAATGGCCAGTGACGTCTGGTGGGACAACGCCGCCAACAAATCGAGCAATTGGCTGGGCGCCGGGTGGTTCATTTCGGTTTTGAACTTGCGCTTGAAGGCTTCCCACGCCTTGTCGTCTTCTGCCGCTTTGGCTTCTGCGACCAGCTCGGCGCTGGGAGACAGCAGCGGCTGCCACACGTCATAAAAATCCCGACGGGCAAACTCGGCTTTCGGCACGCCCCGCGGCGGGCGACGCACCGTGCCCAGGCGCAGGCCTTCATTGGCAGCGCGCGGAGAGCCGAGGCGCACGATATGGATGGGCATGCTCTGCCTTCCTTTATTACCGCGAGTTTTCGAACCACTCCAGCGCCGTGCGCCAGATGCAGATCCCCAGGAAGTAAGCCGACATCAGCAGCCAAAGCCCCATCACCATCGGGTTGATCACCGGATGGTTGACCACCAGCGACAAGCTGCACAGCAGCCAGATGGCCGTCACGGCGATGTTGATCGGCATGAACTTGCGCACGCGAAACGGGTGGAGGAACTTCATCCGGGTCACGGTCAACAGCGCCAGGCCGATGATGGTGAGCAAAGTGATCCACGGCGACGGGGCGATGATGTACAGGCACAGGGCTACCACGTTCCACGCGGCGGGGAAGCCCTGGAAGTAGTTGTCTTTGCTCTTCATGTTGACGTTGCAGAAGCAAAACAGCGACGAGACCAGAATCAGCGACACGGACAGCAGCAGCGTGTAGTCCGGCAAGGGGATGTAACGATAAATGAACAGCGCGGGGATAAACACGTACGTCAGGTAGTCGATGACCAGATCGAGGATCGAGCCATCGAAACTTGGCAGTACCGACTGGACATTGACCTTGCGTGCCAACGCGCCATCCAGCCCATCGACGATCAGGGCGACGCCCAGCCACAGCAGGCAGTTTGTGGCCTGGTTTTCCAGCAGTGCAAGGGTCGCGAGGAAGGCAGTGACCACGCCGGTGGCGGTAAAACCATGGGCGCCCCATGCTTTTAGCCTGGCGATGTGTAGGGTCGATATCACGGGGGCGTTCTCCAGAAAGTGAAGCAAGCCTGTTATCACCCCTTCAATGGGGGTGTCGGCAAACCAAGTCAGGTTGCATGTATCGACCGGGAATCCGGGGATAAGGTTCACCCTCTGTAAATCTTAGCTGGGCCGCAAAAAAATGACCCGGATAAATCCGGGGGTATTAAATGAAACATCGGCGCAGGGCGATACGTTTTACTCAAGTGCAGTGATCAGCGGATTGATCGGCTGCAGACAGGCTCATTCACAGCGCCTTGCTCATGAATACCCGACTCGTGCCTGGCGGGTCGCAGGGCACTTCGCCGAAGCGCTGCCAGCCGTGTTTTTCATAGAACTGCGGGGCCTGGAAACTGAGGGTATAGAGCACCGCCGAGCGGCATCCGCGACGCCGGCCTTCTTCCTCGTACGCGTTGAGCAGTCGAGAACCGAGCCCTGAGCCGCGCAGTGACTCGGGCAAATAGAACAAGTCGAGAAACAGCAGACCGAGCGACGTACGGCCGGTAATACCGCCCAGCACCTGATGGGTATCCGGATTGCGGACCGTGACTGCCAGCGACTGGCGGTCGTTGATGCCGGTCATCTGATCATTGAAGGCACTCAGCCCGGCGCTGAGTACGTGCTCGACTTCAGGTTCGATGACGTCGCTGACGACAATCAGATGGCGGTCCATGTGTTCGGTGATCCTGTGGGCTTCGGGTTAGCGAGGGTAGAACACTCGCAGCCGATGGTCATCAGGGTCAGCCAAACGGTGATGGCGCATTTGCCGGCGAGGACTATCGTTGCCTGACTGGATCACTCCAACCGATGAGGACATCGTCATGAACACCAGCGATCTGCTCGAACAATTACTCAGGGTCGGCCAAGGCTCAATGTCGCAACAGCGGGGCGGTGACGCGTCGGCCCAAGGTGGTCTCGGCGGTCTCGGTGGATTGCTCGGCGGCCTGTTGGGCGGTGGCGCCGGTTCAAGCGTCGGGGGCGGTGGCCTGGGTGGTTTGCTCGGTGGTCTGCTGGGCGGTGGCGCAACCATGGGCGGTTCGACCCAGACCCGCTCGGGTGGCGGCACGAACTACGCGGCGCTGGCTTCGCTCGGAATGATGGCATTCCAGGCCTATCAAGCCTGGCAACGCAGCCAGGCCTCGGCGCCGCAACAGGCACCGCGCACTGTCGACTTGTTGTCCGGCCCGGAAGTCGAGGACCACAGCCATGCGATCCTCCGTGCATTGATTGCGGCGGCGAAGGCCGATGGCCGGATTGATGACGCCGAGAAGCAGATGATCAGCAGCGAAATCGGCCGCCATACGGATGACCCAGAGCTCCAGCAATGGCTGGATGACGAAGTCGCGCGGCCGCTGGACGCCGCCGATGTGGCGCAGTCGGCCACGGATTCCGGCATGGCGGCGGAGATGTACCTGGCCAGTGTGATGCTGGTGGACGATCAGCAGGACGCCGAACGTAGCTATCTGGATGAACTGGCGGCGGCGCTGAATATCGATCCGGACCTGCAAGTGCATCTGGAGCAACAGGCCAAAGGTGGCGTGGCCTGAATGCAGCCCTGATAGGCCGGGTGTGACGCAGGCATTGTGAAAGGAACGCGGAGCGTCCCGAGAGGCATTCCCACGCAGAGCGTGGGAACGATCAACGAGAGTGCTGGCCCTTACAGGGGGGCAGGGGCTTTCGGCAGCAGAAACGTAACGCCGAAGCTCTCGGCGATTGCCAGTATCTGCGGTAAATCCTGCGGCACTTTGAGCTGATCCAGCGCGGCAAAGAACTGACCACCGCGGGGATCAGACACCACGCCGATCATCTTCGCCGTCGCACTGATGTTCTTGTAAGCATGAATAGTCCCACCGGGAATATGCACATAACCCCCGGGGAGAACAGTGGTGGCCTTGCCCGCAATCGTCACTTCCACCTGCCCGTCAATGACGTAGAACGCTTCGTCCCAAGGATGAAAATGCGCGGGTGGCCCGCCGCCTTGCACGCCTTCCTGGATATGCATTTCAAAAGGTTTGCTCAGATCTCCACCTGCAAGAATGGTGATGGTCTCACCCACGACATTGACCGGGTCGGGTTTTTTTCCGGTCTCGATGACATGAATCGTTCGCATGATTGCTCTCCGAAGGATGAGTCCATACCCGCTGAGTATATTCACTTGATCTGGCGCCGGGGCCGCGCCACAAGCCCGTCTGTCCGGGCGATTTCAACGCCGATGGAATTTTCTTCCGGGGGTGTCGCTCTGCTGATGTAGAGACGTGCTGATTCAGCGGATAAGCCTGCACGCTACACTTAAAGGGCTTGCTGCCGACGAGCAAATGCAGGTCTTGATTCCGTGGTTGTCCGCCCATCGGCACGCCCACCCCGCTGGCCTGATGGCCACGCGACGGTTCATCGAACTCAAATCCGTTTTCGATAGGGAGCCCTCCATGAATCAGGAAGAACACCTTGGCGCCGCCGATCTGGCCTTGTTGCAGCTGGGGCGCCGCTTGCAGGCCGACGGTTACCGTTTCATCACGCCAACGCCGCTGACCCATCAGCGGGTCAATGATCGCTCCTTCGGGCAAAGCGCCCGGACCCTGCGTGAAGTCTTCGGCTGGTCGCGGCCGTTTGAGCCCGGTCTGTTGTCGGTGGATGAGCAGCGGCAGTTGCAACAGGCAGGCGTCCTCGATGAATGCAATGGTCGACTGAAAAGTCATGTGCGCTGGTCAAGCCTCGATGACCTGTTGTTCGTGCATTCGGGTTACCCCACTGATGCCGCTGACGCGGTGTTTTTCGGCCCCGACACCTACCGTTTTGCTCAGTTGATTCACGCCCATCTGCAACAGAGCTTCGCGCCGATCAGGCGCGCCGTGGACATCGGTTGCGGCGCGGGCGTCGGGGCGATTGTGATTGCCCGCGCACGCCGGGAAGCGGAAGTCCTGGCGGTGGACATCAACCCGTTGGCGTTACGCATGACGGCGGTTAACGTCGCCCTCGCCGAGGTGGCTAACGTCAGCATCGAAGCCAGCGACGTGCTGCAAGACGTCGACGGCCAATTCGACCTGATCGTCGCCAATCCGCCCTACATGGCCGACCCGGCCGAGCGTGCTTACCGACATGGCGGCGGGGCGCTCGGCGCGCAATTGTCGTTGCGCATTGTCGAGCAGGCCCTGTATCGGTTGGCCCCCGGTGGTTCGCTGGTGCTGTACACCGGTGTGGCGATGATCGATGGTCTCGACCCGTTTCTGGATGCGGTGACGCCGCGTCTGGAATCGCCGATGTTTGGCTGGACCTACCACGAAATCGACCCCGATGTGTTCGGTGAAGAACTGTTGACCCCTGGCTATCAGCGGGTGGAACGCATTGCCGTCGTTGCCCTGATTGTCACGCGTATCGGCCCCGGCATCGGGGGCACCGTGAGCTCGTCAGCAGGTGCGCCATGACCAGAAGCCTGGACGATTACAATCGCATGCGCGATTTCTCGGCGACCGCTGAACCGGCTGCCGGTAAACGTTCGGGCAAAAAAACCGCGAAAGACCATGCCTTGCAGTTCTGCATCCAGAAGCACGACGCCTCGCGCCTGCATTACGACTTTCGCCTGGAACTCGATGGCGCGCTGAAAAGCTGGGCGGTGCCCAAAGGCCCGTCACTGGACCCCAAGGTCAAGCGCCTGGCGGTCCATGTCGAGGACCATCCGATGGATTACGCCACCTTCGAGGGCCGCATTCCCGAGGGGCATTATGGTGCCGGCGACGTGATCGTCTGGGACCGTGGGGTGTGGATTCCTCAGGACGATCCGGCCGAGGCGTACGCCAAGGGCAAGCTCAAATTCGAGCTAAAGGGCGAGAAGCTTGGCGGCCTGTGGAACCTGGTGCGCACGCACCTGCCAGGCAAGCAGGAGCAATGGTTTCTGATCAAGCATCAGGACGGCGCGGCCAAACCCGAAAGCGATTACGACGTGGTCGCCGCCGAGCCCGACAGCGTGCTCAGTGACCGGACCATCGTTGCCAAAAAGCCGAAGACCGCTGCCAAACCCAAAGCCGTCAAAAAACCCGCCGCCCCGGCGCGCGAGGAAAAATCGGCGCCATTGACGGGCGCCCGCAAAGCCAAACTGCCGGAGCTGCTCAAACCGGAACTGGCGACGCTGGTCGAAAAGGCCCCGGGCGGCGAGTGGAGCTATGAGATCAAGTTCGATGGCTATCGGATCATGGCCCGCATCGACCACGACGAGGTCAAACTGTTCACCCGCAACGGCCACGACTGGACCCACAAACTGCCCAGACAAGCCGAGGCGTTGGCGGCGCTGGGTCTCGAATCCGCCTGGCTCGACGGGGAAATGGTGGTCGCCGACGAGCAGGGCGTGCCGGACTTTCAAGCCTTGCAAAACGCCTTCGACTCGGGGCGCAGCGGCAACATCGTCTACTACCTGTTCGACATGCCTTACCTCAACGGTGTGGACCTGCGCGAGGTGCCGGTCGAGGAGCGAAGGGTCGCGCTGTCGACTGTGCTCAACCCCAACAAAGATCCGCTGCTGCGCTTCTCCGATGCCTTTAGCGAAGAACCGGAAGCGCTGCTCAACAGCGCCTGCCAAATGCAGATGGAAGGGCTGATCGGCAAGCGTCTGGGCACGCCTTACGTGTCGCGGCGCAGCAGCGACTGGATCAAGCTCAAGTGCAAGCATCGGCAGGAATTTGTGGTCGTCGGTTTCACCGACCCGAAAGGCTCGCGCAATGCCTTCGGTGCGCTGCTGCTGGGACTGCATGACCGCGACAGCGGCGAGTTGCGTTACGCGGGCAAGGTCGGCACCGGGTTCAACGAGACGACGCTCAAGCGCATTTACGAGCAACTGAAACCGTTGCAGAGCAAAAAGAGTTCAGTGGTCAACCCGCCGAGCGGTTTTGACGCCAAGGGTGTGCACTGGCTCAAGCCCACGCTGCTGGCGGAGGTCGCTTTTGCCGAAATGACCAAAGAAGGTTCAGTCCGTCATGCGGTGTTCCATGGCCTGCGTGACGACAAGCCTGCCGAAGACATTACCGAGGAGCGTCCGAAAGCCGTGAAGACTTCAGCCGCGAGAAAAACCACTGCCGAAAAACCTTCCACTTCTGCCAAAAAGAAAGCCGCGCCCGCGCCCTCACAAATCGGCCTGGGCGAGGGCAAGGTGCGCATCACTCACCCGGACCGGGTGATCGACGCCAGCAGCGGCACCACCAAAGTGCAACTGGCGGAGTATTA
The DNA here is from genome assembly GCF_019219045.1 of Pseudomonas sp. PDM25. NCBI lineage: Bacteria > Pseudomonadati > Pseudomonadota > Gammaproteobacteria > Pseudomonadales > Pseudomonadaceae > Pseudomonas > Pseudomonas sp. PDM25. Next base: position 611,782 of record NZ_JAHUWL010000002.1, read on the forward strand.
CGCCAGCGTCGCCGAATGGATTTTGCCCGAGCTCAAGGACCGGCCCGTGGCGCTGGTGCGTGCCCCGGACGGCATCGCCGGCGAACTGTTTTTCCAGAAGAACGCCGAGCGCCTGGCCATTCCGGGGATTACCACCCTGGACAAGGCACTCACCGGCCAACCGGTGATGATCATCAACAACGCCGAGGCCCTGATCGGCGCCGTGCAGATGAGTACCGTCGAGTTGCACACCTGGAACGCCACCTCGGACAACCTCGACAAACCCGATCGCTTCGTCCTTGACCTCGACCCCGACCCGGCGCTGCCCTGGAAAAGCATGGTCGAAGCCACCCAGCTGACCCTCTCGGTACTCGACGAACTGGGGCTCAAGGCGTTTCTCAAGACCAGCGGCGGCAAGGGGATTCACCTGGTGGTGCCACTGACTCGCAAGCTGGGTTGGGATGAGGTGAAAGACTTCAGCCACGCGATTGTCAGCCACATGGCCAAATTGCTGCCGGAGCGTTTTTCCGCCGTGTCGGGACCGAAGAACCGGGTCGGGCGGATCTTCATCGATTACCTGCGCAACGGCCTCGGTGCCACGACCATCTGCGCCTACGCCGTGCGCACCCGTGAAGGGCTGCCGGTGTCGGTACCGATCTTTCGCGAGGAGGTGGCCGAGCTCAAGGGCGGCAATCAGTGGAACATCCACACCCTGCATGAGCGCTTGGCCGAAGTCGGCGACGAGCCGTGGAAGGATTTGAAGAAAACCCGGCAGTCGATCACCGCCGAGATGCGGCGGCGGGTCGGGATGAAAAAATAGCCATGTACGCCCTTGCAGGAGCACGGCTTGCCGGCGATGGCGTTCTCAAGGGCGCCATCGCCGGCAAGCCGTGCTCCTGCAACGAGCTATTTGATAAATGCCTGCAGGTCACTGGTCAGCTTGTCGATCGCCACTTTGAAATCCTTGGTGGTGATCTTCTGGCTGGCGTTTTCCAGTGTGGTACCAAAGACTTTGCGCACGACTTTGGCCACGGTCTGGTTGGTGCTGGCGTCGATGAACTCGGCCTCGATGAACAGGGTAGTGTCCTGATCGCGGTGACCACTGGCAGCGGAAACACCCCCCACGACGGCGGCAACCGGCACCACTTCATACCACTTCATGCCTTCGTTTTCGGCAGTCACCCCGGTGATCGCCGCGCGCATGATCAAGGTTTTTGAACCGGCTGGCGCTGATTTTGCGCTCGATACCACCCGATATTTCTGCCCCAGCACACCTTTGGCCTTACTGGTCATGTAGCTCTGCAACTCGTCCAGGGTTTGCTTGTTAACCCGCTCAGTGGGCTTGGGCGCCGGGTAAAGCTCCAGCTTATTGAACGCCACGGTGTTATAGGCATTTGGATTCCAGGACGGGCTCACCCAGCGCATGGCGGTTTCGCCGCTGGTGGTGGTGACCTCCTGCAAGTTGTTGTAGTTGGACAGGAAGCCGGAATACTGCTCACGCTCGGTGACTTTCGAGGTGCAACCGCCGAGCAGCAGAGTGGTCAGCGCAGCGCCAATAAACAGTTTTCGGGACAGGTTCATAGTGGTGTTTGCTCCATGGGTTAAGTCATTTTTTTCGGTAGCAGGGCATCAGAAACGCCAGGTCATATTGCCGGTCACGGCTTGAATCCAGGCATTGTCGAACTGACCGGAAGTTCGAATACCCGACGTGGACTTGGTCTGGTCCACCGGCATATCGCCCAACCAAACCATGGCCCAGCTGACATTGATGTCGGTGACCTTGTTCAGAGCATAGGTGGCTCCGGCCGCAATGCGCCAGGATTCTCCCATTGGCACGGTAAAAGTTCGGTTTGCATCCGAAACGGCGCTGCTGTCATACGCCACACCGACGTTCCACAACAGTTGCGGCGTGGCCTGATACTGCGCGCCGAGCGCCAGTTGCCAGGTGTCTTTGAAATGGGCGTCGATCGTCGTCGATTGAGCGCCAAACGCGGTGGTGTCGACTTGCACCGCGATGTCGCCAAACTCTGACCAGTCTTGCCAGTTGACCGAGGCCAGCAGGGCCCATTGCGGGTCGAGTTGCTGGAACAGGCTCAGCGTTGCAGTTTGGGGCACGGTCATGTCGAGTTGGGTGTTCAGGCCGTCCAGACGATTCAGAGCGGGCCCGTCGCCTTTGACGTCCAGCCCATTCTCGAACTCCAGATCGACCTTGCTGGTGTAGGCCAGGCCGATGCGGGTGCCGGGTTGCGGGGCATAGATGACCCCCACATTCGCGCCGAAACCCCAATCCTGGTCCTTGTATTTGAATTGGCCGTCGCTGCGGTCGGTGAAGCCGAAAGGCGAACGGTCGATCGCGGTTTGCGCTTGCAACATGCCGTACATGGCTTTCACGCCAACGCCCACCGACCATTGCTCGTTAAAGCGATAAGCCACGCTGGGCACGAAAGACAAACCGGCGAGGCTGGCGTTTTGTGCGAAGTAGCGCCCGGACCAGTCGTTGTCGTAATTGACCGCCAGGCCAAAGTCAGCGTACTGGCCGAAGCCAATGCTCCAGTGGTCGTCGAATTGGTGGCTGACGAAGAAGCTGCCACTGGGAATCGGGTCGAGGGCGTTACCACTGCCAGTGCCGGTGCCATTGGTGTTTGAGTCGCGATCGAAGCTCAGGTCTCCGTAGAGAATCTGCAAACCACCGGTGATCTGTGTGCCGGGCAGATAACTCATGCCCGCCGGGTTACTGGCGATGGTCGAGGGACCTTGAGCACGGGCCGCGGCGCCGGCGTTGGCCAGACCGGCGTTATCGGTGCCGATTTCATAGAGCATGATGCCGCCAGCGTAAGCGTGCTGACTGCACAGGGCACACAGGGTGATGGCGGGCAGGGCGGATGTTTTTATCTGCATGGGGTCACCTCAGCACATGTCCGTCATGAACGCGGGTGCCGAGCGCTGGCCACCCGCGAATTCAACTGCTTACTTGCCCATGGCCGCCCGGGCCGCTTCGATCTTGGCTTTGACTGCTTCGAGGTTGAAGCTCGCGCCTTTTTGCATGGGCGGGAACTCAACCGCTGTTTCAGCCAGTTTGACCACCTGTTGCTGCACAAACACGAAGCGCCAGAACTGGAATTTGAACCATTCGAAATACTCCAGCGAGCCATTGGCCGCCATGTTTTCCGGCCACCCGGCGCGTTCGAATGGGTCGAGGCGCAGGTTGGTCAGGATTGGCATGTCCAGCGTGGTTTTTGCCCCCAGCCAGCCACCGGGCTGGTCAATGAAGCGGTACTTGAAGTCATCGATACGGATCGCGCCTAGCGTGCTTTCGCCAAAATAGAAAATTTCATGGCGATTGGACGGACCTTTGCCGGTAATCATCGGTGTCTGGTCGTAGCCGTCGAGGTGCACTTTGTAAGTGGTATCGCCCAGTTGTTTGCCCTTGAGCAATTCTGCGCTGATGTTCGGGTTGCCCGCCGCCGCGACCAGGGTCGGGAACCAGTCCATGCCTGACATGATGCCGTTGGCCACCTGGTTGGCAGGTACCTTGCCCGGCCAGCGAATGATCGCCGGGGCCCGGAAACCACCTTCCATCACCGTGCCTTTACCCATGGCAAACGGCGTGGTGCCGCCATCCGGCCAGGTAAAGTTTTCAGCGCCGTTGTCCGTGGTGAAAATCACGATGGTGTTGTCATCCATGCCGTCTTTTTTCAGCTTGGCCATCACGTCGCCGACGATGTCGTCGATCTGCGCCATGCCGGCTTCCTGTTCCGACCAGCCATTTTGCGCATTGCGCATGGCTTCGTACTTGTCGGAAAGGTGAGTGACGATGTGCATGCGGGTCGGGTTGAGCCAGAGAAAGAACGGTTTGTTGTCCTGCCTGGCCTTGTCGATGAAGGCGAGGGCCTTGTCGCGAATCTCGTCATCGACGGTTTTCATCCGCTCCGGATAGAGGGTGCCGGCGTCTTCGATTTTTTGTTTGCCGACCTTGCCCCAGCGCGGCATCACGGTCGTATCGTCAGTTGTGGTGGCCCAGCTGTGAACCATGTTCCGTGGGCCGACGGTGGGCAGAAGATCTTGCGGATAGTTGGGGTGCGCCGGGTCTTCCATGGCGTCGAGGTGATAGAGATAGCCGAAGAACTCGTCGAAACCATGCACGGTCGGCAGGAATTCGTTCAAGTCGCCCAAGTGGTTCTTGCCGAACTGGCCGGTGGCGTAGCCCATGGACTTGAGTGCGGTGGCGATGGTGACGGCTTCGGCGGGAATACCAATGGGAGAACCGGCCTGCCCGACAGTCGTCATCCCGGTACGGATCGGCAGTTCGCCGGTAATGAAGTTGGCGCGCCCGGCGGTACAACTGGCCTCGGCGTAGTAGTCGGTGAAACGCATGCCTTCAGCCGCGAGCTGGTCGAGGTTGGGGGTTCGACCGGCCATCATGCCCTGGTTGTAGACACCGATGTTGGACCAGCCAATATCGTCGCCCATGATGACGACAATGTTGGGGCTTTTGTCGGCAGCTTGAGTGATGCCGGGGAGAACCATTGCAGACAGAAACAAGGGGACGGCGAATATTGAGGATAGCTTTGTCCGGTTCATATCGAGCTCCTTCGCACTAGCGTTGGTACTCTGAGACGAGCCCCCGACCGCCCAGGAAATGTTGGATCCCCCGCGAAGAGCGTAGGTAAGAATTGTGATATTTCCAGTAATTGGTTTTTCGGCCGCAGGCCTCTGTTTCATGGGCTATACAGCGGGGTCGTGGATTCAGATGATCGCTGACATTTCAACCAGGCGAAGTCCTCAATCCGTGCCTGGATCGATCATAGGGAATGTGTTGTTCGAATCGCGGGAGGGCATGAGGCGGCGAGCCGGGCTCGCCGCCCCAACGACTATTGCTTGCCGACAGCGGCCGCCAGCAGCGGCGCTATCTGTTCATCGGTCAGTGCCGCCTGGACTTCCATGGTCATGAGGTCGCTCCATTCCAGCACCCACTTCTGAATGGCTGCCGGATCACCGGCCTCTGCCACGCCAAAACCGGACGCACCACCGATGGCGTGCCAGCGTCCCAGCATTTTGACACCAGCGGGTGGAGCCCCCCCGGTCTTGAGGAAACGCTCGATCGCGCTGTTACGATTTGCCGAACTGATAGACCAACTGACTATGAATAACATCGGCCACCTCCTGCTACGGATTGGCACCTGTTGCTCTTCGCGCACACCTGGCGGGTGCCGGGACCACGGTCACGCTTGAGTGTCCAGCTTCATCCCTGACTGGCTTGAAACCACTGCTCCCATGAGAAGGCATAGCAGCGGCCAAGACTCCGCGTATGACCGCTGATCCTGTTTCGTTGCATGGCAATGAATATCGCAGGCGCCTGGAGGACGATGGTCATGGGGCAGATTTCAGGCATCGCGCAACAGGTCGTTGGCGTTGAGCAGCGCGTAAGCAATCTCCGGGCGCTTCTCCAGTGCGCGACGAATCGCGGCCGGGATCGACTGACGGGTTTTGCGGCACAGCCCCGGTTGTTCGCCAAGGTTGATACCGATACCGCGCATGGTGCGTACTTCGTTGAAACCGGGGGCGATGTCGACGCGGATGCCCAACTGCTCATACATCCGCTGTTGCAGACGTTCCAGATCACTCAGGCTCTGGAGGTTTTCCAAGCGTTCGATCAGGCGCTTTTCCTCCGAACGGGTCAGAAACAGGATGCGCACGTCCGCCCCCGGTGTTTCCAGCAGCGGGTCACGCCCGCAGTCGCAGGCGCCGGGCGGGCAGGGTTGGCGGATCGCAGGCGTGGTGGTCATGGGGTTCAATCATAGAGTGCTCCAATCCGGTTTGCCCATAGGGTTTTTGCCCTTCTGGCGAACGGGGCACGCTGGGTATAGGCTTCATCACGTTCCGACTGCTTGATTTCAGAGGAGACGCAGCATGCAGCGATTTACGGGGGGTTGCCTGTGCGGCAACGTCCGGATTGAGGCGTCGGGACTCCCGTATCGGGTCGGCCTTTGTCACTGTCTCGACTGCCGCAAGCATCATGGGGCGCTTTTTCATGCATCCGCGATATTCCCTCAAAGTGCGGTGACGATCGAAGGTGAAACACGCGACTACGCCGGACGGTTTTTCTGTCCCCGCTGCGGCTCGTCCGTTTTTGCCCGCACCGACGACGAAATCGAAGTGAACCTGGGATCCCTGGATGCCCCAGACCAACTGATGCCAACCTACGAAAGCTGGATCGTGCGTCGCGAGTCCTGGTTGCCGCCGTTTCCGCTGACAAATCGATACGAGCGCGATCGTGATGCCACGGGTCGCTTTGAGGAATAGGTGCCGATGCATGAACCGGGTCTGGAGCGTTGCATGAAAGTGGGCGTGATTTCCGATACCCATGGCTTGCTCCGCGCCGAAGCCCTTGCTGCACTGCAGGGTTGTGAACGGATTATTCATGCGGGCGACATCGGCAATCCCGAAATTCTCGATCAACTGGCGTCAATAGCCCCGCTGCACGTGGTCCGCGGCAACAATGACCTGGACGCCCCCTGGGCGGAAAATCTCGCCGACAGCCTATGTTTCGACCTGAACGGATGGCAGACCTTGCTGGTACATGACATAGCCGATCTCCCAGCCGTACTTGATGCCGGCATCAAGCTGGTGATCACCGGCCATTCGCACAAGCCCCGCATAGAATGGCGCGGCGAACGGCTACACCTCAATCCCGGCAGCGCGGGACGCCGGCGCTTCAAGTTGCCGGTGACGCTGGCTCTGCTTGAGGTGTTTGCGACCTCAATTAAGCCGCGCCTGGTCTCGTTACTGGAATGAGCTTTCCCTGGCGTGTTTTGGCTACACAAGCATTGGTGTCTCAAGCCTGAAGACATCGCTATCAAACGGGGCGCTCCACACTGGGTTTTCCAGCCGCTATATACTCGACAGCCCCTTTACCCCCTCTAACAAGAGACACCCATGGCAAACCACGACATCACCTTTCTCCCCGACCCCGATCCGCAATCCATCTCCTCCGATGTCGCCGGTTTCGGCGGCTTGCTGGTCTCCACTCAGATCCCCACCCGCGCCGATGGCAGTCTGGAATTGGGTGACATCGCCCTGCAAAGCGAATGCACCCTGCAGGCGCTCAAGGTTGCGCTGGAGCACGCCGGCAGTTCCATGGACCGGGTTCTGCACCTGACCATCTACCTTACCGACATGGCCGACCGCGCCGCCTTCAACGAGGTCTACCAGCGCTTCTTCGCCAAGCCCTGGCCGGTTCGGGCTGCCGTTGGCGTGGCCTCCCTGGCGGTTGAGGGCATGCGCGTGGAAGTCACCGCGATGGCGGCCAAGGGCTGAGTCCGCGAACTTATCCGGCGGTCCCGCTCAACGAGCGGGCGCCACCGGGCGGGTTGGCGAAGACTGCTTCAAGGATGGCTTTTATTGACCGTCGACGAGGCGAGGCAGCCCCAAGGGATCAAACTCGCGCAATGACTCAGGCAATAGCGCATCAGGAAAACCCTGGTAGGACACCGGGCGCAAAAAGCGTTCAATCGACGTCATACCCACCGAGGTGAAGCGGCTGTCCGACGTGGCCGGAAACGGTCCACCGTGGATGGTGGCGAAAGACACCTCCTGAGGATGCGCGAAGGCGTTGACCACGATTCGCCCGGTGCGCCGCTCCAGGACCGGCAGCATGCGATGAGCCAGTGGCATGTCGCGCTCATCGAGATGCATGGCGGCGCTGAGCTGGCCCTTGAGCGAGCGAGCGACGGCGAGCAGTTCATCCTCATCCTCGACGTTCACCAGCAGTGCTGAAGGACCGAATACTTCTTGCGAAAGTACCGTTTTGGTCAGGAAACGTTGGCCGTCGACCTCATGCAACACCGACTGGCCATCAAAATCAGCGTTGGCTGGCGAGCCTTCGGCGACACGATTTGCACCAACGCTCTCCATTGCCGCGAGGCCGCTCGAGTAGGACGCATGAATCCCCGGCGTCAGCATGGTGCGCGCCGATGCTTCGGTGACGCGCTTGACCATGGCGTCGCGCAGCGCTTCATAGCCAGCCCCTTTAATGGCGAAGAGGAGGGCAGGCCTGAGGCAGGCTTGCCCCACATTGACCAGCATGCGTTCGATAAAGCCATCACCGATTTGCGCTCCACGTGCGGCCAGTGCATGGGGCAGGATGAACGTGGGGTTGACGCTGGTCATCTCGGTGAACACGGGAATGGGATCAGGGCGTTGCTGCGCACGCCGGTACAGCGCCATGCCGCCATGCTCCGAGCCGGTGAACGTCACGGCCTTGATCAACGGATGATCGACCAAGGCTTCGCCAATCGTGTTGCCGCTGCCACGTACCATCGAGAAAACCCCCTCTGGCAGTCCATTCTCTTGCACCGCCTTGCGGATGGCACGCGCCTGAATTTCTGATGCGCCTGGATGGGCGTTATGCGCCTTCACGATGACGGTCGCACCGGCTGCCAGCGCCGAAGCGGTGTCGCCTCCTGCGACCGAATACGAAATGGGAAAATTGCTCGCACCGAAAATAGCCACCGGGCCGATCGCCATTTTCTGAAGTCGATGATCCATGCGTGGGCGGGGTTGACGATGAGGCTGCGCCGGATCGATGGCCAACTGGAGGAAGCGTCCTTTGCGTACGACCTCCGCGAATTGGCGAAACTGGGTGGCGGCTTTTGCCGCTTCGCCCTCAAGCTGAGCCTCAGGCAGGCCGGTTTCGAGCGCGGCCCGTGCGGCAAGCTCATGACGGACAGCGTCGAGATTGTCGGCAATGCTTTCCAGGAACGCCGCGCGCCGGGTAAGCGAGGTATGGCTGTAATGGTCGAATGCTTCGTCGGCGAGCGTCGCCGCCTGGTCGACTTCCGCCACGCCACCGATTGCGAAATCCGGCTCGATCAACTGGTTGGTTGCGGGGTTGAGCGCCTTCATCGTCCCTTCAGTGGCCGGGACTTCGTTTGCGCCGATAATGAGGTGTCCAGTCAATTTCATGTGTGTCACCCCTGCTGCGCCAGGGACGCGATCAGCTCGTTCGTCGCCACAATGGCGTGGGCAAACGTGGGACCGTTGAGTTCATGCGCGGCATGCATCATTTCCGGCTTGAAGGCAGCGGTCGCATCACGCACCAGTGTGACGTGGTAACCGAGTTCCACGGCGTAGCGCGCGGTTGCCTCGATGCAGGTATTCGCCAGCAGGCCAACGATGATCACGTGCGTGATGCCTTTCTGTTTGAGGCGAAAATCAAGGTCGGTATTGGCAAAGCCGCTCGAGCCCCAATGTTCCTGAACGACGATGTCGCCATCCTTTGGCGCGAAATCGGGGTGCCATTCGCCGCCCCATTCTCCGCGTGCGAAGTGATGCATGTGCATGACCTTGCACTGGGTAGGGCTTGGATGATCCCAGCCTTCGTAGTCGCCTTGCTCCCAACGGCGGTGCGGTACGATGACCACCGGAATATCGAGTGCACGCACGGCGCGGTCGAGGGCACGCAGATTGTCGAGCAGGCCGACTTGCTCGGCAATCGGCTCGATCAAGGGGTAGACCTTTCCGCCTTCCGACAGGAAATCATTGTAAGGATCGACCAGCAGGTACGCGGTTCTGTTAAGGGGATAAATGGCTTTGGACATGGCGGTTTTCTCCAGGGATTTTGGATGACTCGCGCCGAGGGCTTGCCCAGGCACGCTTTAGATATGATAATCATAGCAACTGCAAAAGAGGCAAGTCCTTATGTCGGTAAACACAAGTGCTGCGCAAACCCTGTGCCCGATTGCGCGGGCTGAGGCGGTCGTGGGTGACCGCTGGACCGTACTGGTCCTGCGTGAGTTGTTCATGGGGAGCCATCGATTCGACGAGATCCAGGCGCAGACCGGAGGAACTCCGCAAATGATCGCCGCACGCCTGAAGAGTATGGAGGCTGACGGACTCGTCGCACGCCGTCCTTACAACGAGCGGCCGCCACGCTACGAATATCACCTCACCCCGAAAGGGCAGGCCTTCTATTCGGTCGTCCTTGCGCTACGAGCCTGGGGTGAAACCTGGTGCAAGTTGCCGGAGGAGGAGTTGGCGGTCGTTTATACCCACAAAACCTGTGGCCAACCCGCCGGGCTAGGGCCGCTTTGCGAACATTGTGGCGAACTCTTGCGCCGTGAAGAGCTGATCAGCGAGCCGAGCGCCGCCTACATCGAAGAACGAAACGCACGGCGTGAGGCTTTCAAGGGGAATCGAATCCAGTCGTAAGGACGCGCGGTTCACCAACGCTCAACGCCTTGATCAGGTTGACTGCGAGCGGTGTTGCGCCAATCGAAGAGCGGCAGAACAGCCCAGCGCCATTCTGCCAATCGCACACACAGTTACTAGCCTTGAAGCGCCGTCATCAGCACTTGCACCAACTGACTCCCTTGCGGCGTCGCCCAGCTGCCGGCGAGTTCTGCAATCAGCTGGTTGGTGGTGGTCAGCGTCACGCCGCCCTTATCCATCCGGCGCAGGGCGATGTCATCGGCCATGACGGTCGGTGAGCCACCTCCATCGGCCACCACCTGAACGTCATACCCGTCACGCACCAGACTCAGCGCCGGGTAGACCGTGCAGACGTCGTTGGTGACACCGGCAATGATGAGCTTTTTCCGGCCCGTCGCTTTGACGGCCGCGGCGAAGTGTTCATCGTCCATGGCGTTGACGATCCCCAGACGTTGGATGCGGGAAGCGAACTCGGCGGGCAGGATCTGTTCCAGTTCGCTCAGCAGAGGCCCCTGAGCGTGCTCCTCCATGCTGGAGGTCAGGACCACCGGAAGTTTCAGAATGCTCGCCGCCTTGGCCAGCATCAACGCGTTGCGTTTGAGCTCTTCGAACGGAATGGATTTCACCCACCCCATCGTCCCCACCTGGTGATCAATCAACAGCAGGGCGGCATTGTCGGCACTGAATTTTTCGTACGTCATGATGATTCTCCTGGCAGTAAAGTCGGGGCACTGACGCCCCAGAGTATGGGACTGTTTCGATCATTCAACGAGGTTGCAGCGTTCCGAACGCCCCGCGCTGGTAGCCATCAATGGCTTCGGCCAGCGCGGGCTGAGAGGCAAGCGCCAGCGGTCCTTGCCAATACACGGGTTGATTCAACGGGACGCCAGAAAACAGTACGGCTTTGGCGTTGCCCTGGGGGGCGCTCAACCTGACTGCGCGATCGTCACGCAGTGGGAGATTCACCGGCAGCGTGAGTTCGATGAGGTTGAAGGGGAGGCCGTCGACCCACACTTCGCCGTCAATCGGCATCACGAACGCCACGTGACCTTCGGGGATCGGGACGCTGACTTCAGCGCCGTCCTCGAGCGAGATGTCCAGCACGGTCACTTCGGTGGGTACCGACAAGGGCGACGACATCTGGGCGAAACGGCCCAGTGGTACGCGCACCTTGACCCCTGGCAACCGCACCACGGGCACATCCTGGGCTTCGAGGCTGAGTGCAAACGGAGCGTCCGCTTGGCGCTCCTGCGGCAAGTTGATGAAGATTTGCAGCATGTGCACGGTCTTGCCCGGCTCGGCCGGCACCTCCTCGTGCACCACCCCTTTACCCGCCGCCGTCCAATGCAGCCCACCGGGTTGAATCAGGTTGCGGTTGCCCAGCGCGTCGCGGTTATCAATCCCGGTTTCGGAATCAAGAAACAGATAGGACACGGCCGAGAAACCGGCATGCGGGTGCGGTGGAAACGTCGGCCCGCTGATCCAGGCATGATCGACCGCGAGGAAGGGGTCGATAGGCTTGGCGAACTGATTTCCACGCAGACTGAAGGCCCGGAACTGACTGCCGTGATTCATGCGCTGCAAACGTGCGACGGTCGTCATGGCAATCTCCTCAGGCGCTCTGTGCCGGGCTCATGGCCGGATAATCGATATACCCTTGCGCGCCCGGAGCGTAGAACGTGTCCTTGTCCGGAGCATTAAGCTCGGCGCCTGTACGAAAGCGTTCAGGCAGGTCGGGGTTGGCGAGGAAGGCGCTGCCAAACACGGCAGCATCGGCCCGGCCCTCGGCTATCAGGGTTTCGGCGGAGCGCTGATCGAGTCCGCCACCGATCAGGTAGCGGCCATCGAACAGTGGGCGCAGCAACGCGTGGTAGTCGACGCTGGCGCCGAACAGGGCCACGTGCAGATAGGCGAGATTCAGCCCGTGCAGCTGTTCGACCAGCCAGGTGTAGGTTTCTTGTGGGTTGGCATCGAGAATGTCGTTGAAGTTCATCTCAGGCGAGAGCTTGAGACCCACTCGATCACCACCGATTTCCGTCGAGATGGCGGACAGCACGTCCAGTACAAAACGAACACGGTTTTCAACCGATCCACCGTACTCATCGGTGCGCTGATTGCTGCCCGTAGAGAGAAACTGTTCAGGCAGATACCCCGATGCGGCGTGCACCTCGACACCGTCGAAACCGGCTTCGATGGCCAGACGCGCCGCTTGGCGGTAGCCCTCGATAACCGCGGCAATTTCAACCACGCTCAGCGCCTGTGGCGTGACAAAGTCCTGAAGGCCCGTGGCGGTCCAGGTTTGGCCGGCGGGTTTGATCGCGGAGGGCGCCTGTGGCTGGGCGCCATTGGGCAGCAGCGAAGGATGGGAAATGCGTCCGCAGTGCATCAACTGCATGAAGATCCGTCCGCCGCGAGCATGCACCGCCTCGGTGACGTGCTTCCAGGCGGCGACCTGCTCGGCGGTTTCAATGCCTGGGGTGCGGACATAGCCCTTGCCCATCGCAACGGGGAACACACCTTCACTGATGATCAGGCCGGCGCTGGCACGCTGTGCGTAGTAAGTCGCAACCAGTTCGCTGGGCACGCCGGCCTCATCGGAACGCGAACGTGTCATCGGGGCCATGACCATGCGGTTGGACAGGGTGTAGCGACTGATCTGGACTTGGGAAAAAAGAGAATTCATTGCGGTGCTCCTCAGTAATCGATGTGGCTATCATTGATCAATCCGAATCCGGGATAAACCGGGTAAAATTGAAATGACTATTCCACTGATGGAGCAATGACCTTGGAGTTTCTCAACGACATGGCGCTGTTCGTCGAGGTTGTGAAGGCGCGCAGTTTCCGCCGGGCGGCCGAAGCCTTGGGCATGCCGAACTCAACACTGTCGCGCCGGATCAGTGGCCTCGAGAAAGAAATCGGCCTAAGGCTTCTGCATCGCACAACCCGCAAGATCGAGCTGACCGAGGCGGGGCAGATTTACTTTGATCGCTGCAAACGGATCGTCGAGGAGGCCCGGCTCGCGCACGAGCAGTTGGGCGAAATGCTTGCTCGGCCCACCGGTGTATTGCGGGCTTCGCTACCGGTGGATTTCGCCAATATTTACCTGGCGCCGCTGATTGCGCAGTTTGCGCGGCTTTATCCCGGCATCAGCTTCGACTTTGATCTGACCCCGCGTCAGGTCGATCTGGTGAGTGAGCCGGTCGATGTGGTCATTCGCATGGGCGAGCCGGCCAATTCGAACCTGATCGCCCGCAAGCTCGCCAGTTTGCGCCGCGGTCTTTACGCCTCACCCCGTTATCTCGAACTGGCCGGTGACCCTGTTCATCCCACGGATCTGACGAACCACGAATGCCTGCGACTGCGTGGAACGCGGGCTGACCGCTGGATACTCTCCAGCGGTGATGAGGACGTAGAGGTTGAGGTGGGCGGGCGATTCGAACTCAACAGCGTGGGCATGATTCGACGCCTGGCGACGCTGGATCTGGGTATCGCATTACTGGGGGAAGGCATCGCTGCACAAGACGTTGCCAATGGCACACTACGCCAGGTCTTGCCGCAGTGGCACGCTTCGCCGATCTCGGTGTATGCCCTCACCGAGACGCGGTTGCTGCCGGCGAAAACCCAGCGCTTCATCGAGTTCCTGCGTGAGCAACTTCAAAATGCCTGACGTTGCCCCTGAACTTGTTGGTCAGCATGGTAGGACGAGCGCACCAGCGGACCGGAGGCAACGTTCTTGAAGCCCATCCGCGTACCTTCCTCGGCGAACCAGGCGAACACGTCCGGGTGCACGAAACGCTGGACCGGCAAGTGGCTGCGCGACGGTTGCAGGTATTGGCCGAGGGTGAGCATGTCGACATCGTGCTCACGCATGCGCTGCATGACTTCGATGACTTCCTCGTCGGTCTCGCCAAGGCCCAGCATCAGGCCGGATTTGGTCGGTACATGCGGGACCATTAGCTTGAATTTCTGCAGCAAATCCAGTGACCACTCGAAATCCGAACCCGGCCGCGCGGCTTTGTACAGGCGCGGGACGGTCTCCAGATTATGGTTGAACACATCGGGTGGTTCAGTGGCGGTGATCGCCAGGGCGAGGTCCATGCGGCCACGGTAATCCGGCACCAGGGTTTCCAGTTGCACGCCCGGCGACAGCGTGCGGATTTCGCGCAGGCAATCGACGAAATGCTGGGCGCCGCCGTCGCGCAAGTCGTCGCGGTCCACCGAGGTGATCACCACGTACTTGAGGCGCAGGTCGGCGATGGCCACGGCGAGGTTCATCGGCTCGTCGGCATCCAGCGGTTTCGGCCGGCCGTGGCCGACATCGCAGAACGGGCAACGGCGGGTGCAGATGTCACCCATGATCATGAAAGTCGCCGTGCCTCCGGAAAAACACTCGCCGAGGTTCGGGCAGGAAGCTTCTTCACAGACGCTGTGCAGCTTGTGTTTGCGCAGCAGCTGTTTGATCCGGTCGACCTCGGGGGAGATCGGTATGCGCACGCGAATCCAGTCGGGTTTGCGTGGGAACTCATCGGTCGGGATGATCTTCACCGGAATCCGCGCGACCTTTTCCGCACCGCGCAGTTTGACCCCGACTTCCATTTTTACCGGCACTTTGCCGGTCGATTCCACAAGTACGCTCATGTGTAGTGTTCTTCTGTTCGAGTGGGGGAGGCGAGATCGCATCGGAACCTGTGGGAGATTGCTCGCGATAGCGGTTAAACATTCAACATTGATGTCGACTGTCACTCCCCAATCGCGAGCAGGCTCACTCCCACAGGGATAGTGTCGAGCAATCAGTCGCGGTAGACCGGGAAATCACTGCACATCGCGGCAGCCTGGCTGGCGACGTGGGCCTCGACATCGGCATCGCCGAGGTGATCGAGGATGTCGCAGATCCAGCCCGCCAGCTCGATGCTCTGGGTTTCCTTGAAACCACGGCTGGTGATCGCCGGCGTGCCGATGCGCAGGCCCGAGGTCACGAACGGCGATTGCGGATCGTTCGGTACGGCGTTCTTGTTCACGGTGATACCGGCACGACCGAGGGCGGCGTCGGCGTCTTTGCCGGTCAGGCCCTGACGAATCAGGCTGACCAGGAACAGATGGTTGTCGGTACCGCCCGACACCACGTCGTAGCCTCGATCAATAAAGACTTTTGCCATCGCCTGAGCGTTGCGGATCACTTGCGCCTGATAGGTCTTGAAGGCTGGCTCCAGCGCTTCTTTGAAGCACACAGCCTTGGCCGCGATCACGTGCATCAACGGGCCACCCTGACCGCCGGGGAACACCGCAGCGTTGAGTTTTTTCTCCAGTTCCGGATTGGCCTTGGCCAGGATCAGGCCGCCACGCGGACCGCGCAGGGTCTTGTGGGTCGTGGTAGTGACGACATCGGCAAAGGGAATCGGGTTCGGGTACAGACCGGTCGCTACCAGCCCGGCAACGTGGGCCATATCGACAAACAGATAAGCGCCGACCTTGTCGGCAATCGCCCGGAAACGTGGGAAGTCCAGGGTTTTCGAGTAAGCAGAGAAGCCGGCGATGATCATTTTCGGCTGGTGCTCGACGGCCAGGCGTTCGACTTCGTCGTAATCGATCAGCCCGGTCGCGGTGTCGATGCCGTACTGAACGGCGTTATACAACTTGCCGGAGAAACTGACTTTGGCGCCGTGGGTCAAGTGACCGCCGTGGGCCAGGCTCATGCCCAACACGGTATCGCCAGCTTGCAGCAACGCCAGATAGACCGCTGCGTTGGCTTGGCTGCCGGAGTGCGGCTGGACGTTGGCGTAATCGGCGCCGAACAGCTGTTTGGCGCGGTCGATGGCCAATTGTTCGACCACATCGACGTGTTCGCAGCCGCCGTAATAGCGCTTGCCCGGATAGCCTTCGGCGTACTTGTTGGTCAGGCCGCTGCCTTGCGCTTCCATCACCCGTTGGCTGGTGTAGTTTTCCGAAGCGATCAGCTCGATGTGGTGTTCTTGGCGTGCGTCTTCAGCGTTCATCGCTGCCAGCAGTTCGTCGTCGTAGCCTTTGATCTGGTCGTGCTTGCTGAACATGGTGGAGTCCTCTTTTTGTTCTCTGGATTGGCTGACCTGTAGGAGCAAAGCTTGCTCGCGATGAACGATGACGCGGTTCATCAGATAGACCGTGTAACGGCTATCGCGAGCAAGCTTTGCTCCTACAGGGGGGTGTTGTTTTTAGGCGTCCTGGTAGTCGGCGATCGACGGGCAGGCGCAGATCAGGTTGCGATCGCCGAACACGTTGTCGACCCGACCTACGGGCGGCCAATATTTGGCGTCGATCAAGGTTTCGAGTGGGTAAACCGCCTGCTCACGGCTATACGGATGCGTCCACTCGCCGACGATTTCCGCCGCGGTGTGCGGGGCGTTTTTCAGCGGGTTGTCGTCCTTGTCCAGGGTGCCGTTTTCCACTGCGCGGATTTCTTCGCGGATGCGGATCATGGCGTCGCAGAAGCGGTCCAGTTCTTCTTTGGATTCGCTTTCGGTCGGCTCGATCATCAGCGTGCCGGCCACCGGGAACGACATGGTCGGGGCGTGGAAGCCGAAGTCGATCAGACGCTTGGCGACGTCATCGACGCTGATGCCGCTGCTGTCTTTCAGCGGACGCAGGTCGAGGATGCATTCGTGCGCCACCAGGCCGTTGCTGCCGGTGTAGAGCACCGGGTAGTGCTCTTCGAGGCGACGGGAAATGTAGTTGGCATTGAGGATCGCCAGTTGCGAGGCGCGCTTGAGACCGGCGCCGCCCATCATCCGAATGTACATCCAGGTGATCGGCAAAATGCTCGCGCTGCCGAACGGTGCGGCGCAGACCGCGCCCTCTTTACGCTCCATGGTGCCGTGACCCGGCAGGAACGGCGTCAGGTGCGACTTGACGCCAATCGGACCAACGCCCGGGCCGCCACCGCCGTGCGGGATGCAGAAGGTTTTGTGCAGGTTCAGGTGCGACACGTCGCCGCCGAACTTGCCCGGCGCGCAGAGGCCGACCATTGCATTCATGTTGGCGCCGTCGATGTACACCTGGCCGCCGTGGTCGTGAATGATGCC
Source organism: Pseudomonas sp. PDM25 (assembly GCF_019219045.1). Lineage (NCBI taxonomy): Bacteria > Pseudomonadati > Pseudomonadota > Gammaproteobacteria > Pseudomonadales > Pseudomonadaceae > Pseudomonas > Pseudomonas sp. PDM25. The sequence continues at coordinate 629,025 of NZ_JAHUWL010000002.1, forward strand.
GCAGATTTCGCGGATGCCTTCTTCGAACACGCCGTGGGTCGACGGGTAGGTGATCATCAGCGCGGCGAGGTGTTCGCGGTGCTCGATGGCCTTGGCCCGCAGGTCTTCGATGTCGACGTTGCCGCGGGCATCGCAGGCGGTGACCACCACACGCATGCCAGCCATGTTGGCGGTGGCCGGGTTGGTGCCGTGGGCAGACGAGGGGATCAGGCAGATGTCGCGACGGTCTTCGCCACGGCTCTGGTGATAGGCGCGGATCGCCAGCAGGCCGGCGTATTCACCTTGGGAACCGGCGTTCGGTTGCAGCGAGATCGCGTCGTAACCGGTGGCGGCGCAGAGCATCGCTTCCAGCTCGTCGGTCAGCTGCTGATAGCCAGCGCTTTGTTCGGCCGGAGCGAACGGGTGCAGGGCGCCGAACTCGGCCCAGGTCACCGGGATCATTTCGCTGGCAGCGTTGAGTTTCATGGTGCAGGAGCCCAGCGGGATCATGGTGCGGTCCAGCGCCAGGTCCTTGTCGGCGAGCTTGCGCAGGTAGCGCATCAGCTCGGTTTCCGAGTGATAACGGTTGAACACCGGGTGGTTGAGGATCGGCGATTGGCGAACCAGCGCGGCCGGGAGGGTGCTTTGTACCGAGGCGGCGAGGGCGGCGAAGTCTGGCAGCGCCTTGCCGTCGGCCAGCACGCTCCACAGGGTTTCCACGTCGGCTGGCGAAGTGGTTTCGTCCAGCGACAGGCCCAGACGCTCGCCATCGATGACCCGCAGGTTGATCTGTTGGGCGCGAGCCTTGTCATGCAAAGCAGCAGTTTGCGCGCCGGTCTTGAGCGTCAGGGTGTCGAAGAAGTTGGCTTGCTCGACGGTCAGGCCCAATGCGCTCAAGCCTTTGGCAAGGATCGCGGTCAGGTGATGAATACGCAGGGCGATCTGCGTCAGGCCTTTCGGACCGTGGTACACGGCGTACATGCTGGCGATGTTGGCCAGCAGCACTTGTGCGGTGCAGATGTTGCTGGTGGCCTTCTCGCGGCGGATGTGTTGCTCGCGGGTC